>JAXMOZ010000030.1:0-36073 GCA_034382075.1 Rhodospirillales bacterium
CGCAACCTGCATCCTGGAGATGGCGCATGTTCAAGGGCTCGATCGTAGCGCTAATTACCCCATTTAGGGAAGAATCGTTTGACGAGGCTGCGTACCGGTCGTTGATCGAATGGCATCTCGAGGAAGGCACCGACGGCTTCGTGGCCTGCGGCACCACCGGGGAATCGCCGACGCTGTCCCATGACGAGCATCGCCATGTGGTCGAGACCTGCGTCGCCGCCGCCGCCGGCCGCGCCCCGGTGATCGCCGGCACCGGCTCCAACTCCACCGCCGAGGCCATCGCGCTGACACAGCATGCCGAAAAGGCCGGCGCCGACGCAGTGCTGATCGTCACACCCTATTACAACAAGCCGGGGCAGGAGGGGCTCTACCGCCACTTCAAGGCGATCCACGATGCAAGCGGGGTGCCGATCATCATTTACAACATCCCCGGGCGCTGCGTGATCGACATGAGCGTCGAAACCATGGCCAGGCTTGCGGAGTTGCCGCGGATCATCGGCGTCAAGGACGCCACCGCCGACCTCACCCGGCCCATCCGCACCCGGCTCGCCATCGGCGCCGACTTTTGTCAGCTCTCCGGCGAGGACGCGACGGCGCTGCCGTTCCTCGCCGCTGGCGGTCACGGCTGCATCTCGGTGTCCGCCAACGTCGCCCCGGCCGCCTGCGCGCGGATGCAGAAGGCCTGGCGCGACGGCGACGTCGCCTCCGCCAGCCGGCTCAGGGACGAGCTCCAACCGCTGCACGCGGCGATGTTCTGCGAAAGCAACCCGATCCCGGTGAAGTACGCGGCCAGCCTGCTCGGCAAGTGCGCGCCGGAGGTGCGCCTGCCGCTGCAGCCGATCGGCGATCCCAGCAGGAAGCTCGTCGAGAACGCAATGCGCGCCGCCGGGCTCGTCAATTGACCCTTCCGGGCATGTAGGGTCCCGTGGCCGGGAAGGACAAGAAAAGGAGCCTGATCGCCAGCGGGACCGTCGCCCAGAACCGGCGCGCCCGCCACGACTACGCCATCGACGAGAAGTTCGAGGCCGGCGTCGCCCTGGCCGGCACCGAGGTGAAGTCGCTGCGCCGCGGCCATGGCTCCATCACCGAGGCCTACGCCGGCGACAAGGGCGGCGAACTCTACCTGTTCAATGCGCACATCCCGGAGTACGAGGCCGGCAAGATCTTCGGCCACGAGCCGCGGCGCCCGCGCAAGCTGCTCATGCGCCGGCGCGAGATCGCCAAGCTGATCATCGCCATCCGCCGCGAGGGCATGACGCTGATCCCGCTTGCGATCTACTTCAACCAAAGGGGCATGGCGAAAGTTTCCTTGGCCCTGGCCAAGGGCAAGCAGAAGGCCGACAAGCGCGCGGCGATCAAGGACCGCGACTGGCAACGGCAGAAATCCCGGCTGCTGCACGAGCGCGGGTAGCCGCACCTGCACCGAACGCCACGGGCGATGATGTCGTTCTGGACGTCATGGCCGCACTTGTTGCGGCCATCCACGCCTTCCGTGGACCCCCGGAACAAGTCCGGGGGTGACGGATGAGAGGCTGGAGAGGACGGGAACTGGTTCGGTGGCGCGGGTGCTGGTGCGTCAACCCGATCACAAACCGCTCTATCGGCGGACGCCGCCGTCGCCTCGCCTGATCGGTCCTCTGGCCGCTTGACGCCCGGTCCGGCGAGGGACATCTCCCAGCCTTCTCAGCACGGACGATGCGGCCCTGGCGGCTCGGGCGCTTTGCCAAGGCGGTCGGATCGCAGGTAGGAGGATAGCAATGGCGGCGAAGTCTCGGGTCCTCGTCACCGGCGGCAACCGCGGTATCGGCCTTGCGATCGTCGAACGCTTCGCCAAGGAAGGACACTCCGTCCTGCTGGCGGCGCGCGACCTTGCGGCCGGAGAGGCGGAAGCCTCCCGGTTGCGAGCTGAGAGCCTCGACGTCCGGGCGCTTCGCCTGGACGTCGGCGAAGAGGCCAGCGTCGAAGCCGCCCTGGCCGAGCTTGACGGGGCGGCGGCGCAGGTTTCCGTCCTCGTCAACAACGCCGGGATCTTGCCCGAGGGAACGCTCCTGGACATGCCTTGGGCGGACGTGGCTGCGAGCTTCGCGGTGAACGTGATGGGGCCGCTGAGGGTGGCGCGCGGCCTGGCGCCGGCGATGGCGGAACGAGGATATGGGCGGATCGTCAACGTCTCGTCCGGCTGGGGCTCGTTCGCCGAAGGGCTCGACGGACCCGGCGTCTACGGCGTGACCAAGGCGGCACTGAACGCGCTTACGGTGCGGCTCGCGCGCGAACTGCCGGAGGCGGTCAAGGTCAACGCCATGTGCCCGGGATGGGTCCGCACCCGCATGGGTGGCGCCGGCGCGCCGCGAACCCCAGAGGAGGCTGCCGACACGGCCTACTGGCTCGGCACCCTTGCGGACGACGGGCCGAGCGGCGGGTTCTTTCGCGACCGCCGGCTCATCGCCTGGTGACCGCGTCCGCCGCCTGCTTCACGGGCGGTCGGCGGGAGCCGCGGCAACCGCGTCCGCCACTGCCCGGCGCAGCCACTGGTGCCCGGGATCGGCCTCCTGGCGGGCCCGCCTTTCAGCAGGATTGGGAGAGACTACCCATGACAGAACCGACCGCAGGCGCTACCAGCTCGGGGCAGGGAGCAGAGCCGACCGCCCAGCCGGTCCGCCGCGACCGCCACGCTATCGGGCTGGAGATGCTTCAAGCCGTCGATGGACGCGAGGGCCAGGCGGTGGTGGCGGCGCTTGCGGAGATTTGTCCCGATTTCGCGCGTTACCTGGTCGAGTTCCCCTTCGGCGACATCTATGCGCGGTCGGGGCTGGACCTGCGGTCGCGCGAGATCGCCACGATCGCCGCCCTCACCACCCTGGGCCACGCCCGACCGCAACTCGAGGTGCACGTCGCCGCAGGGCTGAACGTCGGCCTAAGCCGGGAAGAGATCATCGAGATCGTCATGCAGATGGCGGTCTATGCCGGCTTTCCCGCCGCCATCAACGGGCTGGTGGCGGCGCAAGCCGTGTTCGAGCGCCACGCCGCAGCGGCCGAAGAAGGGGCGCGGTAAGGGATGATGGCCTGGAAACGCTGATCCACCGGGAAGATCCGCTTGATCGTCCGCTGCCTCGGTCAGTCCGCCCACTCACAACCTTTCGCCACCCCCGCCGCCGCCGCGGCCTCGGCCACCGCCGCCTGGAACATCGCGGGCGTCAGCCGGCCGGTGTTGGTGTTGAGCCGGGAGCAGTGGTAACTGTCGATCAGCGCCAAGCCGCCCGGCAGATCGTGGCGGGCGCCGTGCCCGAACGGGAAGGCGCTGCGGCGGAGAGAGAAGCAGGCCAGTACCGCGTCGTGGGCGATGCTGCCCAAGGCGAGGATCGCGGAGAGCCGGGTCATCGCTGCCAGCTCCGCGGCGAGGAAGCGGCGGCAGCCTTCGATCTCGGTGCGGACCGGCTTGTTGTCGGGGGGAACGCAGCGCACGGCGTTGGTGATGCGGCAGTGGGTGAGCACCAAGCCGTCACCGGGGTCGGCGTTGTAGACGCCGGCGGCAAGGCCCGTGGCGAGAAGGATCTCGTAGAGGAGGACGCCGGCGAAGTCGCCGGTGAACGGCCGGCCCGTTCGGTTGGCCCCTCGCAGGCCGGGGGCGAGGCCGACGATCAGAATCGGCGCATCGAGCGGGCCGAACGAAGGGACCGGCGCCGCGTGCCAGTCGGGATGAGCGGTGCGGCACTCCAGCCTGAGGGCGCGCAGCCTCGGACAGATGGGGCAGTCGGGATCGGGACCGAGCGGCGGTGGGGCGAGGGGCCCGCCCCGATCAGGCATCCTCGAGGAGCGACATCGGCCCCTGGGGCGGATTGTTGTTCGTATTCGCCTGCGCCGGGGCGTTGCGGTCCTCGCGGCCGGGGAGGATGCGCTGGATCGACGGCTGCAGGTCGAGGAGTTCGAGGAAGTTGTCGGCCTGGCGGCGAAGCTCGTCGGCAACCATCGGCGGCTTCGAGCGGATGGTGCTCACCACCGTCACCCGCACCCCGCGCCGCTGAATGGCTTCCACCAGCCGGCGGAAGTCGCCGTCACCGGAGAACAAGACCACGTGGTCGAGATGCTCGGCCATCTCCATGACATCGATGGCCAGCTCGATGTCCATGTTGCCCTTGATCTTGCGCTGGCCGAAGGCGTCGGTGAACTCCTTGGTCGGCTTCGTCACCATCGTGTAGCCGTTGTAGTCGAGCCAGTCGATCAGCGGCCGGATGGGGGAATATTCCTGATCTTCGATCAGCGCCGTGTAATAGAAGGCGCGGATGAGGTGGCCTTTTGCGGCGAACAACTCCAGAAGGCGCTTGTAATCGATGTCGAAGGCCAGCGCCTTGGCGGCGGCATACAAGTTCGATCCGTCGATAAACAAACCAATGCGCTCTTGAGGATAAAATAACATCCGGTTCGATCCTGCCATCGCCTTCACATGATCAGTGCGGCCGATTAGGCCACTGGTGCGAGCTGTTGTGCCCCTTGTTTTGCGTGCAGGGCCTCAACTTATTCAGGTACATAAGGCGAACCCCGGCCCCTGGCAAGACAATGAGCCCCGACCTCCCGCAGATTTTCGTGGCCATCGGCGCCAACCTGGCGAGCCCCCGGTTCGGCACGCCCCCCGGTTCCTTCGCCGCCGCGCTCCGCCTGCTCGGCGCCGACGGCGTCGAGATCGTGCGCGTCTCGCGCTGGTACCGCAGCCCGCCACTGCCGCCCTCGGCCCAGCCACACTATAT
This sequence comes from Rhodospirillales bacterium, assembly GCA_034382075.1. Lineage (GTDB taxonomy): Bacteria > Pseudomonadota > Alphaproteobacteria > Rhodospirillales > Defluviicoccaceae > JAEULH01. Next base: position 4,743 of record JAXMOZ010000030.1, read on the forward strand.
CAACGGAGTGATCGCGGTTCGTTCCGGGCACGCGCCCGAGGATTTGCTGTCACGTCTGCATCGGGTGGAGGGGGCGTTCGGCCGGGTCAGGGGCGAGCGCAACGCGGCGCGCAGTCTCGATCTCGACCTTCTCGCCTACGGCGACGCGGTGATTGCCGGCGGCGCCGGCGGCCTGGAGGTGCCCCACCCACGCCTGAGCGAGCGGGCGTTCGTGCTGTTGCCGTGGGCCGAGCTGTCGCCGGCATGGAGGCATCCGCTGAGCGGGCTGACGGTGGCCGAGATGATCGCAAGGCTCCCGCCGGGGCAGGAAATCGAGGTGTTGGGCCGCTGATGTCGTCGTCTCGGGCGGAGTAATTGCGTCGAGGCGGTGTTGTCGGCAAGATACCGAGCAAGGGACGTCTACTCTGAGGGAGATTTGACCGCATGGCGCGCGTTACCGTTGAGGATTGCGTAACCAGGGTTCCCAATCGCTTCGAGTTGGTCATGGTGGCCGCGCAGCGGGGGAGAAACATCGGCGCGGGCGCTCCGCTCACGCTCGACCGCGACAACGACAAGAATGCCGTCGTGGCCCTGCGCGAGATCGCCGAGGCCAAGGTCGATCTGAAGGAGCTGGAGAACGGGTTGATTCGCGGCTTGCAGACGGTTGTCGAGGCGGACGAGCCCGAAGGCGAAGAGATGGACCTGCTGCCGATCAGCGAGGAGGTGGCAGAGGAGCTGGGCGAGGCCCGTGGCGAAGCCCGCGCCGATCAGGTGATGAGCGAGGACGAGCTGCATTTCGAGGACGATGCCGTCGCCGCCCAGGATATCGCCGACGACCTCGATCTCGAACTCGGCAGCGTCGATGCGGCGGACGACGACGCGGCGGAGGACGAAGAGGGGGAGGACGACGAGGGGGGCGCCGCCGAGTCCGATGAAGGAGAGGAGCCCGGCCCGTTCTAACCCAGGCTCCACAATCAGGCCCCGCCATGATCCGGCAATTCGAGCTGGTCGAGCGCGTCAAGGGATACGACCCGTGCGTTGACGAGGAGGCGCTGAACCGCGGCTACGTCTTCGCGATGAAGGCCCACGGCAACCAGCGCCGCGCCTCGGGCGACCCCTATTTCTCGCATCCTCTCGAAGTCGCCGGCATCCTCACCGACTACCGGCTGGACACCGCCTCGATCGTCACCGGCCTGCTGCACGACACCATCGAGGACACCCAGGCGACCGTCGAGGAGATCCGCTACCTGTTCGGCGACGAGGTCGCCCGGCTGGTCGACGGGGTCACCAAGCTCACCCGCATCGAGCTGCAATCGGAACGGGCGTCGCAGGCGGAGAACTTCCGCAAGCTGGTGCTGGCGATGTCGGAGGACATCCGCGTCCTCCTGGTCAAGCTCGCCGACCGGCTGCACAACATGCGCACGCTCAGGCACATCCGCGATCCGGAGAAGCGGCGGCGGATCGCCCACGAGACCATGGACATCTATGCTCCGCTTGCCGAACGCATCGGCATGCAGGAGATGAAGAACGAGCTGGAAGATCTCGCCTTCGCCGAGATCAACCCGCATGCGCGGGACTCGATCCTGGCCCGGCTCAGTTTCCTCCGCGACCAGGGCGGCGACCTCATCGCCCGGATCATCGACGAGCTGCAGACCACCATCGGCGCCGGCGGCATCAAGGCCGACGTCGCCGGCCGGGAGAAGACCGCCTTCTCCATCTGGCGGAAGATGCAGCGCAACAACCTCGGCTTCGAGCAGCTCTGCGACATCATGGCGTTTCGCGTGATCGTCGAGACGGTCGACGACTGCTACCGGACCCTGGGCAGCGTCCATCACGCCTATCCGGTGATCCCCGGCCGCTTCAAGGACTACATCTCGACGCCGAAACCCAACGGCTACCGCTCGTTGCACACCGCCGTGCTGGGCCCCGAGGGGCACCGGATCGAGATCCAGATCCGCACCCGGGAGATGCATGCGGTCGCCGAGCGGGGCGTGGCGGCCCACTGGCACTACAAGCAGCACGTCAGCCACACCAATGGCCGCCAGTACCGCTGGCTGCGCGAGCTGCTGGAGATCCTGGAGCATGCGGTGGGCCCCGAGGAGTTTCTCGAGCACACCAAGCTCGAGATGTTCCAGGACGAGGTGTTCTGCTTCACCCCCAAGGGCGACCTGATCAACCTGCCGGTGGGGGCGACGCCGGTCGATTTCGCCTACGCCGTCCACTCCGAGGTCGGCGACAAGTGCGTCGGCGCCAAGATCAACGGCCGGCTGATGCCGCTGCGCACGGCGCTGCAGAATGGCGACCAGGTCGAGATCATCACCTCGCGGGCGCAGACGCCGTCGCCGACCTGGGAACGCTTCGTCGTCACCGGCAAGGCGCGGGCGCGGATCCGCAAGTTCATCCGCTCCAAGGAGCGCGAGCAGTATCTGCAGCTCGGCCGCTCGATCCTCGACCGCGCCTTCAAGGAGGAGGGCTACGAGTACTCCAACAAGGCGCTGGAGGGAGTGCTCAAGAACTTCAAGCAGCCGACCGTCGACGATCTCTGCGCCCAGGTGGGCGCCGGGCTGCTCACCGGCCGGCAGGTCATCGAGACCGTCTTTCCCGGCGCGCGGAAGAAGCAGAGCTTCTACGAGAAGGTCATGCCGCTCGCCCGGCGCGGCAAGAAGCTTCCGAAGAAGGGCTTCAACGTTCCGCTCAAGGGCCTGATCCCTGGCATGGCGGTGCACTTCGCCGGCTGCTGCCATCCCTTGCCCGGCGACCGCATCGTTGGCGTCGTCACCACCGGCAAGGGCGTGACCATCCACACCATCGACTGCGACAGCCTGGCCGCCTTCGCCGACGCCCCGGAGCGCTGGATCGACGTGTCGTGGGACGTGGACGACGCGGCGGCGGCGATGCACATGAGCCGGCTGCAACTCATCGTCGTCAACGCCCCCGGCAGCCTCGGCAGCCTGACGACGGTGATCGGCAAGAACGAGGGGAACATCACCAACCTCAAGTTCACCAACCGCACGTCCGAATTCTTCGACATGCTGATCGACATCGAGGTTCGCGACGTCAAACACCTGACCGACATCATCGCCGCCCTGCGGGCAACGCCGGCGATCAACTCGGTCGACCGCGCCCGCGGCTAGGCCGCTGCCGCCCGTGGCCATCGCCCGCGTTCGGCGCTACAGAAACCGCTCAGGCTAGCCTATAACCCTCCGCGACCGCCCCGCCGGCGGCTGAACCCTCAGGTGGACATGGCCCGTCACCTTCGTCTTGGCGTGAACATCGACCACGTCGCCACCATCCGCAACGCCCGCGGCGGGCGCCACCCGGACCCGGTGCGAGCGGCGAAGCTGGCCGTCGCCGCCGGCGCCGACGGCATTACCGCGCATTTGCGCGAGGATCGTCGCCACATCTCCGACGAGGACATCGTCCAGCTTCGCCGGATCCTCGATGCGCCGCTGAACCTGGAGATGGCGGCCACCGAGGATATGCTGGAGATCGCTCTTCGCCACCTTCCCCACGCCGTTTGCCTGGTGCCGGAGCGGCGTGAGGAGCGCACGACCGAGGGCGGCCTCGACGTCGCCGCCGGGGTCGAGTATCTCGCCCGCTATGTCACCGAGCTCAGCCGCGCCGGGATCCGCGTCTCCCTGTTCATCGAGCCGTCGCTGGAGCAGGTGAACGCCGCGGCCTCCATCGGCGCCGGCGTCGTCGAGTTCCACACCGGCCGCTATTGCCACAGCGAGGGCGAAGAGCGTGAGCGCGAGGTGGCCCGCATCCGCAAGGCCGCCGCCCGAGCCAACGAATTCAGGATCGAGTGCCATGCCGGCCACGGCCTGAACTACGACACCGTCGAAGCGATCGCCGCCATCCCTTTGATCGTGGAGCTCAACATCGGCCACTTCCTCATCGGCGAGGCGATCTTCCGCGGGCTGGAGGCGGCGATCTCGGAAATGCGCGACCTGATGGACGACGCCCGGGCGACGGCGCCGAGGGCGCCGAGGGCGCCGCTGCTATGATCATCGGCGTCGGCACCGACCTTCTCGATATCCGCCGGATCGAGCGGACCCTGGAGCGCTTCGGCGACCGCTTCTGCGAGCGGGTGTTCACCGACATCGAGCGGGCGCGCTGCGACGGCCACGTCGCCCGCGCCGCCCGCTACGCCCAGCGCTATGCCGCCAAGGAGGCCTGTTCCAAGGCCCTGGGCACCGGCTTTCGCGACGGCGTCGCCTGGCGTGGCATCGGCGTCGACAACCTGCCCTCGGGCAAGCCGTTCCTGACCCTGACCGGAGGAGCCAAGGAGCGGCTGGAGAAGCTGACCCCGGCCGGAATGACGGCCTCGGTCGAGGTCTCGCTCAGCGACGAGTACCCGATGGCGCAGGCTGTCGTCGTCATCTCGGCGCTGCCGCAGCAGCCGGACCAGGGCCGCATTGCCCGGCCGGATGGAAGGTGGTGACGCCGGTGAAGGGCAACGGGGACAAGGCGGACAAGCGCGCGATAGCCGGCAAGCCCGCCTCCGCCGCCGCACGCGCAAAACCGGGCGGCCTCGTCGACCTGCTGAAGACCGTGTTCTACGCGGTCCTCATCGCCGTGGTCATCCGCACCTTCGCCTTCGAGCCGTTCAACATCCCCTCCGGCTCGATGATCCCGACCCTGCTGGTCGGCGACTACCTGTTCGTCTCCAAGTACCCGTACGGCTACAGCCGCTACTCGCTGCCGTTCGGCCTGCCGCTGATCTCCGGGCGCATCCTCGGCGGGGAGCCCGAGCGCGGCGACGTGGTCGTGTTCAAGCTGCCGTCCGACAACAAAACCGACTACATCAAGCGCATCATCGGCCTGCCGGGCGACGAGATCCAGCTCAGGGGCGGCATCGTCCACATCAACGGCAAGGCCGTCGAACGGACGCCGGCAGGCAGCTACACCGTTCCCGGCGGCAACGGCGCCGGCCGCAGTGTCCAGCTCTACCGCGAAACCCTGCCCAACGGGGTCAGCCACTCCATCATTGAGATGACCGACGCCGGCCCCTACGACAACACCGGCGTCTACAAGGTGCCGCCCGGGCACTTCTTCGCCATGGGCGACAACCGCGACAGCTCCCGCGACAGCCGCTTCCTCGGCGAGGTGGGCTACGTGCCGCTGGAGAACCTGGTCGGCCGCGCCGAGTTCATCTTCTTCTCCATCGACGGCAGCCCGCTTCGGCTGTGGGAATGGTTCAGCACGGTGCGCTTCAGCCGGCTGTTCTCGGGCATCCAATGAACGCCCGGCGACGGGCCGAGAGCGTCGGGCCGGCGGCCGTGGAAGAGAGCATCGGCCACCGGTTCCGCGACCCGTCGCTGCTCTCCCTGGCGCTGACCCACGCCAGCGCCCGCGGCGCCGATCCCGAGACCACCGTCTGCAACGAGCGCCTCGAGTTCCTGGGCGACCGGGTCCTCGGCCTGGTCATCGCCGACCTGCTCTACCGCCGCTTCCCGGACGAAAGCGAGGGCGCCCTCGCCCAGCGCCATGCCGCCGTGGTCAGCCGGCCGGCGCTGAGCCTGGTGGCGATGCGCCTGGAGCTCAGCCCGTGGATCGTGGCTTCCCGCAGCGAGCGCGATGCCGGCGGCACCAGCAGTCCCGGCATCCTCGCCGACACGCTGGAGGCCATCATCGGCGCGCTCTACCTGGACGGCGGGCTCGAGGCGGCGGCCGCGTTCATCGCGGCGAACTGGTCGGAGCCGATCAGCGAGGCGCAGACGCCGCCCAAGGACGCGAAGACCGAGCTGCAGGAGTGGGCCCAGGCGCGCGGCATCGGTCTCCCGCTTTACCGCGAGGTCGATCGCCGCGGTCCACCGCATGCGCCCGAGTTCTCCATCGAGGTGTCGCTGCCCGGCATCGCCGGCGTCCTCGCCGACGGTCCGTCGAAGCGGAGCGCCGAGCAGGCGGCAGCGGAGCGGCTGCTCGCCAGCCTCCACAAGGAGGGCGCCGGTGGCGGACGAACCAGCCGCTGATCCGGATCGTGCCGGCCAGTCTGCCGGCCGTTCGGGCGGACGGCCGAGCGAGCGGCTGAGCGGACGGTTGGGGCGCTGCGGCTTCGTCGCCGTCATCGGCGCGCCCAACGCCGGCAAGTCCACCCTGGTCAACGCCATCGTCGGCGCCAAGGTCAGCATCGTCACCCCGAAGCAGCAGACGACCCGCTTCCGCGTGCTGGGCATCACCAGCCGCGGCGACACCCAGATCATCCTCGTCGACACCCCCGGCATCTTCCAGCCGCGCAAGCGCCTGGAGCGGGCGATGGTCGCGGCCGCCTGGAGCGGGGCCAGCGACGCCGACGAGGTGGTGCTGGTGGTGGACGCGAGCCGCAGGATCGACGGCGAGCCGATGCGGATCGTCGACCGGCTGAAGACGGCCAAGCGGCCGGCGGTCCTGGCGCTGAACAAGATCGACCTCGTCGCCAAGCCGGAGCTTCTCCGCATCACCGAGGTCCTCAGCCGGACCGGCGCCTTCAGCGACGTCTTCATGATCTCCGCCCTCGGCGGCGATGGCACGGCCGACCTGGTCGACCGGCTGGCCCGCCGGCTCCCCGAGGGGCCCTGGCTGTTTCCCGAGGACCAGATCTCGGATCTTCCCGAGCGCACGTTCGCCACCGAGATCACCCGCGAGCAGTTGTTCCTGGCGCTCGGCCAGGAGCTTCCCTACGCCGTCTCGGTGGAGACTGAGAGCTGGAGCGAGCGGGCCGACGGCAGCGTCGAGATTCGCCAAATCATCAACGTCGAGCGCGAGGGGCAGAAGGGCATCGTCATCGGCGCCAAGGGCGGCCGGCTGGGCCGCATCGGCGCCGGCGCCCGCAGCGAGCTGGAACGGCTGCTCGGCTGCCGGGTGCACCTGTTCCTGTTCGTCCGGGTGCAGGGCCGCTGGAGCGAGGATCCCGCCTACTACCGCGACCTCGGCCTGGACTACAAGGCGTAGCTCGCGTCCTGGCCCTTCCGGGTGCCGCAAGGCTTTCGTTGTGCGCCGCGGCGCGGGGGGTCTAGTATCCTCGCTTTCAACGCCCGGGAGGAGAGGGTTCCAAGATGGTCAACCAACCAAACAATCCGTTCATGCCGATGGACCTGTCGAAGCTGATGGCGGGCGTGCAGATGCCCGGCGTCGACGTGAACGCGATGATGCAGGGCTACAGCCGCAACATCGAGGCCCTGACCGAGGCCAACCGCCGCGCCTTCGAAGGCATGCAGGCGGTCATGGCGCGCCAGGCCGAGATCTTCAAGCAGGCGATGGAAGACGCCGCGGCGATGTCGCGCGAGGTGGCGGCGCAGAAGAAGCCCGAAGAGATGATGGCGAAGCAGCAGGAGATCGCCAAGGCCGCGTTCGAGCGGGCGCTGGCCAACATGAAGGAGCTGGCCGAGATGGTGGTGCAGGCCAACCGCGACGCCACCGAGATCATCAACAAGCGCATCAGCGAGAGCCTCGCCGAGGTGCGTGGAATGTATCTGAAGAAGTAGAGCGGTCTCTCGCGCCGGGCGGAGGCTGCCGATCAGGCGGTCGCCGCCGGCGTGACACCCTCGCGTGGACACCCGGCGCGGCCACGCGGGGCGCGCGCGCGCCGGACAGGCGGCATTATCAGCCGGCCAGGAGAACCGCGGCATAGCCGCCGGCGCCCAGAAGAAAAGGCCAGAACCGGCTTTGCCGGTGCTCCGGCAGTTCCTCCTTCAGCACGTTCAGCACCACCGCTCCGGCGAGGAAGGCGAAGGCGAAGCCGATCGCCACGGGCGGGATCGTGGTTGCCGCGCCCAGGCCCCAGCCGATGAGGACGGCGGCGACCAGGACCCAGCGAACGACCCGATCATAGCGTTGCTGGTGGTCCAGCCTGAGGCCGAAGTCGCTGGTGACGAAGTGGAGCGCCATGGCGACGAAGTAGGCCGCGAGCGACCACGCCCCCGTCTCCTCGCGGTGCAGCAGCAGGTAGCCGATGAGAAGGTTGTAAAGGCCGAAGGAGCCGATGTGCAGCCAGAAGATCCGCTCCTCCTCGCCGGCCGCTCCGCCCCGGCGTGGCTGGGCCCGCCGCGCCCGATAGACCGCCGCACGCCGCTCCAGTCCGTAGAACACCGATAAGCCGGCCAGCGCGGTCAGATAGACCAGCGCCTCGGCCGTCGCCGGCGAGGCGTCCAGTCCCTCGGCGAAGATGCGTTGGTGGGCGGCGAGCTCCGGCAGGATGTGCAGGAACACGTAGGCCACGGCGACACCGCCGGCGGCGGACAGCCACCGGCTCCGCGGCACCACGTCGAAGAAGCCCAGCCTGCCGATGAAGATGTGGATCAGGGCGAAGCCGCAGGCCGGCAGGAACGTCGAGAGCAGCATCTGCGCCTTTTACTGCGCGCGCGCCTGAGGCGCACCGACTTCTGACGCGTCGCCGGCGCCTGCTGCGGCAGCCCGCAAGCCCGGGAACCGCAAGCGCAGGTTCGCCGTTCTGTCCTCACCGGGCACGGGAAGAGGAGCGAGCGGATGGCGCAGCGCGTGATCGTGATAACCGGCGCTTCCAGCGGGATCGGCCTCGCGACCGCCCACGCCTTTGCCGAGCGCGGCGATGCCGTCGTCCTGGCCGCTCGCCGCGAACAGGCGCTGGAGGAGGCCGCAGCCGAGTGCCGACGGCTGGGCGGCGAGGCGCTGGCGGTTCCCACCGACGTGACCTCCGCCGAAGCGGTCGAGGCGCTGGCGGCACGCGCGACGGAGGCCTTCGGCCGGATCGACGTCTGGGTGAACAACGCCGGGGTGACGGCCTTCGGCCGCATCGAAGACGTGCCGATGGAGCTCTACCGGCGGGTGTTCGAAACCAACGTCTTCGGCTGCGTCCACGGCATGCGCGCGGCGCTGCCGCGGTTCCGCTCCCAGGGCTACGGCATCGTCATCAACGTCGCCTCGATGATCGCCCACATGCCGCAGCCGCTGGCGTCCGCGTATGTCGGCAGCAAGTTCGCGGTCCGCGCCATCTCAGAGGGGGTGCGGATGGAACTGGCGCTGGAGGATGCGCCCGGCGTCCGCGTCTGCACGGTGATGCCGGCCTCCACCGACACGCCGTTGTTCGCCAGCGCCGCCAACTACTCGGGGCGGGCGATCAAGCCGATGAACCCGGTGTATCCGGCCGAAGAAGTGGCCCGAACCATTCTCGACGTCGCCGACCGCCCGAGGCCGGCGGCCTACGCCGGCGGCGCCGGCCATGCCATGGCGATCGTTCACGAGGCGCTGCACCCCGTGGCGCCGGTTGCGATCGAGCGGCAGATCGCGGCGATGATCGACCGCGACCACTTCCAGGACCGGCCGGAGGCGGAGAGCCGCGGCAACCTTCTGGCGCCCGTCGGCGGGCGTGCCGAGGTTTCGGGAGGCTGGCCCCACACCGCCCCCTCGGCATCGCCGGCGAAGGCCTTCGCCGCGGCCGGCGCGGCGCTCGCCGCCGGCGTGCTGGGCTACGCCCTGTGGCGCAACCGCCGCTCGCGACCCCAGCTCCCTGCGGCGGCCGGCGAGGCGTGGTAGGGGCGGCAACGATACGGACAGAGCGTTTCTTGAGGGCGGCGGCTGCCGCCGGTTCACCAGAAGGAGTGACGAGATGACCGAGCGTGACAAGGATCTGCCGCAGCAGCAGGACAAGCCGGAGGGCGGCCGGGAGGAGGAAAGCCAGGGCCTGAGCGACGCGCCGATGGCTCCGCTGCAAACCGACCAGGCCGAAGGCGAGCGCGAAGACATCGACGAGGACGTGAAGAAGCTTCAGGAGGCGCAGAAGCGCAAGGGCGCGTAACGCCGGTATCGCCAGGATCCGCCGCGGGGCCGGCCGGACCCGAGCCGGCCCGTCGGCTTTTTCAAGGAGGCCAGACGATGGTAACCACGGTCGGAACCGAGCGGGGTTTCATCAATTTGCTGGGCGACTTGATGGCGCTGGATCAGGACGCCATCGCCGCCTACCAGGCGGCGATCTCGCGGATCGACGACAGCGGCTTCAGGCAGACGCTTCAGGAGTTCAAGGCCGACCACGACCGGCACGTCACCGAGCTTCGCGACCTGATCGCCCGTCTCGGCGGCGCCCCCTCGGCCGGAGCCGGGCTGAAGAGCATGCTGACCCAGGGCAAGGTGGCCATGGGCGCCCTGCTCGGCGACAAGGCGATCCTCAAGGCGATGAAGTCGAACGAGGACGACACCAACACCGCCTACGAGCGGGCGCTCAAGCACCAGGACATCGAAACTGCGGCGGTTCCGGTGCTCGAGCGGGGGCTCGCCGACGAGCGCCGGCACCGGGCCTGGATCGAGGAGACCCTGGCGGTGCTGTAGACCTACCAACGGCGGGCGACGTGGCCGTAGGGCGGGGCGGGTCGAGGCGAAGCCGGACCCGCCGAGACAGCGGATACGACTGCGGCGGAACTCGACCCGGAAGAGCCATTCGTCGGCGGCAGCAGCCCGCAGTCAATGCCCCCCGGGCGTCAGCGCGGCGTCAGCGCGGCGTCAGCGGGTAGAGCGCCGCCACCATGACGACCGTGACGATCAGGCTGAGAAAGAGGAGCGGGACACCGACCTTGACGAAGTCGTTGAAGCGGTAGCGCCCCGGTTCCAGCACCAGGGTGTTGACCGGTGAGGAGACCGGCGTGGCGAAGGCGCAGGAGCAGGCGACCGCCACGGTGACGGCGAAGGCGTGGGTGGAGACGCCAAGCGTCTGGGCGGTGGTTATGGCGACCGGGGCGATCAAAACCGCGGTGGCGGTGTTGGAGATGAACAGGCCGAGGGCTGCGGTGATCAGGAACAGGACGCTGAGCATGCCGTAGGCGCCGGTGCCGGCGAGCACCTGGGTGAGGCCCGAGGCCATCAGCTCGGTGACCCCGGTCTTCTCCAGGGCGGTCGCCATCGGCAGCATGCCGGCGATCAGCACCAGCGTCGACCAGCCGATACTGCGGTAGACGCCCTTGGCCGGGACGCAGCCGGTGACGAGCACCGCCAAAGCCGCGGCCAGGACCGCGATCACGTTCGGCAACAGGCCGAAGGTCATCACCGCCGCCATCAGCACAAGGATGGCGATGGCGACCGGCGCCCTGGGCCGCGCCGGGGCCACGAACTTCACCTCCTGGGGCAGGCGCATGACCACGAACTCGCCGGGGTGCTCCTGCAGGCCGGCGATCCGGCCCCAGTCGCGGACCACCAGGATCAGGTCGCCGAAGCGCAGCGGCGTGTCGATCAGGTTGCCCTCGATCACCTCGCCGGCGTGGCGGATGCCGACCACGGCAAGGCCGCGGCGCTTGCGAAAGCCGGCCTGGCGCAGGGTCTTGCCGATCAGCGGCGCGTCGGGGGCGAGCATCACCTCGGCCAGCCCCAGCTCCTGGCGGGCGGCGACCCGCAGCCGTTCGCCCACCGGCGCCTCCTCCAGGGCTTCCGCCGCGACGAATGCCTCCACCGCCTCGGCTTCGCCGACGACGATGATCAGATCGCCCGGACGCATGGCGGTTTCCGACAGCGCCGGGCGCACGACGAAGCCGTCGCCGCGCGGGCGGATGGAGGCGACCAGGGTGACGCCGTAGCGCGAGCGGATGCCGCTTTCCGCCACCGTCCGCCCGGCCAGCGCCGAGCCCCAGTGGATGCGCAGCACCCGGAACCGGCCGGTGAGCTTGTACTTGGCCAGCAGCTCGTCGGCCGAGACCTCGGCGCGTTCCGGCCGCGGCTCCGGGCGGTCCAGCAGCCTGCGGCCGACGGTGGTCATGTAGACCACCGCGACGATCAGGATGGCGAGCCCTATCGGGGTCAGCTCGAAAAAGCCGAACGGCTCGAGCCCGCGGCCCGACAGCGCGGCGCTGACCACAAGGTTCGGCGCGGTCGCGATCAGCGTCAGGAGGCCGCTGATCAGCGCCGCCACCGACAGCGGCATCATCAGCGCCGAGCGGCTGGCGCCGGTCTTGGCCACCAGGCCGAGGACCACCGGGATGAACATGGCGACGATGCCGGTCGAGCTCATGAACGCGCCGACGGCGCCGACCACCGCCATCAGCAGCACGATCAGCCGGGTTTGGCTGCCGCGGCCGACACCGGCGAGCCACGTGCCGAGGCCGGTGGCGACGCCGGTCGTGACCAGCGCCTCGCCGACGATGAACAGGCCGCCGATCATCAGCACCGACGGGTCGGCGAAGCCGGCGATGGCCTCGTTCGCGCTCACCACCCCGGAAACGGCGAGGGCGAGGAGGACGGCCAGGGCGATGGCGTCGGCGCGGAACCGGTCGGTCGCAAAGGCGACCACCGCGGCGGCCAGCACGGCAAGCGCAATCCAGCCGTCGGCGGTCATCCCCGTCTCCCGGTGTGTGTCTTGTTGTCGCCGGTTTTATGGACGGACGTGGGCTTGGGCAACCTGCGCGGACGTCCGACTTTGGCCGTAGCGCCCTTGCATTGCTGACAACTGCCTTCCGTCGTGTAAGCTGTCGCCGCAGGCCATCGTGGGGGTGGCCCTTGACCCTGTAATCTCCTGAACGCGCCCTTCGTTAGAAGGGTGGCCCTGGGTCCCTCCGGCGGAAAGACTCCGCATGTCGCAGAACAACATCGACATAGCAGACGTTGACCGCGCAGCACCGAAAGGCCGACCGCGGAACCTCGGCATTGACTTCGTGCGGGGCTCGCTAATTGTCCTTATGATACTTTACCACTCCGCAGTTTTTTCTCAAGACGATCCATACGTCATACTTCTGCGGGATAATTTTTTCACGGTATCGTCTGGCGGGTTCGTTTTTATGGCGGGAGTGACTATACGTAAGTTTGCTTTCAGCAGTTTTTGCGCGAATAGATATAAGTCGTCTAGGCATCTTGTTCTGAGAGGTATTCGGCTTATTCTGTTTTTCTGCAGTGCCGTCTTGGCTGGGCACGTCTTCCAGATGTTGCCTCCGCCTGATGGCGCCGTCCAAGATTATTTAGTCAGGGTATTTCTGCTGAGTTATCCTGAGGGCGTTCCATACGATGTCCTTCTCGGCATAGGTTACCTCTTCTGCATCTCGCCGCTCATTCTGTACCTTCTCCAACGCAAGGCTCTTTCTCTCGTTGTCTCGCTGCTAGCATTTTCAGCGGTGACTGCTGTCGGCTACCGCGTCGGACAGAATGCTTGGATTGTCCTGTGTGGCTTGTGGGGCATGGCGTTGGCTCACGTGAGCATGGAGATGTTTGGCGTAAAGCAAAGATCGATGATGTTGCAACTGCCGTGGCAATACTCGTTTGGCGTGTTCCTCATCGCGGCGCTCGCATATGGGGCATTGGGCGCACCCAAAAGCAACGTCATCGTTTACGTGTCGTATCTGGTCTTCGTGATGACTATGATCTACCATATATTTTCGAGGATCTTATGCAATCAAGTTGACTCTGCGATTGTAAAGATAGTTTGCAAGGCTGGCAGCATGTCGCTATTTTGCTATGTCGTGCATGTTCCGGCATGTATTATTTTGGAAAAATATATTGAGTGGAGCGGGGGAGTAGCCTCCTTCATCATCGGTTCTTCCCTAATTTTATCATTGACTACAATACTCATGTTGCTGGTCGATGCGGCGGGTCACTGCGCCGCAATACATGTAGCTCCCGCTGATTTTTCTGCGGCAACGCCAGGGACGCGCCCACGTCTCCTTCGTGAGCCGGTCAAGTTCCGCTAGTATAGGAGAGGCGGCGGAAGCTTGCCGGCTATTCTGCGTCATTGGCTGGTAAGGTTGAATGCGGACCATCAAGCTGGCCTTCTGTGCGGCGCTGGCGCTTCTGGCGGCGCTGTGGCTTGCCGCCGACCCGCAGGTGTTGGCGGCCCGCGGGTTCTTTCCCCTGCGCGGCTCCATGGTCCAGGCCACCGGCGTGCTGGCCATGGGCTGCATGAGCCTCGCCATGATCCTGGCGCTGCGGCCGCGCTGGCCGGAGCGGTGGCTGGGCGGGCTCGACAAGATGTACCGGCTGCACAAGTGGCTGGGGATCGGCGCCCTGGTTCTGGCGATCGTCCACTGGTTGTGGGCGAAGGGGCCGAAGTGGGCGGTGGACCTGGGCTGGCTGGAGCGGCCGATGCGCGGGCCTCGCGGCGGCCCGGAAAACCCGGTTGCGCAAGCCTTGCGCGGCCTGCGCGAGCCGGCGGAGAGCCTGGGCGAGTGGGCGTTCTACGCGGCGGTGCTGCTCATCGCCGTGGCGCTGATCCAGAGCGTCCCCTACCGGCTATTCTACAAGACCCACCGCCTGCTCGCCGCGGTCTACCTGGTCCTGGTGTTCCACACCGTCGTGCTCATGCGCTTCGGCAGCTGGGCCACGCCGCTGGGGCTCGTGATGGCGGTGCTGCTCGGCTACGGGGCGTATGCCGCGTTCGTCGTTCTGCTCAGACGGGTGGGGGCGGCGAGGCGGGTGACGGGCCGCATCGCCGAACTGCATCGCTACCCCGGGGTGCACGTGATCGAGGCGGCGATCGACCTGCCCAAGGGCTGGCCTGGGCACCGGGCCGGGCAGTTTGCGTTCGCCACCGCCGATGCCGCCGAGGGCCCGCACCCCTTCACCATCGCCTCGGCCTGGAGCGAAACCGACCGGCGCATCACCTTCATCGCCAAGGAGCTCGGCGACTACACCCGCAGGCTGGCGCAGACGCTGAAGGTGGGCCAGGAGATCACCGTCGAGGGCCCTTACGGCTGCTTCACCTTCGACGACGACTGCCCGCGGCAGATCTGGGTCGGCGGCGGCATCGGCATCACCCCGTTCATCGCCAGGATGAAGCACCTGGCCGAGCTGCGCCGTCGCGAGCCGGCGGCGGCCGGGCAAGAGGTCCACCTGTTCCACACCACCGCCGAGCACGACGCCGAAGCCCTGGGCAAGCTCGCGGCCGACGCCGAGGCCGCCGGCGTGCGTCTGCACGTCCTCATCGACGCCCGCGACGGCCGGCTCACCGGCGAACGGATCCGCGCGCTGGTGCCGGGCTCGCGCGAGGCGAGCCTGTGGTTCTGCGGCCCCACGGGCTTCGGCGCGGTGTTGCGCCAGGACTTCGCCGCCCAGGGCTTCCCGGTCGAGGCGCGCTTCCACCAGGAGCTGTTCGCCATGCGCTGAGGGCGGCCCCAAGGCTTCCAGGCCGCCCCTGAGGCGTCGGCGGCCCCCGCCGCCGGGGCTTTTCGACCGCCGCTGGCGAACGCCCATGCTGCCCCGTGTCAACGCGCCGGCTGCCCCCGCGCCCGCAGGCCCGAGCCGCGCGGGCCCGTCTCCGGCCTCTGGCTTCCCCACCCATGCGCGCGCAGGTCCCGGGTTGCCCGGGCTTGTTTACGGCCTCCCACCCGAGCGCCGGCCCGTGCGCGCGCAGCGTAGCCCATCGCCATCGCCAGCGCCCGGATGCAGCCGAGCCGGCTGTCCGCGCACGACCCGTCCGAGCGGAACCTTCAGTCTACATCCTCGTCGGTTACGAGCCGGGCCGAGGAGTCGGCGCCGCGTGCCCTGCCGGCATTCGCCAGCAGGCCGATGTGACCGTTGCAGATTATCCCGCCGTCCGCGATCGCGCAGTGACCGCGGTCACATCCCTTGGCGGCGTGTTCCTGCTGAAATGCGGATGCGGTCGGACTAGACGGAGGTGAGGCAGGCAAGCAAGCAGAACAGGGGCGTCAAGACGCAGGGCCAAGCGCGCCCCGCCGGACCGCCACGCGCATCCGCGGCGGTTGCGCTTTGTGGCCCGTGGGGCGCGGCCGCACGGCGAGCAAAAGAACGGCCTACCGCTGAGGCCGATGCAATGCGCGCACCGGCGCTGGTCCGCGGCCTCTGCAGAGGCGCGCTCCGGCAGGCAGGAGGCGCGCGAAGGCTGGCGGAGCGCGGCGCGGGTTGAGCAAAGGACGGGCGGGCCGAGCGGGCGACCGGTCGCGCCGGGAGAACCGGCACGACCCGACGTGGCTTGGTGCGGCCTCTTAGCGGCAACGGCGTCAGCGGGCGGACAGCGCCTGCTCGATCCAGGCGCGGTGGCGCCGCTCGTCCGCGAGGCCCGACTGCAGCGCGGTCGCGGCCGCGGGCGTGCCCTCGGCGGCCTTCACCGCGCGCTCGTAGGCGGTGTTGGTGTCGTCCTCGTTGGACTTCATCGCCTGGAGGATGGCGCCGTCGCCCAGAAGGTCGGCCATCATCACCTTGCCACGGGTGAGCAGGCTCTTCGCGCCGCCTTGCTGCGCCGGCTTGCCGCCGAGTTCCTTCACCGCCGCGCCGAGGTCGCGGGTGTGGCGGGCGTGATCGTCGCGAAACTCTTTTAGCCGCGCCTTGTATTCGGCGCTGTCCAGCCGGTCGATGGCGGCGTCGTACGCCTCGATGGCGTCGTAGTCGAGCTCGATCAGGTTGTTCAGGGTGTCGACGAGATTGCTTTCGGTGCCGACGGTGGTGACCATCGCTCCATCTCCCTTATTTGCGGTACAGGGAGATAACGTTGCCCCCGGCGGCCAAGTTCCCGCCGCGCGCCCGTGACCCCGTGATCCTTCGCCGGCGAGATGGGCGAACGCCGGCGTGCGGTTGCGATGGGAAACGAGCACGCCGCCAAGCCCGCGCGTCGTTTGCCGATCCGGTAACTGGAAATTGCAGTGGTGTGCGTCAAGTTCAGCAAGTTGGTCATGGCTGCGGCTGTGGTTGCGCCTGTGGGGAACGCGGCAGCGTTGTCCACAGGTGTTTCTCATGCCGCCTGGCGCAGCGCCTCCTTCTTGAGCTCCCGCAGGTAGTCCATATTCAGGTAACGGTGAGTCTTGAGCCAGTTCTCGTGGGTCTCGACGCAAAGCGCGCGGACCAGCCTGAGGCAGCTCTCGGCGTTGGGGAAGATGCGAACAACGTGGGTGCGGCGCTTGATCTCTTCGTTCAGCCGCTCCAGCATGTTGGTGCTTTTCAGGTGCTTGTGGTGCTGGCGCGGCAGCCGGTAGAAGCTCAGCGTTTCCTCGATGTTCTCTTCCACCCAGCCGACCAGCCTGGGGTATTTGCCCTGCCATTTCCCGATCCAGGCGGCAAGATCGGCGCGCGCTTCGGCGAGATCGCGCTGGTTCCACGGGTCCGGCCCAAGGCCGGCCCGAGGACAGGCTTCAATCCAGCGCAGCTCCTGCAGGCAGTCGTCGTCGACCCACGTGTCAAGCCCGTGGGCAGGCTCTTCCGCGGCACGTAGTCGAGGGCGTTGCGCAGGAAGTGCACGTAACAGCGCTGATAGGCGGCTTCGGGGAGGACCTCGCGGATCGCCGCCCTGAGGCCCGCATGGTCGTCGGCGACGACGAACTCGATGCCGGACAGCCCGCGCTGGCGCAGGCCGAGGAGGAAGTCGCGCCAGCTCGACCGGCTCTCGCGGTTGGCCAGCTCGACGCCAGGACCTGGCGGCGGCAGTCCCAGTCGATGCCGATGGCGATCATCACCGCCTGGCTGGCGATCACCCCGGCCTCGCGCACCTTCTCGTACCGGGCGTCGAGGATCAGGTAGGGGAAGGGCTCCGCCAGCCGGCGGGAGGCGAACTGCGCCAGGCTCTCGTCCAGCGTCTTGTTGATGGCGCTGATCGACGAGGCGGAAAAGCCGTGGCCGCACAGCTTCTCGGTGATCGCCTTGACCCTCGGGACAAGCCCGAGGGCAGGCTCTTCCGGGTGGACACCCCCTGGACGTACATCTCCGCCAACGCCCCCACCAGCGCCCGCTCCGAGCGCTGATAGCGCGCAAACAGCTCGGTCGAGAACCGCCCAGCCCGGTCCTGCGGCACCCGCAGCTCCAGCTTGCCCACCCGCGTCATCAGCGTCCGGCCGTAATAGCCCGCGCGATACGCCAGCCGTGCCGCCGTCCGCTCGCCTTTGGCGGCACCAACCGCCTCCGTCATCTCCGCTTCCAACATCTCCTGCAGCACTGCTTGCACCACCGTGCGAATGAACCCCTCGTCACCCGCCAACAGCGCTTTCACGTCAATGCCTTCGCCCTTACCTTTCCGCTCGGTCATGGTGTGCTTCCTCTGATCAGGATCGGTGACTCACACATCACCCGCATACCATGACCACCTTCAACTTTCCGCTTCTGCAGAACCTCCAGCACGCTACCGGCTCGCCGTCACAGACCGCCGGATCGGGTTCGTTCTCCTACGGGCCACCCGTTCGCCTCCGGTTGCTCCCCACCCCGCCTCACGGCGACGCAGTTACCTTCGGCTTCATGCGCAGTGACTTCACATGGCCAGGACTCCCACCTGACTGACAAAGCGTCCCCACGGACGCACGACCCCCGGAACAGGCCCGCGGGTGACGTGCGGGGTGAAGGGCGGGATGGTCGACTTGGAGGTGGAAGTCTTCTACGGGCCCTGGTGGAACCGTACGACCGGTGGCGCGGGCTGGAGGCGGCGCCGAGGCGCCGCCTCCCTCTCGTGAAGCCCGTGGCCGGACTAGGCGAACAGGAAGTCGTTCGTGTCGAGATCGACAGCGTCGACCGTCAGGACGTCGCCGCCGTCGAAGGTAATGGTCGTGTTCCCGCCGGAGACGGCAACAGGATCATCGAGGTCATCGAGCGCCAAGCTCGCGTTGCTGTCGAGATAGTCGAAGTCTGCGGCTGCAAGATTAGCATCGAGCGAGATCTTGTCGCCAGCCTCCCAGCCGCTGATGGTGTCCTCGCCGAAGCCGAGAGCGAACAGGAACGTGTCGGCGCCTGCGCCGCCCTCCATGACGTCGTCGCCCGCTCCGCCGTTGATGGTATCGTCGCCATCGCCGCCAATAATGCCGTCATTGTCGGCGCCGCCGCTTAGGACATCGTCCTCGAGACCGCCATCGAGACTGTCTGCGCCGCCGCCGCCGGAGAGCGCGTTCGCCTCGGCGTTGCCGGTTATCATGTTGCTGAGCCCGTTGCCGGTGCCGTTGGCGGCAGTTCCGGTGAGGGTCAGGTGTTCGACGTTATCGCCCAGGATGTAGTCGACAGAGCTGGTAACGCTGTCGTCGCCGGCGTTCGCGTCCTCGCTCACCGTGTCGCCGATGTCATCGACGACGTAAATATCGTTGTCGGCACCGCCGGACATGGTGTCGCCGCCGGCTCCACCGTCCAGCTGGTCATGGCCGGCCCCGCCGCTCAGGGTGTCCACCCCGGCGCCGCCGGTGAGGACGTTTGCCATCGGGTTGCCCACGATGGTGTTGTTGAGGCCGTTGCCGGTACCGTCGATTTCGGCCGCGCCGGTGAGCGTCAGGTTCTCGACGTTGGCGGCGAGGATGTGGTTGACCGAGCTCTGCACCGTATCGGCGGTGCCCTCGCCCGCCACTTCGGTCACCGTCTCACCGAGCATGTCGACGACGTAGGTGTCGTTGCCGGCCCCGCCGGCCATGGCATCGGCGTCGGCGCCGCCGTCGAGGGTGTCGTTGCCGTCACCGCCCGTCATGGTGTCGATGCCGGCGAGGCCGTTGAGGATGTTCGCCCCGCTGTTGCCGGTCAGGACGTTGGTGGACGCGTTGCCGGTGCCGTCGATGTTCTGGTTGCCGGTCAGGGTGAGGTTTTCAACGTCGGCGTCGACGATCGTGTAGGTCACCGCACTCTCGACCGTGTCGGTGCCTTCGTCCGTCTCCTCGCTGACCGCATCCAAGGCGTCGTCGACCCGGTAGGTGTCGTTGCCGTCCCCGCCCGCCATCGTGTCGACGCCCGCAAGGCCGTTGAGAACGTTCGCGCCGCTGTTGCCGGTCAGGGTGTTGTCGGCTGTGTTGCCGGTGCCGTTAGCGGCGGTGCCGCTGAGCGTCAGGTTTTCAAGGTTGGCGCCGAGGGTGTAGGCGATCGTGCTGGTGACGCTGTCAGTGCCGGAGCCGGCGCCCTCACCCTCGGTCACCCGGTCGCCGACATTGTCGACGTGGTAGGTGTCGTTGTCGGCGCCGCCGGCCATGGCGTCGGCGCCCAGGCCGCCGTCGAGGGTGTCGTTGCCGGCATCGCCGCGGAGGGTGTCGTTGCCGGCAATGCCGTTGAGGGTGTCATCGCCGTTGCCGCCCGCCAGCGTATTCGCGGCGGGGTTGCCGGTGAGCGTGTTGGCGGAGGTATTGCCGGTGCCGTTGATGGCGGAGGTGCCGGTGAGCGTCAGGTCCTCAATATCCTCTCCGAGGACTTGGGACACCGAGCTCATGACAACGTCTTGGCCGCCGCCCGGGATCTCCACGGCGCGGTCGCCCGTGCTATCGATGAAGTAGGTGTCGTCGCCGCCGCCCCCGAACATCCTGTCGGCGCCGGCGCCGCCGTTGAGGGTGTTCTGGCCGGTGTTGCCGACGAGGATGTTGGCCAGCGTGTTGCCGGTACCGTTGATGGCGGCGCTGCCGGTGAGCGTCAGGTTTTCGACGTTGGCGCCTAGCCTGAATTCGACGGCGCTCTGCACCGTGTCGGTACCGGCATTGGCGGCCTCGGTGACGGTGTCGTCCTCGTCGTCGACGACGTAGACGTCGTTGCCGGCGCCGCCCGCCATGGTATCGGCGCCCGCCTTGCCGTCGAGCGTGTTGGCGGCCGCATTACCGGTAAGCCTGTTGAGGAGGCCGTTACCGGTGGCGTTGATCGCCCCGGTTCCGGTCAGCGTCAGGGTCTCGACGTTGTCGGCGAGGGTGTGCGTCACCGAGCTCAGCACCGCGTCGGTGCCAGAGGTCGGCTCGTCGTCCTCGGTCACGCTATCGAAGTCGTTGTCGACGACGTAGGTGTCGTTGCCGGCGCCGCCGGTCATGGCGTCAACACCGGCGCCGCCGTTGAGGGTATCGTTGCCCTCGTTGCCGACAAGGGTGTCGGCCCCGGCTCCGCCGGCCAGCACGTTCGCGGCCACATTGCCCGTCAGTGCGTTGGCGTCGCCGTTGCCGGCGCCGTTGATCGCAGCGGTGCCGGTCAGCTCCAGGTTCTCGACGTTGGCGCCCAGGGTATAGGCGATGGAGCTCTCGACCGTGTCAGCGTCGCCTTCGCTCGGAGCTTCCGCGACCCGGTCGCCGACGTTGTCGACGACGTAGGTGTCGTCGTCTGCGCCGCCGGCCATGGCGTCGGCGCCGGCGCCGCCGTCGAGGTCGTCGTTGCCGGCGTCGCCGCGCAGGGTGTCGTTGCCGCCGGCGCCATCCAGGTCATCGTCGCCGTTAAAGCCCCACAACTCGTCGGCCAGGGCGCCGCCGGTAATGTCGTCGTCGCCGGACAGCGCCGCCGTCAGCAACCCGGTGGCGTCGTTATCCTCGACGGCGTCGGTCCAGGTGGCGACCGGCACGTTGGGCAGGCCGGAGAAGGTGTAGTGCGACGTTCCGTCGTAGCTGTACTTCGCCCAGCCGGCAATGGTGCCATCCGTCGGCACCTCGCCCGGACCTTGCGGACTGAAACCCGACCCGCTCAAGGCAGTATAGGCCGTGGGCAGCAGGAAGTACGCGCCCGTGCCCGACGTGTACACCGAAGGGGTGTTGAACTCCGCGCCGACATTCAGCGCGCCAAGTCGAAGAGCCTGGGAACCGCTAACGACATTTGCCACTGGCAAACTCCTCGCGTGACGGGGCACCGGCAGGCGTCCCGGCCGCGTTCAGATGTCAGACAGGAAGAACGAAACAGAAAAGAGAGACGGCCTCAGAAGGCGGCGCGTATTGACGCTGTCATGAGCGACACAACACCCTCAGCTTCTGTTTGCTTTACGATTGGGCTCGTATACCCCAAGCGGGTTGGCCCTGTCTACAAACAAGCGGTTTACGCCCCGGGGCGGGCGAGGGCGACCGGATGCCGGTTTTTTTCCCGGCGGCGGCTGGCTACGCCCGAGGCGGCGGCGTCCAGTCGTCTCGGGGGATTGCGGGGGGGGGGTGCCGTGGGGTGCGGTCGGATGAGGACGGGCATCCCCTCGCCCGCAGCAGCCTGCTGCGCGCGGAGAGGATGCCCGGAAACGCGTTCGGGGCCAGCCTCAGGAGATGGAGGCCGGGCGCTCCACCGTTGCCGGCACGGCCGCGTGCACCGTGCGCTGGCGCCGCAACCGGCCGCTCAGAGCCTCCCACTCCACGATCAGCCGGCCACCGGTCGCCTTGTGCTCCTCTTCCCAGGTTTCCAGAAGCTCAAGGCAGGCGTGGTCGATGTAGTTGAGGTCGTGGATGTTGGCGTGCAACTCGTAGCTCAGCGGCACCTTCTCCAGCGCCTTGGCAAGGTTGGGAAGCTGGATGAAGGTCGCGGCGCCGTGCAGCTTCAGCGCCGCACGCTTCTCCTTGTGGTCGATGGCGATGGCGATGTCGAGATGCAGCAGGGAATACAGCAGCTTGGCAAACGCAAAGCCGATGCCCATGAGCACGCCGTCGAGCAGGTCGGTGGCGACGATGGTGGCCAGCGTCAGCCAGTAGACGAACACCTCCCCGCGGCCGTATTTGCTCAAGTGGCGGATATGCCCGGGGTCGATGAGCTTAATGCCGACGACCACGAGGATGCCGGCAAGCGCGGCGAGCGGAATGCGTTCGAGAAGGCCGCTGAACACGCCGGCGAAAACCAGCAGCCAAACTCCGTGCAGGAACGCCGACGTCCGCGTTTTCGCTCCCGCCGTGACGTTCACGCCGCTGCGGGCGATGACCCCGGTCATCGGCAGGGTGCCGAGGATGCCGCACAGGCTGTTGCCGATGCCCTGGGCAATCAGCTCCTGGTCGTACTTCGTCCTCGGTCCGCTGTGCATCTTGTCGACCGCCGCCGCGCTCAGCAGCGTCTCGGCGCTGGCGATGAAGGCGATGGCGAGCGCGGCGGTGAACAGGGGCCCGTGGAAGATCTCGCCGAAGCCGGCGGGGGAGATGAAGCTGACCGCGTCCAGAAGGTTGGGGGGCACGGAGACGTATTTGACCGGCAGGGCCAGGACCCAGGCCAGCGCCGAGGTCGCGACCACGGCAACGAGCGGCGCCGGCAGCAGGCGAAGCCGCTCGGGCGCAATCTTCCCCCAGAGCAGGGCCAGGACCATGCTGAGGATGCCGATGCCGACGGCGAGGTGGCTGGCCGAGCCGTTGATCGGCTGCAGCCACTGGCTCGCCGGCACCGACATCACGGCCTCGCCGAGGCGCTCCAGCTCGCCCGGGAAGATCATCAGGTTCTTCAGGCCGTTCCCCAGCGGACTGCCGTCCATCATGATGTAGAGCTGGTTGGCGACGATGGAGACGCCGATCCCCGCCAGCATCCCGTGGATCACCGCGGGCGAGACGGCGCGAAACCATAGGCCCATGCCGAAGCCGCCGGCGGCGATCTGGATGAGGCCGGCGACCAGCACCACCGGCCCGAGCGCCAGCAGGCCGTGGTCGCGAACCAGCTCCCAGATCAGCACCGCGAGCCCCGCCGCGGGGCCGCTGACCAGGAGCGGGGCGCCGGCGATGAGGCTGACGACCAGGCCGCCAACGATGGCGCCGACGATGCCGAGCGCCGGAGGCACGCCCGAGGCGATGGCGATGCCCATGGACAGCGGCATGGCGATGAGGAAAACGACGATGGAGGCCATCAGGTCGGCCGAGAAGCTGCTGCGCACCGGGCCGACGTGATCCTTCAGCATGGCGACCAGGCTCGGTCGCGCTGCGCTGCCGGTTCCGCCCGTTTCGGTATCGGCCCGTCCGCCGATCGTACTGAGCTTGACGCGCATGGATTATCCTCCGCATCCTGTATCGCTTGGCTTAGCGGTCGGCCGAGCGCGCCCGCGTGGCGGCCGGCCGGCTTGGCGAGAACAGCGGCCCGAACTCGCCGCTCTGCGGCTCGTAGCTCAGCACCTCGCCGGTCTCGATCAGGTAAACCCAGCCGTGGATCTGTAACTCGCCCCGCGCGCGGCGGGCGCGGACGGCCGGGTATGTTTCCAGGTTCGCCATCTGCACGACGACGTTCTCTTTTGCCGCCTGGAGCAGGCGTTCGTCCTCGCCGAGGTCTTGCTGGCGCTCGGAGAGAATGCTGTGCGCGGCCTCGGCATGGGCAAGCCAACCCGCAACCCGCGGCATGCCCTGCACCAGTTCCGGATGTAGCAGGCCCTTCATCGCGCCACAGTGCGAATGCCCACAGACGATGACGTGACGAACGCCAAGGGCCGCGAGAGCGTATTCGATCGTGGCTTGTTCGCCGCCGCATCCCGCGCCGTGAGCAGGGACGATGTTGCCAGCATTTCGCAAGACGAAGAGGTCGCCGGCATCGGCCTGCGTAAGCAGCTCCGGCAAGATGCGCGAGTCTGAGCACGTGATCATGAGGATCTCTGGGTGCTGTCCTGCCACAAGGGCCTCGAATTTGTCCCGTCTGCCGGCAAAAACATTCGCAGAGAAGTGGCAGGCATGCTCGACCAAGCCCTCCATGGACATTGATTCGGCTTTCTTTCGCTCTTCCATAACTGCCTCCATCCTGTCTAACAGCATATAGAATAGACTATGAATTTCATATTATACTTTCGAATAAACATGACATAGCCATTCAGGGCATACTGAACTAGGTCAACGATTGGAGATGAGAGCTGATCTGTGCAGACGCTCGCATTGGAGTATGGTGATGTTGTGGTGTTTATTGTTGTAATCCTGTGGCGTCCCGACACATTCCTGTCAGGAGGACGCAAACGCGTTTCGCCCGCTGCACGCGCGGGTGGCGGCGCTCGCGCGCCGCAGGACGCCGAGGTGTTCCTTCGGGAGAAGCTGGGTTAACGGTGTCGGGGCGGAGCCGCGCGGCTACCGGAGGCCGCGGCGGCGGCTGGCTACGCCGGAGGCGGCGGTGTCCAGTCGTCCGGGGTGTCGTGGTCCGGGTGCTGGAAGTTGACCAGGTCGCGCTGCAGCCCTGGGTCCATGCTGTTCTCCGTCGCCTCGCCGGGCAGGCCGAGGATCGTGTCGAACCAGGCGACGCGGTTCTCTATGCCGTAGTGCTTGCCGGGCGGCGCCTTGGCCGGCTCGTCCAGGCTGCCGATGGTGACGTCGATCCAGTCGGACGTGGGGTAGGCGAAGGCCAGCGGCGTGCCGCAGGCGGCGCAGAAGCTGCGCACCGCCACCGAGGAGCTGTGGAAGCTGGCCGGCTGTCCCCGCGTCCAGGCGAAATCGGTGCGCCGCACCGGCGCCAGCGGCGCGAACGGGGCGCCCATCGCCTTCTGGCACATCCGGCAGTGGCAGAGGTGCGTGCCTTCCGGCGGCGCGTAGAGCGCGTAGCGGACGGCGCCGCACTGGCAGCCGCCGGCAAGCACAGGGTGTCGCGCGGGCTCGCTGGTCATCTCTCGCCTCCGTGATCTGCCTTGCATTCAGTTGTGCCCTCCTGCGCCGCGAGCGCCAGGACCCGGTGCAGCGGGCCGTCGGCGATGCCGATGGCGTCGAGGTGGGCGACGGCGTTGCGCAGGTAGTCCAGCGAGGTGCCGTAGCTGCCGCGGCCCTGCCGGACCAGCGCCGCCGCCCGTTCCGCCGGCAGGTCGCCGACGTACTGGCGATGGCCGGGGTCGGCGACGAAGGCCAGGGCGGGCACGCTCCGGCCACCGTCGAGGCGCACCGGCAGCAGCTTCGGCCGGTAGGCCATTGTCGCCATCTCCCGGTCTTCGAGGTAGGCGAGCGTCGCCTCGCGATGCTCCGGCGCCACCCTCAGCGCCATCCCGGCGCAGGAGCCGCCGCGGGCAAGGCCGAGCACCAGCCGGGGCGGGCCTGCGTGCCGCGGTTGCGGATGGAGAGAATGCACAAGGCGCGGTGATAGCCGCGCAGCAGCGCCGGGCGGACCTCGGCGCAGGGGAAGTTCGGCTCCCACATCAGCGAGCCATAGGCGAAGACCCAGAGCTCGCCGGCCGCCGCGTCCAGAGCGCCGGCCCGGCCGGCGGCGACGAACTCGGCCAGGCTGTGCCCGAGGGTCACGTCCGGCTGACCATGGCGACGCCGGCGCCGGCAAGCACCATCCCGGCGATCGCCGCCGGACCCAGCGTCTCGCCGAACAGGAGCCAGGCGAAGGCGGCGGTGACCGCCGGCGTCAGGTAGAACAGCGAGGCGATGCGCGCCGCAGCCCCCCTGCGGATCAGCAGATGCAGCAGGCTGATGGCGCCGATGGACAGCACCACCGTGAGCCAGGCGAGGGCGAAGACGAACTCTCCCGCCCAGTCCACCCGCATGGTCTCGAAGATCAGGGCGATGGGCAGGTAGACCACGGCGCAGGCGGCGAATTGCAGCGCCGAGCCGGTGCAGAGGTGCATGCTGGCGCCGTGGCGCTTCTGATAGAGGGTGCCGGCGGTGATCCCGAGCAGCGCCGCCAAGGCCCACGCCGTGCCGGCGACGTCGCCGCCGCCCATGCCGAGCTTGTCGATGACCACCAGCACCACCCCGGCAAAACCCAGGCCGAGGCCCCACCATTGGCGGGCGGTGATGCGCTCGCCGAGATAGACCGGGGAGACGGCCGCGGTGAGCAACGGCTGCAGACCGACGATCAGCGCGGTGATGCCGGCTGGGACGCCGTGGGCGATGGCGGAGAAGACGCCGCCCAGGTAGAGCCCGTGGATCATCAGCCCGGCGGCGACCGTGCGGCCGATCTGCCTCGGCTCGCTGGGCCATGGAGCGCCAATGGCGAAGGCCGCCGCGGTCAAGATCGCCGAGACGCAGAGGAAGCGGAGCAACAGGAAGGTGAACGGCTCGGCATGGGGGAGGCCCAGCTTCGCGCCGATGAAGCCGGTGCTCCAGAGCACGACGAACGCCGTCGGCATCAGCGCGACCCACCTCGAGCTTGCGCCGCTGGGCGGGGTGGTCTCTCCCGGAGGCGGGCCGGCCATTCCCATCGCTATGTCCTATTTCACCAGCGGCCTATGCCGAACGGTCGCATCTGTCCCCATATCCGCCTATAAATGGACAAATTGTGGCAGAGCGGAGTCCAAGACCGGGTGCCCTCATGAATCGCAGCGCGCCGCTCGATGCGCAAGACGCCCAGGCGGTGATCGACGCGGCCGATGGAGACGCGCCGTCCTTGAGCTCCTTGCAGAGGATGGCGAGTGTCGTTGCTGCCATCCTGGCGCTGCTGCTGCTTGCCTACATGGCCTGGTGGGGGCTGACGGCGCTGCAGCTTCGCGCCGGCGTTCTCGACTGGATGGCTGCGCGCCAGGCCGAGGGCTATCGGGTTGCCTATAGCCGGATCGCGGTCGGCGGCTTTCCTACGACCGCAAGAGTGACGGTGAAAGCGCCGACGATCGCCGCCCCCGACGGCCGGGCGTTGAGTTGGTCATGGGTGGGGCGGAAGGCCGTGATCGAGCTGGACCCGTTCCGGCCCGATACCGTGGCCGTGCGCCTGGTCGGCGACGACATCGTCTCCATCAACATCGACGGCAAGCTCAGGACCTATCGCGGCGTCGCCGAGGAACTGACGCTTTCGCTCCGCGGCGGCTCGGGGCCGGGAGGCGGCGCCTTGACGGTCCGCAACCTGACGATGGCCGCGGACGAGCCGGGAGACGCCCTCGAGATCGGCGATCTTCGCGCCACCGCCGAGACCGGCGAGCGTCCTTCCGTCGCCGCGGCCGATGCGGCCTACGCGGTCGCGATCGAGGCCGCCGGGATCCGGCTGCCGCGGCAGTTCGACCTGCCGTTGGGGGAGGTGGTGAGCCACCTCCGCGCGCAGGCGAAGGTGGCCGGCGCCTTTACCCCCGCAAGCGATTTGCCCGCCGCCCTCGGCCGCTGGCGGGACTCCGGCGGAACGGCGGAGGTGAGCCACCTCGACGTGCGCTATGGGCCGCTGGTCGTGGATGGCTCGGGAACCGCCTCGCTCGACGCCGACATGCAGCCGGTGGGCACCTTCACGGTCAGGCTCGAGGGGGTCCAGCAGGCCCTCTCGGCGCTGGCCGGGCGCGGCCTCATCGACGAGCAGGCGGCGGCAAAAGCCAGGCTTGCCCTTTCGCTCCTCAGCCGGCCGGGCGACAGCGGCCGGCCGAGCCTGAGCGTGCCGGTCAGCCTGCACGACCGCAGGCTGTCGGTCGGGCCGCTGCCGCTGATGGTGGTGCCATTGATCGAGTGGCCGCGCGGACCCAGCCCGCGCACCGGTGCAGTCGTGCCGCTTTACGGCGCGGCCGCGGGGTAGCGCTCAGGCCCCGGACCCGGGCGGCGCTGGCGGCGCTGGCACCGCAGTCACCCCAGTCACCGTCGTCTTCGCTTCATACTGGCAGAGGTCGGCGACGATGCAGGTCGCGCAGAGCGGCGTACGCGCCTTGCAGACATAGCGGCCGTGCAGGATCAGCCAGTGGTGGGCATGGCGCAGCCAGCGCTCGGGCGTTCGCCGCAGCAGTTCCTCCTCGACCGCGGCCGGGGTCTTTCCGGGGGCCACCCCGGTTCGGTTGGCAACCCGGAACACGTGGGTGTCGACCGCGATCGTAAGCTCGTCGAAGGCGACGTTGAGGACGACGTTGGCGGTCTTGCGGCCCACTCCCGGCAGCGCCTCGAGCGCGGCCCGGTCATGCGGTACGGCGCCGCCGTGGCGCTCGACCAGCGCCCGGCTGAGCGCGATGACGTTCTTGGCCTTGGTGTTGAACAGGCCGATGGTCTTGATGGCCTCCCGCAACTCCTCCTCGCCCAGGTCCAGCATCTTCTGCGGCGTGTCCGCAATCCGAAACAGCCGCTCGGTCGCCTTGTTGACGCCGACGTCGGTGGCCTGGGCGGACAGGACCACAGCCACGAGCAGCGTGTACGGGTCGAGGTAGACCAGCTCGCTCCTCGGCTCCGGGTTTGCCGCGGCGAGCCTCGCAAAGAACGCGTCGACGTCGGCCTCGCCCATACGGGCGCTCGGCTCAGCCATACCGCTGCCCCCGCGCCTCGCCGAGGCGGCGCTTGGCGGCGGCGAACGCGTTCGTTACACTCATTCTCGTTTTCCTTCTCACGTCCGGACCAGCATGACCCCTGCCGCCGGAGCGCCCGTCGTCTATAGCGCCATCATCAAGCCGCACCGCAGCGCCGGCAATGCCGGGACGCGGACGCTGATGCTGCTGGTCGCCGGGGTGTGGGCGGTCGTCGGCACCGTCTTCGTCATCGCCGGCGCCTGGCCGGTCGTGCCGTTCCTGGGCCTGGAGATTGCCCTCCTCGCCGGCGCCTTCGCGCTCAACAACAAGGCCGCCAGCGCCGAGGAGGCCATTAACCTCACCTCACTGGCGCTGACCGTTCGCCGGGTCGACCACTGGGGCAAGCAGACCGTCTTCACCTTTCCGCCGCAGTGGCTTCAGGTCAACACCGACGTGATCGGGCCCAAAGGTCCGCGGCTGGAGCTCCGCTCCCACGGCAGGTCGCTGTTCATCGGCAGCTTCCTTCTGCCGGAGGAACGCATGGCGCTGGCGCGGACGCTAAGGCGCGAGCTGGCTCGGCTGACGAATTCGGCGGTTGCCGAGCCCGAGCCCGCGGCTACCCCGTAAGCCCGAGAACGTCGCGCATGGAGTAGCGGCCGGGAGCCCGCCGCTCGGTCCACAGCGCGGCCCGGACGGCGCCGCGCGCGAAGATCGCCCGCGACGAGGCCTTGTGGGTGAGCTCGATCCGCTCGCCCTCGCCTGCGAAAATCACCGTGTGCTCGCCGACGACGTCGCCGCCGCGCAGCGTGGCGAAGCCGATCTGCCCCTTTGGCCTCGGCCCGACGATGCCGTCACGGGCCCGCACCGCCACGTCGTCCAGGGCCACGCCACGACCCTCGGCCGCAGCCTTGCCCAGCGCCAGAGCAGTGCCGGAGGGCGCATCGACCTTGTGGCGGTGGTGCATCTCGACGATCTCGATGTCGAAGCCGTCGTCGAGAATGGCCGAGACCTGACGGGCGAGGCCGAGCAGCAGGTTGACGCCGACGCTCATGTTCGCCGCCTGAACGACCGCGACCTTTGCCGCAGCTCGCCCGAGCGCCGCCTCGTGCTCGGGCTTCAGCCCGGTGGTGCCGACAACCAGGGCGGTGCCGTGGTCGAGCGCCAGGCCGACGTGGCTGAGGATCAGCTCCGGCGTGGTGAAGTCGATGACCACGTCGGCAGCGGCGAACATCCGCGCGGGATCGCCGTCGATCCGCGCCCCCGTCGCCGCCGCGCCGGCGAGCTGGCCGAGATCGGCGCCCACGGCCTCGTGATCGGGGCGTTCGCTGCCGCCCGCGAGCCTGGCGCCCGGCGTCTCGAGGACGGTCGCGGCCAGCATCCGCCCCATCCGGCCGGCGCAGCCGGCGATGCCGATGTTCATCGTGAGTGGCCTCCCCTGGGAGCGGACCGGCTATTCCTTGAGGTCGTCCCACAGCTCCTTGACCTTGGCGAAGAAGCCGTGGGACTCCGGGCTCTGCTTCTCGCTGGTGCCGCTCGCCTCGAACTCCTCGAGCAGCTTGCGCTGCTTTTCGCTCAGGCGCACCGGCGTCTCGACGAAGGCCTCGACGAACATGTCGCCGCGGGCCTGGGAGCGCAAAACCGACATGCCCTTGCCGCGGAGGCGGAACTGCTCTCCGGTTTGGGTGCCCGGGGGAATGTTGATCCGCGCCCGCTGGCCGTCGATGGTCGGCACCTCGACGCTGCCGCCGAGCGAGGCGGTGGTCATCGGGATCGGCATCCGGCAGAAGATGTTGGCGCCGTCGCGCTGAAAGATCCGGTGCGCCGCCACCGAGACGAAGATGTAGAGGTCGCCGGCTGGGCCCCCGCGCAGGCCCGCCTCGCCCTCGCCCGCCAGCCGGATGCGGGTGCCGTCCTCGACGCCGGCGGGGATCGTCACCTGCAGGGTCTTCTGTTTGCGCAGCCGGCCGGAGCCGCCGCACGAGCGGCAGGGATCCTTGATCACCTGGGCGGTGCCGCCACAGGTGGGGCAGGTGCGCTCGACGGTGAAAAACCCCGACTGGCTGCGGATCCGCCCGGTGCCACGGCAGGTCGAGCAGTTTTCCGGAGCCGCCCCGCCGGCGCTGCCGCTGCCGCCGCAGGCGTCGCAGCCGGCGACCGAGGGGATGTCGACCGACTGCTTCTTGCCGCGGAACGCCTCCTCGAGCGAGACTTGCAGGTCGAAGCGCAGGTCCGAGCCGCGGCCGGCGGCCCGTCCGCCGCGGCGGCCGCCGCTCATGAACTCGCCGAACATCTCCTCGAAAATGTCGGCGAAACCGGCGCCGCCGAAGCCGCCCGCCCCGGGGCCGCCGCCCTGCTCGAACGCGGCGTGGCCGAACCGGTCGTAGGCGCTCCGCTTCTGGTCGTCCTGGAGAACCTCGTAGGCCTCGTTCACCTCCTTGAACCGCCGCTCGGCCTCGTGGTCACCGGGGTTGCGGTCCGGGTGGTACTTCATCGCCTGCTTGCGAAAGGCCTTCTTGATATCGTCCTTGGAGGCGTTCCGCTCGACGCCCAAGGCGCTGTAGTAATCTTCTTTCGCCATTATCGATCCCACACAAACGAAAAGCCCGCCGCGGCGTTTTCACGCGCCGGCGGCGGGTCGGGTTCGCTCGGCTGCACCGGCCAGAGCCGGATCAGCTGGCCTTCTTCTCGGGATCGACCTCCTCGAACTCGGCGTCGACCACCTTCTCGCCGGAGGCGCCTGCCTCGGCGTGTTCGCCACCGGCTCCGGCTC
>JAXMOZ010000031.1:0-35997 GCA_034382075.1 Rhodospirillales bacterium
ATTGATCCGCGCCAACCTGATGCAGCGCCGCCGGATCGACCGCCTGCTGCAGCCCGAACCACCGCCAACCCCCAACCCAAACCAACTGGCTCTCAAGTTGTCATGAAAACCAACCGGACAGTCGTGTGACAAGCACGGCGATGACGGGAGGGTGTGGTTCTGCGGCGCCGCCTCCTCCTCCTCCTCCTCCATGTCACCACCGGGCTCGTCCCGGTGGTCCACGAAGCCCTGGATCGCCGCAACACGTGCGGCGATGACGGGTGGCGTCGGGTCAACACGGCTGTTGCCGGCGCCCGCCCGGCGCGGTAGCGTTTTGCTGCGGCAGCGAACACAAGCGCCGGAGCCAGACCCAGGGAGGGGCGATGACGGAGATCTTCCACGCGCTGGTGCTCAACCTGCACCAGCCGCCGAGCAACCTCGACAGCCTGCTGGACACCAACGACTGGGAGGTGAAGGAGATCCTCTTCGCCCTCGACCGGATGCCGCGGACGCTTTGGCCTTACGAGGACGTGGCCCGGGTGCATCTGTCGATGTCGGGCTCGCTGCTGGAGTCGCTCTCCCATCCCGAGTTCCAGCGCAAGGTCTATGGCGCGGTCGACTGCGGCAGCGTCCTCTGGGCGCTGCAGAACCAGAAGATCTTCGAGATCCTGGGGACGGGCTACTACCACCCGGTCCTGGCGCTGATCCCCCAGGCCGACTGGGACGAGCAGATCGCCCGCTGGCAACAGATCGGCCGCCACGTCTTCTGGCGCAGCCACTTCCCCGGCTTCTGGCCGCCGGAGATGGGCTTCGACATGGCGCTGATCCCGCACCTGAAGCGGGCCGGCTACCGCTATGTGATGGTCGATTCCGAATACGTCGACCCGGTGGACGAGATGAGCTGGCAGGAGCTGCGCTACCGGCCGCACCTCTGCGAGTACGAGGGCGAGGAGATCGTCATCGTGGTGCGCGACCGCGACCTCTCCAACGCCCAGCTCTCAGGGATGGAGTACGGCTGGTTCGCCCACGAGCTCGCCGAGCGGACCCGCTGGTGCGACTTCCCGCCGCTGGTCGCAACTGCGACCGACGGCGACAACGGCGGCTGGTTCCGCAACGTCAACCCGCAGGCCAACTTCTGGACCTACTTCTACCGGACGATGCTGGACGAGATCCGCGCCGGCAACTCGCCGATCCGCCCCACCTTCATCAACGACTACCTCGACCGCTTCGGCGCCCACGGGCGGGTGACGGTGCGCCGCGGCGCCTGGAACACCGACGAGCACCACGGCTGGAACTTCCACCAGTGGATGGGCTCGGAGAGCCAGCGCGGCGCCATGGGCCGGGTGCACGAGCTCAGCGCCCGCTACCACGCGGTGGCCGACGCGGCGAAGCTCCGGGGCGGCGGCGACGGCGAGCTCGCCCGGGTGGTGGGGCAGGCGCACTGGCACCTGCTTCGCGCCGAGACCAGCTGCAACTTCTATTGGGGCGAGGCCTGGGTCTACAAGGCGCACGAGGACCTGGACGCGGTCGCCTGGCACCTGGGCGAGGCGGAAGCGATGCTGGCGAGGATGCCGGCGGCGCCCGAGCCCGAGGTCGACGCCGCGGCCGCCTCCTGAGCCGGGCCGCCGGTGGGGCATCCGGCCTTCGTCGCCCTGATCCTCGCCATAGGCATCGGCCTGGCGGTGCAGGCGGCGATGAACGCGAAGATGGGTGCGGCGCTGGCCTCGCCCATCGGCGGGGCGCTGGTCAATTTCATCGTCGGCCTGGTTCTGCTCATGGCCTTTCTCGCCTCGGGGCTGTTCGGCCGGCTTCGGCTCACCGGGCTCGGCGAGGCGCCGTGGTGGGCCTACTTCGGCGGCGCCATCGGCGCCGCCTTCGTCACCATCTCGGTGGTCGCCGTGCCGCGGGTGGGCGCCGCCGTCACCTTCGCCGCGGTCATCGCCGGCCAGCTCATCGGCGCGCTGATCCTCGACAGCCTCGGCTGGCTGGAGGTGACGCAGGTGCCGCTGAACCCGTGGCGGCTGTTCGGCGCGGTGCTGCTGCTGGCGGGCGTCGTCCTGATCCAGCAGAAGTAGCCTCGCTTACGTGGGCTGCGGAGCCCAGTTCCCATCGGCGGGCCATTCTGCTAATTTAC
Organism: Rhodospirillales bacterium; assembly: GCA_034382075.1. Classification (GTDB taxonomy): domain Bacteria; phylum Pseudomonadota; class Alphaproteobacteria; order Rhodospirillales; family Defluviicoccaceae; genus JAEULH01. Next base: position 2,114 of record JAXMOZ010000031.1, read on the forward strand.
CCTTATGGGGGTGTTTCGTCCGACAGAGGCGGCAGGCATCCTCCGCGCGGGTGGCGCCGCGCTCGTTGCCCGGACGGCCGCTGCGTTCGCCGCCGAGCACGACCGCTGGATCCTCTGGCTGCCGGTGCTGATCGGGATCGGCATCGGGATTTACTTCTCCCTGCCGTTCGAACCGCTGCCGTGGCTTGGTCCCGCCGCCCTCGGCGCAGCTTCCCTCGGCTGCATCGTCTTTCGCCGCGCCGCCGGCTCTGCCGGCTACCTGGGCCTGCTGCTTGCCGCCGCCACCCTCGCCGGCTTTGCCGCGGCGCAGGCGCGAACCGCCGCGGTGGCGGCGCCCGCGGTGCAGGAACGGGTGGGGCCCACGCCGATCTTCGGGCGGATCGTCAAGCTGGAGCGGCTGGGGAAGGGCAGGCGGGTGACCCTGGACGCGCTCGAGATCGACCGGCTCCGGCCCGAGGAACTGCCGGCGCGGGTGCGGCTGCGGCTGAACGGCAAGCAGCCGGAGCTTGCCCCCGGCGATCGCATCCGCATCTATGGCGTGCTGTCGCCGCCGTCTCCGCCCACCGCGCCCGGCGCCTTCGATTTCCAGCGCCAGGCCTTCTTCGCCCGCCTCGGCGCCACCGGCTTCGCCATCGGCCAGGCGGAAGTCCTTTCCCGCGAGCCGCGGCAGCTGGACGTCTGGCTCTCCGGCCTGCGGGCCCAAGCCGACGGCATCATCCACGCCACAGTGCCGGCGCCCGAGGCGTCGGTGACCTCGGCGCTGTTGACCGGGGAGCGAGCGGCGATCCCGGCCCCGGTGATGGCCGCAATCCGCGACTCCGGGCTCGCGCACCTGCTCTCGATCTCGGGCCTGCACATCGGCCTTGTCGCCGGGTTCCTGTACGGCACCGTGCGGCTTGGCCTGTGCCTGGTCCCCCGCCTGGCCCTCGGCTGGCCGATCCAGAAATGGGCGGCCGGCATCGCCGTGGTGGGCGCCGGCGGCTACACCCTGCTGTCGGACGCGACCATCCCCAGCCAGCGCGCCTTCCTCATGGTCGCGGTGGTCTTTCTCGGGGTGATCTGCGACCGCAAGGCCATCTCCATGCGCCTCGTCGCCATTGCCGCCACCGCGGTGCTGCTGGCCCAACCCGAGAGCCTGCTCGGCGCCAGCTTCCAGATGTCGTTCGCGGCGGTGGTTGCGCTCATCGCTGCCTTCGACGCCCTCTACCAGAGGCGGGTGTACAGGCTTGCCGACGGCATGCTCGGGCGCTGTCTCGTCTACGTGGGGCTGGTCGCGCTGACGACGGTGGTGGCGACGGCGGCGACCGCGCCTTACGCCATCTTCCACTTCCAGCGCTTCGCGGTGCACAGCCTGCCGGCGAACCTCGTCGCCGTGCCGCTCACCGCCTTATGGATCATGCCGTTCGGTGTAGGCGCCCTTCTGGCCATGCCGTTCGGCCTTGCCGGGCCGTTCCTGACGGCGATGGGATGGGGGGTGGCGGTGGTCGTTCGCGTCGCTGAGCAGGTGGCCTCCTGGCCGGCCGCGGTGGTGCCGCTGCCGGCCATGCCGCTTGCGGGGCTCATCGGGCTCACCCTCGGCGGCCTCTGGCTCTGCCTGTGGCGCGGCCGCTGGCGTTTCGCCGGGATGGCGGCGCTCCTTGCCGGCATGGGCAGCATCGCGCTGTCCGCGCCGCCCGACATCCTCATCGACGCCGAGGCGAAGGTCATCGGCGTGCGCACGGCGGACGGGGGACTGGCGCTGTCGCCGAGCCGGGCGGCCCGGCTCGAGCAGGCGAGCTGGCTGCAGCAAGCGGGCCTCGGCCAGCCGGCGCCATGGCCGCCTCCCGCCGGGGAGGGATCGATGGAAGAGCCGATGCGCTGCGACGGCCTGGGCTGCGTGTTCCAGGCGAACGGCAAGACGGTGGCGTTGATGCGGCGGCCGGAGGCGATGCAGGACGACTGCCGGCGGGCGGACGTGCTGGTCAGCCTGGTGCCGCTGCGCGGCGCCTGCCCGCGGCCGCTCGCCGTGGTCGACCGGTTCGACCTGTGGCAGGAGGGGGCACACGCGATCTGGCTCGGCGACGAGGGGGTGCGCGTTCTCTCCGTCAACGGCCTGCGCGGGAACCGGCCATGGGTGATCCGGCCCAAGCCGCGCGACCGCCGTAGCCGGGAGACGGGGACGACGCAGCAGGCGTTCCGTTGAGCGCGGGCCTCAGTAGCGGCGGATCAGCCCGACCAGCCGGCCCTGCACCGTCACCTGGTCGGGGCCGCAGATCCGCGTCTCGTAGGCGGGGTTGGCGGGCTCCAGGGCGATCGACTGGCCGCGGCGGCGAAGCCGCTTCAGGGTCACCTCCTCGTTGTCGACCAGGGCGACGACGATGGTGCCGCTGTCTGCCGAGTCGCTCCGCTGGATGATGACCGTGTCGCCGTCGTGAATCCCGGCCTCGATCATCGAGTCGCCGGCGACTTCCAGCGCGTAGTGGTCGCCGCCGCTGCCCATCAGCATCGCCGGAACGTCGACCGTGCGGCTGTTGTCGCGAAGGGCGGCGATGGGCGTGCCCGCGGCGATCTTGCCGTAGAGCGGGATCTGGGTCACGCCCGCGGCCGCGGTCGCAGTCCGGGGCGCCGGCGCGGTCGGCACCCCCGCCAGGCGGAAGTCGCCCTTGATGACCGTCGGCGCGAAGGTCTCGCCGGCGCGCCGCTGCGGCCCGGGGCCCTGCCCGGACGCCATGTTGTCCGGAAGCCTCACCACTTCCAGCGCCCGCGCCCGATGGGGAAGCCGGCGGATGAACCCGCGCTCCTCGAGCCCGGTCATCAGCCGGTGTATTCCCGACTTGGAGCGAAGACCAAGAGCATCCTTCATCTCATCGAACGACGGCGCGACCCCGTCTTCCTTCAGTCGCCGGTCAATGAACAGCAAGAGGTCGTATTGCTTTTTGGTCAGCATTCTCTGTTGTCCCGGTTACGGATGACCCGCTGCCACCAGACGAGCGTCACCTGCCGCCCCGCGCAGGCCTTGCCGACTCTTCGCCTCATGAACATCGAGATCCACGGTGGCTGCCGAACAAAACTAAAACGCGCATCAAGCGTTCTAGTTTGGTTCTCAGGCAGCGTCAACCGACTTTTTCGCCGGGCGGGCAGAACAGAGAAAGAACTCCGCTGGCCGCGCAGACAACAGGGCGATCGCGCCGTGAGGTCTGATCCGGTCCTCCGAACACGGCCGCACGATCGACCGTTGCGGGCGCCGCCGGCTCGGACCTCAGCCGGGCGCAACCGGAGCGGCGGGAGCGGGGGCGAGCAGCGCGCGCGTCGCCGCCGCCACGTCCGCCTGGCGCATCAGCGCCTCGCCGACGAGGAAGCAGCGCACCCCGACCTTGCCGAGCCGGGCGAGGTCCGCCGGCCGGGCAATGCCGCTTTCGCCCACGACCAAGCGGCCTTCGGGAACTTTCGCGGCCAGCGCCTCGGTGGTCGCAAGATCGACGTGCAGCGTCTTCAGGTCGCGGTTGTTGATGCCGATCAGCGCGCTCTCGAAGGCCAGCGCCCGGTCGAGCTCGCCGCGGGCGTGGACCTCGCATAGCACGTCCATGCCCAACTCGGCGGCAGTGGAGGCGAGCTCCTGGGCGAGCCCGTCGTCCACGGCGGCGAGGATGACGAGCACGCAGTCCGCACCCATCGCCCGCGCCTCGACGATCTGGTAGGGGTCGACCATGAAGTCCTTGCGCAGCACCGGCAGCGACACGGCGGCGCGGGCCGAGGCGAGGTGCTCCGGGGCGCCCTGGAAATACTCGGCGTCGGTCAGGACCGAAAGACAGGCCGCGCCGCCTTCGGCATAGGCGCGGGCCAAGGACGCCGGCTCGAAGTCGGCGCGGATCAGCCCCTTCGACGGCGAGGCTCGCTTGATCTCGCAGATGAGACCGTAGCCGCCGGTCTCGGTGGCGCCGGCCAGCGCCCGGGCGAAGCCCCGCGGCGCGCCGGCCGTCTTCGCCTCGGCGTCGAGGGAGGACAGCGGCCGCTCGCGCTTGCAGCGCCGGACGTGCTCGCGCTTCGTGGCGCAGATCTCCTCGAGGATGTTCCGCGCCCGAGCCGTCATGGCCTCATTCACCCGGGCTCTGCCCTTGGGTTATGGCAACCAGGCGCGCCAGCGCCGCCCTGGCGCCGCCGCCGTCGATCGAGCGCGCCGCAAGCTCCGCGCCCTCGGCGAGGCCTTGCGCCTTGCCGGCGACCACCAGGGCGGCGGCGGCATTGAAGATCACCGCGTCGCGGAACGGGCCGCGCTCGCCGCCGACCATCGCCCGCATTGCCGCGGCATTGGTTTCGGCATCGCCGCCCTTCAGGTCCTCGGGCCGCGCCGCGGGCAAGCCGGCATCCTGCGGCGACACCTCGAAGGTGCGCACCGCGCCGTCCTTCAGCTCGGCGACGAACGAGGGGCCCGTGGTGGTGAGCTCGTCGAGGCCGTCCGAGCCATGGACCACCCAGGCCCGCCGGCTGCCCAGCGCGCCGAGGACCTCGGCCATGGGCTCGATCCAGCGGCGGTCGAAGACGCCGGTGAACTGCCGCGCAACCCCAGCCGGGTTGGACATGGGGCCGAGGATGTTGAAGATCGTCCGCAAGCCCAGCTCGACGCGGGGGCCGGCGACGTGGCGCATGGCGCTGTGGTGGCGCGGGGCCATCATGAAACCGATCTTCGCCTCGGCGATCGCCCGCTCGACCACGCGCGGTTCGGCGTCGATGTTCACCCCGAGGGCCGCGAGCACGTCCGCAGAGCCGCAGCGCGACGACAGCGCCCGGTTGCCGTGCTTGGCCACCGGCACGCCGGCGCCGGCGACCACCAGGGCCGCGCCGGTGGAAATGTTGAAGGTGCCGGCGGCGTCGCCGCCGGTGCCGACGATGTCGATGGCGTCGGCCGGCGCCGAAACCGGCACCGCCTTCGCCCGCATCACCCGCACCGCGCCGATGATCTCGTCCACGGTCTCGCCGCGGACCCGAAGCGCCATCAGGAAGCCGCCGATCTGGGCCGGCGTGGCGTCACCGGACATCATGATCTCGAAGGCGCGCTCGGCCTCCGGCGTCGTCAGCGTCGCGCCCGTGGCCACGCGGCCGAGCAGCGCCTTCATGTCGGCAAGGGCGCCGCTCACGCCGCCACCCGCTCGCCCCGGGCGAGAGCAAGGAAGTTGCCGAGCAGTCGGTGGCCGTGCTCGGTGGCGATGCTTTCCGGGTGGAACTGCACGCCCCAGATCGGCAGCGTCCGGTGCTCCAGCCCCTGGATCACCCCGTCTTCGCTCTCGGCGGTGGCGGCGAGGCAGGCCGGCAGGCTTTCGCGCACAACCATCAGCGAATGATAGCGGGTGGCGGTAAACGGCGAGGGAAGGCCTTCGAAGATGCCCCGGCCGACATGGCTGATCCGGCTGACCTTGCCGTGCATCGGCACCGGCGCGCGCACCACCTGGCCGCCGAAGGCCTGGCCGATGCTCTGATGGCCGAGGCAGACGCCCAGGATCGGGACCGTCCCGGCAGCCTGGTCGATGAGGTCTAGGCAGATGCCGGCCCGATCCGGATCGCAGGGTCCCGGCGAGATCACGATGGCCTCGGGCTTCATCGCCAGCGCCTCAGCCGCGCTCAAGGCGTCGTTACGGCGGACCTCGACGCCGGCGCCGAGCATGCCGAGATAATGGTAAAGGTTGTAGGTGAAACTGTCGTAGTTATCGATGAGCAGAAGCATCGGCAGCGGGCGTCCCGTCTTCCCCTGCGCCCCCTCGGCGCCGGGCGCTGACAATGACCGCGGCCCCGGCCAGCGTCAAGCGCGCCTCCGGAGCGCCGCCGCGGCGGCGGCGCTGGCGCTCCTCGTGGCGATGCCGGTTCCCGCCGCCCTTGGCGAGGACGACGCCACCGGGCCGGCGCCGCTCGAGATCCAGCGCCAGCAGATCGACGGCCGCCTCGGCACCATCGAGCGCAAGCAGGAGGACCTCGGCCGCGCACCCGTGGGCCGCAGCCGGCTCGACCCGGACGAGGCGACGCCGGCACCGCGGCCCTCGGAGACGCGCGGGGCCCGCAATCGCCTCGAACTGGAGCGGCGGACGCTGCAGGGGCAGCGTGACAGCATCGACCGCCGCATCGAGCGCCGGGGCGACAACCCGACGCCGTCGACCGGCGGCCTGCTCCAGCGCCTGCGCCGAGAGTAGGCGTGCCCACTCCCGGCAGGCCGCGTCGTGCCCCTTTCGTCAGGTGATGAAGGGGACGATGATCAGCGACACGATCGACAGCAACTTCACGAGAATGTTCATCGCCGGCCCCGACGTGTCCTTGAACGGATCGCCGACGGTGTCGCCGATGACCGCGGCGGCATGAGCATCTCCGCCCTTCCGCTCGCCGGGGAGCTGCCCGCTCTCGATCATCTTCTTCGCGTTGTCCCAGGCGCCACCGGTGTTGGCCATGAACAGGGCCAGCACGACGCCGACGAGAAGCGAGCCGATGAGCATCCCGCCCAGCGCCTCCGGGCCGATGAAGAAGCCGACGATCACCGGCGCTGCCATCGCCATGATCCCCGGCGCGACCATCTCGCGCAGGGCTGCGTTCGTCGAGATCGCCACGCACTTCTCGGTGTCGGGCTTGGCCATGCCCTGAAGCAGCCCGGGGATCTCCCGGAACTGACGGCGGATCTCGTTCACCATCTCGATCGCCGCCTTGCCGACCGAACTCATGGTCATGGATGCCGCCAACACGACGACGATGACGCCGAGAAAGGCGCCGACCACCACCCTGGGATCGGTGATGTCCATGACGATCGTGTCGTCCGAGTTGAGCTGAACGGCCTGCTTGAAGGCGACGAACAGGGCAAGAGCGGTCAGCGCCGCCGAGCCGATGGCAAAGCCCTTGCCGGTCGCAGCGGTGGTGTTGCCGATCGAGTCCAGCTCGTCGGTGATCTTGCGAACCTCCTCGGGGAGCTCCGCCATCTCGGCGATACCGCCGGCGTTGTCGGAGATCGGCCCGCTGGCGTCGATGGTCATCGTCATTCCGGCGGTCGCCAGCATGCCCACGGCGGCGATGGCGATGCCGTAGAGGCCGGCCGCCTGATTGGCGATCAGCGTCGCCGTGGCGATCAACAACAGCGGCACGGCGCAGGACTGGAAGCCCACGGCAAGGCCGGTGATGATGTTGGTGGCGGCCCCCGTCTTGGAGGCGATGGCGATGCGAAGGACGGGCCGCGAGCCGGTGTAGAACGCCGTCACCCGGCCGATCAGCACGCCCGCGATGTTCCCGGCGATGATCGCGAAGAGAATTCCCCAGCCGTAGCCCAGCCCGATGACGATCAGGAAGGTCAGCACCAGGAAGATGGCGGCGGTGCTCATGTCCGCGGCGGCCAGCGCCCGTTCCGGCCCCATCTTGTCGAACAAACGCAGGCCGAAGATCCCGCACAGCGATCCGATGAGGCCGGCCATGGACAAGAACAGCGGCAACGCCATCAGCATGATCTGCGAAGCGGCAATCTCGCTGCCCGGAACCAGGGTCACGGCGAACCACGAGGCCATCCCCTGGAGGCGCTCCGGGGTATCGGTGCCCAAGACGGTTGCCAGGTCGGCGGCAGCCATGGTCGCGGCGATGGTCATGGTCGCGACCATGCCGCCGACATAGCTTTCGTAGATGTCCGCGCCCATGCCGGCCACGTCGCCGACGTTGTCGCCGACATTGTCCGCGATCACACCGGGGTTGCGCGGGTCGTCTTCGGGAATTCCGGCTTCGATCTTGCCGACGAGGTCGGCTCCGACGTCGGCCGCCTTGGTGAAGATGCCGCCGCCGACCCGGGCGAAGAACGCAATCGCGGACGCGCCCATGGCGAAGCCCCAAAGGACTTCGACGCCTTCCAGGCCGTTGACGAGATAGAGGAGCAGCCCGAGCCCGAGAAGCCCGAAGGAAGCGATGGAGAGGCCCATCACCGCGCCGCCGTTGAAACCGACCTTGAGGGCGTTGGCGATATTGCCGCCCATTGCCGCGGCGGTCGTCCGGACGTTCGCCTTCGTCGCGATCTTCATGCCGACGAACCCGGCCAGGGCGGAAGAGAAGGCGCCGAACACGAACGCCGCGGTCATCCGCATGTCGTACTGGAACGACAGCAGCAGGCCGACGACGGTGACGAACAAGGCGATGCGAATGTACTGCTCGCGCAGGTACGTCATCGCGCCGAGATGGATCGCGTCGCCGATCTCCTTCATCCGGGCGGTGCCGGCCGGCTGACGCATGACCGAGACGTACAATGCCGCCGCGGCGAGCAGGCCGACGCCCGCGGTTCCCACCGCAAGCAGGCCTGGGTTCAAGCCTTCATTCATAAAGTCACCCCTCCAAGAGCTGAGGATTATCCTGCAGCCGACCCTCGCCGCTGAGGCGGTTCCCGCGGAACGGAGGGATCGTTGCGCCTCGGGCTTTCAATTCGCGTGCCAAGTCGACCGTCCACAGGGGGGTCGAGCAGGCACGGCTGCCGAGGTGGAGGAGGTGGGGAGCCGGGTCCCCGGCTGCCAAGGGTTTATCGGCGGGCCGGTCGGATTGCCGCCACCCGCAAGCTGGCCCAGATCGTGCAAGCCGGACGTATGGCGTCTGTTGCTTGCCCTTTCGACTGCCTGCGGAACGGCCTATGGTGCCCGCCGCAGCTCCGGGCGCTCTAGCTGCCGCCGTCGGCGCGATGGACTTGGGAGAGGACGTGAAATGTTCTGTCGGCATTATATGGTGCGGGCGACACCGACGGTTCTTGATACGGCAACCCTCGCGGAAGCGATGGCCATCATGATCAAGCACCATCGCCAGCAGCTGCTCGTGATCAACGCCAGCAACGAATACGTCGGCGAGATCACCACGTTCACGTTGGCCAAGCTGTTGCTGGCGGATACGGGAGACCGGTCGCCGACCGCAGAGGAGGCCGAACTGGAAACCGTGGTCGACGTCGACGACCGGATCGCACCCTACCTGGGGCGGCAGGTTCGCGAGTTTGCGGAACATGATCTGCCGATCATGCATCCGGACACGCCCTTGGGAACCGCGATCAGGCTGCTTGCCGGGGGCAAGCTGAGGCTTCCGGTGGTCGATCCGAAAACCAACCAGTTCGTCGGTGCGATTTCCTCGTTGTCGGTGCTGCGGCGCTACCAATTCTAGAACTGGGGCGCGAGACCGCGCCCAAGAGCCGAGCGTGCCGACCGCGCACGACTGCGCCGAGGAGATGGCGCCGGTTCGTTCGGTGTGCTATGAGCGCGGACGTTCGAACGACGCTCGGCTAAAAGCAAAGGGACCAAAGATGAAGGTAATGCTACTGCTCACGGGGGGAGGCCCCATCGTGATCATGACGTCCTTGCAGAAGTCTACGGAACCGGAGTTGCTCAAGGAACTCTCGGCGAAAGGCATCGAGAAATTCATTTCCTATGAAATTCCGATCGAGCTGGCGCAAGAGCGCTACGGCTCTCACTTCGCCGCCGTCGCCAGGGACGTCCACGAAAGGGACGAACTGCGCATCCTGGACTTCAACGGCCAGCGGGCATTCTCGCTGTTCGACTTCGACGATCTGGGGCCGCCGACACGCTACCAGGCGAGAACCCATCCCACGCCGTAGCCGGCGCGCGAACGGGCGAGGTCCCACGAGGGTGGCGGGCGCCGCTTCGGCTTGCCGGGTTGGCGCCGCCACATCTCCCCTTTGGCGAGGCCTAGAAGTATCGCCGCTGGGGGCGCGGATCCTCGAGGGGAGGCGCGCTCTTCGCCCCCTCGTCGAGACCTCGCTCCACGGCGTGCATGATTGCCGCCTCCATCCAGGCGCCCAGCGGCAGCTTCTCCCGTTCCGCGGCCTGCTTGGCCGCCTCCTGCGCCTCGGGCGAGACCCCGTCCACCGTCCAGCGCCACGCCGGGTCGTCAACGGGCGCAGACCCAGTCCATGCCATCGCGTCCTCCCTGCTTTCGCCAAACCGGCAAAAGTCTAGCACAACCGTGCCCGGGCGGCGACGGCGGACCGATCTCCATGGTCCGATACGGAAGGCGGCTCAGGTGAGGTAGCGCACCGCCTCCTCGGCGGCGCGGATCAGCGCCCGGGCCTTGTTGCAGGTCTCCTGGTGCTCGGCCTCCGGGTCGCTGTCGGCGACGATGCCGCCGCCCGCCTGGACGTAGAGGGTTCCGTCCTTGACGATGCCGGTGCGCAAGGCGATGCAGGTGTCGAGCTCGCCGCCGGCGCTGATGTAGCCGATGCAGCCGCCGTAGATGCCGCGCCGCTCCGGCTCCAGCTCCTCGATGATCTCCATCGCCCTGACCTTCGGCGCCCCGGAGACGGTGCCGGCGGGGAAGCCGGCGATCAGCGCGTCGATGGCGTCGAGCCTCGGGTCGAGCTCGCCCTCGACGTTGGAGACGATGTGCATCACGTGCGAGTAGCGCTCGATGACCATCTGCTCGGTGACCTTCACCGTGCCGACCTGGGCCACCCTGCCGACGTCGTTGCGGCCGAGGTCGAGCAGCATCAGGTGCTCGGCGCGTTCCTTCTCGTCGGCGAGAAGCTCTGCGGCGAGGGCCTCGTCCTCCGCCGGCGTCGAGCCGCGTGGGCGGGTTCCGGCGATCGGCCGGATGGTGACCTTGCCGGCCCGCACCCTGACCATGATCTCCGGGCTGGAGCCGACCACGGCGAACCCGCCGAAGTCGAGATAGAAAAGGAAGGGCGACGGGTTCAGCCGCCGAAGCGCCCGGTAGAGGGCAAACGGCGGCAGCGCGAAGGGCATGGCGAACCGCTGCGAGGGCACCACCTGGAAGATGTCGCCGGCGAGAATGTATTCCTTCGCCCGCCTGACGAAGTCCTGGTAGCCGCCGGGCGGCAGGTTCGATTGCGGCAGCGCCGGGACCGGTGCCGCCTTCGCCGATGCCGGCGTATGTCGGAGGCTGCGCTCGAAGTCGCTGACCGTCGCCGCGAGCCTGGCGTGCGCCGCCGCGTAGGCTTCGTCTGCCGCCGCGCCTCCAGCCTGGCCGCCGGGGCGGACCGGGGTGATGATCGTCACCGTGTCGGCGATGGTGTCGAACACGCACATCACCGTCGGGCGGACGAACATGCCGTCGGGGACGCCGAGCACGTCCGGATTGTCGTCGGGCAGCCGCTCGATCAGCCGCACCGTGTCGTAGCCGAGATAGCCGACCAGGCCCGCGGCCATGGGCGGCAGGCTTTCCGGCAGGTCGATCCGCGAGGCGGCGACGACGGCGCGCAGCGACGCCAGCGCGCCGTCGCGTTCGCTGACGGGGCAGGGCAGGAACTCAGGGTCTTCGTCGGGGCCGCTTCGGCTGATCTCCGCGCGGTTGCCGTGGCAGCGCCAGATCAGGTCGGGCTTGAGGCCGATGAACGAGTACCGGCCGCGGACGGCGCCGCCCTCGACCGACTCCAGCAGGAAGGTGTTGGCTCGGCCCTCGCCGAGCTTGAGCATGGCCGCGACCGGCGTCTCCAGGTCGGCGACCAGCGTCGTCCACACCACCTGCGCCTCGCCGCGGCCGAACCGCTCGGCGAACGCGGCGAAAGCCGGCTCGACGTCCATGGCCGCGGCTCCAGCCATGTCCATCAGAACATCTGCTCGATGGCGCTCTGGTTCATCGTCACCGGGAACTCCCTGCGGATGCCCGACGAAAGCTGCGCCAGGGTATCCTCCTGCGCCTGCGCCTCGAGCTCGTCGCGCAGGCCCGCGACCGCATCCGGCTGCGCCTTGGGGTCCGCTTCGATGATCGAGGCGACCCGGACGACGTAGGTGCCGTTGTCGGCGGGAACGACCGCGACCTCGCCCTGTTCGGCGGCGAACACCGCGTCGATGATCGCCGCGGGCACCCCCTCGGCGGGCTGCCTCGTCGCCCGCTGGAACGGCGGCGTGGCCCGCGCCGACAGCCCTTGCGCCTCCGCCGCAGCCGCCAGCGTCCCGCCGCCGCGCGCCGCTTCGGCAATCGCGGCGGCGCGGGCCTTAGCCCGCTCCGCCCGCTGCTCCGCCTTCCAGGCGGCGACGACGTCGGTCCTGACGTCCGCCAGCGGCTTCAGCCCGGACGGCGTGATGGCATCGACGCGGACGACGTAGAACGTGTCGCGGCCGCTCTCGGTGAGCACGCTCTCGCTTTTCTCGGCGGTGGCGAAGACGGTCTGGGCGAAGCCTTCGGGCAGATCGGCGACCTCGGTGCCGGAGCGGTTGCGCCCGCCGGCATCGATCGCCTCCACCTTGCGGGCGTCGAGGCCCAGGGTCTTTGCCGCTTCTTCCAGCGAGGCGCCGGCGCCGAGCGCGTCCTCCAGCCGAGCACTGAGCGCGTAGATCTCGTCGACGGCCTTGCCTTCGGCGATCTCCCGGGCGATCTGGTCGCGGACCTCGGCAAGGCCCTTCTCCCGCCCGGGCTCGATGCCCGTCACCTTCAGCACGTGCCAGCCGAGACCGCTCTTGATCGGGCCGCTGACCTCGCCGTTGCCCAGCAGGAAGGCGACCGCCGCCAGCTCACGGGGCAGTTGCGCCTGGCTCACCTTCTCCAGCCTGCCGCCGGAGGCGTTCTGCCCGAGGTCGGAGGCGATGGCGCCGGCCTCGGCGCCCTGGCGCAGCCGCTCGCCCGCGGCCTTGGCCGCGGCCTCGTCTTGAACCAGCACCTGCTCGAGGGTCCGCCGCTCGGGCTCGTTGAATTCGCTCCTGCGTGCGGCGTAGGCCTCCGCAATCTCGGCCTCCGGAACGCTCAGGCCCTTGGCCACCGCCGGCGCCGACAGGACGACCGCGGTCGCCGACCGGAACTCGGGCGCCGAGAACCGCTCCGGGTGCGCCTCGTAGAACGCCTGGATCTGCGCCTCGCTGGGCTCGGCGACATCGCCCACCGCAGAGATCGGCACGAGCACGGCCTCGGCGGTCCGCCGTTCCTCGCGGTGGCGGTAGAGGGCATCGACGATCGGCTCGGGCACGCTTGCGCCGGCCATGGACGAGCCGATCAGCATGCGGCGGACCAGGTCGCCGCGCACCAGCCGGACGAAGCCGTCCTCGCTGAGCCCGTTGAGCTGCAGGACCTGGCGCAGCACGTTGGGGTCGAACTCGCCGTTGGGGCCGTGGAAGGTCGGGTCGGCCTGGATCGACGCGCGCACCTGCTCGTCGCTGACGATGAGGCCGAGGCGGTCGCTCTCCAGGTCCAGAAGCGTGCGGGCGACGACGCCGCTGATGACCTGGTTGGGCAGGCCGAAGGCGCGCGCGGTTTCGTCGGTGATGCCCTCGCCCAGCGCCTGGCGCAGCCGGCGCAGCTCGCGCTGATAGTCGTCGCGGACGGTCTGCTGCGGGATCTCGACGTCGCCCACCCGCACCGCCCAGTTGCTGCCGCCGCCGGGGCGGAAGACGTCGGCGACGCCCCAGACGCCGAAGCTCAGGATCAAGACCACGAACAGCAGCTTGACGACGAAGGAGCCGGTGTACTTGCGGATCGTTTCGAGCATGGGAGTTGCGCCGCTGGCTGGTGGGCGTGAGGGCGTGAATGCGGCGGATGACGGGCGGCCGCGGAGCGCCTGGGGTTGCGCCGGATCATAGGGTTGGGCCGAAACGGCGGCAAGCCAAAGCCTTGCCGCGGGGAGCGTCTGCGGGATGGGAAGACGGCGCCGCGGACGCCCCGCCGGCGCGGATGCGGCGCGAACTGGGGGCGGACGTATCGGTTTGACGCCTAGCGGCGCTGTGCTAAGAAGCCGCGGACTCTGGCCCACGGGGTCGGCCAAATCCGGGGAGGACAAGCAATGAGCCGCCGCATTCTGATCGCCGGCAACTGGAAGATGAACTGCCTGCAGGCGGACGGGACGGCTCTGGCCGCCGATCTCGCCGGCCGGATGAAGGGCGGCTCGGTCAAGTGCGACATGCTGGTCAGCCCGCCGTTCACCCTGATTGCCGCGGTCACCAAGGCGGTCGAGGGCAGCGGCATCGTCGTCGGCGGCCAGGACTGCCACATGGCGGAGAAGGGCGCCCACACCGGCGATACCAGCGCCTGGATGCTGAAGGACGCCGGCTGCGGCGCGGCCATCGTCGGCCACTCCGAGCGGCGGACCAACCACGGCGAGACCGACGCCATCGTCAAGGCGAAGGCCGAGGCGGCGCTGAAGGCCGGGCTGATGGCGATCGTCTGCGTCGGCGAAACGCTCGAGGAGCGCGACGCCGGCAAGACCCTCGACGTCAACCGCACCCAGGTCCACGGCTCGCTGCCCGACGGCGCCACCGCCGCCAACACCGTCATCGCCTACGAGCCGGTCTGGGCCATCGGCACCGGGCGGACCGCCAGCCCGGAGCAGGCCCAGGAGGTCCATGCCTTCATCCGCGGCGAGCTCAAGGCGAAGCTCGGCGAGGAGGCCGCCAACGGCATGCGCATCCTCTACGGCGGCTCGATGAACGCCAAGAATGCCCGCGACCTCCTGGCGCAGCCGGACATCGACGGCGGCCTCATCGGCGGCGCGGCGCTCAAGGCCGAGGATTTCTGGACGATCGCGCAAAGCTGCCCGTAAGAGCCCGGGCGGCGGGAGGCTGAATGGTCACGATTCTGCTCGTCATCCACCTGATCATTGCCATTGCCCTCGTCGCCGTGGTTCTGCTTCAGCGCAGCGAGGGCGGTGCTTTGGGGATCGGCGGCGGCAGTGGCGGCGGAATGAGCGGCTTTCTCACCGGCCGCAGCACCGCCAACCTGCTGACGCGGACGACGGCGATCCTCGCCGCCATCTTCATCCTCACCAGCCTGACGTTGGCGAAGCTCTCGGGGACCGACGCCAACCGCTCGTTCTTCGACCAGACCCCGCCCGCGCAAACGGGCGCGCCGGTCCAGCCGGAGACGCCGCCCGAGCCGCAGGCGCCGGCAGCGCCGCAGGCGCCGGTGGCGCAGTAGCTGGCGGGACGAGACATGGCGGCGGATCATCCGCCGCGCCGCGCTTTCCGCCGCCGCCTCCTTCTGGCATATACTCGGGGTCCATGACGCGGTTCATCTTCATTACCGGCGGCGTGGTCTCCTCACTCGGCAAGGGCCTGGCCTCGGCGGCGCTGGGCGCGCTGTTGCAGGCGCGCGGCTTCAAGGTCCGGCTGCGCAAGCTCGACCCCTACATCAACGTCGACCCGGGGACGATGAGCCCCTACCAGCACGGCGAGGTCTACGTCACCGACGACGGCGCCGAAACCGACCTCGACCTCGGCCATTACGAGCGCTTCACCGGCGTCCCGGCCAGGCGCAGCGACAACGTCACCACCGGGCGCATCTATTCCGAGGTGATCGCCCGCGAGCGCCACGGCGACTACCTGGGCGCCACCATCCAGGTGATCCCGCACATCACCGATGCCATCAAGGAGTTCATCGGCAGCGACCTCGCCGGCGAGGACTTCGTGCTCTGCGAGATCGGCGGCACCGTCGGCGACATCGAAAGCCTGCCGTTCCTCGAGGCGATCCGTCAGCTCGGCAACGAGCTCGGCGCCGAGCGGGCGATGTACATCCACGTCACCCTGCTGCCCTATCTCCCCGCCGCCGGCGAGCTCAAGACCAAGCCGACGCAGCATTCGGTAAAGGAACTGCTCAGCGTCGGCATCCAGCCGGACCTGTTGCTGTGCCGCGCCGAGCGGCCGCTGCCGGAGGCGGAACGGCGCAAGATCGCGCTCTTTTGCAACGTCAAGTACGAGGCGGTCATCCCGGCGCTGGACGTTGCCAGCATCTACGCCGTGCCGATCAGCTACCATGAGCAGGGCCTGGACGATCAGGTCTGCCGCCACTTCGGCCTCCCGGAGGCGGCGTTGCCCGATCTCTGCGTCTGGCAGCAGATCATGACCCGGATCGAGCGCCCGGAAGGGGAGGCCCTGATCGCGGTCGTCGGCAAGTACACCGGGCTCCTCGACGCCTACAAGTCGCTGGCCGAAAGCCTCACCCACGGCGGCATCGCCAACAACGTCCGGGTGCGGATCGACTGGATCGACTCGGAGGTGTTCGAGCAGGGCAGCGGCGCCATCGACCGGCTGCAGGGGGTGCACGGGATCCTGGTGCCGGGCGGCTTCGGCGAGCGCGGCGCGGAAGGAAAGATCGCCGCCGCGAGGTTCGCCCGCGAGCACAAGATCCCCTATTTCGGCATCTGCTTCGGCATGCAGATGGCGGTGGTCGAGGCGGCGCGGAACCTGGCCGGGATCCCCGAGGCCGGTTCCACCGAGTTCGGCCCCTGCGCCGCCCCGGTCATCGGGTTGATGACCGAATGGATGCGCGGCAACACCGTCGAGCACCGCGACGCCAGCGGCGATCTGGGCGGCACCATGCGGCTCGGCGCCTACGAGTGCGTGCTGCGCAAGACCAGCCGCGCGCGGGAGATCTTCGGCGTCGATCGGATCTTCGAGCGCCACCGTCACCGCTTCGAGGTCAACAACAACTACATCGGCCTCTTGGAGCGCTGCGGCCTGGTGTTCTCCGGGATGTCGCCGGACGGGCTGTTGCCGGAGATCGTCGAGATCCCCGACCATCCCTGGTTCTTCGGGGTGCAGTTCCACCCGGAGCTCCGGTCGAAACCCTTCGACCCGCACCCGCTGTTCACGGCCTTCATCCGCGCCGCCGTGGAGCAATCGCGGCTGGTATAGCCGTGCTCGTTGTTTCGCGTTGCGTAACACGCGTCACAGCGTTATCTTTGCCAATGGCTATCCTGTTTCATGATCCTGACTTTCAAGGATAGAGACACCGAGAGGCTTTGGGACGGAGAGTTCGTCCGGCGGTTGGATGGCATCCGCAGGCCGGCGCTCATGCGCCTCGGCCGCCTGGATGCGGCGACGGGGCTTGGCGACCTTGCCGGGCTCCGCGGAAACCGGTTCGAGGCCCTGAAGGGCGAGCGCGCCGGGCAGTGGAGCATCCGCATCAACGACCAGTGGCGTGTGTGCTTCAGGTGGCTGAACGGGGCGCCGGGTCCGTCGGATGTCGAAATCGTGGACTATCATTGAGGGGACCCAGCGATGACCCGCGAGCCCATTCATCCCGGTGAGCATCTTGCAGAGGAGCTGCAGGAGATCGGAATCAGCGCCCGGGAGCTGGCGCGCGAGCTGAACGTCCCGGCGACCCGCATCACCGAGATTCTCCGAGGCCGGCGCGGCGTCAGCGGCGACACTGCGCTCAGGCTCGGCCGCTATTTCCAGGTCAGCGCGGACTTCTGGATGAACCTGCAGAAGCTCTACGATCTCGACTTGGCGCGGCGCGAGATCGAGGGCGAGCTTGCCGCCATCGCGCCCCGCCCCCGCGATGGGGCGGACGCCGGGCGCCAGCCGGCGGAGTAGCCTGCCGCGGTCGCGCCCACGGGGTTCAGCAAGAGCCCACGGATCAGCAAGAGAACGTCTTGAACTCCACGCGACGGTCGAGTGCATCAACGGCGTCGTCGGTTCCGGTGCCGACCAGGGCTTCGCGCGACCCGACGCCGTTCGCCACCATGCGGTTGCGCAAGGCCGACTCCTCCGCCTCGAGCCGTCGCTTGATGTATTCCGCCCGCAGCAGCGACAGGCGCTCGTTCAATGGCTCCAAGCCGGTTCGACTGGCATGGCCGGTGATCTCCAGGCACGACGACCGCCCTGCCGCTCGCGCCGCGATCCGTTCCAGCCAAAGGGAATAGGATCCACTGACTGCCGGTTCCGGCCAAAAGGCGGTAGACGCCGGCTTGAACAGGAACTTGACGGCCAGCCGGTGGTGTTCCAGGCCGTAATCGACGAGGTCGTCGAAGGCCGCTACGGCCTCGTTTTGCCTGCCGAGCTTCTGGTTGGCGAGATAGATGCCGTTATGGACGCGGAGCTGGTCCCCGCCGGGCAGGTCCCTCGCCGAGAGGTAAAGATCCAGCGCGTCCCCGTAGCGGCCGGCGTCGTAGGCCTCGACGGCATCGCTGACCAGTGCGGCGGCGAGAATGGCGTCCAGATAGGCTGGTGGAATGGGATCTCCGAGCTTCGTCGTGTGACAGGTTCGGACGTAAGCCTCTACGGCGGGATCCGCGCTCCAGGCCGGACTATCTCGAAACTGCGCCGTCGGCGACGCGTCCACGGTGCCCGGACGGGCCCGGGCGCGTGCCTTGGCAACGACCGTCCCCGAGCGCAGGTCGAGCAGCGTCAGCCAGATGCGGTAGGAGTTCCGGTCCGCTGCCGCGGCCTCGCCCTTCTGATCGATTGCCGTCAATGTCCCGATGAGGACGAGCGGCGACTTTCCCACGGTGGTCGTCGTGAATGGCTGCACCGTCAGGCGCGGATACCTGGTCTGCACAATATCGACGATCATTGACCGCATCGACCGGGTGGCGACCGTCTGATGCCCGGTGACGCTGTCGATGAGCGGGTCGATCGCCAGCGCCCGAGCCCGACCGTGGTCCTCCTGGAGAGAAGCCGCCGGAACGGCGTTGAACAGCTCCTCCGCTGCCGCCACAACAGCATCCGGGAAGGGGCGAACCGGGAACTCCGTGATCGGTTTTGGCGGCTTCGGCGCGGCAGCCTCTGGCTGCGGCGTCGAGCAGCCGCCAGCCAGCACCAGCAAGAGCACCGCGGCCAAGGTTGTACGCGAGGTTCCAAAGCGTGTGCGTGCGCGTCCAGGGATCATCGGCAGCTCTCTCGAAGATACGAGCGGTCTCTGTTGGATACGGTTTCGCCAAGCTGCAGCCGCTGCAGAATGTGCGCGCACGAGGGGCTGCGGTTCGTGCTCCGCGCGCTCGCGGTGCCGCTCGGCGCGCCGGGTTTCGGTGGATTAGGAGCAGGCTCCGCCGTTTGCGGAGGCTCTTGCGGTAACGTAAGGCCCTGCTTCGCCGCGGGCGCGTGCTCCGGCCCGCGCGCCGCAACCGGGTCAGCCTGTTCGCCGGGAGCGGGCGGGAACACGTAGGCCGCGGCGGCCCAGGCCGCGAGCGCGAGGGCGACCAAGCCGCCGCTGAGCCGGGTCGCGATCCGCCGCCCGCCTACCTTGCGCAATAACCGCGGGGCTTCCCGCGGGGGCGCGGGTTGCGCTGCCTCCGCCGGGCGATCCGCCGCTGCCGCAGGGGCGGGAGGAGGCGCCGGCCGTGCTTCTTCAGACCATCGGCCAGACCATCGGCGATTTCGCGCGGGCAACGTGCGTAGCGGCCCGAGCGCAGGGCGGGGGAGTTCCGGCTGCTGGGTTAGCCGGCGATAGAGGCTCTCGTAGCCTTCGTCGGTATCGACGACGTAGTAGCTCCAGCCCTTGACCGGTCTCGGGATCTGCGTGGGCGAGCCGTCGGAGAAAATGACCGGCACGAACTTCCTGCTGACGGCGCCGGCGTCGTAAAGCAGCTGCCGGATGATCGCCGCTTCCCAAATCACTCCGAGGCCGGTGCCGGGTTGCTCTTCTCCCTTGACCCGGCGATGGTAGGTCTCGGTGCACACCACCAGCACCAAGTCGGCCGTATCGATCTGCCGCTCGCACCATGCCGGCCAGCCCTCAGGCGGCGAGTCATTGTATTGATCGATGTCCGCGTCGATGCCATCGGCCCGCAGCCTGTCGGCCAGGGCCAGGACGCGCTCTTGGTGAGCCACCGCCTCGTGGCTGTAGCTGATGAAGACCTTCGGGGTCCGGCTCATCATGGCAGCGCGGCTTGTGCCGGCTGAACAGGAGGTTGCCCGCCCCGCGACCAACAGTCGAAACGTCTACGGCACCCGAACATGAACACCGCGTCCCCCTCGTCCCAACAAAAACCATAGCACCACAGCGAGAGGCGAGAAAGAGTCTGCGCAGATCACCTGCAGCGTGCATCGGCAGGATCCGGAACGCGTAGCAGAGCGGCGCCAAAGTGCCCCACGCAAGGAACGAGAAGCCTTGTTCAGCTTCGCTCGGAGGCGCGTTCAGGCCGCTTTAGGGGAGCATGTCCTGGTGATCATGGCGCGCGGCGGGCAGGGGTGGCCGCGGCCTGCGGTGGCGTCATCTCGGTCGCACTGACCCCGAGGACTGGACGCGGGTGCAGGTCGACGACCTCGGCTCAGGGCCCTGCCGACGAGCGACGACCGGACCGTCTTCGTCGGTCCGCCACCGCGGCTCGGTGGCGGTGCGTCAGAGCGGCATGGATTTGGAGAAGACGTTGACGACGAGCACGCCGACGATGATCAGCGCAATCCCGAACAGGGCGGCGAGGTCGAGCGTTTGCCGGAAGAGGACGTAGCCGATGAGCGAAATCAGCACGATCCCGAGGCCGCTCCAGATCGCATAGGCAAGCCCGATCGGGATGGTCTTGATCGCTAGGGTCAGGAAGTAGAACGCGACGAGGTAGCAGGCCGACATCAGCAGGGTCGGCACCAGCTTGGTGAACTGTTGCGACATCTGCAGGAAGGTCGTCCCGGCCACCTCGAGAACGATCGCGGCGCCGAGAGCGCCATAGGCCGTAAGTGTCGTCATCTGTCCCTCTGAGCATCCAGCGAGGCCGTCGGTCGCAAAACACCGACCCGGCGCGGCCGCCGACCGACGTACCACGGCAGAGCCGGCTGTCAACGCAATCTGCTTTGTGTACACCGCCAAGGCGGCGGACTGTACGGCGGCTTGGCCTATCCGTTAAATCAGCTAAATCAGTGGCGGGCACGTCGCCCGCGGCCTCGTCCGCCGATCACGGCGGCGGGGCAAACCCAGGGAGCCATGGACATGACCGCGCCTCAACACGTCAGCGTCGCCGGACTGAGCATCGGCAACGACCTGCCGCTCGTGCTCATCGCCGGGCCGTGCGTCATGGAAAGCCGGGCGCACGCACTGGAGACGGCGAATGCGCTGGCCGAGATGGCCACGGCGCTGGGCGTCGGGCTGATCTACAAGAGTTCCTTCGACAAGGCCAACCGCACCAGCGCCAGCGGCGTGCGCGGCGTCGGCATGGAGGGCGCGCTGCCGATCTTCGCCGAGATCCGGGAGACGGTGGGGATCCCGGTGATCACCGACGTCCACGAGCCGGGCCAGTGCGCCACGGTCGCGGACGCCGTCGATGTTTTGCAGATCCCGGCCTTCCTCTGCCGCCAGACCGACCTCCTGGTGGCGGCGGCGAAAACCGGGCGGGCGATCAACGTCAAGAAGGGCCAGTTCTTGGCGCCCTGGGACATGGCCAACGTGGTCGAGAAGATCCGCTCCGCCGGCAACGACAACGTCATGGTCTGCGAGCGGGGCGCCAGCTTCGGCTACAACACGCTGGTGAGCGACATGCGGGCGCTGCCGATCCTGGCCCAGACCGGCTGCCCGGTGGTGTTCGACGCCACCCACTCGGTGCAGCAGCCGGGCGGGAAGGGCAGCGCGTCCGGCGGCCAGCGCGAGTTCGCGCCGGTGCTGGCGCGCGCGGCCGTCTCGGTGGGCGTCGCCGCGGTGTTCATCGAGACCCACCCCGACCCCGACCACGCGCCCTCCGACGGGCCGAACATGATCCCGTTCGCCCAGCTCCCCGAGGTCGTCTCGGTGCTGCTCGAATTCGACCGCCTGGCCAAGCACCGCCCCGTCTCCATCCACTAGCCAGAAAGGCGTGGGGACACTGGGTCCGAGGTCACCAGCGCTGTGGTTCCGTTATGTGCTGGGAAACTCAGGGGTACGGCGCTTCAAGTTGCGCCCAAGCCCCCTATCGCATATTGATCAGCTTGACCCGCATGTAGTACTTAAGGACTGTTTCTGGAACTTATGGGTAGGACGCGGAATGCAAAACCTGCTGAGATCCAAAGCTTGCGTTTCTGCGGCACACGCGATTTGCGCGGCGCTAGCTTCTCTCCTTGTTTGTTCAGAGGGTTTAGCGGAAGATCGGCTTGAAGAAAGATTCGAATACTGGCATTACTATAAAGAGGACGACCCGATGGGTGGAACGGCTTTTGCAGCGCAAGTAGTTAGCAAAAATAGTCTGGATTTCTCGTTTCCTTATCAGGGCAATCAGAAGGCGGCGCTGACGCTAAGGACACATCCAAGGAATGGGAAAGACGTTTTTGTTACCCTGGAAAAAGGTCAGTTCATTTGCAGCGGTTACGATGGCTGCTACGTGTCGATAAGATTTGATGAGGGCCAGACATCCAAGTATTCAGCTAACGGAACTGCAGACTATAGCACAAATACGATTTTCATCAGTAATTACGATAGATTCCTATCTAACATGATGAAGGCAAAAACAGCACGAATATCAGCGAATGTCTATCAGGAGGGATCGCCTGTTTTTGAGTTCAACGTGGCCGACTTCGATAAGAAGGCATATCTACGTAAATAACTGCAGTGCAACTGCTGCCTGCTTAATCCGGCGTTCATGGAGGGTCAAGAGCAGCGAATGCAACAGCGCCCCCGTCGCGCCCAGCCGCGCTTGCGCCTGCCGCCGCGATAAGGGTATGACACCCGGGCCTCGCGGCCCCGCCGCTGGGACTGGCGTAAACCATTGATTGAATAATCTGGATCTGGGGAAGAGGAGCGGAACACGCATGAGCGGCATCATGGAGATCACCGGTCGCGAGATCCTCGACAGTCGCGGCAATCCCACCGTCGAGGTCGACGTGACCCTGGAGAGTGGCGCCAGCGGCCGCGCCGCGGTCCCCTCCGGCGCCTCGACCGGGGTGCACGAGGCGGTCGAGCTGCGCGACGGCGACAAGAAGCGCTATCTCGGCAAGGGCGTCGAGAAGGCGGTGGCCTCGGTCAACGGCGAGATCTTCGAGGCCATTTCGGGGATGGAGGCGACCGACCAGGTGGCCATCGACATGGCCATGATCGATCTGGACGGCACGCCCAACAAGGGCCGGCTCGGCGCCAACGCCATCCTCGGGGTCAGCATGGCGGTCGCCAAGGCCGCGGCCGAGGAGGCCGACCTGCCGCTCTACCGCTACATCGGCGGCGTCCAGGCCCGGCTCCTGCCGGTACCGATGATGAATATCGTCAACGGCGGGGCGCATGCCGACAACCCCATCGACATCCAGGAATTCATGATCATGCCGGTCGGCGCGTCGAGCATCGCCGACGCCGTACGCATGGGCGCCGAGGTGTTCCACGCGCTGAAGAAGGGGCTGAAGGACGCCGGCCACAACACCAACGTCGGCGACGAGGGCGGCTTCGCGCCGGGGCTCAGCAGCGCCGACGAGGCCCTGAGCTTCATCATGAAGGCGATCGAGGCCGCCGGCTACAAGCCGGGTGACGACGTGATGCTGGCGCTGGACTGCGCGTCGAGCGAGTACTTCAAGGACGGCAAGTACGTGCTCGCCGGCGAGAACAAGCAGCTCGACGCCGCCGGCAACGCCCGCTACCTGGCCGACCTGGTCAGCCGCTTCCCGATCATCTCCATCGAGGACGGCATGTCCGAAGACGACTGGGATGGCTGGAAGATCCTGACCGAAGAGCTGGGCGGCAAGATCCAGCTGGTGGGCGACGACCTGTTCGTCACCAACCCCAAGCGCCTGGCCGACGGCATCCAGCGCGGCATCGGCAACTCGATCCTGGTCAAGGTCAACCAGATCGGCTCCTTGACCGAGACCCTCGAGGCGGTGGAGATGGCGCACAAGGCCGCCTACACCTCGGTCATCTCGCATCGCTCGGGCGAGACAGAGGACGCCACCATCGCCGACATCGCGGTGGCCACCAACGCCGGCCAGATCAAGACCGGCTCGCTCAGCCGATCGGACCGGATCGCCAAGTACAACCAGCTGATCCGCATCGAAGAGCACCTCGGCTCGGCGGCGCGCTTCGCTGGCCGGTCGATCCTGCGCAACCGGTAAACGAGCCCGGCTCGGATCGCGGGCTTTATCGACCCTTCTCTCGTCACCCCCGGGCTTGTCCCGGGGGTCCACGAAGGCGTGGATCGCCGCAACGAGTGCGGCGATGACGGGGAGGTGGGGTTGGTCATGCGTCGGGGCAGGGCCGAATACGGGAGGCGGAGCCGCCCCGCCGATTCACCCTGACCCTGCGAGCATGCGCGCGCCCCCTCTCCCGCGAGCGGGACGCAAGTTTCGGTTTGCGTGCGCCCCGGCCTCAACGATACTCGCCGGACATGAGCGAGTTCGATCCTCCCGAGGTGCCCGCGCGCCTGCTGCCGCGCACCACCGAGATCCGCAAGCGGCTGCCGCACGCGGTCGCCGCCCTGGCCGGGCTCGGCGTCGTCGGCTATTTCGCCTACCACGCCATCCACGGCGACCGCGGCCTGCTTGCCTGGAAGGCGCTGGACCGCGACGTCACCGAGGCCCGCGCCGACCTCGAGGTGATCCACGCCGAGCGGATGGTCCTGGAGAAGCGGGTGAGCCTGCTGCGCCTGGAGAGCCTCGACCTCGACATGCTCGACGAGTGGTCGCGCCGGGTCCTCAACTACAGCGCCCGCGACGAGGCGGTGATCTTCACCAAGGAGGACGACGCCGGGCTTCCTCTCGATGCACCGGCGCCGCCTGCCGAACCCGAGCACCGCGCGCTCGGCGAGCGTTAGACGGAGAGCCTTGCGGAACTTGCCTTGGCGAGTACGGCGTCGCGTGTAGGGCGGGTCGAGGCGAAGCCGGACCCGCCGAAGTTGCCGTCGGGTTACGCCTGCGGCTAACCCGACCTACGCCGGCAGCCGCTCTGCTTGTTGGCGATGACCTAGCCTCCACTATGCACGACGGCGCAGGTCCTCGATGAGCCGGCCTGCGGCCAGCGAGGCCTCCTCATGCCTCGCCTCCCGCCAGGGCTCGGCAAGCGCCGCGGCGTACCAGGCCTGCATCGGCTCCAGCGCCCGCAGCCGCTCGGCGTAGCCGGCCGACGTCTCGCTCAGCGCCACCCCGTAGGTGAGGAAGCGCCAGGCGACGGGGGCGAAGAAGGCGTCGACGGCGGTGAACGCCGAACCGGCGAGGAACGGCCCGCCGAAGCTGCCGAGGCCCTCCTGCCAGATCTCCTCGATGCGGGCGATGTCCTGAGCGAGCGGCGGCGCGATGTCCTCGATGGCAATTCGAACGCCGAGATTCATGTTGCAGCGGGTCCGCAGCTCCTCGAAGCCGGAATGCATCTCCGCCGCCGCCGAGCGCGCCCAGGCGCGGGCCGCCGCGCCCGCAGGCCAGACCCCCTCGTGGCGCTCCGCCAGGTACTCGCAGATCGCCAGCGAGTCCCACACCGCCCGGCCGTCGTCGACGAGGCAGGGCACCTTGCCGCTTGGCGAGAAGCTCCTGAAGTTGCGCTCGCCGAACGGAACCAGCCTCTCCTCGAAGCCGATGTCCAGCATGCGCAGCAAAAGCCATGGCCGAAGCGACCAGGAGGAGTAGGTCTTGTTGGCGATATAAAGCACGTACATGGCTGCGGTCCTCGGGTGAGAGGTGGGCAGATGGTTCCGACGAATGCGCATTGACCGCAAGCCGGCGCCTCTTGTCACGCCCCGAAAAAGGCCTAGCGGCGGAGCTTCGGCTTTGCCGGCAGGCGTTTGCGGGCGCCAGCCGCTTGTGTTTCAGAGGTGCTCGCAATAAAGTCCCGCGCCGTCCCGCCGCTGAGCCCAGTCCAGCACGAGACCACGCGCCAAGAACCGTTCCGCGTCGAATGCAGGGAGGGGGCGTCATGCCCAACGACGACAAGATCGAGACCGGCCCCGCCGCCGCTCAAGGCCGCCGCGCCGGCCTCGAAGCGCCGCCGGTCGAGCAACTGCTCCACGACTACCGCGAGATGCTGCTGATCCGCCGCTTCGAGGAAAAGGCCGGCCAGCTCTACGGCATGGGCCTGATCGCCGGCTTCTGCCATCTCTACATCGGCCAGGAGGCGGTCGTCGTCGGGATGCAGGCGACCGCGCGCCAGGGCGATTCCTTCATCACCACCTACCGCGACCACGGCCACATGCTCGCCTGCGGCATGGAGGCGAAGGGGGTGATGGCCGAGCTCACCGGGCGCATCGGCGGCTACTCCAAGGGCAAGGGCGGCTCGATGCACATGTTCAGCCGCGAGAAGGGCTTCTACGGCGGCCACGGCATCGTCGGCGCCTCGGTGCCGCTGGGCACCGGGCTCGCCTTCGCCCACAAGTACCGCGAGGACGGCGGCATCTGTTACTGCTACTTCGGCGACGGCGCCGCCAACCAGGGGCAGGTCTACGAGGCCTTCAACATGGCCTCGCTGTGGAAGCTGCCGATCATCTACATCATCGAGAACAACAAGTACGGCATGGGCACCTCGGTGGAGCGGGCCTCGGCCACGGTCAACCTCTACCGCCGCGGCGAGGCCTTCGGCATTCCCGGCGTGCAGGTGAACGGCATGGACGTGCTCGAGGTTCGCGCCGCGGGCGCCGAGGTCGTGGACTACGTGCGCGCCGGCAAGGGCCCGTACGTGATGGAGATGAACACCTACCGCTACCGCGGTCACTCCATGTCCGACCCGGCCAAGTACCGGACCAAGGAAGAGGTCGCGAAGATGCGCAAGGAGAGCGATCCGCTCGACACCCTGCGCGGCTTCATGCTCGAGCGCCAGCTGGTCGACGAGGCGAAGCTCAAGGAGATCGACCGCGAGGTCCGCGCGATCGTGAACGAGTCGGCCGAGTTCGCGCAGACGAGCCCGGAGCCCGACCCGTCGGAGCTTTACACCGACATCCTGATCGAGGCCTGAGCGCCCGCGCGACCCTTCTCTAGGAGACAAGAATGCCGATCCAGGTTCTGATGCCGGCGCTGTCGCCGACGATGGTCGATGGCAAGCTCGCCAAGTGGGTCAAGCGGGAGGGAGACGCGGTCGCCTCCGGCGACGTCATCGCCGAGATCGAGACCGACAAGGCGACCATGGAGGTCGAGTCCGTCGACGAGGGCACGCTGGGCAGGATCCTGGTGGCCGAGGGCAGCGAAGGCGTCGCCGTCAACACCCCGATCGCCCTGCTGTTGAGCGAAGGCGAGGACGCCAGCGCGCTGGACAGCATGGAGACCGGGCCGGCGCAGACCGAGACCATGGCCATGTCGGTGACGACGCCCGCTCCGGCGCCGGCGCCGGCCCAGGCGATGCCGGCCTCCGAGCTTCCGGCCGAGCCCGAGTACACAGGCCCGACGGCGCCGATGACGGTGCGCGAGGCTCTGCGCGACGCCATGGCCGAGGAGATGCGCCGCGACCCGGAGGTGTTCCTGATGGGCGAGGAGGTCGCCGCTTACCAGGGTGCCTACAAGGTGAGCCAGGGGCTGCTCGACGAGTTCGGGCCGAAGCGGGTGATCGACACGCCGATCACCGAGATGGGCTTCACCGGGCTTGGCGTCGGCGCGGCGTTCGCCGGGCTGAAGCCGATCGTCGAGTTCATGACCTTCAACTTCTCCATGCAGGCCATCGACCAGATCATCAACTCGGCCGCCAAGACCCTGTACATGGCCGGCGGCCAGCTGGGCTCGCCCGTCGTCTTCCGTGGCGCCAACGGCGCCGCCGCCCGGGTCGCGGCGCAGCATTCGCAATGCTTCGCCTCGTGGTACGCCCACTGCCCGGGGCTGAAGGTGGTGGCGCCCTATTCCGGCGCAGACGCCAAGGGCCTGCTCAAGGCGGCGATCCGCGATCCCAACCCGGTGGTTTTCCTGGAGAACGAGATCCTCTACGGCCAGACCTTCGAGGTGCCGACCGACCCGGAGTTCGTGCTGCGGCTGGACAAGGCCAAGGTCGAGCGGCCGGGGAAGGACGTCACCATCGTCGCCTTCTCGCGGATGGTCGGCGTCTGCCTCGAGGCGGCGGCGGTGCTCGCCGAAGCCGGGATCGACGCCGAGGTGATCAACCTGCGCTCGCTCCGCCCGCTCGACGTGTCCACCATCGTCGCCTCGGTGAAGAAGACCAACCGCATCGTCAGCGTCGAGGAGGGCTGGCCGCTCGCCGGCATCGGCTCGGAGATCGCCGCCCTGATGATGGAGCATGCCTTCGACCACCTGGACGCGCCGGTGGTGCGGGTGACCGGCGCCGACGTGCCGATGCCTTACGCCGCGAACCTGGAGCGCCTGACCCTGCCGCAGCCGGATGCGGTCGCCGCGGCGGCCCGCTCCGTCTGCTACCGGTAAGCCAGGGCAGGGGAGCGGACCATGACCATTCAGGTGCTGATGCCGGCGCTGTCGCCGACGATGACCGAGGGCAAGCTCGCCAAGTGGGTGAAGCGCGAGGGCGATGCCATTGCCAGTGGCGACGTCATCGCCGAGATCGAAACCGACAAGGCGACCATGGAGGTCGAGGCTGTCGACGAGGGCGTCCTTGGCAAGATCCTGGTGCCGGAGGGCAGCGAGGGCGTCGCGGTCAACGCGCCGATCGCGATCCTGCTCACCGAGGGCGAGGACGCATCCGCCCTGGCCCAGGCGCAGAGCGCGCCGGCGGCCCCGGCTCCCGGCACGCCAGCGGGGGTTGCTCCGGCACCGGCGGGCGCGCCCACCCCGGCGCCCACCGCTCCCGCGCCCCAACCGGCCGCGCGTGCCCAAGGCGAGCGGATCTTCGCAAGCCCCTTGGCCCGCAGGCTCGCCGCCGAGGGCGGCCTCGACCTCGCCGGGGTTACCGGCAGCGGCCCGCATGGGCGGATCGTCAAGACCGACGTGGAGGCGGCTTTGGCCGCGCCGAAGGCCGCCCCGCCGGCGCCCAAGCCCGCGGCCGAACCGGCGCCGGCGAAGCCCGCTGCTGCGCCGGTGGCAGAGGGGATGGCCGCCTACGACGAGGTGCCGCACAGCACCATGCGCAAGGTCATCGCCAAGCGGTTGAGCGAGTCCAAGCGCGACATCCCCCACTATTACCTCACCATCGACTGCAACCTCGACGCGGTCCTCGACCTGCGGGCAAAGCTCAACGTCCGTTCGCCGGAGGGCGCCGGCGCCTTCAAGCTGTCGATCAATGACTTCCTCATCCGCGCCGTGGCGCTGGCGCTGAAGGCCTACCCGGACGCCAACTCGGCCTGGACCGACGACGTGCTCAGGCTGTTCAAGACGGTGGACATCGCCGTTGCGGTGGCGACCCCGAACGGGCTGATCACCCCGGTGGTGCGCAACGCCGGCGCCAAGGGCCTGGCCGCGATCGCCGGCGAGGTTCGCGATCTCGCAGAGCGGGCACGGGCCGGCAAGCTCAAGCCCGAGGCTTACCAGGGCGGCACCTTCACCGTTTCCAACCTCGGCATGTACGGCATCCGCGAGTTCTCGGCGATCATCAACCCGCCGCAGTCCTGCCTGCTCGCGGTTGGCGCGGCGGAAAAGCGGCCGATCGTCAAGGACGGCGCGCTGGCGGTGGCGACCATGGCGAGCTGCACGCTGTCCGCCGACCACCGCAGCGTCGATGGCGCCAAGGGCGCGGAGTTCCTCGCCATCTTCAAGCGGCTGGTCGAAGACCCGCTGACGATGATGCTGTAGGCAGGGGCAGACCATGGCCGAAACGTCTTTCGACATCGTCGTCATCGGCACCGGCCCCGGCGGCTACGTCGCCGCCATCCGCGCCGCCCAGCTGGGTCTGAAAGTCGCGGTGGTCGAGCGCGAGCACCTGGGCGGGATCTGCCTGAACTGGGGCTGCATCCCGACCAAGGCGCTGCTCAGGACCGCCGAGGTCTACGAGACCATGAAGCACGCCGCCGACTTCGGGCTGAAGGTTGAAGGCCTGTCCTACGATCCGAAGACGGTGATCGAGCGCTCCCGCGCCATCGCCCGCCAGCTCAACGGCGGCGTCGGCCACCTGTTGCGCAAGAACAAGGTTCCGGTGTTCGACGGCTACGGCAAGCTCAACGGCCGCGGCAAGGTGCTGGTGGAAAAACCGGGGGCGGCTCCTGTCGAACTCGCGGCCAAGTACATCATCCTCGCCAGCGGCGCGCGCGCTCGTTCGCTTCCGGGCCTCGAGCCCGACGGCCGGCTCATCTGGACCTACAAGGAGGCGATGGTCCCGGACGTGATGCCGAAGTCGCTCCTGGTGGTCGGATCCGGAGCCATCGGCATCGAGTTCGCGAGCTTCTACCGGTCGATGGGCGCCGAGGTCACGGTGGTCGAGATCGTCGACCGGATCCTGCCGGCGGAGGATGCGGAGATCTCGGCCTTCGCCCGCAAGGCCTTCGAGAAGCAGGGGATCAAGATCCACACGAAGGCCGCGGTGAAGGCGCTGAAGCCCAAAGCCGACGCCGTCGTCGCGACCATCGAGGCCGGCGGCAAGGCCGAGGACGCGCGCTTCGAGCGGGTGATCATGGCGGTCGGCATCACCGGCAACGTCGAAAACATCGGCGTCGAAGGCACGGGTGTGAAGGTCGAGCGCGGCCACATCGTCGTCGACGAGTGGCTCAGGACCGGCGAGCCCGGCGTCTACGCCATCGGCGACGTCGTCGGCGCGCCGTGGCTGGCGCACAAGGCGAGCCACGAGGGGGTGATCTGCGTCGAGAAGATCGCAGGCCTTCCGGGTGTCCATCCGCTGGACATTCGCCGCATCCCCGGCTGCACCTACTCCCGGCCGCAGATCGCCAGCGTCGGCTTGAGCGAGGCGGCGGCGAAGGCCACCGGGAGGGCGATCAAGGTCGGCCGCTTCCCCTTCATCGGCAACGGCAAGGCGATTGCGCTGGGCGAGCCGGAAGGGATGGTCAAGACCATCTTCGACGCCAAAACCGGGGAGCTTCTCGGCGCGCACATGGTCGGCGCCGAGGTCACCGAGCTGATCCAGGGCTATGCCATCGCCATGAGCCTGGAGACGACGGAGGCGGAGTTGATGCACACCATCTTCCCGCACCCGACCCTGTCCGAGATGATGCATGAGGCCGTCCTCGATGCCTACGGCCGCGCCGTCCATTTCTGATCCGGCCCGCCCCCTCGCCGGCGAGGGCGGCGAAGCCGTTGATCCGGTTGAGGCGGCGAGCCATATCGGCGCTATGCCGACGCCCGCGCCGCCGCGCCATCCCGAGAAGGTCCACAAGCCGGTCAACCCCTCGCCGCGCAAGCCGGCCTGGATCCGGGTCAAGGCGCCCAACGCGGCTGCGCATGCCGAGACCCGGGCGCTGATGCGCGGCAACAACCTCCACACCGTTTGCGAGGAGGCGGCCTGCCCCAACATCGGCGAGTGCTGGGCGCGAAAGCACGCGACGGTGATGATCCTCGGCGCCATCTGCACCCGCGCCTGCGCCTTCTGCAACGTCGCTACCGGCAAGCCGGGCCCGGTCGATCCGTTCGAGCCGGAAAACGTCGCCATGACCGCCCAGACCATGGGCCTGAAGCACATGGTCATCACCTCGGTGGACCGCGACGACCTCGACGACGGCGGCGCCGATCAGTTCGTCCGCTGCATCGCCGCGGTCAAGGGCAAGGCGCCTGGCGTCACGGTGGAGGTGCTGACCCCGGATTTCCGCCACAAGGACGGCGCTCTGGAAGCGGTGATCGCCGCCGGCCCGGACGTGTTCAACCACAACCTGGAGACGGTGCCGCGGCTTTATCCGACCATCCGCCCGGGTGCGCGCTACTACCACTCGCTCAGGCTGCTCGACCGGGCGAAGGACCTCTCGCCGCAGGTCTTCACCAAGTCCGGGATCATGGTCGGGTTGGGCGAAGAGCGGAGCGAGGTGTTGCAGGTGATGGACGACATGCGCTCGGCGCGGGTGGACTTCCTCACCATCGGCCAGTATCTGCAGCCGACGCCGCACCATGCCGGCGTTGCCCGTTTCGTCACCCCCGACGAGTTTGCCGAGTACAAACGCATCGCCGAGGCCAAGGGCTTCCTGATGGTCGCCTCCTCGCCGCTGACGCGCTCCTCCTATCACGCCGATCACGACTTCGAGACGCTGCGGGCCGCGCGCCTCGGCCGCGTCGGCTTCTAGCGGGGATCGCCTGCCCGCCATGCCGACGCACGCTGAAAAGCGCATGCTCCCCTACAGCCGGGAGCAAATGTTCGCTCTCGTCGCCGACGTCGAGCGCTACCCCGAATTCCTGCCGTGGTGCGTCGCCTGCCGGATCCGCGACGAGGTCTCTCCGGACGAGTTCGTCGCCGACCTGATCATCGGCTTCAAGTTCGTCCGCGAACGTTTCACCTCGCAGGTAAGCCTCAGCCGCCCCAACCGCATCGACGTGAACTACAAGGAAGGGCCGTTCCACTACCTGACCAACCACTGGTCGTTCGGCGAGGACGAGAACGGCCATTGCATCATCGACTTTTACATCGACTTCGAGTTCCGCTCGAAGACCCTGCAGAAGCTCATCGGCCGGCTGTTCAACGAGGCGGTGCAGCGGATGGTCAACGCCTTCGAGCGCCGAGCCAAGCACCTCTACGGCCGCCAGCGGGCGCCGACCGCCTGAGCAAGGGGCAGCGCCCGCCGGGCTGCGGCGTGTTGTTTGCTCATATTTCGGCGTAAAGTGATCGATAACGGCTTCGGTTATCGATCATGTCGTGGAACTGGCAGCAGGCCGACTGGCCGAACTTTACCTGGGAGGCGTCGAAGCTGATGCAGGCGGAAGCCGCGTTCGCCGAGGGTGCCGGCGTCCTGGTCGGGACTGCGCGTCACCTTGCCGATCCTGACCGGGAAGTGCTGACCATCGACTTGATGAGTACCGAGGCCGTCGACACGTCGGCCATCGAAGGCGAACGCCTCGACCGGGACAGTGTCCAGTCCTCCATCCGCCGCCAACTCGGGCTCGCCGCCGACCCGCGCACCGCCGGGCCGGCCGAGGTCGGCATGGCTGAGCTGATGGTGGCCTTATATCGATCGATCGGCGATCGCCTCGACCATGACACGCTCTTTGCGTGGCACCGGATGGTGATGCGCGGTCGCCCTCTCGGCGTGATCGGGCGCTACTGCACGCACTTGGAGGCGATGCAGATCGTTTCCGGTTCACCGTCTTTCCCG
Organism: Rhodospirillales bacterium; assembly: GCA_034382075.1. GTDB lineage: Bacteria > Pseudomonadota > Alphaproteobacteria > Rhodospirillales > Defluviicoccaceae > JAEULH01. Next base: position 34,731 of record JAXMOZ010000031.1, read on the forward strand.
CGCGTGCACTTCGAGGCGCCGCCGTCGGACCGGGTTCACGCCGAGATGGAGCGGTTCCTGGCATGGTTCGAAGAGCGGGCGGGAGGAAGTCGGCGCCTCCTGGCCCTGACCCGGGCCGGACTGGCGCATCTATGGTTCGAGAGTATCCATCCCTTCGAGGACGGCAACGGCCGAATTGGCCGGGCGATTTCGGAGAAGGCACTTGCGCAGGGTCCCTCGTCTCCGGTCCTCACCGCCATCGCCAGTACGCTTCTGAGGCACCGTAAGGACTATTATGCCGCGCTCGAGGCCGGCAGCCGGACGCTTGACGCTACGGCATGGCTGCTCTGGTTTGCCGACGCGGTTCTCGAGGCGCAGCGCCGGGCCTTGGAGCAGCTGGAGTTCGTCCTGCACAAGGCGAAGCTGCTGGATCGGGTTCGCGGCAAGCTCAACCCCCGCCAGGAGAAAGTCGTCCTGCGGCTGTTCGCCGCCGGGCCGAGCGGGTTCATCGGCGGCTTGAGCGCGGCCAACTACATGAGCATCACCGGTGCGCCGCCGGCCACCGCCACGCGTGATCTGGCGAGCTTGGTCTCGTTGGGCGTGCTGCGCCGGTCCGGGGAGCGCAAGGCCACCCGCTACCACCTGAACGTCCCGGCGCCTCCGCCCTGAGGAGCGCCTCGGCGCGCCGTCGATTGCTGTGGGGCGGTCCCCTAAGCCGCGGGGCCGTCGTCCGTCTCGTCGAGGACGTCGCGCAGCAGGCTGAGCGCCGCCTCCACCGTCGCCAGGCGCACCGCCGTGCGGTCGCCGGCGAAGACCTGGCTGCGGTGACGGAGGGCGTGGCCGCGGCGGACCGCAGCGAAGTGCACGAGCCCGACCGGCCGTTCCGGCGAGCCGCCGCCGGGGCCGGCGATCCCGCTGACCGCGACCGCGACGCCGGCCTTCGCCCGCTCCAGGGCCCCCTCGGCCATGGCCGTGACCGCCTCCTCGCTGACCGCGCCGCAGCGCTTGAGCACGTCCTTGGGCACGCCCAGCAGTTCGTGCTTGGCGCGGTTGCCATAGGTCACGAACCCGCGCTCGAACACCGTCGATACCCCCGGAACCTCGGTCAGGCAGCCGGCGATCAGCCCGCCGGTGCAGGACTCGGCCACGGTCACGGGACACTGCTGCATCTGGCAGCGGCGGATGACGGCGTTGGCGAGATCGACGAGTGCGACGCTGAACACGGGGCCTGCTCCTTGGCGGCGAACGAGGATGACGCCGGTTGCGCTAGCCGCAAGCCGCGGGCGGC
>JAXMOZ010000032.1:0-35962 GCA_034382075.1 Rhodospirillales bacterium
CTCCAGAGCGGATTTTCCTTAGGTGGCCCCGCCAGAAACAAATATTCGTCATCGCGAGCCGCGGAGCGGCGTGGCGATCCAGTGCAAGATTCACTGGATTGCTTCGTCGGCTAGCGCCTCCTCGCAACGACAGACGTCTCCTGGTTCGACCTGACCCGGTATTGCCGTAGCAGAAACGGCGGCGGGTCCGCCAATGGGCGCCCGCCTCAGGTCAAACACCGAGGGGACCGTGCTCTTAGTCGCCCGGACCTACTTCGCGGGGGCGGCGGCGCGGCCGTAGATGTCGTCGAAGCGAACGATGTCGTCCTCGCCGAGGTAGGCGCCGGACTGCACCTCGATCAGCCGCAGAGGGATCTTGCCCGGGTTCTCCAGCGAATGGCGGGTGTTGTGGGGGATGTAGGTGGAGTGGTCCTCGGTGATGTAGAAGTTCTCGTTGCCCTTGCTCACCAGCGCCGTGCCGCTGACCACGATCCAGTGCTCGGCGCGGTGGTGGTGCATCTGCTGGCTCAGCCGCTGGCCGGGGTTGACCACGATTTCCTTCACCTGGTAGCGGTCGCCGGAGTTGATCAGCCGGTACCAGCCCCACGGCCGGAACACCCGGCGGTGGACGTAGTGCTCGGACCGGCCGGCCGCCTCGACCGCCTCGACGATCTTCTTCACGTCCTGGGCGCGGTCCTTGGCGGCGACCAGCACGCAGTCGTCGGTGGCGATCACGATCAGGTTGTCGATCCCCAAGGCGGCGACCAGGTTGCCGTCGGCGCGGATGTAGCAGTTGCTGGCGTCGAGCGTCAGCGCCTCGCCCATGATCACATTGCCGTCGGCGTCGTGCGGGCTGATGTCCCAGAGCGCCGACCATGAGCCGACGTCGTTCCACGCCATCTCCGCCGGGACGATGGCGCCCTTCTGGGTGTGCTCCATGACCGCGTAGTCGATCGACTCGCCCCTGATGGCGGTGAACGGCTCGGCGGCGAGGCGGAGGAAGTCGCTGTCGGTCACGGCGTCCGCCAGCGACCGCTCGCACAGCGCCAGCATCTGGGGCGCCAGCCTCCGCACCTCGTCGATGAACACGTCGACGCGGAAGACGAACATGCCGCTGTTCCAGGCGTAGTCGGGGTTGCCGACGTAGGTCTTGGCGGTGGCGAGGTCGGGCTTCTCGATGAACCGGTCGATGCGGAAACAGCCCGACACGCCGTCCAGCGGCTCGCCGCGGCGAATGTAGCCGTAGCCCACCTCCGGGCTGCTCGCCGGGATGCCGAAGGTCACCAGCGAGCCTTGCCTCGCCGCCGCGACCGCGGTGCGCACCGCCGCGTGGAAGGCAGGCACGTCGCCGATCTGGTGGTCGGAAGGAAGGAGCAGCATCACCGCCTGCGGCTCGGCCTTGGCCAGCATCAACGCTGCCACGGTCGCCGCCGGCGCGGTGTTGCGGCCGATGGGCTCGAGGACCAGCGCGCGCGGCTGGACCGCCATGTCGCGCAACTGCTCGGCGATCAGGAACCGATGCTCCTCGTTGCACAGGATTGTGGGCGGCGCGAACCCGTCGGCGCCGACCCGATCGACGGTTTCCTGCAGCATGCTCCTGTCGGAGGTGAGCTGCAGAAGCTGCTTCGGCCGGAGCGTCCGCGACAGCGGCCAAAGCCGCGTGCCCGTGCCTCCGGAAAGAATGACCGGATGTACCAACGACGCCATTACGCTGCTCCTGGTGAAGCCTAGTGGGGCGTGATCGCGAAGTTCTTGGCGATGTAGTCGCTGAGGATCGCCACCGACTCTTCGACCGAGTTCTTGGCGGTGTCGAGGCGCAACTCGGCCATCACCGGCGGCTCATAGGGCGCGGAGACGCCGGTGAAGTCCTCGATCTCGCCGCGCCTTGCCTTGGCGTACAGCCCCTTGGGGTCGCGCTCCTCGCAGGTGCGGATATCGGCGTCGATGTGGACCTCGTGGAAAAACTCCGGCGCCAGCGCGCGCACCCGGTCGCGGTCGGCGCGATAGGGCGAGATGAAGGCGGTGATGACCAGGAACCCCGCGCGGGCGAACAGGGCCGCCGTATGGCCGACCCGGCGGATGTTCTCCACCCGGTCCTCCGGCGAGAAGCCGAGGTCCGAGCAAAGCCCGTGGCGGATGTTGTCGCCGTCCAGCACGTAGACCTGGTAGCCCTTGCGGAACAGGTACTGCTCCAGCGAAAACGCCAGCGTCGACTTGCCGGCGCCCGACAGGCCGGTCATCCACAAAACCCCGCCGCGGTGGCCGTTGTGGCGCCAGCGGTCCTCCTCGGGGACCCGGTGTTCGACCCGGAAGATGTTCGTCGCCCGGATGGTCTGCCCGGCCCGCTGGTCGGCGTAGCCGTCCATGCTGATCAGGCCGCCGCCGACGATGTCGTAGTCCTCGACCAGGACGAACCTGCCGGTGACCATGTTGTTTTCGAACGGATCCAGAGCCACCTGGCGCCGCGCCCTGAACACCACCTCGGCCACGGCGTTGCGCTCGACCGCCTGGCCGGCGCTGGTTCCGAGGTCGCTCACGTCGATCACCCGCTCGATCTTCTCCACCTCGACCGGGAACTCGGCGTTGCACAGCTTCATCTTGTAGCGGCAGCCCGGCGTCATCGGGTGGCGGCCGAGCCAGAACAGCCGGCCGCGGAAGACGTTGGTCAGCATCGGCGGGTTGCTGACGAGGCTGGCGACGTCGCCGCGCTCGACGAACAGTTGCTCGTCCAGGGTGACGCCGATGGACTGGCCGGCGCGGACCGCCAGAACCGGCTCCTTCACGTTCCACGCCTCGATCGAGGCCACCCGCGCGGTCTTGTTGGACGGCGAGAACAGCAACACGTCTCCGCGGCGCAGATGCCCGCTTTCGATGCGCCCCGCCAGGATGCGGCGCTCGTCGAACTTGTAGATGTCCTGGATCGGAAACCGCAGCGGCAGATCCAGCGGCGCCAGCGGCGGCTGGAACTCGTCCAGCGCCTGCGCCAGCGTGTCGCCCTGGTACCACGTCATCTGCGCCGACAACGCGACGATGTTGTCGCCCTCGCGCGCGGACACCGGGATGATCCGGGTGTGCTGGAGATCGATGCCGAGCCCGCCGAGGTAGTCGCGGGTGTCGACGGCCACCTGCTGGAACCGCGCCTCGTCGAAATGGACGATGTCCATCTTGTTGATGGCGACGATCACCTGGCGGATGCCGAGCAGATGGAGCAGGTAGGCGTGGCGGCGGGTCTGTTCCTGAACCCCCTCGCCGGCATCGACCACCAGGACGGCGGCGTCGGCCTGGGCCGCGCCGGTCACCATGTTCTTGATGAACTCCCGGTGGCCGGGGGCGTCGATGAGGACGTATTCGCGATGTGCGGTGCGGAAATGGATGTGCGAGACGTCGATGGTGATCCCCTGGTCGCGCTCCGCCTTCAGCGCGTCCATGAGGAAGGCGTACTCGAACGGCATGCCGCGCCGCTCGCACATGGCCTTGATCGCCTCGACCTTCCCGTCCGGCATCGAGCCGGTGTCGTGGAACAGGCGGCCGACGAGGGAGGACTTGCCGTGATCAACGTGGCCGACGATCACGATTTTCAACGGCAGGTTGGTTTGCACCGCCAGGCTGGACACGTCGTTCATCTTTACATGTAACCGTCTGCGCGAAGCCGCTCGAAGGCGTCTTCGCTCTCGTGGTCCATCGCCCGGCCCGACCGCTCCGCGACCTTGGTCTGCTGCAGCTCGGCGATGACCTCGTCGAGGGTCGCGGCGTTGCTATCGACCGGGGAGGTGATGTCCTGGTCGCCCAGCGAGCGGTAGCGCTTGCCGTTCCTGGCGAAGTAAAGATCGACCAGCGGAATGTTCTCCCGCTGGATGTAGCGCCAGATGTCGATCTCGGTCCAGTGCAGGATCGGATGCACCCGCAGATGCGTGCCGGGGGCGAAGTCGGTCTTGAACTGGTCCCAGAACTCCGGCGGCTGGTCGCGGAAATCCCAGGTGTTGTGCTGGCCGCGCGGGCTGAACACCCGCTCCTTGGCCCGCGTGCCCTCTTCGTCGCGGCGGATGCCGGCGATGACGCCGTCGTAGCCCTCGCGGTCCAGCATCGCCTTCAGCCCCGCGGTCTTGCGCGCCGCGGAGCGCGCCGCCGGCGGCAGCGTCGGATCCATCTCCTCGACCGGCGGGCAGCCGCCGACGCGAAGGTCCAGGTTCCACTCCCGGGCGTAGCGCTCGCGGAACGCGTACATCTCCGGAAACTTCTTGCCGGTGTCGATGTGGATCAAGGGGAACGGCACGTGGCCGAAGAACGCCTTCTTTGCCATCCACACCATGGCGTTGGAGTCCTTCCCCAGCGACCAGAGCATGGCGAGCTTGTCGATCTTGTTGAAGGCCTCGCGCAGAATGTAAACCGTCCTGCTTTCGAGGACGTCCAAATGGTCCATTCGCCGATCCGGAATGTCAGGTTGGTGAGGCGGACGCGGTAGCTGTGAAGCCGGTCAGATAACAGGATCGCCGCGCCGCTGTCCAGCGAGTGCGCCGCACCATCGCCCCCGTGCGACAAAAACCGCACAGCGACGGGGCAGGAAGGGCAGAACTCTGACCGCGCTTTAGGCTCCGCATGAGGCAGCGTCAGCCGCCTCTCAGCGTCCAGCCTCTCGCTGGCTCGTCGATATCGACGGCGGCGCGGATAACAGCTACGAACGGAATGCTCCACGAGGAGTGACGGTGAAGGCAACGGGGGCGCCGGCCGCCAATGACGATCAGTTGGCTGCATGTTTCGGATTTTCACTTCAGGGGCGGCGACCCCTATGACCGCGATGTCGTGCTGCGGGCACTTGTGCGCTCGGTTGGCGAGTTGCGCGAGCGGGGCCGGACACCGGACCTGATCTTCGCCACCGGCGACATCGCCCACAGCGGCAAGGACACCGAGTATTCAGCCGCCAACTCCTTCTTCGATGCGCTGCTCGCGGCGGCAGGCGTCGGAAAACGGCATCTGTATCTCGTTCCCGGCAACCATGACGTGAACCGCGATATGGGCGCGGGCCTGGCCCGCACGCTGTCCAGCCGCGAAGAGGCCGACAAATACTTCTGTCCGACGGTCCCCAAGAACCACATCACGCAGAAGCAGGCGGCGTTCCGGACTTGGTACAATGGCTATTTCGCCGGCATCCGGGCCCTGCCGGCGACGTCGAGCTGCGGTCCGGTCGAGACCACCGACGTGAACGGCAGCAGGATCGGCATCCTGCCTTTGAACAGCGCCCTGTTCTGCCAGGGCGATGACGATCATGCCAAGCTGTGGATCGGCCGCCGGTGCCTCGACGAGGGCCTGAACGAGCTGCGGGCGCTGGGCGGCGAGCTCAACATCGCCCTGCTGCATCACCCCCTGGTCTGGCTCCACGACGCGGAAGCCTCTAACGTCAGGGCGGCGCTGCAAGACGGCGTCGACGTCATCCTGCGCGGACATCTTCACGAGACCGACGTGGAAAGCGTCGTCGGCGTGACCGGGCAGGCGCTGCACATGGCGGCGGGCGCCGCCTACCAGACCCGCAGGTGGCCAAACCGGGCGTATTACGCTACCGCCGAGAACGGCTCGGTCTCCGTCTTTCCCATCCGCTACGAGGATCAGCCGCGAGAGGTGTGGACCGTTGATCCGAGCGTCTTCCCCCACGAGAGCGACTACACGAGGTCGTTTCCGATCCCGCGCCTCGCGGCGGCGGCGGCCGTGCATTCCCCCGCCAGACCCGGGCCCGCGGCCCGCGCTTCTGCCGGTGCGGAGCAGTTTCGCAGCAACATCCCGTCGCGCCGCAACCTTCCCTTCGTCGGGCGCGACGAGGTGCTGGAGGACATCCGCTCCGGCCTCGGCGACGCCGACGGGGAGGCGACCGTGGTCCTTCACGGCCAGCCTGGCGTCGGGAAGAGCGAGCTGGCGCGGGAGTTTGCGCGGCGCAACAGGGACGCGTATCCGGGCGGGACGTTCTTCGTCGACGCCGGCGGGCAGGCGCTGCTCGTCGACCTGGCGCGGATCGGGCAGACCATCCTGGGCATGGACATGCCGCCGGGCCTGTCCCTGGACGACCAGGCCCTGCGCGCCCTCTCGGCGCTGGGCCGCGCGCCTTCGCTGCTGATCTACGACAACGTGCGCGCGCTCGACGACGTTCTGCCCTGGCTGCCGCCCGCGGGCATGCCCTGTCACGTGCTGATCACGACGGTGCTCGACCGCTGGGACGGCGGCTGGCGAGAGCTGACGGTCAAGCCGCTGTCGACGCCGCAGTCCCTCGACCTGATCGCCGGCATCGCCGGCAGCGACGTTGCCCGCGACCACGGCAAGCGCCTGGCGGCGCTTGCCGGCGGCCTTCCGGTGCAGATCGTCCCGGCGTCGGCGATGCTCGCTTACGAGGCGCGCCGAGGCCACAGAACCACAGCTCTCACCCTCACCAAGGAGGCCCGGCAGAGCTATTCCGGCGTCTACCAACAGCTTGAGCCGCCGGCCCGCCTGTTGCTCCATGCCGCGGCGCGGCTGAACCCTCAGCGCCTGCTGCGCCAGGAACTTCAGTCGCACCTGGCGGAAGGCGCCGGCTGGAGCGAGCGCGACTTTCAGCGCGCGCTCGACGCCTGCCTCGACCTGCATGTCCTGGAAGACGTGGTCGAGCTGCGGATGCATCAGCTCTTCGCCGCATTCCTGGCGAACGTGACGCTGCCAGAGGTTCTCGCCGCGCCGCTTTCGGGCGTCGTCCGGGTGCAGGCTCGGCGGATGATCGAGATCGCCAGCGACTTGGCGGACCATCCGCATCTCGCCGACCCTGCGGCGCGGTTCATGGCTTATCTCCCCGATCTCGGGCGCTGGGACGATCGGGATGCCGCCGTGACCGGCGAGGAAGGAGCGGCCGTCGGGCAGGCCCTGATTGAGGTCGGCGCGTTCGAGGCCGCGCGGCCCTGGTTCGAGCGCGCCGTCGCGGAGAAGGAAAAGGGCGACGTCCACGGCCGCGTCGATCACGCCAGCCTCGGCAGCAGCCTGCACCAGGTGGGCTCCTGCCTGACGAGTACGGGGCAGTTCGAGGCGGCCCGGCCCTGGTTCGAGCGTGCCGCCGCGGAAGCGGAGAAGGGCGACGTCCAAGGCCGCGTCGATCACGAAAGCCTCGGCAGCAGCCTGCACGAGGTGGGCTACTGCCTGACGAGTACGGGGCAGTTCGAGGCCGCCCGGCCCTGGTTCGAGCGCGCCGCCGCGGAGAAGGAGACGGGCGACGTCCACGGCTGCGTCGATCACGATAGCCTCGGCCGCAGCCTGCACCAGGTGGGCTACTGCCTGACGAGTACGGGGCAGTTCGAGGCCGCCCGACCCTGGTCGGAGCGCGCCGTCGCCGAGAAGGAGACGGGCGACGTCCACGGCCGCGTCGATCACGCGAGCCTCGGGTCCAGCCTGCACCTGGTGGGCCATTGCCTAACGAGGACGGGGCAGTTCGAGGCCGCCCGGCCCTGGCTCGAGCGCGCCGCCGCGGCTACGCAGAAGGGCGACGTCCACGGCCGCGTCGATCACGCGAGCCTCGGCCGCAGCCTGCACATGGTGGGCTATTGCCTGACGAGTACGGGGCAGTTTGAGGCCGCCCGGCCCTGGTTCGAGCGTGCCGTCGGGGAAGCGGAAAAGGGCGACGTCCACGGCCGCGTCGATCACGCGAGCCTCGGCAGCAGCCTGCACCAGGTGGGCTACTGCCTGACGAGTACGGGGCAGTTCGAGGCCGCCCGGCCCTGGTTCCAGCGCGCCGTCGCCGAGAAGGAGAAGGGCGACATCCACGGCCGCGTCGATTGCGCGAGCCTTGGCCGCAGCCTGCACCAGACGGGCTACGCCCTGACGAGGACGGGGCAGTTCGAGGCGGCCCGGCCCTGGTTCGAGCGCGCCGTCGCGGAAGCGGAGAAGGGCGACGTGCACGGCCGCGTCGATCGCGAGAGCCTCGGCCGCAGCCTCCATCGCCTCGCAGACTGTCTCCGGCGGCTGGGACGGGACGAAGACGCCGAGCAGTGGGAGACGCGGCGCGCGGCACTCAGCGCCTGAGCGGCCCGGTCGCCGGTCGACGCGACCCGCTAGACTAAAAGCTGGCCTTGCTCCGGGGCGGGGCGACGCCGACCCACGGGCCGCCGCCTGCGGCGAAGCGTTCCAGCGACCAGCGGACGGAGGGAAAGGCAAGCTCGTCCCAGGGGATCTCGTCCCAGGCGAACAGGGCGGTCTCCTGGCTCTCCTGGCCGGCTGCGCACTCGGGGCCCAGCATCGGCGCCCGGTAGATGACGTTGACCTGGGAGATGTGGGGGATCTCGTAGATCCCGATCAGCGCCTCGACGCGGACCCGGGCCTCGGCCTCCTCCCACACCTCGCGGGCGGCGCCCTCCGCGGTCGACTCGCCCAGCTCCATGAAGCCCGCCGGGATCGTCCAGCGGCCGAGCGAAGGCGCGATCGCCCGCCTGCACAGCAGGATCTTCTCCTCCCAGCTGCAGACGGCGCCGACGACGATCTTGGGGTTGGTGTATTCGATATAGCCGCAGTCGGGACAGACGAGCCTGGTGCGGTTGTCCCCCTGCGGGACGGTCTCGACCGTCGGTCCTGGCGCTTTGTTCCCCATCACCGCGACAATGTGAGGCCAGCGGCGGGGACGGGCAAGCCTCGCCTGCCCGCCCCCTGGCGCCTGTAACCTGGAGCAAGGCGCGATCAGGTTGACGCAGCAGGTCCCGTATACGGCGCCGTTGATGTCTCTCGCAAACCACCCATTACTCGTCACCCCCGGACTTGTTCCGGGGGTCCGTCGAAGGCGTGGATGGCCGTAACGAGTAATAACGGGTACGGCCATGACGTCGAAATAACGCGGTCGTCGAGGCGAGGCGCCACGGGTTCCGGTTGCACCTAAACCGCACGCTGCCCTAGCTCCGGAGGACGGCGACGCCTGGCAGAGTCTTGCCCTCGAGCCACTCGAGGAAGGCGCCGCCCGCGGTGGAGACATAGGAGAACTGATCGCCGACCCCGGCGTGGGCCAAGGCCGCCACCGTGTCGCCGCCGCCGGCGACGCTGAGCAGCTTGCCCGCCTCGGTCAGCTTGGCGGCCTCCTGGGCCACCGCGTTGGTGCCGGCGTCGAAGGGGCGCACCTCAAAGGCCCCAAGCGGGCCGTTCCACAGCAGGGTCTTGTAGCCGGCGAGCCGGCGGCTCAGGTCCTCGATCGACTTCGGGCCGACGTCGAGGATCATCTTGTCGGCGGGCACCTCGCCCACCGGCACCGTTTGCGCCGCCGCCCCCTCCTTGAACTCGGACGCGACCACCGCGTCGGTCGGGAGCACGATCTCGCAGCCCGCCTTCTCGGCGGTGCGCATGATCTCTCTCGCGCTCTCGGCCATGTCGTGCTCGCACAGCGACTTGCCGATGGCGACCCCTTTGGCGTTGAGGAAGGTGTTGGCCATGGCCCCGCCGATGATCAGCTGGTCGACCCGGCTCACCAGGTTGCCGAGCACGTCGAGCTTGGTCGAGATCTTGGCCCCGCCGACCACCGCCGCCACCGGGTGCTCGGGCTTGACCAGCGCCCCTTCCAGGGCTTCCAGCTCGGCCTGCATAAGCCGGCCGGCGACCGAAGGGATGATCCGCGCCAGCGCCTCGACCGAAGCATGGGCGCGGTGGGAGCAGGAAAAGGCGTCGCTCACCAGGATGTCGCCGTTCTCGGCCAGCTGCTTGGCGAACTCGGCGTCGTTCTTCTCCTCCTGCGGATAGAAGCGCAGGTTCTCCAGCATCGCGAACCCGCCATTCTTCATGGCGTTGACGACGCCGGTGGCTTCCGGGCCGACGCAGTCGGGAGCGAAGGTGACGGGGGCGTGAAGGGCGTCGGCCAGCGCCTCGGCAACGGGCATCAGCGTAAACTCCGGCTTCTTCTGCCCCTTGGGCCGGCCGAGGTGACTGATGACGATGACCTTGGCGCCCTTCTCCGACAGCTCGCGAAGGGTGGGCAGGGTACGGTCGATACGGGTGGTGTCGGTGACCTTGCCGTCCTTCATCGGGACGTTGAAGTCGACCCGGACCAACACCCGCTTGCCGGCAACGTCGAGACTGTCAATGGTCCTGAATGCGCTCATGGCGGATCAACCCTCTCCCCCGTTGATTTTTCGAAAGCCGGCGCCGGCCGTTGCGGCGTGCGCGGCGCCGAGCGACGCTCCGAGGCCGCGCGTCGGCCGCTGCTTTATGCGAATTGGCCGGTCAAAACGCAAGGGCTACCGGTAGCGCGCCATCGAGCTGTCATGCTCCGGCTGATTCCCGTCGCCCGCTCGCTCGCCCGGGCGTGCGCCGTGCTAAACTCAACCGTCATGAGCACGACCGCGGACGCCCCGCCGCCGCCGTTCAGCCTCTTCGACGCCGAGCAGATCGTCCGCCGGCTCAGCCCGGCGCTGCGCGAGCATGGCGAGTGGATCCAGCGGGTGCACGCGGTCCTGGTCTGCCGCACCCCGCCGGACCCGGACGACGTGGCTCCGGGCAGCCATCTGCGCTCCGGGCTCGGCCAGTGGTTCGCGCAGGAGCCCAACGAATTCATCCGCGGCCGGCCCGAGTACGCGGAGGCCAGCGCCTACCACCGCGAGGTCCACGACCTCGCCCAGGCGCTGTGCCGAGCCGTCAGCGAAGACAGCAGCATCGCCCTTGCGGACTACGACAGCTTCGCCCGGGCCATCGACCGGCTCGACGACAGCCTCGAGGCGCTGGTCAAGGAACTCTGGGACCTGCTCCGCTTCACCGACCCCTTGACCGGCATCGCCACCCGCTTCGCCATGCTGCCGCGGCTGAAGCAGGAACGCGACCGGGTCGCCCGCACCGGGCAGACCTGCAGTGTCTGCATGGTCGACCTCGACCGCTTCAAGGCCGTCAACGACGCCTTCGGCCACGCCGCCGGCGACACGGTGCTCGCCGCCGTTTCCGAATACTTCGTCCGCAACCTGCGCCCCTACGACCAGGTTTGCCGCTACGGCGGCGAGGAGTTCGTGCTGATGCTGCCGAACACGCCGATCAAGGCGGCGGTCCCGGTGGTGGACCGGCTGCGCCGGGGCCTGGCGGAGATGCCCATCGACCTCGGGTCGCACGGCCACATCAGGATGACGGCGTCCTTCGGCATCGCCGAGCTCTGCGCCGATAAGCCGGTGACCGACAGCATCGGCAAGGCCGACCTCGCCATGTACGAGGCCAAGCGCGCCGGGCGCAACCAGGTTCGGGTATGGGGGGAGCAGAGCGCCGCTGCTCCTAGTTAGCTGCGAGAGAGGAGCAAACGGGCCGCCGAGACTTATGCGTACGACTCAAATAACAGCTTCGTAAGCTCTGAGCATCGACACTGTCTCTACGAGAGCCTGCTTCTCCAGATTATCCAAATACTGCTGCGCGGGAATTGGCGGGTTGCGAAGTCGCTCACGCACGGTACGCGCTGCAGCCACCACCTTCGCCGGGGACAGCTCCATGAGGCATGACGCAAACACGTCGGGGTGCTGCGGCTCAATATCGAAGCGACTGAGCGTCTCTGTTGGGAAGTCCGACAGGTTGTATGTCACGATCACCGAGGCACGCCCGTGGATTGCTGCAGCCAGCACGTGACGGTCATCAGGGTCAGGAAGTTCCAGCACGGGGATCAGGTACTCGAACCCGGTGACCAGGCAATCTCGGACAGAATTATCCATCATTGCCCGGGTCCGCTCTAGACGCTCGGCTGGAATGTCGGGCCTGTCTCGCGCGAGCGCCGCCATCCATTCATCGTGTATGGAAGCAGACCACTTGGCCCGAAACAGGTCCGTCAGCGCAAGCTGCATGAGCAGATCACGAACCGGGGCCGGATAGAACACGCACGCGTCGAACAGTGCGACGAAGTTCGACAACGTGATAGACCCTATTCGTAACCGAGCCCAAGCTCCTGCGCCTCGGCTACAAGCTCATCGAGCACCTCATGCCGCTCCTTGTCGATCCGGTGCTTGTACGCCATCACATCCCTGGAGCGCACACGGCGGTGCTTGCCAACCTTGCGATAGGGAATCTGACCGTTCTCTAGCAGACCCACCAAGAACGGCCGTGAAACGTTCAGCAGATCAGCCGCTTGCTGGCTCGTCAACTCGGCATCGACCGGAACCAAAGTGACCATGTTTCCGTGGGCCATGTTCGATAGCACGTCCAAAAGAAGCCGAAGTGCTGGGTCCGGCAAGGTGACGGTTTCTGCTTCCCGATCGTCGCGCATCACCTTGACCCGCAGCCGAACTCCCGGGTCCAGATAACCAGCAAGCGCACGGCTGGCCTCCCGCGCCAACGCCGCATCTTCGGGCGGAACTTCAACCGGCCTCTCGGACATTTCCAAAGACAGGGGTGCCATCGCCTGGTTCCTCATCTACCTGCACCTGGACGCCCGTCATGATGAGCCATATCCGAAGCATGCGCAATATTCGAAACATCTGAAAGGCCCGCGCGCTCGCTGCCTACCGCTCCAGCGCCTCCGCCCGGGCGCGGGCCTGCTCGGCCTTCTCCGCCTCGCCCAGCACCTCGTAGGCGCGGGCAAGGCGCAGCCAGCCGTCGCGATCGTCCGGGTTCGTCTCCAGGCGGGAGGCGAGGCGCTCGACCATGGAGCGGATCATCGCCTCGCGCTGCTCGTCGCTCATCTGCTCGATGGCGTCCGCATCGCCCGGCGCCAGTCGAGGCGCGACCGGCCCCGCAGCAGCGCCCAAAGCCCTGGCCGCGGCCGACGGCTCGAGGCTGGCGATCTCGACGCCGAGCTCGCCGGCGGCGCGGGCGATCTGCTCTTGCACCGAAGCGAGCCACGGCGCTTCGGCGGGGGACAGCGCGGCCAGGTCCACCCAGTCCTGCAGCGCGCCGCGGACGTCGCCACCTTGCGCCTTGGCCAAGCCGAGGTAGAACCGGGCGCGCGGCTCGCGGGGGTCGGCCGCGAGCACGCCTTCGAACACCGCCTTGGCCTCGTCGCCGACCACGCCCTCCGCCGCGGCGACCTCGGCCTCGCCGAAGGCCGAGGCGATCTCGACCCGATCCGGGGCCAGCCGATGCGCCCGGCCGAGCGCCTCCGCGGCCTCGGCATACCGCCCCATGCCGACGTAGGAGCGGCCGAGCAGGGACCAGCCGTCGACGTCGGTGGGGCGGCTCTCCAGGGCCCGGGCGAGCGCCTCCACCGCCTCCTCGGCGGACAGTCCTTCGGCGCCGGCCTCCGCTTCGCTTGCATCCCGGCCCGCCAGCGGCCGGTCGATCTGCCCCGGCGCGCCGGCGCTCAGGTAAAGGCCGAGAGCCACGGCCGGGGCGGCAGTCCCTAACAGCGCCGCGGCAATCCGCCAGGCGCGGGCCGGCTTCGCCTGCGCCGCCTCACCCGGCTCGCCGGCGGCCGCCAGCATCCGCCGCTTAACCTCGGTCCGCGCCGCCTCGGCCTCGGCCTCGGCGAGCAGGCCGCGTTCGACATCCCGATCGACCTCGGCGAGCTGGGCTCGGTAAACGAGCAGGTCGGCTTGCGCACGGGACGCGGCGGCCCGGGCGCGGCGGCGAAAGAGCGGCGCCGCCACCAGCAGCGCCGTGAACAGGCTCAGTACGGAAACCGCAAGCCATAGCGCCATCAGCGCGGCTCGTCGTCCAGGAGCCGGGCCAGCCGCTGGCGCTCGCCGTCGCTGAGCGCGGCCGAGGCGCCGCTTGGCGCAGCGTCTTTGGCGCGGCGGCGATAGAAGACCGCGACGGCGGCGAGGCCGATGGCGAGGATCACCGCCGGGCCGAGCCAGAGCAGGTAGGTCGACGCCTTGAACGGCGGCTTGAGCAAAACGAAGTCGCCGTAGCGCGAAACGACGTAGTCCACGACCTCCTCGTTGCTGTCGCCGGCGGCAACGCGTTCGCGGACCAGCAGGCGAAGGTCGCGGGCAAGCTCGGCGTCGGAGTCGTCGATGGACTGGTTCTGGCAGACGAGGCAGCGGAGCTCCTTGCTGACCGCGCGGGCCCGGGCCTCGAGCGCCGGGTCGGCCAGCAGCTCGCCCGGATCGACGGCGCCCACCGGCGAGGCCAGGGCCACCATCAATGCGGCGGCCAGGACCCAGCGCTTGAGGCCGTAAGCCACTCTCATCCCTGCTGCAGCTCGCGGACGATCGGCGCGAGCCGGCTCTCCCACACCTCCGGCGTGATCGGGCCAATGTGCTTGTAGCGGATGACCCCGTGGCGATCGACGATGAAGGTTTCGGGTGCCCCGGTGATCCCGAGCGCGATCGCGGCGCGGCTGTCGGGATCGTCGCCGATCAGGGTGTAGGGGTCGCCGCGCTTGGCGAGCCACGCCGGCCCCGCCGCCCGGTTCTTCTCCCGCCAGTCGATGCCGTGGATCGGCACGGTGCCCTTGGCCTTCAGCTCCATCAGGAACGGGTGCTCGGCCAGGCAGGCAACGCACCAGGAGCCGAAGACGTTGAGCAGCGACACCTGGCCGCGAAGGTCGGCGGAGGACAGCCCCCGCTCGCGGCCTTCGATCGGCGGCAGCGCGAACTCCGGCACCGGCTGGTCGATGAGCACCGACGGGATCTCGTGCGGGTCCTTGCCGAGGCCGATCCAGAAGTAGCCGGCGAGTGCCAGGAACACGGCGAGCGGCAGGACATAGAGAAGACGCATCGACGGAACGCCTTCAGGGTCCGGCGGCGGCCGCGCCGGCCGGAACCGGCTGCGTCCGCCTGGACGGCGCGCCAACCCGGTGGCGACGGTCGGAAAGGCTGAACAGGCCGCCCAGCACCATGATCGCGGCCCCGCCCCACAACCAGGCGACCAGCGGGTTGTAGTAGAGCCGGGTGACGTAGGCGCCCGAAGGCTGGCGCTCGCCGATCACTGCGTAGACGTCGCCGGCAAGCGTGGTGCGGATGGCGGCTTCCGTCGTCTCCCGACCCTCGACCGGATAGAAGCGCTTTTCCGCGACCAGCGTCGCCACCGTCCGGCCGTCGCGGCCGAGCGTAAACGTGCCGAGCGTCGCATCGAAATTGGGTCCCCGGGCGGGCGTGGCGCCGGCGAAGGTCACGTCGTAGCCGGCGAAGGCGCGGCTCTCCCCGGGCGTCATCAGCTGAACCGACTCCTGCTTCCAGACCCCGGCGCCGGTCATGCCGGCGATGCCGACCGCGAGCCCGGCGTGGGCAAGGCTCATGCCCCATGCCGAGCGCGGCAGCCCGGCCAGCCGCCGCCGGCTATCCGCGAACGGCGCCTTGAACAGGCGGACCCGCGTTGCAAGCTCGGCGAGGGTGCCGGCGAACAGCCAGGCGGCCATCGCCATGCCGACGATGCCGACCAGGTCGCGGAAGCCGTTGACGGCCACGACCGCGGCGATCGCCGCGCCCGCCACCAGCGCCGCCGCCCAGAGGCGGCCGAGGGCAGCCCCCAGGTCGGCCCGCTTCCAGGCGAGCAGCGGCCCCACCGCCATCGCCGCGACCAGCGGCACCATCAGCGGGATGAACACGGCGTTGAAGAAGGGCGGCCCGACCGAGACCTTGCCGCCGCCCACCGCCTCCAGCATCAACGGGTAGAGCGTCCCCAGCAGCACGCTGGCCGTCGCCGTGCCGAGCAGCAGGTTGTTGAGCAAAAGCGCGCCCTCTCGCGAGATCGGCTGGAACAGGCCGCCGCCGCGCAAGGAAGGCCCCCGCCAGGCGAACAGCGCCAGCGAGCCGCCGATGATGATGACCAGCAGGCCGAGGATGAAGACGCCGCGCGCCGGATCGACGGCGAAGGCGTGCACCGAGGTCAGCACGCCGGAGCGGACCAGGAAGGTGCCGAGCAGGCTGAGGCCGAAGGTGACGATGGCGAGGAAGACGGTCCAGCCCTTCAGCGCGTCCCGCTTCTCGACCACGGTCGCCGAGTGCAAGAGAGCGGTGCCCGCCAGCCACGGCATCAGCGAGGCGTTCTCCACCGGATCCCAGAACCACCAGCCGCCCCAGCCCAGCTCGTAGTACGCCCACCAGGAGCCCAGCGTGATGCCGATGGTGAGGAACATCCAGGCGGCCAGCGTCCACGGCCGCACCCACCGCGCCCAGGCGGCGTCCACCCGGCCCTCGATCAGGGCGGCGATGGCAAAGGAGAAGGCCATCGAGAAGCCGACATAGCCGAGGTAGAGGAAGGGCGGGTGGAAGGCGAGGCCCGGATCCTGAAGCAGCGGGTTGAGCCCGCGCCCGTCCAGAGGCGCGGGGATGATCCGCTCGAACGGGTTGGAGGTGAGCACGATGAAGAGATAAAAGCCGACCGCGATCCACGACTGCACCGCCAGCGCCCGGGCGCGCAAGCCGGCCGGCAGGTTGCCGCCGAAGGCCGCGACGGCGCCGCCGAAAATCGTCAGGATCAGCACCCACAGGAGCATCGATCCCTCGTGGTTGCCCCAGGTGCCGGAGAGCTTGTAGAGCAGCGGCTTCGACGAGTGCGAGTTCTCGAAGACGTTGACGACCGAGAAGTCCGAGGTCGCGTGGGCGTGCATCAGCGCGGCGAAGGCCAATGCCACGAGCCCGAGTTGCGCCAGCGCCGCCGTGCGGGCCACGTCCATCAGCGCCTGATCGTTGCGCCAGGCTCCCACCAGCGGGACGACGCCCTGAACGACCGCCACCGCCAGCGCCAGAATGAGGGCGAAGTGGCCAAATTCGACGATCATCGTGCCTCACCCTCCGGAAGCTGACCCGCCCCCTCCATGGCCTCGCGCATGTGCTGCCACTGGGCGGACTTCTTGAGCGCGTCGGCGACCTCGGGCGGCATGTAGTTCTCGTCGTGCCTGGCGAGGACCTGGTCGGCGACGAACACGCCCTGCTCCATGCGCCCCTCGGCGACCACGCCCTGCCCCTCGCGGAACAGGTCGGGGAGAATGCCGGTGTAGGCGACCGGGACGGTGTTGGCGAGGTCGGTAATGCGGAAGGTGACGGTGGCGCCGCCCTGAACGACGCTGCCTTCCTCGACCAGGCCGCCGACGCGCAGGCGCCGGTCGGTGAGCGCTCCGGGGTTCACAAGCTCGCTCGGGCTGTGGAAGAACACGATCGACTCCTCCAATGCCGAGAGCACCAAGGCCGCCGCGATCCCCAGGAGGGCGAGGCCGATGACGACGAAAGTGAGGCGTCGGTGCTTAGGCTTCACCGGCCGGATCCCCGCTTGTGAGCTTCATCTCGGCGCGCAGCCGCAACAGGTCCTTCTCCCGCGCCTTGAGCGAGCGCACGCTCGCGATCAGGAGGGCGATCATCACTCCCGCGGTCAGCACGAACGCGGGCCAGACGTAGGCGCCGTACCCGCCCATGGCCATGAACACGGAAAGCGAGCCCGCATCCATGGCGTCAGCCATGCACCTGGCGCAGCCTGAGCGCCCTGATCTTGCCGGCGACGATCTCCGCTCGCAGGCGAACGAGGACCACGTAGAGGTAATAGGTGGTGAAGCCCGCCGCCATCAGTCCAAGCGGCCAGAGCATGGTGGCGTCGATGCTGGGGCCTCCGGCGCGAAACACGCTCGCCGGCTGGTGCAGCGTGTACCACCAATCCACCGAGAACTTGATGATCGGCACGTTGACGAAGCCGACGAGGGCCATGATCGCAGCCGCCTTGGCGCCCCGGGCCGGGTCGTCGAACGCCGACTGCAGCGCCATGTAGCCGAGGTAGAGGAAGAACAGGATCAACACCGAGGTCAGCCGCGCGTCCCACACCCACCATGTGCCCCACATCGGCTTGCCCCAGAGCGAGCCGGTGACGAGGGCGAGGAAGGTGAAGCTGGCGCCGATGGGCGCGGTCGCCTTGGCGGCGAGGTCGGCGACCGGATGCTTCCAGATCAGGCCCACGGCCGAGGCGCCGGCCAACGCCGCATAGCAGAACATCGCCATCCAGGCCGCCGGCACATGGACGTACATGATCCTGACGCTCTCGCCCTGCTGGTAGTCGGGCGGCGAGGCGACCAGGGCGAGATACAGCCCGGCGGCGATGAACAGCACGGTCGCGCCGGCAAGCCAGGGCTGCAGGAGCCGGCTCAACCGCATGACCCGGGACGGGTTGGCGTAGCGATGCATTGCCTCGATCGCGTCGGCGAACCTTGCGCCGCACGCGCCTTTCTCGTCCTGATGTAAAGGAGGCCGCGGGTGAACTGAAGACGGAAGGGCAAAATTTCGCCGATCTCACTCCAGCGCCTGGCGGAGAGCCGCCGCCGTCACCCAGGGAACCAGCACGAACGCGGCGAGCAGCAGCCCCGCCAGCAGCATCAGGTGCGGGCGTACGGCGAAGCCGAAGACGGCGGCATCGACCGCGGCAACCCCGAAGATCAGCACCGGGATGTAGAGCGGCAGGATGAGCAGGCTCAGCAGCACCCCGCCGCGCCTCGCGCCCAGCACGAGCGCCGCGCCGATGGCGCCGATCAGGCTGAGCAGCGGGGTGCCCAGCGCCAGGGCCGCGACCAGCGCCGCGAAGCCCGCCGTCTCCATCTGCAACAGCAGCGCCAGCAGGGGCGCGGCGATGATCAGCGGCAGGCCGGTGGTGAGCCAGTGGGCGATGATCTTGGCCATGACCGCCGCCTCCAGCGGCAGCGGCGAGAGCGCCAGCAACTCCAGGCTGCCGTCCTCGTAATCGAGCTGGAACAGCCGCTCCAGCGACAGCATCGAGGCGAGCAGCGCCGCGACCCAGATGACCCCGGGGGCGATGCGGGCCAGCGTCGAAGGCTCCGGGCCGACGCCGAACGGAAAGAGGCAGACGGCAAGGACGAAAAAGACGACGGCGGTGAAGCTGTCCATCCCCTGGCGCAAGGCGAGGCCGAGGTCGCGGCCGATGAGGCGGAGGAACGGGCTCACGAAGCCGGCTCCAACAAGGTTCCGGAAAAGGCGGCGAGGTCGAGCAGCTCTGCCCCATCCGGATGCGCGCCGCCGTGCAAGGCGGCGACGATCATGCCGCCACCCTTTCGGTGCAGGGCAATGGCGTCGTCGAGGCCGGCCATGGCCTGCGCGTCCAGCGCCGTCCTCGGCTCGTCCAGGAGCCACAGCGGCGCCGGCGAGGCGAACAGCCGGGCCAAGGCAAGGCGCCGACGCTGGCCGGCGGAAAAGTAGCGCACCGGCACGTCGGCGAGCCTGGCGATCCCCATCACCGCGAGCGCGTGCTGCGCCGCATCGGCGAGATTGCCCCCAGCGCCGCGCAGGGCGGCGGCGATGACCAGGGTCTCGCGCGCACTCAGCGCCGGCTTGATCGCGTCGAGGTGGCCGACATAGTGCAGCCGCCGGCGATGCGCCGCCGGATCGTCCGGCACCGGCTCGCTGCCCCAGGCGAGCCGGCCGGACAGGGCCGGCGTCAGCCCGGCCATAACCCTGAGCAGGCTGGATTTGCCGCTGCCGTTGGGCCCCGAGAGTACCAGCGCACCACCCGGGCGCAACGTAAAGCCCAGCCGCGCGAAGACGACGCGCCCGCCGCGCACACAGCTCAGATTCTCGCCCTCGAAGGTGCTCATGGCCCGCTGATAAACCATCCTTGCGCCAGTGGTCCAAGAAACACTGGCTTCGCTTTGGCTTCTGCACACGCCCACCGAAGCGGCAGTCTACGGGGCTCGCTTGCAGCGTCTCGGCGCGCCTCGGGAACGCCGATCATCAACTCGAGGCACGATTTTTCCCGCTTCTTGTTCCCTGGGTTGACGTCCTGGGGCTCCTATCGTAGAACGAAAAACACCCGCTCCACCGGCACGGTGGGCGGGTGTTCGGGACCCGCCGGGTGCGGGCCGCTGTGGCAGGTTGGTTCTAGCCAGCAGGTCCTGAAGATGCAACTGCAACCAAAGGACCGATTATGAACGACTTCCTCGGCCAACTAAACCCAACGGACGGCCACATCCTAGCGGGCGTACAGATCGACGAGCACCGCTTTCTCGCGCGCGTCAAGATGCCACAACTGGAGTCAATTGCGCCGGACCCAAGGGACACGGAGGACAAGAGAAAGCTGGCGTCCATCAAGGAGCTTCAGGAGCTTCGCGATATTCGTGATGATGTACAGCGCTTGTTTGAGGGTCAGAAAGCTAAGAACGTCGCACCTTATGCCTCTTACATTGTGGACGTGCACCACGGAGCAGACGGTATGACCCCGCCAATTATCTTGTACTCCGAGAAGGCGCTCCCCGTTGCCGTGGATGATCGCTTCGGCTTCGGGGCCATTTCCGTTCCTTTCGGTCAGAAACTTGTTGCGATTGACGGCGAAACTCAGCTAGCGGCTCGCTTCGAAGCCGCGAACAGGGAGCCCGCAACAAGAGGCGGGTTCGTAGCAGTCTACATATGCCATGGCCGAAACAAAGCTTGGGCTCGGCAGGCGTTTCACGACCTTAACGTACTAGCTGTCCGGCCTAACACGGCGGTATCAATCGGTATGGATGCTCGTGATCCCCTTACGGCAATTGCTAGAGAGGTTGAACAGAACGTGTCCTTCTTCCGCGGCCGGGTTAACAAGGTTCGCCGGCAACTACGCAGCACCGACCAAGAGATTGTGACGATTGCGGCCCTGCGGGGAGCTTGCATTACCGTGGCAGAGGGTATTGGCGGCGTCCGCTACGGCTCTCGGCCTGTCCCTTTGCCGGACAAACACAGGGCAGAAGTTCTGGATGCTACTGTGCACTGGCTAGCTGCTGTCGGCGATGCGATAGGCGCAGCAATGGAGGATCGGGATGCAAAGCTGGCATCCGCCCCTTCCGTGCTCGCCGCCATTGGCGCAATGGGACATGCACTATTGGGTTCCACCGGCGCTGAACGGGACGCAAAGCTTGCACAGCAGCTTGCGCTACTTCGGCAAGTAGACTGGTCACGGGGGAAGCACTGGGAGGGCATCGCTGGCAAGTTCACGCCGAAAGGCGTTCTCGCCGTTGGCGGTTCAAAGGAAACCGCATACGCGATCTTCGGCGCGCTCTCGGATGACACTTCTCCAGCATTCAGGTGCGTACGCCCTCAGTTAGAGGCTGCTGCAATATGACGAGACGCGCCGCACCTTCCGGAAGGTCGCTTACGAAGCGTGATGCCGCTGTGGTTAAAGCAATGCTCGGGCGGGGCGACCGCCAGCACGACGTTGCAGCGTGGTTCGGTGTGAACGCAGGCCGCATAGCCGATATCGCAGCGGGACGATCTTTCGCGGAGGTAGAGCCCGTCCACGGGCAGCTCCCACCTCCAGGCCCCTATACGCATGTTCGCGAGGTTTATGCGGCGTTAGAGGTGGCTGAAGCAGCTCTCGCGGCCGCAAAGAAACTTGTTGCCAGCTACCCCTGCTGAACTGAAGGCGTGCGAGGCGGCGGCCCGCGTCATGGCTTGCCGTCTTGCCGCCTGACAGTGCCGACGACGAGCCGCCGGATGTCGACCTGCCGCGGAGCTCCTTTTCCGTGCGGCTCTACCAGCCTGTGTGCTTGTTCGAAGAGGTGATCAGGATTCGGAATCGTCAAGGATGGGCTCGTCCTCGGCAGCGTAATCTACGATCGGAAACCGGCTGTCGCCCTTCTCCTCCAAACGCGTCATGATTTCCGAGAGCGTATCGAGAAGAGCGTCTCCGCTCCGAGCGATCTTCTCCGCGGAGTGGATCGTTATGGTGATGCGGAGCGCCTCGTCGCCCCGGGAATCCACCGCGGGCTCGCTGACCACTCCCGTGACGCCGAGGCCAGCCAAATGTTTCTCGGCGGCTTCGCGAGCAATATTGGCAACCTCGTTCAACTCGAGCATCCCGTCCATGGGAGCATGGTACGCGGGACCGGCATCAACGCCAGATCTGCCGGAGCCGCGGAAGAGGGTGCTTCGCCCCAGCCGCGCGAAGACGACACGCCCGCCGCGAAGACAGCTCAGATTCTCTGCCCAGAAGGTGTTCATGTTCGCCCGCCGCCTGCCGGCCGCACGCTAAACGGTTCAACTGCCGTGCTTAAGTGCGATTTACCGATGCCGGCTGGTGCTTTCCCTTCGCGCTCTTACCATCCGCGCGACGACGGCGGTTTGCAGGGGTCGCAGTCGCCGGCGGCGCGAAAGGAGAGATCACGATGGGGTCGGTGAGCCGGTTCTCGGAAGTCGAAAAGCAGCGCCGGTACTACGAGACGACGGCGACATCGTACGATGAATGCTGTGCCTTCGATCCCAACGACGAGCACTTCATCGCCGCGGCGCTCTTGAGTGGGCTGCTGACCCACTTCCATGTCGAAAGCCTGCTCGACGTCGGCTGCGGGACCGGCCGGGCGCTCCACTACTTGGCCCGCCGGCACCCTGACATTCGTTTCCGCGGGGTGGAGCCGGTTGCCGCACTGCGCGAGGTGGCAACGGCCAAGGGCCTCGGCCAGGATCAAGTCTCGGCGGGGGACGCCTGCTCCCTGAACTTCGCCGACGAGGCGTTCGACTGCGTCAGCATGTTCGGGGTGCTGCACCATGTGCGGACGCCGGAAAAGGCCATTGCCGAGGCCGCGCGGGTCTCGCGCCGGCTGTTCTTCATCTCCGACCACAACATCTACGGGATGGGCTCCAAGCTGACCAAGGGCGGAAAGCAGTTGTTCCGCGATACGGGCTTGAAGAGGCTTCTTCGGCTGCTGATGACCCGCGGCAAGGGCTACCACGACACGGACTGGGACGGGGTCTTCTACCCGTTCTCCCTGATCGATCACTACGGATTGATCCGCGGCCTGGCGCCGACCGTTCACGTTTTCCCGACGAAGACGCCGGCCATCAACCTCTACCGGTCCGCCTCGCACGTCGCCGTTCTGGCGGTCAAGGATCCGACCCTGCGGCCGTAAGGACGGCGGCGGCATGCCCCTGCCTTCGGGACCCGGCACAGAAACGGCGGCCGGAGGGGGTCTACCGACCGCCGAGTGCGGCTATGGTGCCGGTCGGGGTTGCGGAGATCGGGTCTCCGTTTGCTGTTGTTGGCGGAACCCCTAGCGGGGAATTGTGGTTCTTTTGTGCTTGCCGGCGAACGCTGCTGACTACAACCACCGCTTCCGCCGCTTGTACGATTTCAGGTTCTTGAACGATCTCCGTTCGTCCCCGCCGCCGAGGTAGAACTCTTTCACGTCCTCGTTATTGCTCAACTCTTCCGCCGTGCCGTCGAGCACGACCTTGCCGTTTTCCATGATGTAGCCGTAGTCGGCGGCGCGGAGCGCCATCCGCGCATTCTGCTCGACCAGCAGCATGGTGATGCCCAGGTCGCGATTGAGCTGGCGGATGATGGCGAAGACCTCGCCGACCAGGAGCGGCGACAGCCCCATTGAGGGCTCGTCCAGCAGCATCATCTTCGGCCTCGCCATCAGCGCCCGGCCGATGGCCAGCATCTGCTGCTCGCCGCCGGAAAGATAACCGGCAAGGCCGGTCCTCTCCTTCAGCCTCGGGAAGTAGGAGAACACCATCTCGATGTCGCTGCCGATCTCCCGGTCGCGGCGGGTGTAGGCACCGAGCCTCAGGTTCTCAATCGGGGTCATGTCCTCGACGATCCGCCGCCCCTCCATCACCTGGAACAGGCCGCGGCGGACGATCGTCTCCGGCGCCAGGTGATCGATCCGTTCGCCGTCGAGCACGATCTCGCCGCGGGTAACCTCTCCATCCTCGGTCTTGAGCAGGCCGGAGATGGCCTTCAGCGTCGTCGACTTGCCGGCGCCGTTGGCGCCGAGCAGGGTGACGAGCGCCCCCTTCTCGACGGTCAGGCTGACGCCGCGCAGGACGAGGATCACCTCGTCGTAGACGACCTCGATGTTGTTGACCGCAAGCGCAGGCTTGGTATCCGGCCTGACCGCGGCCGTCTCCTCCACCATGGGCGCTCCCCTCTCATCCGCTCCGTAAGCGGCACGCCAAGTCCCAGCCCGCGTCATCCTCTGCGAGCGATGGCGGTCGATCCTCCGCCGTCATCGCCGCACTTGTTGCGGCGATCCATGCCCTCGTGGACCCCCGGGACAAGCCCAGGGGTGACAAATTGCCAGGCTCATAATGGCGGCCTCGCATCGAGTAGATGACGGTGCCTGAGCCTCTTTGGCGGCCTTTACCAGCCGAGCCACTCCGGCTTGCGCGGGACGTCCACCTGGTAGACCTTCTCCATGCCGATGGTGCCATCGGCGATGAGTTGGGCGATGTCGGCGTTGGCCGGCGGGTCCGCCTTCACCTTGCCGCGGTAGACGAGCACCTCGGTGAAGCCGCGGTGGTCGTCGGCGGTCCAGGTGGCCGGCGGGCAGACGCCCTCGAGCCCGGCCGGGACCCAGTTCGCCTTCTGGTACATCCCCTCCTTGATCTTCGGGCCGCTGATCCCGCCGTTCTTGTCGGCCCACTCCATCGCCTCCTTCATGTAGTAGTAGGAGCAGATGCCGCGGATGTAGTGCACCGGCCGATAGGTGGCGTTGGGATCGGCGTTCTTGGCGATCTCCTTCACCAGCTTCATCCCCGGCACGTCGGCGTTCCAGTCGACCGCGCCCATGACCCAGACGACGCCATCGGCGGCCTTGCCGGTGGCCTTCATCAGGTTCTCGTCGTAGCCCCAGATGTTCGACATGAACTGCACGTCGGTGCCCACCGTCTGGCACGATTTCAACAGCGAGACGTTGGAGTCCGAGGTGTTGGCGAGGAAGGCGTAGTCGGCGCCGGACTCCTTCAGGCTCAGGCACTGGGCTTTGAAGTCGCCCGGGCCGAGGCTGTACTGGATCGACGGCACCACCTCGAAGCCAAGCTCCTTGGCGTAGGCCTCGCCGGCCTTCTTCGGCGCGTTCGGATAGGGGTGGTTGTCGCCCATGTGCACGTACTTGGGCTGGCCCTGCCCGCCCTTCTTCGCCCAGTCGTCCTTCGCCCACTGCAACAGCGCCCGGACGCTGTCGGAGTAGGACGGAGCCATGATGAAGTTGTAGGGCGTGGCCTTCTTCGTCTCCGGGCCCTTGCCGCCCGGGTCGGTCAGATGCGCCGAGTAGGAGGCGGAAAAGTAGGGGATCTGGTCCTGGGCGACGAAGTTCACCAGCGCTTCGGTGTCGCCGGTCCCCCAGCCCTGGATGGCGACGTAGCCGGCCTGGTTCCACTTCTTGTAAGTCGCGATCGCCCGCGGCACCTCGTAGGAATAGTCTACGGTCTCCAGGTTCACCGTCTTGCCGTTGATCCCGCCGTGGGCGTTCACCCACTTCGCCGCATCGACCTTGGCCTGGCCATAAGGCGTGCCGACGATGGCGGTCCGCCCGGTGTAATCGACGAGGTTGCCCACCGGTATGTCCGCGGCAACGGCGCTGCCGGCCATGCCGAGCAGGGCGAACGCCGCCGCCAGCCCGACCCTTGTCTCCCTCATCCTTGGTTTCCTCCCCTCGGGTTACGGACGATTGTGCTCGTCCCCACGTCTGCCCGGTCCTCTCAGTAGGAGAACGGGTACAGCTTCCAGTACGCCTTGATCTGCCGCCAGCGATGCGCCAGGCCGTCCGGCTCGAAGATCAAAAACAGAACGATGGCGAGCCCGATCGCCGCCTGCTTGAGGAAGGCGAGGCCGTTGACGATGGCCGGGATGTTGCCCCAGTCGGTGGCGCGCATCAGGTTCACCCCCCATTCCATGACCTCCGGCAGCAGCACCATGAAGGCGGTGCCGAGCAGCGAGCCCATGATCGAGCCCAGCCCGCCGATGATCACCATGCCCAGGAACTGGATCGAGAGCAGGATGTCGAAGGCCTCGACCGACACGTATTGCAGGTAGTGGGCGTAGAGGGCGCCGCCGACGCCGGCGAAGAACGAGGAGATGCCGAACGACAGCACCCGGTACTTGGTGAGGTTCACGCCCATCACCTCGGCCGAGAGGTAGTGGTCGCGGATCGCGATCAGCGCCCGGCCGTCGCGGCTGCGCATCAGGTTCGTTGCCAGCAGCGTCATCGCCACCAGGTAGGCGAGGACCACGTAGAAGTAGTGCCGGTCGCCGGAGACCTCGAAACCGAACAGCGAGAAGGGCGCGGCCAGCGAGCCGGACGAGCCGCCGGTGAACCACTCGGCGCGGGCGAAGAAGTCCTGGAGGATGAACTGCGACGCCAGCGTGGCGATGGCGAGGTAGAGACCCTTGATGCGGCCGGCGGGGATCCCGACCACGAGCCCCACCGCCGTCGTCCATAACGCCGCCAGCGGGATCGAGAAGAACACCGGGATGCCGTAGGTGTTGTTCAGCCACGCCGAGGCGAAGGCGCCGAAGCCGAAAAAGGCCGAGTGGCCGAGCGAGATCTGGCCGGTGAAGCCCACCAGGATGTTCAGGCCCAGCGCCGCGGTGGCCAGGTAGCCGATCTGGATCAGCAGCGTAACCCAGTAGTCGCTGAGCAGGCCGACGCCGCCGATCTGCAACGGCGCCACGATCGCAAGCGCAATGCCGGCAAGGACGAAGGCCCGCGAGCGGGAGCTTGGGAAAATGGTGGTGTCGGCGCGGTAGGAGGTTTTGAAGTCGCCGCAGCGGGTCAGCGCCTGCGCCATCGCCTACAGCCTTTCGATCTTCTCGGTGCCGAACAGCCCGTAGGGCCGGATCATCAAGATCAGCACCAGCACGTAGAAGGGGGCGATGGCGTAGAGGTTGCCGATGTTGAGGTACTGGCCGTCGACGTACTCGGCGACGTTCTCCAGCACGCCGATGATCAGCCCGCCGACGACGGCGCCGACGATCGAGTCGAGCCCGCCCAGGATCACCGCCGGAAACACCTTGATGCCGAAGAAGGAGAGCGCCGGCGAGACGCCGTTGACGATGCCGAACACGACACCGGCCAACGCCGAGACCATCGCCGAGATCGCCCAGGACATGGCGAACATCTGCTTCACCGAGATGCCCAAGCTCTGCGCCACCTGCTGGTTGAAGGCGGTGGCGCGCATGGCGAGCCCGAGGCGGGAGTACTTAAAGAACCAGGCGAAGCCGGCCATGATCATCAGCGAGATGATCAGGCTCATGAGGTAGGCCGGCTGGACGTTGAGGCCGAGGATATCGACCGAGGCCGTCTCGAAGATCGGCGGGAACGGCTGGGTGAACACCCCGAACAGCCACTTCATCATCGCCTGGAAAAAGATCGACAGTCCGATGGTGACCATGATCACCGAGATCACCGGCTCGCCGATCAGGGGCCGCAGCACCACCACCTGCAGGACGATACCGAAGACCATCATGAAGACCAGGGTGAGGAGGAAGCCGGCGTAGAACGGCAGCTGGAACTCGGTGAGCAGCCACCAGCAGACCCAGGCGCCGATCAGCAGGAACTCACCTTGGGCGAAGTTCACCACTTGCGAGGCCTTGTAGATCAGGGTGAAGCACATGGCGACGACGCCATAAAGGGTGCCGAGGATCAGGCCGTTGACCACGAGCTGAAGAAGAAGGTCGACGTTCATCTCAGGTCCCCGGCGATGTTGAAGGCACCGTCATTGCCAAAGCCGCCGGCGCCGTAGGGCGGGGCGAGGCGAACAAAGGCAGCGGTTATTGCGAGGAGGCGAAGCCGACGCGGCAATCCAGTGAAAGGGGATCTGGATCGCCACGCCGCTGCGCGGCTCGCGATGACGCCGTTTCTTCTTGCGGGTCAGACTACTCATGAGGCGCTTTCGTCCTCGACGCTGGTAGCTCGACGCGCATCTCCCTCTCCCGCGCGCGGTGACGCGCAAGCGGGAGAGGGTCGGGGTGAGGGCACCCCCGCCGAGAACGGCGGGATACGCCTGCGGCCACCCCGCCCTACATCCACCACGCCGCTGCGCAGCTCGCGACGATGAGGTCTTTCGTCGGGCATCGACGTGTGGCCCGTCCTTGCACCGGAAAAACGGCCGTCATTGCGAGGAGGCGAAGCCGACGCGGCAATCCAGTGAAAGAGGATCTGGATCGCCACGCCGCTGCGCGGCTCGCGATGACGCTGTTTTTCTTTTGGCGCCAAACTGCTCTCCTTTGCCGCAGCCGGATACAACCCGGTGATCCTCTTCCCCTACTCCGCCGCCTGCCTGGCGCTGCCCGTCTCCGCCGGCAGCACGGTCTCGACCCTGAGGTCGGTGACGATGCGCGAGCGGGTGCCGTCCTGGAAGGTGATCAGCGCGTCCACGTGGACGCTGTCGCGGCCGGAATAGATGGCGTCGATGATCTCGGCGTAGCGCTCGTTGATCACCCCGCGGCGGACCTTGCGGGTGCGGGTGAGCTCGCCGTCGTCGGGGTCGAGCTCCTTGTAGAGGAGCAGGAAGCGGCGGATGCGGTGCGCCTCGGGCAGGCTGGCGTTGACCTTGACGATCTCGGCGCGGAGCAGGCCGTAGATCTCGTCGCGTCCCGACAGGTTGGTGTAGTTGGTGAAGGCGATGCGCCGCTGCTCGGCCCACTTGGCGGTGATGGAGAAGCGGATGCAGACGATGGCGGCGAGATAGGGGCGGCCATGGCCGAGGATCACCGCCTCGGCGATGAACGGCGAGAACTTGAGCTTGTTCTCGATGAACATCGGCGAGAAGCGGGCACCGGTCGAGGTGGTGGCGATGTCCTTGATCCGGTCGATGACCACCAGGTGGCCGTTCTCCGGCTTGAAGTAGCCGGCGTCGCCGGTGCGCATCCAGCCGTCGTGGACCTCGGCGCGGGTCGCCTCCTCGTTGCGGAAAAAGCCGGCGAACATGCCGGTGTTGCGGGCGACGATTTCGCCGACGCCGTTCTCGTCCGGGTTGTCGATGCGGACGTCGGCGTTGTCGAACGGCTTGCCGACGCTGTCGAAATCGACGTCGTCGGGCTCGTGGATGGTGTAGGCGCCGGCAAGCTCGGTCTGGCCGTAAAGCTGGCGCAGCGGCACGCCCATGGCGAGGAAGAAGCGGAAGGTCTCCGGCCCCAGCGCCGCGCCGCCGGTCGCCGCCGAGCGCAGGTAGGTGAAGCCCAGCCGGTCCTTCAGCGCCCGGAACAGGACGAACTCGGCCAGCGCCGACCTGCGGCCGCGGTCCAGCGCCGCCGTCCCCCGCTTCATCCCGAAGTCGAACAGCAGCCGCTTGAGCCGGGTCGCGTCCATCATCCGCGAGCGCACGTCGGCAGCAACGCCCTCCCAGGCGCGGGGGCCGAGCAAGAGGAAGCTCGGGCCGATCTCGCGCAGATCGGCCATCATCGTCTCCTGCTCCTCGACGAAGTTGACGATCACCCGGGCGATCAGCGCCTGCGCCACGGCGTAGACCTGCTCCATGATCCACGGCAGCGGCAGCACCGAGACGTAGTCGTCGCCGGCGCGCCGCGGGTCGCGGCGGAGGTAGGCGAGGCAGTGGCCGAGGAAGGCCCCCGCCTGCAGCATGGCGAGCTTGGGCTTGGCGGTGGTGCCCGAGGTGGTGCAGAGCACGGCGATGTCGCTGCCGGAGCCGGCGGCCACCTCGCGCTCGTAGAGGCCGGGGTGATCCCGCTCCGCCTCCTCGCCCAACGCGTACAGGGCGTCCAGGCCGACGACCCGCGGGTCGCCGTACTTGCGCATCCCGCGGGGGTCGCAATAGACGATCTTCAGCACGCAGGGCGTCTGCTCGATGAGCTCGAGCAGCTTGTCCACCTGCTCCTCGTCCTCGGCGAGGACCAGCCGCGCCTCGGCGTAATTGAGTAGGTAGCTCACCTCCTCGCCCATGGAGTCCTGGTAGATGCCGAGCGTGGTGCAGCCGAGCGCGTGCGCCGCGATCTCGCCCCAGATCCACTCCGGCCGATTGTCGCCGATCAGGGCGACGCAGTGTCCCCGCGACAGCCCCAGCCGCTGCATGCCGAGCGCCATCAGCCGGACCCGGCGCTCGTACTCGGCCCAGGTGAACGCGTTCCAGATGCCGAACTCCTTCTCCCGCATCGCGACCGCGTCGGGGCAGAGCTTGGCGTTGTGGGCCAGCACCTTCGGGAAGGTGTCGTGGACGACGACGTCGGCGTAGGCGCTCCCCTGGCTCATTGCGCCGCCGCCGGCCGTGGCGCCTCGGTTGCCGGAGCGCCGCCTTGGGGAGGTTCGGCGTCGGCATCGGCGCCGAGGTAGGCCTTCCGCACGCCCGGATCGCCCATCACCGCCTCGGGCTCGCCCTCGGCGATCTTGCGGCCGAAGTCCAGCACCAGCACCCGGTCGGAGATGTCGACGACGACCGCCATGTCGTGCTCGATCATCACCACCGTCATCCCCCACTCCTCGTTGAGGTCGTTGATGAAGCGGGCCATGTCCTCCTTCTCTTCGAGGTTCATGCCGGCCATCGGTTCGTCGAGGAGCAGCAGGCTGGGCTTCAGCGCCACCGCCCGGGCAAGCTCGACCCGCTTGCGCAGGCCATAGGGCAGCGTGCCCGCCGGGGCTTTGCGGATATGGGCGATCTCGAGGAAATCGATGATCTCCTCCACCTCGCGGCGGTGGGCGAGCTCCTCCCTCTGGGCGCCGGCGAGCCAGTAGAGCGAGCCGGTCAGCACGTTGTTACGGAGCAGGTGGTGGCGCCCGACCATGATGTTGTCGAGCACGCTCATGTGGTTGAACAGCGCCAAGTTCTGGAAGGTGCGGCCGATGCCGAGCCCGGCGCGGGCGTTGGGCTTCATCTGGGTGACGTTGCGGCCGTCGATCAGGACGCGGCCGTCGGTGGGCGTGTAGCGGCCGGAGACGCAGTTCAGCATCGAGGTCTTGCCGGCGCCATTGGGGCCGATGATGGAAAACAGCTCGCCGCGGCTGACGGAGAAAGTGACATGGCTCAGAGCGCGCACGCCCCGAAAGCTCAGGGACACGTCCCGCACCTCGAGCAACGGGGTTTCACCCGTCACGACGCCGTCCTCCCTGGACCCGGCGCGATTTTTCGCGCTTATCTCTGTTCGTGCAGGCTTGGACCCTGCCGGCGGTTCAATCCGCAGGCGACAGTGTAGCCGCGCCAATCACCCTTGGCTACTTCATCCACTAGCCGCCGATTGCAAAGGACCGCCCGGCGTATAAGTCACGCCGCCATGCAGCCGGCGCCGCCAGCCACGGGGAGCCCGCCATGCCGCTGACGCCCGACCAACGCGCCCAGATCGAGGAGCAGCGCAGCCAGAGCGGCGCCACCCGAAGGCCGTGCGTCGCGGCGCTGGAGGAGATCCTGTTCGAGGCGATCCCGGTGCTCGACCACGGCTTCATCCGGGTGATCGACTACATGGGCGACGACGCCGCCATCGTGCAGGCGGCGCGGGTCTCCTACGGCACCGGCACCCGCCGGGTGCAGGACGACGCCGGGCTGATCAACTACCTGATGCGCCACCGGCACACCACGCCGTTCGAGATGTGCGAGATCAAGTACCACGTGAAGCTGCCGATCTTCGTCGCCCGGCAGTGGATCCGCCACCGCACCGCCAGCGTCAACGAGTACTCGGCGCGCTACTCGATCCTCGACCGGGAATACTACGTGCCCCAGCCCGAAGCGCTGGCGGCGCAATCCTCGGCCAACCGGCAGGGCCGCGGCGAGGTGCTGGAGGGAGAGGAGGCGGCGCGGGTGCTGGAGATCCTCAGGACCGACGCGGCCACCTGCTACGACCACTACGAGGAGATGCTGAACGAGGACGAGGGCGGAGGCCGCCCCGATCCGACGCGCCTCGGGCTCGCCCGCGAGCTGGCGCGGATGAACTTGACCCTCTCCACCTACACCCAGTGGTACTGGAAAATCGACCTGCACAACCTGTTGCACTTCCTCAGCCTGCGCGCCGACGCCCACGCCCAGCACGAGATCCGCGTCTATGCCGAGGCGATGCTGGAGACCGTTCGCCGCTGGGTGCCGATCACCCATGCCGCCTTCGTCGATCACCGCCTGGGCGCGGCGCAGCTGTCGGCCAAGGCCTTGGCGGTGGTGCGCCGGATGCTTGCGGGCGAAACGTCGGCCCAGCAGACCAGCGGGCTCAGCAAGCGCGAATGGCGCGAGCTGATGGCTGTGCTGGGCCGGGAGTAGGGGTGACAGTCGTCCGGACCGGCCGGCGATCCGGCCTTCTTGCCCCCCACGTCATGGCCGTGCTTGTCATTGCTTTGTCACGGCCATCTACGGCTTGGTCTGCAGCCGCCCTCCGGCGGCCTTCCCGCGGAAAGCCGGCGAGCGCGCCTGCCGCGGACGGCGCCTGCCGCCGGTGCCCCGAGGGTTCACCGCGGGTCCGCTGCGCTTGCGCGCGTTCGGGCGCGCCGCTAGGGTACCGCCGGCTTTCCCAGGCACGAGAACCCCATGCAGGGCACCGACGTCATCCTTGGTCCCCTCTTCTGGCTGGTGACCACGGTGATCGAGCTGTTCATCTGGGCGCTGATCATCAGCGCCGTGTTGAGCTGGCTCGTCGCCTTCAACGTGGTCAACACCCGCAACCGCTTCGTCTACATGGTCGGCGACTTCCTCCACCGGATCACCGAGCCGGCGCTCAGGCCGATCCGCCGGTTCCTCCCCAACCTCGGCGGCATCGACCTCTCGCCGCTGGTCCTGATCCTGCTGCTGCTGTTCCTGCAGCAGGTCCTCGCCAGGCTGTATGCGTCGACCCTCGTCTGAGGCCGCGCCGCCGCCGGCTCCGGCCGCGGGCGGGCCCGCGCCCTACGCCGCGGCAAGGGACGGCCTGCGCCTGCGCGTCCACGTCACCCCGCGCGCCGGCTTCGAGCGGATCGGCGAGGTGGTCAGCGACGGGCGAACGGCAAGGCTCAAGCTGTCGGTGAGGGCGCCGGCCCACGAGGGCGAGGCCAACGCCGCGGCGGTGGCGCTTCTGGCGCGGGCGCTGCGGCTGCCGAAGTCGGCGCTGTCCGTCGCCGCCGGGCACACGAGCCGGGAGAAGACCATGGCCATCCGCGGCGAGGCAGGCGCGCTGGCCACGGGCGTCGAGGCCTTGCTGGCGGCACGGCGAAAGGAGCGGCCATGACCTGGGCCGAGATCATCGACGGCCGGGCGCTGGCGGCGAAGCTCAACCGCGGGGTCCGCGACGAGGTCACCCAGCTGCGCAAGCTGCAGCGCTTGGCGCCGGGGCTGGCAATGGTGCTCGTCGGCAACAACGACGCCAGCGCCACCTACGTCCGCACCAAGGAGCGGGTGTGCGAGGAGGTGGGGATCCGCTCGCTGATGCACCGGCTTCCCGCCGACGTGCGCGAGGAGGACCTGCTCACCCTGATCCACGGGCTGAACGTCGACGTCAACGTCAACGGCATCCTGGTGCAGCTGCCGCTGCCGCCGCAGATCCGGCCCGAGGCGATCCTGACCGCCATCGACCCGAACAAGGACGTGGATGGCTTCCACGTCATCAACGCCGGCCGGCTGGTCACCGGCGATGCGCGGGCGATGGTCCCCTGCACGCCGTTCGGCTGCATGCGACTGATCGGCAGCGTTCGCGAGGACCTGAGCGGGCTGAAGGCGGTGGTGCTGGGCCGCTCCAACATCGTCGGCAAGCCGATGGCGCAGCTCCTGCTCGCCGCCGACTGCACCGTGACCATGGCCCATTCCAGGTCCCGCGACCTTGCGGCCGAGTGCGCCACAGCCGACATCCTGGTCGCCGCGGTCGGCCGCCCGGCCATGGTCAAGGGCGATTGGATCAAGCCCGGCGCCACGGTCATCGACGTCGGGATCAACCGCATCCCGCTCGCCGGCAGCAAGAGCAGGCTCGTCGGCGACGTCGATTACGAGGAGGCGCGGACGGTGGCCGGCGCCATCACCCCGGTGCCTGGCGGGGTCGGGCCGATGACGGTTGCCTCCCTGATGCGCAACACCGTGATCGCCGCCTGCCGCCAGCGCAAGCTGGAGCAGCCCGATCTCTGACGCCGGGGCGGCGTTCCCTAGCGTGCTCCCCGGGCGCGGCCGCCCTGGTGCCACCCTCGCCGCAATGGTAGAAGCGCGGTCATGACCGAGCGCTCGTTGATCCGCAACTTCGCCATCATCGCCCACATCGACCACGGCAAGTCGACGCTCGCCGACCGGCTGATCCAGCACTGCGGCGGGCTCTCCGACCGGGAGATGCGCGAGCAGGTTCTGGATTCCATGGAGATCGAGCGCGAACGCGGGATCACCATCAAGGCCCAGACCGTCCGCCTGCTGTACCCCGCCGGCGACGGCCACACCTACACCCTCAACCTGATGGACACTCCCGGCCACGTCGACTTCTCCTACGAGGTCAGCCGCAGCCTCGCCGCCTGCGAGGGCTCGCTCCTGGTCGTCGACGCCTCGCAAGGGGTCGAGGCGCAGACGCTGGCCAACGCCTACCTGGCCATCGAGAGCGGCCACGAGATCATTCCGGTCCTGAACAAGATCGACCTGCCCGCCGCCGACGCCGAGCGCGTCCGCCGCCAGATCGAGGAGGTGATCGGGCTGGACGCCAGCCACGCCATCCAGGTATCGGCCAAAAGCGGGATCGGCGTTCCCGAGCTTTTGGAGGCTCTGGTGGAGCGCCTGCCGCCGCCGCAGGGCGACGAGACCCAGCCGTTGAAGGCGCTGCTGGTCGACAGCTGGTACGACCCCTACCTCGGCGTCATCATCCTGGTTCGGATCCGCGACGGGATGCTGCGCAAGGGCATGCGGGTGCGGATGATGGCCTCGGGCGCGACCCACCAGGTCGACCAGGTCGGCATCTTCACCCCGAAGCCGCAGCAGGTGGACGCGCTCGGTCCGGGTGAGGTGGGCTTCATCACCGCCGGCATCAAAGCCGTCGCCGATACCGACGTCGGCGACACCATCACCGAAGACTGCAAGCCCGCCGCGGCGCCCTTGCCGGGCTTCAAGCCGTCGATGCCGGTGGTCTTCTGCGGCCTGTTCCCGACCGACGCCGCCGAGTTCGAGGATCTGCGCGAGTCCCTGGGCAAGCTCAGGCTCAACGACTCCAGCTTCCACTTCGAGCCGGAAATGTCGGCAGCGTTGGGCTCGGGCTTTCGCTGCGGCTTTCTCGGGCTGCTGCACCTCGAGATCATCCAGGAGCGGCTGTCACGCGAGTTCGCTCTCGACCTGATCGCCACCGCGCCCAGCGTCGTCTACCGCGTCCACCTCACCGACGGGACCATGCGCGAGATCCACAATCCGGCCGACATGCCGGACCCGGTGCGGATCGCCAAGATGGAGGAGCCGTGGATCAAGGCCACGATCCTCGTCCCCGACGGCTACCTCGGCCCGATCCTGCAACTCTGCACCGAGCGCCGCGGCGAGCAGAAGGAGCTCACCTACAGCGGCACCATGGCGATGGTGGTCTACCGCCTGCCGCTGAACGAGGTGGTGTTCGACTTCTACGACCGGCTCAAGTCGGTGTCGCGCGGCTACGCCAGCTTCGACTACGAGATGGACGGCTTCTCCGACGGCGACCTGGTGCGGATCAGCATCCTGATCAATGCCGAGCCGGTGGATGCGCTTTCCTTCGTCTGCGACCGCACCCACGCCGAGGCCCGGGGGCGCGCCATCTGCCAGCGGCTGAAGGACCTCATCCCGAGGCAGATGTTCAAGATCCCGATCCAGGCGGCGATCGGCGGCAACGTCGTTGCCCGCGAAACCATCAGCGCGCTCAGGAAAGACGTCACCGCCAAGTGCTACGGCGGCGACATCACCCGCAAGCGCAAGCTGCTGGAGAAGCAGAAGGCCGGCAAGAAGCGGATGCGCCAGTTCGGCAAGGTCGAGATCCCGCAGTCCGCCTTCATCGCCGCGCTGAAGATGGACGGCGGCTGAGCCAGCGGCCGGAAACAGGTTCAATCGGAACCCTTTAGAGAGCAAGGGAAGGACGTCGTTCTGGCCGTCGTGACCGGACTCGTTCCGGTCATCCACGCAACATCTATCCGAACGTTATCGCGAAACCGCGCGGCGGCGTGGCGATCCAGAACGTAATACACTGGATTGCTTCGTCGGCATTCGCCTCCTCGCAATGACGCATCAGAAGACGTGGATCGCCGTGGCGAGCACGGCAGCGACGAAGTCCTAGGGTACGAGCAATGACGAGCACGGCGATGACGAAGTCCTAGGGCCAGTATAGCCTCGTCCGTCATGACCGGACTTGTTCCGGTCATCCACGCGACATCTACTCCGAACGTCATCGCGAGCCGCGGAGCGGCGTGGCGATCCAGAACTTATACCAGCCTGCGCGGTTACTGACTCTGGGTTTGGGGGATTGAACGAACCCGCTGTCGCGGGAGTGGGATGAGCGGTTAGGAGGGAGGGCTCCTTGTCGGGGAGGATTGCGGTTTGTCGAAGCG
>JAXMOZ010000033.1:0-34884 GCA_034382075.1 Rhodospirillales bacterium
ACGGCCGGGTGCGCGTGGCGGGCGGCGCCGCCAGGGCGGCCGGTCTCCGGTAACGGTTGCCCGGCCGGCTCGGGACGAGGATGATGTGCCCACCCTCCTGCGGCGGCACCGATGACGACGCTCGACTACTACACCATGCGCGCGATCCTGCGGCCGCTGGCAACGGCGCTGGTGGTCGCGTTGATGATCTTCATGATCGAGCGGCTGCTGCGGCTGCTCGAGCTGATTCTCGGCGCGAGCGGGCCGCTGAAGGTCGTGCTCGAGATCATGGCCTACCTCGTGCCCCACTACATGAGTATCGCCCTGCCCCTGAGCTTTCTCATCGGCCTCCTGATCGGTTTCAACCAGTTGAGCCGAGACGGCGAGCTGGACGCGCTGCAGGCCGCCGGCATCAGCAGGATGCGGTTGCTGCGCTCGCCGCTGATCGCGGCGGTGGCGATGACGCTGATCGCCGCGATCATTCTCGGCTACCTCAAACCCTACGGGCGGTATGCGTTCCAGGCGATCATCTACACGATCAGCAACGCCTCGATCCAATCGCTGGTCCGCGCCAACGTCTTCACCCAGCTCGGCTCGACGACGCTGCTGGTCCAGGAGATCCGCGCAGAGGAGGCGGGGTTCGGCCGGGTGTTCATCGTCGAGGGCGACGACGACCGCCAGAGCGAGCGCACCGTGATCACCGCCCAGCGCGGCCAGCTGGCGCAGCCGGCCATGGACCAGCCGCCGATCCTGCGGCTGTTCGACGGCATCCGGATGACTCTGCCGGCGGACCCGGCGGTGGCGCCGGCGAGCCCGGAAGGCGGAGCCTTCGGCATCGTCCGCTTCGACGAGCTCAGAACCGGGATCGGCGACGACGAGTTCCGCGTCTTCCGCCCGCGGGGCAAGGACGAACGGGAGCTCACCGTCACCGAGCTGCGCCAGCAACGGGAGACGCCGCCCCCGGACGTGCGCGTTTCCGACATGGACGCGGAGTTCCACGTCCGCATCGTCCGCTCGGTGTCGATCCTGTTCATCCCGCTGCTCGCCTTCCCGTTGGCGCTGGGGCGGCGGCGATCGGACCGCTCGACCGGGATCGTCATCGCCATCCTGCTGCTGATCGGCTACGACCGGGTCCTCGACCTCGGCAAGAATCTGGCCGAGATCGGCGACGTGAGCGTCTGGGTCGGGCTGTGGCTGCCGTTCGCCGCCTTCGGCGCGCTCAGCGCGGCGCTGTTCCACCACGTCGCGACCACGGTGCCGACCAGCGGCCGGTTTGCGCTGGCCGGCTTCTTCAACCGGATCTTCGCGTCCGTGCTGCCGGCAGCTTTGGGCAAGCGCGCCCGCTCATGATCATCACCCGCTACGTCAGCCGCCGCCTCGCTGCCAACGTCGTCATCGTGCTGATCGTCATCACCACGCTGTCGCTGACCTTCGAGCTGATGGAAGAGGGCGACAACGTCACCCGCCACGCCGGCAGCATCGTCCCGGCGATCAGCCGCTACGTGGCGCTGCGCCTGCCGGAGGTGGTGGCTGAGCTCCTGCCGTTCGCGGCCCTGCTCGGCGCCATCATCGCCGTCGGCCTGCTGCTCCGCCACAGCGAGATCGTCGCGATCTGGAACAGCGGCATCTCCGCCTTCGGGCTGATGCGGGCGATGTTGCCGGTGGGGCTGGTGCTCGTCGGCTTGCAGATCGGCCTCGACGACCGGCTCGTTCCGCCCACTCGCGACGCGCTCGAGGCTTGGGGCGTGGGCAAGGGCGCCGAGCGCGAGGGCATGCTGGCCCGCGCCTCGGAGTCGGTGTGGCTCCTGACCGACGACGGCGACGTCGTCCACATCCCCAAGTCGGCGGCCACAGCAACGGCGTTCGGCGGCCTGGAAATCTTTCACCGCGACCAGAACGGCCAACTCGCGGTCTACAGCTACGCCGAGAACGCCAGGCGCGGCGGATCGGGCTGGCTGCTCAGCAACGTCGTCCGCCGCACCGTCAACCCGCCGAGCATCGAGAAGATCCCCTATATGGACTGGCAGGCGCCGGCCGCAGTGGAGCACATCCCGCTGATCTCCAAGCTGCTGAAGGACCTGCGCCTCGACCAGTTGTGGCGGCTGGTGGTTCACAACGGCTACGGCCAGCGCTCGGCCAACGTCTACCGCACCTGGTTCCACTACCGCATCGCCTCGGCGCTGAGCCCGCTGCTGCTGATCCTCCTCGTCGTCTCGCTGGCGCAGCGCTTCCAGCGCACCGGCACCTTCGTGCGGCTGTTGATCTCCAGCATCGCCGTGGGCTTCGGCTACATGGTGTTCGAGGGCATGAGCCTGTCCATGGGCGAGGCCGGCTTGCTCGCCCCGTTCATCGCCGGGTGGGGGCCCGCGGTTCTGCTGGTCAGCATGATCGGCTATCTCACTCTCGCCCGCGCCGGCTGATGAACGGAGCCGCGATGACCCGCATCGGCTTGATCAGCAACGTCTGCAGCGAGCGCAACAAGCGCGGCACCGAGGCGCTCGACCGCACGGTCGCGAGCCTGCCCGGCATCCGCCACGAGAAGATCTGCGACGTCGACGGCCTCGCCGGCATCCTTGCTTCGTTTGCCGCCGAGAAGGTCCGGGCGATCGCGGTCAACAGCGGTGACGGCACGATCCACGCAGTGCTCACGGTGCTGCTGGAAACGAGGCCCTTCCCCGAGCCGCCGCCGGTCTGCGTGGTGATGGGCGGCATGGCCAACATGACCGGGGCGGACGTGGCGCCGAAGGGCAAGGCCGACGCGGTGCTGCGCCGGCTATCGGCGTTGATCGACGGGGACGCCATCGGCAGCCACCTCATCCACCGGCATATCCTCCGGCTCGAGAACATTGTCGGCCAGCCGCCGCAGCGGGCGATGTTCTTCGGCGCCGCCGGGATCGTCGAGGCCATCCGGCTGTGCAAGACCGAGATGCACGCCCGCGGCCTGTCGGCGACCTGGGCCAACTGGGCGACGCTGTTGAAGATGCTGGGCGGCTGGGTCGTCCCCGGAAAGAGCGGCCGGCGCGACATCGGCGCGGAGATGGCGGTGGCGCTGGACAACGGGCCCGCGGTCGAGGGCCGCCGGCTGCTGGTGCTGGCGACCACGCTCGACCGGCTGATCCTGGGCTCCAGGCCCTTCTGGAACACCGCCAGCGGCCCCGTGCGCTGGACCGAGATCGCCGACCCGCCCCGGCGCTTGCTTGCCAACGCGCCGGGCGTGCTCTACGGCCGCTCCAGCCGCACGGTGAAGGACGAGAGCTACGCCAGCCACGGCGTTCGCCGGGTCAGCCTGGCGATGGACGGCCCGTTCACCCTCGACGGCCAGTTCTTCACCGCCGAGCGGCAGAACCCGCTCGTCATCACCGCCGACGACCGCATCGCCTTCGTGAAGTTCTGAACCCGATGGCCCCCGACGCTAGAAGAGAGCCGTTGCCGCGGGTCGCTAAAGCGGCGTGGCGATCCAGAACAACAGACCGTAGATTGCTTGTTCGGCTGCGCCCTCTCGCCGTCAGGCGGGCTTCGACTCAAAGTATCGAGTATGGCAAGACAACCGCCAGACGAAGCCAAGGGCAAGCTGTCGGACGACCGCGATGCGCCTCGGCGAGGTCCGGAGCGCATCCTCGACCAGCATGGGATCATGTTTCTGACGGGTGCGGATCGTGACGCCTTCGTGGATGCGGTCCTTAATCCTCCTCAACCCAGATTGACGCTCGTGGAGGCACTCAGGCGCCACCGCAGCCTCTTCGGATGACCACGATTCGCCATCGCCTGCTCGACATCGTCCGGGCCGAGAGCGCGGTCCCGGTGCCGGAGCGGGTGGCGGCGATCGCGGACGCGGCGCGAGCGCGCCACGGCGACGGCGTCGCCGCCGTCCTCGCCTACGGCAGCGCGCTTCGAGAGCGCGACGATGCCGCGAAGATGGTCGACCTCTACCTGCTGGTGGACGGCTACGGCGAAGCCGGACAGGGCCGCTGGCTAAGCCTCGCGAACCGACTGCTGCCGCCGAACGTCTACTACCTGGAGATCGACCACGACGGCGCGAAGGTGCGCAGCAAGTACGCCATGGTGAGCCTCGCCCAGCTGGAGGCTCTGGTCTCGCCCGGGACCCTGCACCCCTACTTCTGGGCCCGCTTCGCCCAGCCGACGGTGCTGGCCTGGGCGCGCGACGCAACGACGGCGGAGCGGGTGCACCGCGTTCTGGCGCAGGCAATCCTGACGCTGACGGGCGAGGCGTGGCCGCTGACGGCGCCCGAAGATCCACCCGAGGCCCGCTGGGTCCGCGCCTTCTCCGAGACCTACCGCACCGAGCTGCGCG
Organism: Rhodospirillales bacterium; assembly: GCA_034382075.1. Taxonomy (GTDB): domain Bacteria; phylum Pseudomonadota; class Alphaproteobacteria; order Rhodospirillales; family Defluviicoccaceae; genus JAEULH01. Next base: position 4,292 of record JAXMOZ010000033.1, read on the forward strand.
CCGAGGGGCCGGACCGCGCCCGCGAGCTCTACCGCACCCACGCCGCCCGCTACGACGCGATCGCGGCCACCCTCGGCCCGGAGGTGGGCGACGGCACGAACCGGACCGCGACGCTCCGCCGCTGGCGCAAACGGCGGATCCTCGGCAAAGGCCTGTCGGTGCTGCGGCTGCTGAAAGCCGCCTTCACCTTCCAGGACGGCGCCGCCTACCTCGCCTCGAAGATCGAGCAGCACTCGGGCGTCCCGGTGGCCCTCACCGACTGGCAGCGCCGCCACCCGGTCCTCGCCTCCCCCGGCCTCGCCTTCCGCCTGTACCGCCGGGGCGCGTTTCGGTAGTCAGATGCCAGACCAGCACGTCAAAAGAACCTCGCGCCCATGCTTCTCGCGTGCACTTTGAAGTTCTCGATCATCACCTCAAGGAACTCACGATCACCCCGTGCGAATCCCGCGTTGATGAGATCAGTGATCATGGGCTCCGCCTGCAATTGATCTACGATCTTTTTCGCGTTCCCGCTGTCCCAGCCAATCTTGCCCACCGGCATATACATGCCACCCCTTTGTGGGTCTCTCATCGAAGCCTCTACCGTAGTCTTACCGCTAGATTCCAGATAAGCTAACGCGCCGAGTATCTCGAAACGCTCGAAAAGCAGCGTGAAGTCGGGCTCCATGCCAGCGAACCGCCCGCTCCATTCCCTGAATAGCGCGTGCACATGGTCGTTCATTGGCGTGCGTGTGGGCTCCGGCGCGTACAGTTGTCCCCACGACTGTTTGTTGTAGCCCTCCCAAGCCGACAGAAAAAGTAGATCGACTGCCCGTTCCCGCTCGCCATCCCGTTCATCTACCACAAAAACAAAGTGCCGATATAGCTCGGCCCAACGCCCAGCCCGGAGCAACCCAAGTCCATAAGCCACGTAGACTAACACAGCGGGATAAGAGCGAACCCTAGAATAGTACGTGAAGCCGTCATTTACCGTTCTTGATCGGACCAGGATCATGCGAATGACATCAACAACTATTATTCTTGTTGTCTCCGCACCCCATCGGCCAAGCGCGCCACACATACAAGCCAGTGCTTCCGCTGCCGCCTCGTAGCGCTCCACGTCCGTCTTGAATTCCGGCCCATCCCGCTTCTGTGGTCTTCCCAGCTCAGCACCTTTCAGGTGATTGATAAGCCTGCTTGTTTCCTCCGCGAACAGATCCTCGAGCTGAATTCTGTATTCTGGCTTTGCGAGGAACCTCTTTGTGGTAGCGACGAGAAGCTCGACGCTGAGCGGGTTCTGCCGCCTCGTCTGTTCCAGGGTCTCGACGCGCTGCTGTAACGACTTGAAGAATGCGTCCGCGCTCTCGATGCGGATGACGGCTGCCCGCCGATGGTTGATGAGCGTGCCTGCACCGTCGCCTGGATCACCAAGCGTCGTCCAGTACGTCGAATAGCGGCGGTTGGGCGCGCGGAGGATGGCTGCTCGGAGCGCGTCATCCCACTCGCCCGACCAGCCGCAAACGATGAGCCCGTATTCGTCCAGGATGCGATCCAAGAGCGCATCGTATTCTGGTGGATAACCGCTGAGCTCTGCGTCGGTGTTGAGGATACGTGCGTCCTTGTAGTCGCCGTGGAGCTTGAAGACGTAGCAGGGGCTATGCACGAGCGGCTCCGCGCCTTGCAGCGCATCCACGGACGCCACGACTGTTGGCTCTACGCCGCGCTCGCGCAGCGCATTCTCCAACAGCCGATCAAAGTTGGTCGTGACGATGACGCGGATGTATCCACGGCTCACCAATTCGGCGATGGCGCAATGGGCAGCCGTTGGGACCTTCCTTCCCTCCTCCAGATCTTCCTCTGTCGGCTCGATGTACCCGTTCAAAATTGCCCGACGCTCGGCGGGAGATCGCGCCGCGTCCTCAACAAGGGCCGAGTACTCCGGCTCCTGCCGGGTCTCTTGACAATACCATTCCGCCCAATCCGGCTGCTCTCCCACTCCCTGCGCAAGAGCAACACGGCGGATCAGGTCGAGGGTGATCTCCCAGCCCGTAGGGATGTTGGCCGCCCGCGAAAGTCCCGAGCCGAGAAGAAGCGCATACACGCCCTTATTCTCATGGACAGAGAAGGCAAGCTGGGTGAGTTGGTCAGAGGCAAAGAGGCTCAAGTGCAAGCTCGCATGACGCAGATGGGTGGCGGGAGATGAAGCTCGCCTTGCAACGCCGCAGTCGAGCTCGATCGGTCTATTGCTACCCGGCCAGCTTGCTCAGCATGAACGCCACGAAGAAGCCGAGGACGGTGATCAGGCCGGCGAAATCGTGGGCGACCTCGAAGGCCTCGGGGATCATCGTGTCCACCAGCATCGCTAGGATGGCGCCGGCGGCGACCGCCATGGCGGCGGCGATGACGCCCGGCGAGAACTCGCTGAAGACGGCGTAGCCAATGAACGCGGAGAGGCCCGAGATCAGCGCGATGCCGCCCCACAGGCCGAACACGTAGAGCGGCGAGCGGCCGGCGTTGCGCATGCCGGCGGAGCTGGACAGCCCCTCGGGCACGTTGGAGACGAACACCGCGGCGACCGTGACCAGGCTGACGGCGCCGCCGGCGATCATCGACACGCCGATGACGATCGACTCGGGGATGCCGTCGAGCAGCGCGCCGATGGCGATGGCCAGCCCGCCGCCCTCGTCCTGGGTCGGCTGCTGATGACCCGAGCGCTTACGATGGCGGGCGCCGCGGTGGGAGACGATCCGGTTGGCGACGGTATAGACGGCGGCGCCGGCGATGAAGCCGATGCCGGTGGAGAGGAAGCCGCCGCGGCTGTAGGCCTCGTCCATGAGCTCGAAGGCCAGCGCAGAGATCAGCACGCCGCTGCCGAAGGCCATGACCGCCGCCACCAGCCGCTGCGGCAGCCTGGCGAAGTAGCCGATGGCGGCGCCAATCAGAAGCGCCGAGCCGCCGAGCAGGCCCCACAGGGCCGCCTCTGCCCAGAGCGGCATCGCCAGCGGCACCTCGGAGCGAGAGCCCGAACGCCTACAGGCTGGCGGGAACCGGCTGGGGCTGGGAAGCGGCCACGGCCGCCAGATCCTGGGCCAGCGCGGCGAAGCGGCCGCACACCTCCTCGATCTGCGCCGGCGTGTGCGCGGCGGAGACGCTGGCGCGCAGCAGGCAGGTCCCGTTGGGCGTCCCCGGCGGCAGCGCCAGGTTGACGTAGACGCCGCGCTCGAGCAGCCGGTTCCAGGCGTAGATGGCGGTCTCCTCGTCCGGCATCTTCAGCGCGATCACCGGGCTCATCGGCGCGCAGACCTCGAACCCGGCGGCAACGACACCGTCGAACAGCGCCCTGGCGTTGTCCCACAGCCGGTGGCGCAGCTCCGGGCGGCGCTCGATCTCGCCGATAGCGGCCAGCACCGAGGCCACGTTCGACGGCGAGGCCGAGGCGGTGAACATGTACGGCCGGCTGCAGAAGCGGAGCACGTTGAACCGCGGGTGGCTGGAGGCGCCGAAGCCGCCGACGGCGCCCAGGCTCTTGGAGAAGGTGCCGACGATGAAGTCGGCATCGTCCTCGATCCCCTGCTCCTCGGCGGCGCCTCGCCCGTGGTCGCCGAGGACGCCCAGGGAATGGGCTTCATCGACCAACAGGAACGCGCCGTGCTTGCGCTTGACCTCGGCGAAGTCGCGCAAAGGCGCCCTGTCGCCGAGCATGCTGTAGATGCCCTCGACGACGATCAGCTTGCAGCGGCCGTCGTCGCCCATCCGCGTCAACCGCTTGTCCAGGTCGGCGGCGTCGTTGTGGCGGAAGCGAACCAGGGTGGCGCCGCTCAGCCGGCAGCCGTCGTAGATGCTGGCATGGCTGTCGGCGTCCAGAAAGATGACGTCGTTACTGCCGGCAAGCCCGGCGAGAATGCCGAGGTTCGCCTGGTAGCCGGTGGGGAAGACCATGGCCGAGCGCTTGTTCATGAAGGCGGCCAGGGCCTGCTCCAGCGCCAGGTGGGTGGCGTAGGTGCCGTTGGCGATGCGCGAGCCGGTCGTCCCGGTGCCGTGCTTGCGGATTGCCTCGACCGCGGCCTCGATGCACGTCGGGTCGTAGGTGAGGCCCAGGTAGTTGTTGGTGCCGACGAGGATGGTGCGCCGGCCGTTCACGCGCGCCTCGGTCGCCGAGTACAGCTCCTCCATGCGGACGTTGAAGGGGTCGGTCCCGACCTTCAGCACCTTCTCGTGCCGCGCCGCCGGCAGGTTGTACTTGTCGAAGATGTCCATGGCTTCAGCGGCCCTTCATTCTGTCGTCCACGAGCTTGGCAAGGTCCTCGATCCGCTCGACGTCGGAGATCAGGTTGATCGGGATGTCGATGTTGAACTTGTCCTCGATCTCCATGATCAGGTCCATGACCTCGACGGAATCGATGTTCAGCTCCGAACCGAGGCTGGTGTCGGCGCCGAGCGGGATCTGCTCCTTGTTGTAACGCTGGAGCATGCCGCACAGATCGCTGACGATGCTGCCTACGTCCGGGTCCATGACCGTCCTGCCCTATGTTTGCCCGTTTCCGGCTCGGATCCAGCCTCGCCGGCGATACCAGGCCAGCGTCGCCAGGAAGCCTTCGGCGAAATCCACCGCGGGCGCCCAGCCGGCCGCGCCGCCCATGCTTTCGCGGTTGCACACCCAGTCGGGATAGCATAGCTCGCCCAGCTTGCCACGGGAAAGCATCGCCGCCCCGCCGGTAACCGCGGCGGCAAGCTCCTGCGCCACGGCAGCGCACCAGACGACCGCGCGGGGCAGCTCAAGGCAGCGGACGGTCTTTCCCTGCGCCTTGCCGGCGATCGCCGCAAGATCGCGCCAGCCGTAGCCGCCGAATCTCCCGTCGTCCGGCTCGAAGGTCTCGCCGGCCCAAGCCGGCTGTTGGAGGAGCACGCAGAGGAGCCGCGCCAGGTCGTCGACATGGAGCAGCGAGAACCGCCCGCCTTCGATCTTGGGCGCGAGCAGCAGACCGCCCGCGAGTTGGCGAAACAGCGGCAGGGTGGCGCGGTCGCCGGGGCCGTAGACCGCCGGCGGCCGGACGATGCAGTGCTCGAGGCCGGACCCGGCGACGATCTCCTCTCCGGCGCGTTTGCTCGCGGCATAAGCGGAAAGCCGTGGGTGGCGGGCTGCGAGCGAGGAGATCAGCAGGATGCGGGGCGACCGGGCGGCCGATTTGACGGCGGCGACGAGCCGGGCCGTGCCGGCGGCGTTCACCCGGTCGAACTCGTCCGGCTCGCGCGCTGCGACGATGCCGGCGGCATGGATTACGATCCCGGCGCCGTCGACGAGGGCGGCCAGAGCCGGCTCTTCGTCGAGCGCGCCCAGCACCGGTTCGACGCCGGCGGGCAGCGATCCCGCGCGATTGGCGGAACGGACCAGCGCCTTGACCTCACGCCCTTCCCCGGCGAGGGCGGCGCACAGGGCGGAGCCGACGAAGCCGGTGGCGCCGGTGACGGCAACCGGATCGGCTGCCATCACCCAGGCCGCGCTGGTAAGGTCAGGACCGGGTCAGCCGGCGGCGGCAACCCGCGGTTCGGCGCCGAAGCCAAAGGTGGGGACGACGTCGACGTCGATGGCGCGCAAGCCGTCGTTGAGATAGCGGGCCTTCGCCGCCGCGCGGCTCAGCTTGCCGGACGAGGTGAACACCAGGGTGCGCGCCGGCACCAGCATGACCTCGCAGTGCACGCCGGCGGTGCGGTGGATCACGGCGGCGATGTCGCGAACCAGCGCCCGCTGCCGGGCCGGTTCGGCGAAATAGCATTCCACCACCACCACCACCCGCTCGTCGCCGTCGTCGTCGCTGACCGAGAAGGCCGCGACCGAACCGGTGCGGACGTCGGCCAGGGTTTCCACCGCCCACTCCAGGTCCTGCGGCCAGATGTTGCGGCCGTTGCAAATGATCATGTCCTTGCGCCGGCCGGTCACGAACAGCTTGCCGGCGACGGTGTAGCCCATGTCGCCGGTGTCGAGCCAACCGTCGGCGAGCTTCATCTGCCGCGTCGCCTCGGGGTTGCGGTAGTAGCCCTCCATCAGGCTCGGGCCCTTGATGCAGATCCGGCCGATGGACCGGTCGGGCAGGACCCGGTCGAGATCGTCGCGGATCTCGACGCCGTAGTCCGGCAGCACGTTGCCGCAGGCGACGAAGGAGCGCGTCCGCCGCCCGCCGGTCTTCACCGGGATGGCGCGGCGGGTGATCTCGTAGTTGTCGCGGTCGACGGTGTCGACCTCCACGCCCCGCCCCAGCGGCGCGAAGCTCACCGCCAGCGTCGCCTCCGCCAAGCCATAGCTGGGCAGGAAGGCGCCGGCGTCGAAGCCGTGCGGCCCAAAGGTCTGGGCGAACTGGTCGAGGACATCGGGGCGAATCATCTCGCCGCCGATGCCGGCCACCCGCCACGAGGACAGGTCCAGGCTGAGGCCGTTGGCCTTGGCGGCGCGGCGCAGACAGAGTTCGTAGCCGAAGGTCGGGCTGAAGGCGATGGTGCAGCGGCGCTCGGAAATGAGCTGCAGCCAGGTCATCGGCCGCACCGCGAACGTCGACGTCGCCAGATAGTCGATGGACACCTGGGCCAGCATCGGGGTGATGCAGAAGCCGACCAGCCCCATGTCGTGGTAGAGCGGCAGCCACGAGGCCGCCCGGTCGCCCTGCCTGAGCTGCAAGCCGTCGCGGCCGATGGCGCGGGCGTTGGTGGTGATCGCCCGCTGTGTCACCAGGACGCCCTTCGGGTCCATGGTGCTGCCCGACGAGTACTGGATGTAACAGGGCTCGTCCTTGCCGAACGGCGCGAGATCCCCCGCCGCCGCAGGCAGGGCGCGAAAATCGTCCGGCGTTCCGGCAAGCTCGACCCCAAGGCCGGCGGTCGCCTCGATCAGCGACGGAAGCAGGTCCTCGGAGGCCACCGCCGCCGCCGGCCTGGCCGCGGACAGCATCGACCGCAACCGGGCGACGTGGGCCTCGTGCCCGCCGAGGTTGATGCTGAGCGGCAGCGGCACCGGGACCAGCCCGATGTACTGGCAGGCATAGAAAAACGTCAGGAAATGCGGCGTGGTCTCGGCGACGATGGCAAAGCGGCTGCCACGCGGCAGCTTCAACGAGGAAAGCCGCAGCGCCAAGTCGATCGCCTCGCTGCGGATGTCGGCATAGGTCAGCGACCGCGCCGGCTCACCGCGACTCGAGAAGAAATTGCAGCCGGTCTCCCCGCGCGCGGCATAGTCGAGACCCTCCCAGATGGTCTCGAACGTCCCGACACGAAACGGAAGAACCGAATTGCTCGTCGCAGTAAGCTCCACTGTCGCTACCTCCGCGGCAGAATGACCCAGGGTGCTCCGCAGTAACACGGAGCAAAACACCTATCCAAACGCTAATTCGTTCACATCGGACCTTGGCTTCGTTCCGGCCCCATGTTCTGCATCAGTTCCGGAGCCGCAACCCGATCAGAAAGTCTTGCCCCGGCGCCGACGGCGAACAGAGCTCAGGATCGACGAAAGGCTGGACCGCAATGCAACCGCCCCGCCCGAACCAACACCAGTTCCGGTTCGGGGCGGCCTGCCCCTGATCCTTTGAACAAGCGCCAATTAAAGTGATTCTAAGTGTAGAGCTAGCAGTCCTCCCCGGCTCCCACAAGTCACGTGTTGTTACCGACTGTTACGGCACGGAGACAGCCGCCGCGCGGCGTCGATGTGCTCACCCCTGCCCCGCCTCGAGGCGGCCGCAAAAGGCGCACCGCGCGAATCGCCGCCGGTGGCTTCCAAAGATCCCGAGGCGGGCAAGGCATAAACCCCTGGTACACCCCGACGGGTCCATGAAGCCCATACTGATGATGGCCGGCGCCCAGAACCGCCGGCCGAGGCGCCGCCAATGTGGGCGGCTGAGAAAGGCTTGCCCCAGGTGATGCACTTCAAGAACCGCGAGGGATCCGCCGAATGGGCCATGCCGGAGGGCCACCTGGACCGGCGGAAGGTCGGGCTGTCGGCGATTGTCCGGCTGCAGGACGAGGAGACGTGGATCGCCGCCTGCCTGACCTCGATCCTGCCGTGGGTCGACGAGATCGTCTGCGTGATCCAGCCCTGCGCCGACGCGACCGAGCAGGTGATCCGGACGTTCGACGACCCGCGAATCGTCGCCGCCGCCTACCCCTTCGACAGCCATCCCATCGGCCCCGGTCATGACGCCTGCCCCGCCGACTCCGTCCATGCCGGCGCCTATTGCCTGAACTGGGCGCTGGCAAGGACGACGCGCACCCACGTTTGCGCCTGGGACGGCGACATGGTGGCGATGGACTGGCTGGGCGCCAGGGTGCGCGGCCTGATCGCCGCCGGCGTCGGCCGGATCGCCTTCCATGGTCACAACATCGTCAGCGCCGACCTCCGCTATGTCGGCCGCACCAAGTATCCGGCGGACGGGGTCTACAGGGTCACGTCCAGGAGCTGCTACGAGCAGGGGCCGGTCGGCCCGCAGCTCCGCGGCGTCCCCGAGCCCCGCCTCATCACCCGGCCGGCCTTTCTCCGCTTCCGCTGGGCGCGCACGCCGCTGACGGCCGCGACCAGGCAGTGGCCCAAGGGCTGGGAAGGGATGGCTCACTTCAAGGCATTGCTTAAGCAGAGCGAACCGGCGCGGTTCTATACCGGCGAGTACCCAGCCTCGGTGCGCCCGCTGGTCACGTTGGCGCCGGCCTGACCGCGCGAGTTCAGCCGAACGCCGGCGCGCCGATCCCCAATGGCCCGTAAAGCCAGGTGAGCCACAGGCCAAGGGCGAGGAACGGGCCGAACGGGATCGGGGTCGCCGCGTCGAGCGGCCGGCACAGGACCTTGGCAACCGCAACCGCCCCCAGTGCGGCGAGCGCGGCGATCAGGATCACCGACGGGAGCCCTTGCCAGCCGACCCAGGCCCCGGCCGCGGCCATGAGCTTGGCGTCGCCCTCGCCGAGCCCGGGGCGGTGGCGAAGCGTTTGGTAGAGCCGGGCGATCAGCCAGAAGCCGAGCCAGCCGGCAGCGGGGCCGATGGCGTGGCCGCCGAGGCTTACGTCGTCGAGCCACCAGGCCACGGCCAGCCCACAGCCGGCCAGCGGCAGGGTCAGGACGTCCGGAAGGGTCAAGGTGCGCACGTCGATCACCGCCAGCGCCAGCAGCGTCCAGCCGAGAACGGCCGTGGCCCAAACCACGACCCCCGGCACGGCCAGCGCCGTCCAGACCGCGACGAGGACCGCCGCAAGCTCCACCGCCGGATAAAGCCGGCTGATCCTCTGCCCGCAGGCGCGGCAGCGGCCGCGAAGGGCAAGCCAGCTCGCCAATGGCACCAGGTCGAGGGGCCGCAGCGAGCGCAAGCAGCTGCGACAGCGGGAGCGGCCGAGCACCACCCCCTCGCCCGCCGGCAGCCTGACGACCAGGAGGCCAAGCAGGCTGCCTACGATCGGCGACAGGGCGACGGCCAGCCAGGCTGCGCTCATCCGCCCGCCCCGGCGCGGGCATCGTCCGGTGGCGGCGCTTGCGGCCCGCAGAAGCCACGGCTACTTCTTCTGCCAAGCCCATGCACCGCCAAATCCTCATCGGCGCCCTTGGCGCCATCCTCGCCGCCGTCCTGGCTGGTGCCGCGGTCGCGGGCGAGGTGCGGAGCTACGCCATCGTCCAGGACGACGGCTCGCTGCTCGTTCGGGGCAAGATCATGCACCTCTACGGCGTCGTCATTCCCCGGGGCGGCCGGTATTGCCAGAGGTGGACCGGTTCGGCGCGCTGCCGCTCGACCGCGGCGGCGCTGGCCCTCGACTTCCGCATCCGCGGTTTCGTCCGCTGCGAGCCGGTCGAACAATATGCCGATGGCAGCGTCGGCGCCTTCTGCAGTGTCGGCAGCGTCCGCCTCCGCGACGACGAGGACCTCGGATCCTATCTGATCGCCAATGGCCATGCCTTCGCCGCCCCGTGGGCTCCCTACGACTATGCCATCCTCCAGGAGCTCGCCAAGGTCAACCGTCGCGGCCTGTGGGGCGGCGCCCTCTCCTATGGCAGCCCGTGGTGGTAGTGCCGCCGCCGGCGATTTCGCCTTCCGCCTTGTTCGCGGCTTCCGACCGGCGTAAAAGGCCGGCGTGGTTCTCGCCCGCGCACACGCACCGGCGGCGCGGCTCGGCCCCGGTGGCCGCGGAACCAGACTGCGCCCGCACCGCTTCTCGATGAGCCGCGGTCGCTGAGCGGCGCCGACAAGCTTAAAGGACTTCATGCGCGCAATTCTGCACATGTTCTTCCGGGCGGATGGCTCGAGGCCGTGGAGCGTCCTCATTTGCCTGCTACTCGCCGGCATCGCTGACGGCGTCAGCTTCGCCAGTCTCCTGCCCCTGATCGCCGTCGCCATCGGCAGCAACGAGGGCAACCAGTCGCCGCTCTACGACGCCGTCATCAATGCCTTCAACACCGTCGGGCTGACCCCGGATCTGGTGCCGCTGCTCGTCACCGTCATCGCCGGGACGACGCTCAAGAGCCTGCTGATCCTGCTGGCGATGCGCCACGTGGGCTTCGCCCAGGCCAACGTCATCACCAAGCTGCGTGCCCGCCTGGTCAAGGAGGTGCTGCAGGTCCGCTGGAGCTTCTTCACCTCGCATCCGGTGGGGCGGCTGGTGAACTCGGTCAGCAGCGACGCGGCGAGGACGGCGATGGGCTACTCGCTTGCGGCGAACCTGTTCTCCAACGTCATCCTCTCGGTCGTCTACGTCGGCGCCGCCTTCGCCGTCTCCTGGAAGCTGGCGCTGGTGGCCATCGTCGTCGGCGGCGGCGTCGCCGCCAGCCTGCACCACTTCATCCGCCGCACCCGCCGCGCCGGGCGCAAGGGAACGGTGCAGATGCGCGACCTGATGATCTTCCTCACCGACGCCTTGAACAGCATCAAGCCGCTCAAGGCGATGGCCAAGGAATCGCATTTCATCAACCTCTGCGACTCGCGCATCCGGCTGCTGCGCAAGACCGCCCGCCAGGAGCTGATGAACCAGGAGACGCGGCGCGCGCTCGAAGAGATCATGGTCGCGATCTGCCTCGGGATCTCGATCTACGTCCTGTTCGCCGTCCTCAACTACCAGTTCGCCGAGGTGTTGGTGATGACGCTGCTGCTGTCGAAGACGATCAGCAACGTCGGCCGGATCCAGGGCTACCTGCAGCGGGCGATCGCGGTCGAGGCGCCGTACCTGGCCATCCAGGAGCTGCTGGCCGAGGCCAAGGCCAACGCCGAGCGGCTCGGCGGCGGCGCGCCGCCGAAGCTGGAGCAGGGCGTGCGGCTGGAGCAAGTCGAGTTCTCCTTCGGCCGCAAGCGCGTGCTGAAGGGCGTCGACATCGACGTTCCGGCCAATGCGATCACGGTGATGACAGGCCCCTCGGGCGGCGGCAAGACCACCATCCTCGACCTGATCCTCGGCCTCTACCAGCCGAAGAGCGGACAGGTGCTGGTGGACGACATGCCGCTGGAGAAACTGGATCTGAAGCGCTGGCGGGAGATGATCGGCTACGTGCCCCAGGAGTTCGTCCTGTTCCACGACACCATCTACGCCAACATCGCCGTCGGCGACGACACCATAACCGAGGCGGACGTTCGCCGCGCACTCGAAATCGCGGGCGCCTGGGAGTTCGTCGAGGCCCTGCCCAAGGGCATGCACAACACCGTCGGCGAGAAGGGCGCCAAGCTCTCCGGTGGCCAGCGCCAGCGGATCGCGCTCGCCCGGGCCTTGGCGAGGAGGCCCAAGCTGCTGGTCCTGGACGAGGTGTCGAGCGCGCTCGATCCGGCCACCGAGATCGACATCTGCCGCAGGCTCAGGAGCATGTCCGGGTCGATCACCACGCTCGCCATCACCCACCGCCCGGCCTTTCTCGACATCGCCGACCGGATCTACAAGCTCCAGGATGGGCTGGTCGTCGCGGTGGAAGCGCACGCCGCGGGCGTTCCGGCCGAGCCGGCGCCGGCGGCACACGGCTGAGGCGCTCCCGCCTGCCGTCAAGCCGCGACGAGGCGCAAGGCGCGGCGGCGTCAGTAGCCGATGCAGATTTTGCCGAAGTGGCGGGCCTCGGCGAAGGCGGCGAAGGCCTTCGGCGCGTGGTCGAAGTCGAACACCCGGTCCACCACCGGATGGAGGCGGTGCGCCGCCATCGCCCGCGCCATCGCCTCGAAGCCGTCGCGTGAGCCGACGGTGACGCCCTGCAGGCGCAGGTTGCGCATCACCACCAACGGCAACGACAGCTTGGCGTCGGCGCCGGAGAGCACGCCGATCAGGCTGATCGTGCCGCCGATCCGCGCGGCGCGGACCGACTTGGCCAGGGTGTCGCCGCCGCCGAGCTCGACGATGTGGTCGCAGCCCTCGCCGCCGGTCAGAGCCTTCACCTCTTTGTCCCACTCCGGGGTCTTGCGGTAGTTGATCACCGCGTCGGCGCCGAGCTGGCGGCCGCGGGCGAGCTTGTCGTCCCTGGACGAGGTGAGGATCACCGAGGCGCCGGCGAGCTTGGCGAACTGCAGCGCGAACAGCGCCACCCCCCCGGTCCCCTGCACCAGCACGACGTCCCCGGGGCCGACACGCCCTTGTGTCGCAATCGCGCTCCAGGCGGTGAGCCCGGCGCAGGGCAAGGACGCCGCCTCGGCGTCGCTCAGGTGCTCCGGCACCCGCGCGACCGCGTCCGCGGCGATGACCATCCGCCTGCGCAGCACGCCATCCAGCGGCCCGCCGAGGGTGAGCCGGAACTTGGCCGGCGCCGGCGCGCCGCCGATCCAGGCCGGGAAGAACATCGGACACACCCGGTCGCCGACGCCGATCCGGTCGACGCCGGCGCCAACGGCAACGACCTCGCCCACCCCGTCGGAGAGCGGGATCAGCGGCAGCGTGTTGCGCGGCCCGTAGCCGCCGTTGATGGTCAGCCAGTCGCGGTAGTTGAGCGAGGCGGCGCGCATCTCCAGCAGGACCTCGCCCGGACCCGGCTCCACCTCGGGCCGTTCGGCCTTGACCAGCTTGTCCAGGGCGAAGCCATCTTCCAGTTGCCAGACGTCCACGCGGTTCTCCCTTTTGCTCGACGCTTCAATCGATGCCGCCGAGCTGCTCGATGACGGTCCTGGCGGCGAGCCTTTCCACCACCACCGCGTCGATGTCGGCCAGGCCCAGGCTTTGGGTGTTGGCGGCGCCGGCGGCGGCGGCGCGGCGAAGCGCGCCCGGCGGATCGAGCCCGTCGGCGAAGCCGGCAAGCAGCCCGGCGAGAAACGCGTCGCCGCTCGCGACCACGTTCACCGGCGCGAGCTCCGGCGGACGGGCAAGCCAGGTGCCCTCGGCCGTCGCCAGCACCGCGCCTGCGGCGGCGGCGGTGACGATGGCCTGGGAGGCGCCGCGCAGCCGCAACGTCCGCGCCGCGCGCAGCGCATCGGCGATGGTCGTGACCGGCGAGCCGAAGAACGCGGCCGCCTCATCGGCGTTGATCTTGACCCCGGCGGGGCCGGCGCACAGCGCGTCCGCCAGCGACTCGCCGCCGATGTCCACCCAGACCGGCCGGCCGTCGCCGCTGGCGGCGATCACCAGCCGCGCCATCGCCCCAGTCGGGGCCGCCGGAGGCAGGCTGCCGCAGATGGCGACGGCGGCGCAGCCGGCCTCGGCGGCGGCGCGAACGTCGTCGGTGAAGTGCTCCCAGTCGCCCGCCTCCAGGACCGGCCCCGGCTCGTTGATGACCGTGGCGGCGCCGCGGTCGTCGACGACGATGGTGCAGGTGCGGGTTTCGCCGGCGATCCAGGTCCAGGCGGCGTTCAGCCCCTCGCGGCGGGCGCCGTCGGCGGCGCGGCAGCCGGCCTCGCCGCCGAGCAGCCCGGCGCAGCGGACCCGCTGGCCGAGCCGGCGAAGCGCCCGGGCGACGTTCACCCCCTTGCCGCCGCAGCTCACCTGCGAGGAGCGGGCGCGCACCACCGAGCCGGCGGCAAAGCTCGGCACGCTGAGCAGCCGATCGATCGCGACATTGGGCGTCACGCAGAGGATGGTCATCGCCGCATCCGCCGAAAGCCCACCGGGCAGAGGGTCGCTCCCCTGGAGACCGGCTTGCGGACCAGGGTGCGGTGCTGGAATAGTAGCGGCAACAGGGGGGTGCAACGAGAAATGGTAAGCTCGAACCCGGTCCTCTGCGGCTCCATCGCCGCCCGCCCGGGCAGCTTCGGCGTCGCCATGCACACGGCGGCGTACCGGGCGCGGGGGCTGAACTTCGTCTACGTCGCCTTCGGCACCGAGGACACCGCCGGCGCCATGGCGGCGATGCGGGCATTGGGGATCCGCGGGCTCGGCCTGACCATGCCGCACAAGGTGCGCGCCATCGAATACCTCGACGCGCTGACCGAAGAGGCTCGCGCCATCGGCGCCGTCAACACCGTCGTCAACGAGGGTGGCCGGCTCGTCGGCCACAACGTCGACTGGAGCGGGGCGGTGCGCGCCTTTTCGGAAAGGTTGACCGTGCGCGGCTGCCGCGCGGCGGTCATCGGCGCCGGGGGCGGCGCCCGGGCGATCGTCTACGGCTTGACCCGCGAGGAGGCGTCGGTGACGATCTTCAACCGCTCACGGCAGCGGGGCGAGGCGGTGGCGCAGGACCTCGGCGCCGGCTACGGCGGCCCGCCCGACGCCCTTGGCGAGGGCCATGGCTTCGACCTGATCGCCCACGCGACGCCGGTGGGCTTCGACGATCCGGCGTCGATGCCGGTCGCGGAGGCGGCGCTGCGGCCGCCCACGGTCGTTTTCGACGCGGTTCCGAGGCCGGTCGAAACCCGTCTGCTCCGCGAGGCTGCGGCTCGCGGCTGCCGGACGATCCCCGGCGTGCGGATGCAGCTCCACCAGGCCGCCGATCAGTTTCGGCTCTACACCGGCGCGGAGCCGGAGCTGGGGGTGATGGAACAGGCATTGGCCACCGCCATGGGCGCGCTTCCAGGCAGCGCTTGACGGGACGCGGAGAAAGGGGAGCGCCACGATCTGGCGCTCCCGCATCGATCCGAACGCGCTATTGGCTGAAGCCCGCGCACTGATCCTCGGCGTTTCCCTGAACGACGTTGCCGCCGCCATTGACCGGACGCGGCGTGTTCGACTTGCACTGCAGGTTGGCGTCGATGCTGTTGTCGCGAATGCGGACGACCGCCGTGTTTTGGAAAACCTGCACGTCGCCGTTCACGGTGTTGCCGAACACGTTGGTCGCGGTTGCGTTGCTGTCCAGCAGGATTGTCCCACCGATCTGCGCATCGATGATCGTGCTGGTCAGGCCGCCGGTGGTGTTCTTGATCTGCACGTCGCCGATGACCTCGGTGTCGCGGCCCGTGTTGGGATCGGACTGCAGCCTCACGCGCAGCGCCCCTTCCGATTGGACCGAGCCCCGGATCGTCGTGCCCTGGACGAGCAGGTTGCCGCCCGTGCTCACAACGATGTTGCCCTCGACCGTGGAGTTGCGGATTGTGCATGCGCCGTTGACGAAGACGTTATCGACGGTCTTATTGATTAGATTCGGCGGGCAATCGATCTCCTCGGCCTGGACCTCCTTGGCAACGCTGGCGACCGCCAGAGACAGCAACAGAACCGGCACGACATGCCTCTTTTTCATCCTAACCTCCCGCTAGTCGGAGTTATATCTGCTCCATTTGGGACGGTCGGTCGCGCCAGCCATATTTGTTTCTCGCGTTCATGCGGCGTTCATCGCGCGTTCATTTTGTGAAGCGCAGCAGATCATCCCGCCGCGGCAAGCCCCGCCGGTCCGCCTCAGCCGGTGGTCCCGAGGCCGCTGGCGATGGCGTTGACCAGCAGCAACAGGCGGGGCAGGAGCGCCTCCGCCCCGGCCTCGTCGCCGCGGCGCTGCGCCGCCCGCCAGTCACGGATCAGCCGGATCTGCTGGTGGTGGAGAACCCGCATCGCCGGCGAGCGCATCTCGATCGACCGGGTCAGCGTCGGCCGCAGCGCTTCCAGCGCGCCGCCGCACTGCAGCTCTTCCAGAACCGCCCGCGTCGTCGCGTACTCCTCGAGGATGGGGTCGAGGAAGCGCGACCTCAGCGCTTCGTCCTCGACCAGACCGCCGTAGGCCCGCATCAGCTTCGGATCGGCGGTGAGAATGCTGGTGGAGGCATTGCCGAAGGCATAGACCAGCGGCGGCCAGTGCCGGCCGCAGATGGCCTCGGCCAGGGCGGCGAAGGCCTGCGGGTCCTCCCGCCGCAGCGCCGCAAGCGCGCTGCCGACGCCGTACCAGCCGGAGAGGTAGAACCGCGACTGGCTCCAGGCAAACACCCACGGGATGGCGCGAAGGTCGGAGAGCGTCCGCCCGCCGGTTCGCCGCGCCGGGCGCGAGCCGATGCGGCTCTGCTCGATGACGTCGATGGGCGTCGCCTGGGAGAAGAAGTCGACGAAGCCTTCGGCGTCGACCAAGGCCCGGTAGGCGCGCCGGCTGGCTGCGGCAAGCCGGTCCATCAGCGGCACCATCGGCCCGTCGGCGCCACCGGTCTCGCCGGCGGCGTCCAGCAGGGTGCGGCGAACCGCGCCGGCACCCAGAAGCTCCAGATTGTGCGCGGCGGTGATGCGGTTCGCGTACTTCTGGGCGATGGTTTCGCCCTGCTCGGTGAGCCGGAGATCGCCTGCGACCGAGCCCGGCGGCAACGCGTCGAGGAACCGGTGCGCCGGGCCGGCGCCGCGGCTGATGGTGCCGCCGCGGCCATGGAAGAAGCGGATGCGAACGCCCGCTTCGGCGCCGACCCTGGAAAGCTCGAGCTGCGCGCGGTAAAGCGACCAGAAGCTCGCAAGCAGCCCGCCGTCCTTGTTGGAGTCGCTGTAGCCGATCATCACCTGCTGCCGGGGGACGCCGTCGCCGCGCTCGCGGGCGTGCCGCGCGAGGCTCCCGCGGGTCAGCGGATGGGCGAGGAAGTCGCGCAGGATGGCCGGCGCCCGGCGCAGGTCCTCGATGGTCTCGAACAGCGGCACCACCGGGAGCCGGCACCAGGGCCCGTCGGCATCCCGGGCGAGCAGCCCGCCTTCCCTGGCCAGAAGGTAGACCGAGAGCAGGTCGGAGGCGGAGCGGGTCATGCTGACGATCAGGGCGCCGAGGCCATCGCCGCCGTGGGCTTCGATGTGCCGGGCGGCGACCGTGTAGGCGTCGAGCACGCCCTGGGCGTCGGGGCCGACCGGCGTGTCGGCGCGAACGAAGGGCCTCGGGCTCGCCAGCTCGGCGTCGAGGAAGGCCAGCCTGCGGGCCTCGTCCCATCTGGCGAAGTCGCACTCGGACATGCCGGCGGCGGCCATGAACTGGCCCATGGCCAGATCGTGAACCCGCGAGTTCTGGCGGATGTCGAGGCGCGCGGAGTGGAAGCCGAAGGTGCGCACCAGCTCGCTCACCGCATCGACCTCGGCCCGGGCCAGGCGGCCCGCGCCCACCGCCTGCAGGTCGGCGCGCAGCAGGGCGAGATCGTCCAGCAGCTCGCGGGCGCGGCGGTAGGTCGGCTGGTTGGTTCTGCCGGCGGCGGCCGCGGCGCCCGGCAAGGCCGCGAGCATCCCGTTGACGAACTGCCGCCAGGGCTCGTCCGGGTTTCGCGCCGGCGCCAGCACGTCCCCGCCGGAGCCGGCGTCGGCCGCGGCCAGCACCGCCAGGCGCTCCGACAGGGCGGCGCCCGGCGGCTGCAGCCGGTCGGACAGGCTGAGGCGGGCGCCGAGGCGGGTCAGGTGCTCGCGGATCAGGTCCAGTGCCACGGCGCGGAGCTGCGCCAGCGTCTGGCCGGTGATCTCGCCGGTGACGAAGGGATGGCCGTCGCGGTCGCCGCCGACCCAGCTTCCGAACTGCAGGTGCGGCAGGACGGGATAGCGGCGGTCGAGAAGCGCCGGGTCGAGCCCGGCGTCCACCCAGGCTTCGCGGAGCCGGCGGACCAGCAGCGGCAGCACCGAGGGAAAGACGTTGCGCAGGTAGTGGAGGACGTTGCGGACCTCGCTGGCCACATCGGGCCGCTCGATATGGATCTCGCCCGACCGCCACAGCCGCTCCAGCACCGCCTTGATCTGCTCGCGGATGTCCGCCTGCTCGCCCGGTGTCCACATCTGGTTCTCCCGCTGGACCAGCAGCAGGTAGAGTTCGCGGTGGTGCTCGAGGATGGTTCGCCGCTTGGCCTGGGTCGGATGCGCCGTCAGCACCGGCTCGACCCGGACCGCCGCCAGGGTCTCGGCGATGGTGTTCGGCTCGTGGCCGGCGGCAAGCAGCCGGCGGAAGGTGTTCTCCCACGATCCCGAGCGCTCGCCGAGGGCGCCGGCGGCGGCAAGCCGGCGGTGGTTCTGGGCGTAGGCGTTCTCCTCGATCATGTTGAGCAGGGTGAAGGCGGTGGAGTAGGCCTGCGGCAGCCGCTCCGGGCAGTCGCCGTCGACGGGGACGTCCGCGCTCGCAGCGAGCCACGGCAGCCTCGCCGCAATCCCGTCTTCGCCCTGCTCGCGCAGGACCTCGCCGAAGCAGGTCATGATGAAGTCGAGGTCACGGCTGATCTTCGGCATGTCCCTGCTCCCCCGCCCTTGATGAGAACCACCTGGTTGCGCCACCGCTGTATATGGGCAGCGGCCGCCCGCTTCATCCCCGTATCGCCCAGCCACCAGACCAGCGGCCGCCGTGCCGGGCCAAACAAGCGCACGAATAGCGATTGACGTTCGACGTGCAACTGCAGCCTATTTCGCCGCCGCAAGCCTAGACCGGCAGCGCCGCTGCGCGCTGGCCGGCGGAACGCAAGGGAGAAGCCGAGGAGATGTCGCTGATCCGGACCGAGAGCCAGGACTCGATCGCAACGATCGTGATGACCCACCTGGAGAAGCGCAATGCGCTGAGCGAGGCGCTGATCGGAGAAGTCACCACCGCGCTGGAGGCGTTCCGCGAGCAGAAGGTGCGGGCGGTGGTCCTGCGCGCGCCGCCCAAAGCGAAGGTGTGGTCGGCGGGCCACGACGTCGGCGAGATTCCCAATCCCGGCCGCGATCCGCTGGGCTGGGCCGACTCCTTGCGGGTGGTGGTGCGCGCCCTGCAGGATTTCCCGGCTCCGGTCATCGCCCTGATCGACGGCGGGGTGTGGGGCGGCGGCTGCGAGGTGGCGATGGCCTGCGACATCCTCGTCGCGACGCCGGAGGCCACCTTCGCCATCACCCCGGCCAAGCTCGGGCTGCCCTACAACCTCGGCGGCATCCTGACGCTGCTGAACGCCGTGCCGCTGCCGGTGGCCAAGGAGATGCTGTTCACCGCCCAGCCGATCACCGCCACCCAGGCGCTGAACTTCGGCATCATCAACTACATCAAGCCCGCGGACGAGATCGACGCCTTCGTCTACGCGTTGGCCGGGCAGATCACCCAGAACGCGCCGCTCAGCATCGCGGTGATGAAGGAGTCGCTGCGGCTTCTCGCCAGCGCCCATGCGATCACGCCCGAGCTGTTCGAGCGGATCCAGGGGCTGCGCCGGATCGTCTACGACAGCGCCGACTACAGGGAGGGCCTCACCGCCTTCCGCGAGAAGCGCAAGCCCCGGTTCCAGGGGGAGTGATCGCGCAGCCGAGCTTGCTGATGCGGGGCGTCGTGGGACGCGGCAATCCACTTCCGGCGAGACTGGATCGCCACCCCGCTTCTCGGCATGACGGCGTCGTAGAGGAAGGTGCATCAACCTGATCACAAAGCCGCTCCAAGCAGAACGACGTGCGGTGCCGGGCCGGGATCATCCGCCGGGTAGCGCGGGGTCGCCGCGGCATGACCCTGCCCTTTGTCCACATGTCCTCGAAGAAGGACGATGGCGCCCAAGCTCTGCCGGGCCGCACCATGCCGCATGCTAACGAAGCGGACCTGGATTCGCGGTATGCGCGAGGGCCGGGCCGAAAACGGCCGCGAGCACGAAGCAAAAGAAACGCCCTGAGGAGGAACCGTCATGTCGAGACGCATGCGCACGCTCAAGCAGCTGCTTGCCGGCAAGCCGCAAGCGATCCATTCCATCGGCCCGGACGCCTCGGTGTTCGAAGCGCTGTCGCTCATGGCCGAGCACGACGTCGGCGCGGTCATGGTGTTCGACGCCGGGCAAGTGGTGGGGATCCTGACCGAGCGCGACTATGCGCGGAAGGGCATCCTGAGCGGTCGGCTGTCGAAGGACACGGCGGTGCGCGAGGTGATGACGCCCGAGGTGATCTTCGCCGCGTCCGACAAGAGCATCGAGGAGTGCATGGCGATGATGACCGGCGGCCGCTTCCGCCACCTGCCGGTGATGGAAAACGGCAGGCTGATCGGGATCGTCTCGATGCGCGATCTGGTCGGCGAGATCATCGACTTCCAGCGGCACACCATCGAAGACCTGAGGCGGGACATGATCACGGTCATGACCCCCAGCAGCTACTGAAGCTGGGTGTCATTAGGGTGACCCGCCAGGAACAAAACGTCGTCATCGCGAGCCGCGTAGCGGCGCAGCGAAGTAGGGCGGGTCGAGGCGAAGCCGGACCCGCCGCATGTCGGCGGGTTACGCCTGCGGCTAACCCGCCCCACCGCCTCCTGGCGATGACGACTGGTTCCCTGGTTCAACTCGATCACGAGCCGCTCTGGCAGCGGATCCGGAACACTTGATCCGGCGCGCCTCGCCGCCGGATACTGCCGCCTAAAGACCAAGCAAAAGAAGGGACTTCCTACCCATGAGCGTCGTCATTCTCCTGCTCGCGCTCGGCCTCCTCATGCTGGTGGCCTACCGCGGCTATAGCGTCATCCTTTTCGCTCCGATCTGCGCGCTGCTGGCGGTGCTGGCAACGGACCCGGCGCTGGTTGCGCCGGCCTACACCAGCGTGTTCATGGAGAAGCTGGCGAACTTCGTTAAGCTCTATTTCCCGGTGTTCATGCTTGGCGCCGTCTTCGGCAAGGTGATCGAGCTCTCCGGCTTCTCCAAGGCGATCGTCTCTTCCATCGTCCGCATGGTCGGCCCGAGCCGAGCGATGCTGTCGATCGTGCTGGTCTGCTCGGTGATGACCTATGGCGGCGTGTCGCTGTTCGTCGTGGTCTTCGCCGTCTACCCGTTCGCCGCCGAGCTGTTCCGTCAGGTGAACATTCCCAAGCGGCTGATCCCCGGGACCATCGCGCTCGGCGCCTTCACCTTCACCATGGACGCGCTCCCCGGCACGCCGCAGATCCAGAACATCATCCCGACGACGTTCTTCCAGACCACCACCTGGGCCGCGCCCTGGCTCGGCGTCGTCGGCGCCATTTTCATCTTCGTCACCGGCATGAGCTATCTCGAGTTCAAGCGCCGGAGCGCCGCCCGCGCCGGCGAAGGCTACGTGCTGGAGGGGCAGAGGCTCGAAAACGAGCCCGAGCCGTTCGAGGACGAGAAATTGCCCAACGCGGCGCTGGCGATCCTGCCGCTGATCCTGGTCTTCGTCCTCAACCGGGTGTTCACCGACCTCATTCCCTTGGCTTACGGCGACACCTTCCAGTTCGCGCTGGGCAAGGAGGCGCCGACGGCCATCGCCATCGCCAAGATCGCCGCCATCTGGGCGGTCATCGGCGCCCTGATCGTCGGCATCCTCTTCGTCGTCGTCACCTCCTTCAAAACGATCCGGCTCCGCTTCGGTGACGGCACCAAGCTCGCCATCGCCGGCGCCCTGCTCGCCACCCTCAACACGGCGTCGGAATACGGCTTCGGCGGCGTGGTGGCGGCCCTGCCCGGCTTCGAGGTGGTCCGCGGAGCGCTGGAGGCGATCCCCAACCCGCTCATCAACGAGGCGGTCACCGTCACCGTGCTCGCCGGCATCACCGGCTCGGCATCGGGCGGGATGAGCATCGCCCTCGCCGCCATGGCCGATCAGTTCATCGCCAACGCCAACGCCGCCGGCATCCCGCTCGAGGTGCTACACCGGGTGGCGTCGATGGCCAGCGGCGGCATGGACACCCTGCCGCACAACGGCGCGGTCATCACCCTGCTTGCCGTCACCGGCCTCACCCATCGCCAGTCCTACAAGGACATCTTCGCCATCACGATCATCAAGACCCTCGCGGTCGGGGTGATCATCGCCTTCTACTACCTGACCGGCATCTACTAGCCGGCTGCGGCCGCGGAGGGGGCTTATGCAATTCGACCGAAGGGGGCGAATTGGCGGGCCGCCTCCCCGCACGCCGTGGTAGCCTCGCCGCCCGGACTGCAACGCGGCGTGCGGCCGGTGATCCGCACGGACCGAACCCGTCGTACCGGGCGAGGCCGTTGAACCATCAGCCTCTCGGCAATCTCGACAACGATAGGGAACGCAAACGATGAAACGCCAAGTGATGACGGCTCTGGCCGGGGGCGTGATCGCCCTCGCAGTTTCCGCAAGCGACGTATCGGCAGCGCAGACCGCCGCCGAACTCAGCGCCGCCGTGCAGAAGACGATCGCCAACTGCTATCAGACCGTCCAGACCTGCAAGGAGTTCGGCAACAAGGCGAGCGGCATGCTGGTCTTCCCGGAGGTGACCAAGGCGGCCATCGGCGTCGGTGGCGAGTACGGCGAAGGGGCGCTGGTGGTCGATGGCAAGCCGGCCGGCTTCTACAGCACCACCGCGGCGTCCATCGGCCTGCAGCTCGGCGCCGAACAGCGCTCGCAGATCATCATGTTCATGACCGACGAGGCGCTGAAGAAGTTTCAGACGAGCGACGGCTGGGAGATCGGCGGCAAGGCCGGGGTGACGGTGATCGACACCGGGATGAGCGGCAAGATCGACACCACGTCGTTCAACGAGCCGGTCGTCGGTTATATCTTCGGCGAGAAAGGGCTGATGGCCGACCTCTCGTTCGAAGGCCAGAAGATCAGTAAGATCCAGCGCTAAACCCGCGACAAGGCGGGAACCGGCAGGCGGGCCCGGAGCATTGCCGAGGGTCCACCTTGCCGGCGCGAACTATGGGGTGCCTCGGCAGCATGGCCGACCAGAGAACCTTCGACGACGTTTCTCCCGAGGTCTGGGACAGGGTGAAGGCGATCGCGCGGGATCGGTTCGGAACGATCTTCGCGCCCGACGCCAGCCCCTCCGGAACGGCGACGACGGCAACCCCCATCGGCCCTGTCGTTCTCGACTACGATCACGACCCCGACGCCCGGCAGATCACCTGCACGCTGCGCAGGAAGCCGTTCCTGGTTCTGAGCGGACAGATCTGGACCGGGCTCGCCGAGACGATCGAGCGGTGCAAGCAAGACAGCTAACGTGGGACACAGAAGAGCGTCTTCGGGCGCCATGAGGAGGAGGAGCGACATGCGCGTTTCCGGGCTTTTGAAATTTACCTTCCTGTTTGCAGCCATCCTGGCGTTCAGCTTCGCCAGCCTGCGGCCGGCGGACGCCGCCTTTCCGCGGATCGACGCGCGGGTGAAGGCGGCGCTGGAGGAGCTGTTCAAGGCGCAGCCGCAAGCCCGCGACTTCGCCGACCGGGCCGCCGGCATCCTGGTCATCCCCGGCTATGCCCGCGGCGGGCTGGTCATCGGCGGCGGCTATGGCCAGGGCGCATTGCTGCAGAACCGGCGGATCGTCGACTACTACAAGGTCCGGTCGGGGTCCATCGGCCTGCAGCTGGGCTACCAGGAGCGCGACCAGTTCGTCATGTTCATGACGCCCGAGGCTCTGGAGAGCTTCCGGAAGGGTACCGAGTGGGAGTTCGCCGCCGACGCCTCCTTCGCGGTGATCGACACCGGCAAGGGCGGCAATATCTTCGCCGCCGACTTCAGCCAGCCCATCATCGTCTTCTTCAACGGCGCCCGCGGCCTGATGGGCAGCTTGGCCTTGGGCGCCGACCAGTACATTAAGATGGAGCCCACAGCCGCCGCCACGCCGCAGTAGCCTGACGAAGACGTGAGCAGAGCGCCGGCGTTGGCCTCGACCGCCCTCGGCCGAAGGGTGGAGGCCATCGCCGGCCTTGCGGCGCTGGCGCTGCTGGCGCTCGGCTGCTTCATCATCCTGCGGCCGTTTCTCACGGCGCTGGTCTGGGCGCTGATCCTGGTCTTCGTGACCTGGCCGCTGTTCATGCGGATCGAGGATGCGGTGGGCGGCCGCACCAACCTGGCCGCCGGGCTGATGACGGCGATCCTGGCCGTCACCCTCATCATCCCGATGCTCGCCATCGGCACCGGCCTTGCCGAGAACGCCACCCGCCTGTTCGACCAGGTGCAGGCGTTCGCGGCCGAGGGCCCGCCCGAGCCACCCTCCTGGCTGTCGGACGTCCCGCTCGTCGGCCCGCAGCTTCTCGAGCAGTGGCGCGAGATCGACAGCGCCAGGATCGCCGAAACCATCCGCGGCCTGATCCGCCCGGTCAGCCAGTGGGCGCTCGCCATCGCCGGGCGGATCGGCAGCGGCCTGTTCGACCTGACCCTGAGCGTGCTGGCGGCGTTCTTCTTCTATCGCGACGGCGTCGCCGCCTCGAAACGGATGGCGGTGTTCGTGCAAAGGCTCGCCGGCGACCGGGCGCAGCGGCTGATGACCGTCGCCGAGAACACCACCAAGGGCGTGGTCTACGGCGTGATCGGCACCTCGCTCGCCCAGGCGACGCTGGCCGCCATCGGCTTCTGGATCGCCGGCATCCCCAACTGGCTGATCCTCGGCTTCGTCACCTTCTTCGTCTCGGTCGTTCCCCCCGGCGCGCCGCTGGTGTGGCTGCCGGTGACCCTCTGGCTCCTCTACAGCGGCGAGTACGGCTGGAGCCTGTTCATGGGCATCTGGGGGTTCTTCGGCATCAGCGGGATTGACAACTTCCTGAAGCCGTACTTCATCAGCCGAGGCAGCGCCATGCCGCTCCTGCTGGTGTTCCTGGGCATCCTCGGCGGAGCGTTGGCGTTCGGCTTCCTCGGCGTCTTTCTTGGCCCAATTCTGCTCGCCGTGGGGTACACCCTGGTGCGCGAGTGGAGCGCCATCAAAACGGAAGCCGTCGCCGGCGAACTCGAGCAGCCGGCGGCGGCGCCCGCGCCGGCTCAGGACGAGGGCAGCGCCCGCTCCGGCCGATAATCGGGGAGCGCCAGCCTCGGGCCGTCGCTGCCGGCAACGCCGACGGTGTTGAGCCCGTAACTGCGCAGAACCCGGCCGGCAAGATCGCGGATCCACTCCTCCGCAGCCGGCGAGATCGCCACTTCGTCGATCAGCGAGGCGACGGTGACCGGCACGCAGACGCCGCGGCCGAGGCAGCGCTCGGTTGTGCCCGAGGCGCGGGTGACGATCGCCCTGACCTCCCGCTCATAGGCGAGGGCCTTGGCCTTGGTCAGCGCCCGGTCGATCGGCTCGCTCAACCCGCGCAACTCCGCCGGCTCGAGGTAACGGACATAATCGACGGAGACGGCAAGATCGGAACCGGCGTCCATGGCCGCGCGCAGCTTGCCGACGCTGCTGCGCACCGCGACCCGCTTGCCCGCCGCCTGATACATCTTCCACAGCGGCACCTCGTCGGGGCCGGTGGCGTGCCAGCAGTTGGCCCAGACCATCCCGGCGGGGCGATAGTTGCGGATGGTATCGATCAGGGTCTCCTGCTCGCTCTCCTGCGCCTTGCGCGACCACCAGCGCTCGAGCCGGCCCTTCCTCGGCGGCGGCGAGCCGGCCTGCTCGGCGATGCGCATCAACTCTTCGGGAAGGGTTCGGACGGCGAAGACGGTATCGTCGCTCAACCCGGCGAAGGGGTCCTCGAGGGTATCGACGCGGGCGAAGAACAGGGATTTCCGCTCCAGCAGGTCGACGAACTGGGCGAAATCCAAGAAGCGCCAGATGGCTTGGCCGTCACCCTCCGCCGCGGGCCCGTGTTGCTGATCCAACATCGATGCTCTGCTCCCCGATGAACCTGTTCCTGCGCGCCCGCGGCTAAGCGCTGCCCTGGGCCGCGCGCCGTGCGTATGATGCCTGCCAAAATTAACACGGGGCGGCGACGCGGGGTTCACGGATGTTGGCGGAAGCAGCGATTTTCCTGACCGCGGCGGTTCTCACCGTGCCGGTGTCGCGGCGGCTGGGGCTCGGCGCCGTCCTCGGCTACCTCATCGCCGGCGCGGTCATCGGCCCCGGCGGCCTCGGCTTCGTCTTCAACGTCAACGACGTCCTGCACTTCGCCGAGTTCGGCGTCGTCCTCTTGCTGTTCATCATCGGCCTGGAGCTGCAGCCGAACCGGCTGTGGACCATGCGCAAGGCGATCTTCGGCATGGGCGCGGCGCAGGTGGCGGCGACCGGCGTCGTGCTCGCCGCCGCGGCCTGGGCACTGGGCATCGCGCCGGCGCCGGCGGTTCTGATCGGGCTGACGCTGGCGCTGTCTTCGACCGCGTTCGCCCTGCAGAACCTGGCCGAGAAGGGCGAGCTGACCATGCGCCACGGCCGCGCCGCCTTTTCCATCCTGCTGTTCCAGGACCTGGCGGCGATCCCGCTCATCGCCGTCGTTCCGCTGCTAAGCGCCGGCGCCGCAGGCGCGGGCGGCGGCGCCGACCTGCTGGAGGCAGGCAAGATCGTGCTCGTGCTCGCCGCCGTCAGCATCGGCGGCCGCTACGCCCTGCGCTACGCGCTACGGATCGTGGCGCTGACCAACACCCGCGAGCTGTTCACCGCGATGGCCCTCCTGGTCGTCGTTGCGGTTTCGCTGGTGATGCAGTCGCTTGGCCTGTCGATGGCTTTGGGCGCCTTCCTCGCCGGCGTGCTGCTTGCGGATTCGGAATACCGCCATGCCCTGGAGGCCGACATCGAGCCGTTCAAGGGCCTGCTCCTCGGGCTGTTCTTCATGTCGGTCGGCATGTCGCTCAACCTCGGGATGATCGTCGCCGAGCCGTTGACGGTGGCGGCGATGGTCGCCGGCCTGATCGGCATCAAGTTCGCAATCCTCTACGCCGTCGGCCGGATCAACGGCCTGGAGCCCGGCTCGTCGCGGGCGCTGGCGATCGCCGTCTCCCAGGGTGGCGAGTTCGCCTTCGTCATCTTCGCGGTCGCCGCCGGAACCGGGGTGCTGGGGCGCGACGAGGCCGACCTGTTGAAGGCGGTGGTGACGCTGTCGATGGCCACGACCCCGCTGCTCAGCGGCATCGACGCCATCGCCGAACGCCGGCGGCGGGGCCGGCCCGCGGCTGCCGCGTACGATGACCCGCCCGAGGAGCACCGGCAGGTGATCATCGCCGGCTTCGGCCGCTTCGGCCAGATCGTCGCCCGCATGCTGCGCGCCAAGAAGATCCCGTTCACCGCGCTCGAGATCAGCCCGGACCAGGTCGATTTCGTCCGCGCCTTCGGCAACGAGGTGTTCTACGGCGACGCCTCGCGCATCGACCTGCTGCGCGCCGCCAAGGCGGAGGACGCCTCGGCCTTCGTCCTCGCCATCGACGATCCGGACGCCTCGGTCAGGACCGCCGAGACCGTCCGCAAGAACTTCCCCAACCTTCCGATCTACGCGCGGGCCCGCAACCGCAACCACGCCTACCGGCTGATGGACGCGGGCGTCCGAGTGGTCTGGCGGGAGACCTTTCTCTCCAGCCTGGACATGGCCGGCGCCGTGCTATCCGGGCTCGGCTACCGCGAGCGGGAGGTAAAGGCGGCGATCGAGACCTTCCGCAGCCACGACGAGCGGCGGCTCTACGCCCACCACGGCCTGCACAACGACGCCAAGCGGATGCAGGACTTGGCCAAGGCGGCGGCGAAGGAACTGGAGGAGCTGTTCGCCGCCGACGCCGCCGCCGATCCGGAGGCCGGACCCGAAGCCGGCAGGGCGGATGGCCCTGCGCCTCGGCGCGGGCGGCCGGACCATGTCGAGCGCGTCGCGCCGTAACCGCTTGCGCTATCGTATTGTTTCTTCAGCCGCTCTCTCCCCGGATTGGGCCGAGGAGATCGCCAATCGAGACCGCATGGCTGACCCGCGTGGGGCACGCATGACCTTTATGTTTTGATGTAGACGACAGCTCGGCCTGGGTCACAAAATGTCGCCATGAAGATCCTGAAAAAGTTCATGGCGAAGCGATCCATGTCGCCTGGACAGAAGAAGCCCCGCCGAAGGAAGCCTACGGCTCCACCCGTCGAGATCACCGACGAGGAAAAAGCCTTCCTCGCGTATGTACAGGACCATCAGCTGACGATGACGTCCCCGGAGCGGGCGTGGACGACGTTGATGGCGTGCAAGCACGTCGCTAACCGAGACATTCCGGGAGACTTCGTCGAGTGCGGCGTCTGGCGCGGCGGGAACGCGCTGATTGCCGCGTTCGTCTTCAAGCTATACGGAGCGAGCCGGCGGACGTTCCTGTTCGACACATTCGAAGGTATGACCGAACCCACGGACGAGGACAAACGAGCGGCCGATGGGAAGAGTGCGCGAGAAGAATTTCTGGCCAAGCAGACAGCCTCGCACAACGAATGGTGCTATGCGTCTTTGGAAGACGTTCGCGGCAACTTTGCGAAAGCGGGTCTGCTTGGAGACGAAGTCGTTTTCGTCAAGGGGGATGTGTTGGAGACGCTCGAGCAGGAGGGCATGCTGCCAGAGCAGATAAGTGTGCTCAGGCTCGACACGGATTGGTACGAATCCACCCGCAAAGAACTCGAGGTTCTGTATCCCCGCCTCTCAGTCGGCGGCGTTCTCATGATAGACGACTATGGACACTGGGCAGGTTCCAAAAAAGCCACCGACGCATACTTTGACCGGCACAACAATCGCCCGTTCTTTCAGTACGTCGACTATAGCGGGCGGGCCGGGGTCAAGGTCGGTTGAGCCGCGCTCGCCGGGCGGCGAACGAAGCCATCGTTGACGTGCGGCCGCGTCGCGAAAGCGGCGGGCGCGCAAGGGAGAGCGCGCCGGGGTATCGGGAAAGCGAAGCGGACGAAGCGCTTCAATAAGGCGCTTGTACTGGATTCCACGCCGCTCCGCGGCCGGCGATGTTAAAGCTACGGGCGGCGCATTGAACCCAGTCACAATTCGCTCAATGAGTTTAAGGGCTTCCATGAACAGTGAGGATGGATCGCACACGATCCCATCCCTCACATCCAGTTCATAGTCTGCCCAGGCAGGTATGGAACTCTCGTGAGGGCCGACCACCCGGATACTTTGAAAGCCTGTACTCTGCAGTAGCCTTGACAGAGAAAACCGGTCGTACATCCACATGTGGATCTCGCCGCCGAGCCTGAAGCGGTCCAGCTCGGTCGCCTCGCACGGGGCTTTTTCTCGGAGCCTTGCCAGTTTCGCCGGGTCTTCCTTATCATGCGGCCCGCCAGCGAGCGGCGCTTCCTGGAGGGGGCATGTACCGGGGCTTGCTGCTGCCGCGCCCGCTCGACGATGTTTCTCGCGACGCGGCCAGACCGCGTAAACGCGTAATCTTCATTCAGGAGCCCGGGCTGGGACAGGAACTTCGCCATTTCACCGCCGCTGTAGTTGCGCACGGTCTGGTCATACAACTCCAGCATGATCCAGTCGTAGTTCGCCGAGTTGACAGCGTTCGGATCCTCGACGCAAGCGGCCAAATGCCGCAGGTACTCTTTAGCAATGTTCTCCAAGTCCGGAACAACCACACGAAGCACGCCGCCGGGCCTTAGCACCCTGTAGCACTCGGCCATGAACGCCGGGGCCTTTTCCTTGGGAAAATGCTCCAGGACTTGCGAGTGATACACGACATCGAAGTGGTCTGACGGGAACGGGAACCCCTGAAGCAGGTTGTGCGCCTGAACGTGGGGGCTCGTCGGCTTCATGTCGATGTTGGTCCAATCGACGTGAACTTCGAACCGCAGCCGACGTTGAGGAGCGCTTTCCCGCCCGTTGCCTGCATCTGCGACCGCCCGAGATCCGCTCAGCCGAGCTGGCCGTGGCAGTGCTTGTACTTCTTGCCGGAGCCGCAGGGGCAGGCGGCGTTGCGGGCAACTCGGCCCCAGGTCGACGGATCGCTGGGGTTGGCGCGGCCGGCCGCCTGGCGCGAGCGCACCGTGGCGGTGGCGCCGCCGCCGCCCGGCCCCTCCTCGGCCTCGGCGAACGCCGGATCGGCGCGGGTCTCATGCATCTCCGGCGGCGGCGGCGGCCGCAGCGCCGGCTCGGCGGCCGGATCCATCCTGAGCTCGACGTGGGCCAGCACCAGCGTCACCCGCTCGCGCAGCCGCTCCAGCATCGCTTCGAACAGGTTGAACGCCTCGCGCTTGTACTCGTTGAGCGGATCGCGCTGGGCGTAGGCGCGCAGGCCGATGCCCTGGCGGAGATGATCGAGCGAGAGCAGGTGCTCCTTCCACACCTGATCGAGGATCTGCAACAGCAGGCTCTTTTCGATCATCCGCATGGTGTCGGGGCCGAAGTTGGCGGCCTTCTCGGCCATGCGCCGGTCGGTCGCCTCCATCAGCCGGTCGCGGATCTCGGCGTCGGCGATGCCCTCTTCCTTTGCCCATTCGGCCAGCGGCAGGTCGAGGTTGAAGATGCGGAAGATCTCGCCGTGCAGCCCGTGCATGTTCCACTGCTCGGGGTAGGCGTTCTCGGGGATGTCGCGGGCGACCAGATCCTCGATCACCTGATGGCGCATGTCGGCGACCGTGTGCGCCACGTCGTCGGCGCTCATCAGCTCCTTGCGCTGCTCATAGACGACCTTGCGCTGGTCGTTCATGACGTCGTCGAACTTGAGCAGGTTCTTGCGGATCTCGAAGTTGCGCGCCTCGACCTTCTGCTGCGCCTTCTCCAGGGCCTTGTTGACCCACGGGTGGATGA
>JAXMOZ010000034.1:0-34650 GCA_034382075.1 Rhodospirillales bacterium
CGGCACGGCTATGCTGCTCGCGGGTGGTCGGTGTCCACATGACGCTCTCCAAACCGGCTTCGACAACCGTTTGGAATCACATCTGGACCCGGCCATCCACCCCAAATCCGGTTTCAAGACGGCCTCTTAAACTGCATCGTTCGACATAAAACGCGGCAAGAGCCATGGTGCAAACCGGTTTCAACGACCCGCTCAGGGACTTCAACTGGGCTTGTCTCTACGCCCGCTACGACGAGATGTGCGCAGCGTTCAACCCGCACAGCCCGTTGCTAGGGATGTTCGAGCCGGCGCTTCCGTCGAGCGACCGGGCGCTTTACTACAAGCTGGCCGGTGCGTTTGAGACGATCCGCTCTGACCGCCCCGAGGAGACGGCAGCACTGTACGGCGCCATGCTGTACTGGAAGCTCTACTCCCAACACCGCGTGCGCGGGAAGATCATCGGCTGGACGGAGGAAGCACGCGAACCCCTCGCCCGGCTGCTGCAGACCATGCCCGTCGATGTCGAGCCGCAGCAGGAGGACATTGCGGAGCTGGAGCGGCGCATCCTCTCCTTCGGCATCCCTGGAATGAAGTCGCCGACCGCTATCCCCGTCCGTGCCACCCTGTTGCACTTCCTCTACCCGAACGTGGCGCCGCTGTTCGACCGGATGGTGCTTCGAGCGGTTGGCGTCATCTCGGAAACCGCCAGCCATGATCGGCGCGTCTACACGGAGTACATCTCCTACGCCCGGGAGCTGGCGGCGAGGTACCGACACGACTGCGCCAAGTTCAGCCAGGAGACGCCGCTTCGCGTCGTCGATATGGCGTTATGGGCGACGCGGGGGCGACCGTCTCGTCTGTTGCCGTCTCCCGCCCTTGCGCATCCCTGGTAAGGGACAGATGCCAGGAGGATGCGCACGCGACCACGCGGCCGAACCGCTCGGCCAGCCAGTGACCAGTAGAATGGAGCGCAAGTGAGCGGCAGTGTATCGAGGCGCTGCCAAGCCGCTGCCAACCCTCGCAGCCGTTGACAGCCGAGCGTCTGCGCCGCCACAGTCGGGGCCGGAGTAGGTGACGGCGGGGCAAGGACCGCGCGGCTCATGCGCGAGGTGAAGGTCGAGATCGCGAAGGTCTACGTGCCGATGGCGCGGCGCAAGAGCCTCGATCCGGCACGCGTCGCCGCCTTGGCCGAAGACATCCTGGAGAACGGGCAGCAGGCGCCGATCCTGGTCCGCCCGGATGCCGAGCGGCTGGTCCTGGTGGAAGGGCTGCATCGGCTGGAGGCGTGCCGCGCGCTGGGCGACGACACCGTCATCGCGCTGATGGTCCAGGCGCGCAAGGCCTGATCTCGGCGTGATCCGCGGCCCGGCCGCAGGCACTCGCCTCCGGGGCAGGGGCGCCCTCGGCGTCCGCCACGCCGGCGCTTCCGCCGGACGCTCGTCCCCCAGGACCGTCCGTCCTTTGCGTCGCCCGAGCCCCCTCAGCTTTGGCTGGAGCCCGGTGAGCCCGCCGTAAAGGCCTTGACCCGAGACTGGCGCGAAGGCAGCGGCGCGGCATGGCAAATCCAGCTTCCCGGCGGGTCCGGCTTTGCCTCGACCTGCGCTGCGGCTTCGTCAGCCACCGGGCCGGCGACGAAAGCCTCGACGCCGTCGATCTCGGGCGAGCGGGTGCCGGCGGCGATCGCGCGGCGCGTTTGCTCCGCGTACGGCGAGGGCGCATGGGCGACGGTCAGAGGAGGCATGCGGCCGGTCGTTGTCCCCTCGCCTCGTTGCTCCGCCAAACGCAAGCGAGTGTCCGTCGGGCGAGCCCCCGGCCGGCTCGGCGCTAGATGACGCCCAAGGCTTCCATCGCCTCGGCGACGCGGATGAAGCCGGCGATGTTGGCGCCGAGGATGTAGTCCCCGGGCGATCCGTACTCCTCGGCGGTGGCGGCGCAAAGGTCGTGGATATTGGTCATGATCTCGGCCAGCCGGGTCTCGGTCTGCTCGAAGGTCCAGCTGTCGCGGGACGCATTCTGCTGCATCTCCAGCGCCGAGGTGGCGACGCCGCCGGCATTGGCCGCCTTGCCGGGGCCGAACAGGACGCCGGCCTCGCGGAACGCGGCGATGGCCTCCGGCGTCGCCGGCATGTTCGCGCCCTCGCCCACCGCCAGGATGCCGTTGGCGATGAGGGTTCGCGCGTCCTTGCCGGTCAGCTCGTTCTGCGTCGCCGACGGCATGGCCACGTCGCAGGGCACGTCCCAGATGGAGCCGCCAGCGATGTAGTGGGCGCCGTTCCGCTTCGCCCGGGCATAAAGGGCGATGCGGCCCCTCCGGCGCTCCTTGATCTCCTTCACCAGGGCGAGGTCGATCCCGTCTTCGTCGACCACGTAGCCGTTGGAGTCCGAGCAGGCGACGATCTTGCCGCCGAAGGCCAGGATCTTTTCCATCGTGTAGATGGCGACGTTGCCGGAGCCGGAAACGACCACGCGCTTGCCCTCGAAGTCCGTGCCCCGCCTCTTGAGCATGCGCTGGACGAAGTAGGAGGCGCCGTAGCCGGTGGCCTCCTTCCTCGCCCGCGAGCCGCCGTAGGACAGGCCCTTGCCGGTCAGGACGCCGGCCTCGTAGCGGTTGGTCACGCGCTTGTACTGGCCGAACATGTAGCCGATCTCGCGGCCGCCGACGCCGATGTCGCCGGCCGGGACATCGGTGTGTTCGCCGAGATGACGGTGCAGCTCCATCATGAAGGACTGGCAGAAACGCATGATTTCGGCGTCGGAGCGGCCGCGGGGATTGAAGTCGGAGCCGCCCTTGCCGCCGCCGATCGGCAGGCCGGTGAGCGCGTTCTTGAAGGTCTGCTCGAAGCCGAGGAACTTGATGATGCTCAGATTGACGGACGGGTGGAAGCGGATCCCACCCTTGTAGGGACCCAGCGCCGAGTTGAACTGGACCCGGAAGCCGCGGGCGATGTGGGTTTCGCCGGCGTCGTCCATCCACGGCACCCGGAAGATGATCTGCCGCTCCGGCTCGCACAGGCGTTCGATCAAGGCGTTGGCGGCGTACTGCGGCCGCTTGGCGATGACGCCGCCGAGGCTCTCGAGGACCTCGGTCACGGCTTGATGGAATTCCAGCTCGCCGGCGTTGCGTTGCAAGACCTCGGCAAGGATGGGCTCAATCTTCTCGTCGATTTTGCTCAAGGGCGCACCTGACTGCTGTTCGGAAACTTGAGGCACCAAGCCGCAACCGCCTCGCCCGCCAGGGGGCGGCGTCGGCCGAACGAGGGGGGCCCATGGGAGGCATCGCGGTTGCAGCCAGCGGTCAGCTGGATAAACGGGAAAAGGCCGTGGGGTTCCGGATGCCGGTCGGCCCGGCCTCGTGATCGTGATGACGGACGAGGCGTCAGAATACGCGAATGAACCCGGCTTCAGCCATCGGCAAAGTTGGGGCGCGTTCGGGTGCCGCAACCAGTCGCCACAACCAACGCCGCAGGCAATGCGCCGCAGCAGGGAGCGCACGGGCAGCCCGTCCGGCCCGCGCCGGCAACGCCACGAGGCCTGAAGGGGCAGGGCCGGGGCGGGCTTCGCCCTAGGCTGCCCGGGCGGCTTTCTTCCGCTCGTGCTCGCGCAGGTGCCGCTTGCGGATGCGGATCGACTTGGGCGTGACCTCGACGAGCTCGTCCTCGTTGATGAACTCGATGGCGTATTCCAGCGTCGTCTCGATCGGCGGGACCAGGATGATGTTCTCGTCGCTGCCGGCGGCGCGGATGTTGGTGAGCTGCTTTGCCTTCAGCGGATTGACCGAAAGGTCGTTGCCGCGCGAGTGGATGCCGATGATCATCCCCTCGTAGACCTCGGTGCCGTGGCCGATGAACAGCCGGCCGCGCTCCTGCAGGTTGAACAGGGCGTAGGCCAGCGCCTTGCCCGAGGCCATGGCGACCAGGGCGCCGCTCAGCCTTCGGCCGATCTCGCCGGCGACGCGCGGGCCGTAACGCTCGAAGGCGTGGTACATGAGCCCGGTGCCCGACGTGATGGTCATGAACTCCGGGCGAAAGCCGATCAGCGCGCGGCTCGGGATGGTGTAGTCGAGCCGAACCCGTCCCTGCCCGTCCGGGACCATGTCCCTGAGCTCGGCGCGGCGCTGGCCGAGCTTCTCCATGACCGCACCCTGGCTCGCCTCCTCGACATCGACGGTCAGCGTCTCCCACGGCTCGCAGACCTCGCCATCGATGGTCTTGAGGATCACCTCCGGCCGGGAGATGGCGAGCTCGTAGCCTTCGCGGCGCATGGTCTCGATCAGGATCGCCAGATGCAGCTCGCCGCGCCCGGAGACCTTGAACTTGTCCGGGGTCTCGCCGGGATCCACCCTGAGGGCGACGTTGTGCAACAGTTCCTGGTCGAGGCGGTCGCGCAGCGTCCGGCTGGTGACGTACTTGCCCTCGCGCCCGCCCAGGGGCGAGTCGTTGACCTGGAAGGTCATACTCACCGTCGGCTCGTCGACCACCAGCGGCGCCAGGGGCTCGACCGCGTCCGGGTCGCAGATCGTCTCGGAGATCTTGATCCCGTCGATGCCGGTGAAGGCGATGATGTCGCCGGCCGAGGCATCGTCGCGCTCGATCCGCTCCAGGCCCTGGAAGCCCAGGATCTGCAGGATCCGGCCACGGCGAACGGCGCCGTCGACGGCGGCGATGGCGACCGCGCTGTTCCTGCGGATCCGGCCGCGGCGGATCCGGCCGATGCCGATGACGCCGACGTAGCTCGAATAGTTGAGCGAGCTGACCTGGAGCTGGAACGGCCCGTCCGCGTCGGCGTCCGGCGGCGGAACGTGCTCGACGATGGTCTTGAACAGCGGCGTCATGTCGCCCGAGCGCACGTACGAGTCGGGGGACGCCCAGCCTTCGGTGGCGGAGGCGAACACCACCGGAAAGTCGAGCTGGTCGTCGCTGGCGCCGAGCCGGTCGAACAGGTCGAAAGTCTGGTCGACGACCCACTCGGGCCTTGCGACCGGCCGGTCCACCTTGTTGACGACGACGATCGGGCAGAGGCCGCGGGCCAGCGCCTTGCGGGTGACGAAGGTCGTCTGCGGCATCGGCCCGTCCACCGCATCCACCAACAGCAGCACCGAATCGACCATCGACAGGACCCGCTCGACTTCGCCGCCGAAGTCTGCATGGCCGGGCGTGTCGACGATGTTGATCCGCCAGTCGCGCCAGGTGATGGCGGTGTTCTTCGACAGGATGGTGATGCCGCGTTCGCGCTCCAGCTCGTTCGAGTCCATCACCCGCTCGACGGCCTCGCCGTGCGCCTCGAGCGTGCCCGACTGGCGCAGCAACTGGTCGACCAGCGTGGTCTTGCCATGATCGACGTGGGCGATGATGGCGATGTTCCTCAAGCGTCGGATGGGCTCGCCCATGGGCGCGCAAGCTCCTGAAGGTTCCGGATGGACAACGGGACGAGCCGGCCGCGCCCTGGGGCGAAGCGCGGGACCGGCGCGGCCATCGGCCGTAACCGCCCGCTCGTGTCGGCTGGTTGCCGTTATATCGCGAAGATGCGGCGATGGCGACCATGACCGGCGACGGCCCGAGCGAATGACCGGCGCGACGGCAGTGGCCTCCCGCCGACATCGGCTACGGGCTGTCTAACAAACGTTAAGCTGCCTCCGCTCGTGCTTGCTTAGCATCTACGGGCTCGGCGCGCACGCGCCGGTTGCCCGCGGGGAAGCAGAAGGAGCGACAGCGTGTCCCTCGTCACCATCGTCATCGTCCTCATCATCGTCGGCGTGCTGCTCTGGCTCGCCAATACCTACATTCCCATGGACCGCAAGATTAAGATGATTCTCAACATCGTCGTGGTGATCGCGGTGGTGTTGTGGCTGCTGCAGGCCTTCGGCCTCTTCTCCGGCACGCATACGCCGCCCGTGACCGGCTAGCGCGGCAGCGGCCGCGCCCCTGGGGCGGCGCTGGCCGCACCGCCGCCGCTGCCAGTAGATGAACGGTTGATCTCCGCGCCGGCGGGCACCACACTCCGCCGGCGTTTTTTATGCCGTCCCGCGGTGCCGAAACCGGCGGGGCGACGCGCGTATCGGGATCAACAGAACAAGCAGCAGAACAAGGAGCGAGCCGCCATGCAGCAGGTGCCGTCGGTCACCTTCCGGACGCGGGTGCGCAACGATGCGCTGGAGGGGCCGAACCCGTTCGAGTGGAAGGACCTCACCAGCGACGAGATCTTCAAGGGCAAGAAGGTCGTCCTCTTCTCCCTGCCCGGCGCCTTCACCCCCACCTGCTCCAGCAACCACCTTCCCCGCTACGAGGCCCTGTTCGACGAGTTCGCCAAGCTCGGCGTCGACCGCATCGTCTGCCTGTCGGTCAACGACGCCTTCGTGATGTTCCAGTGGGGCAAGGCGCAGGGCGTGAACAACATCTTCCTGCTGCCGGACGGCAACGGCGAATTCACCCGCAAGATGGGCATGCTCGTCGACAAGTCGAACCTGGGCTTCGGCATGCGCAGCTGGCGCTATTCGATGTACGTCGTCGACGGCAAGATCGAGAAGATGTTCGCCGAGGACGGCTACGCCGACAACTGTCCGACAGACCCATTCGAGGTTTCCGACGCCGACACGATGCTCGCTTACCTGAAGTCGCAGGCCGGCAGCAAGGCGGCTTGAGCAAGGCGGCGGCGTGAGCAAGCCCGGCGCGGGCAAGACGCGAGCCGGCTCCGGCGACCGAGGCGACGCGTCGGTCGGCCCACGCGGAGCTTCGCGGCGGCGGCGGAAGGCAGCCGACGGTCTCGAACCCGCCGCCGACGGCACCGTCGTCGGCCAGGATCCGCGCAGACTGTCCACGGACGAGCTGCGTGAGCTCGGCCACCGCGGCAAGCCGCTGCTGCAGGCGATGCGCCGGCGCTGCATCGACTGCTGCGGCGGCAAGAAGGACGAGGTCCGCCGCTGCACGGCGGTGGCCTGCCCGCTCTGGCCCTACCGCATGGGCACCGACCCATGGCATCCGCAGGCGAAGCCGTCCGCCGAGCGCGAGCGGGCCCAGCCGGCGGCTCCCGCGCCCGTCGCGGCGCTCCCCGCAATCACCGCACCCGCCTCCGCGCCCGCACCGGTGGCCGTAACCGACGCGCCCGCACCCGTAGCCGTGACCGACGCGCCCGCACCCGCACCTCGGCGGAGCCCGCTGCGGCGAAAGCACTCGGCGGCGGCAAAGGCGCCGCTGCTTCCCTTCCTCGACGACGCCCCGGCCTGATTGGCCGGGCCGAGCCGTTACCTCAGAACGTCGGCAGGAGCTGACTTGAGACTTGGCGGGAGCGACCGAGCGGCCGTCACCTCGCCGCGGCGTCGACGGGCAGGCTGTCGAGGAACGACTTCGTTGCAGGCAGGATGCGGCGGACGATCTCGGCCACGCCTTCGGCGTTGGGGTGGATCCCGTCCGGCTGGTTGAGCCTCGGGACCAGGGCCACGCCTTCGAGAAAGAACGGATAAAGCGGCACGTCGTGCTTGTCGGCGAGGCGGTGGAACACCGCCTCGAAGGCGCGGCCGTACTCGGCGCCCAGGTTCGGCGGCGCCTTCATCCCGGTCAGCAGCACCGGCACGCCCCGGTCGGCAAGCAGCGTCAGGGTCGCGTCCAGGTTCGCGTACATCGCCTGCGGGTCGAGGCCGCGGAGCCCGTCGTTGCCGCCAAGCTCCACCATCACCGCGTCGGGCAAGCTCTCCGGCGGGCCGCCCAGCAACCAGGGCAGCCGCGCCAACCCGCCGGCGGTGGTATCGCCGGACACCCCGGCGTCGATCACCTCCACCTTGTAGCCATCGGCGCGCAGCGCCGCCTCCAGCCTCGCCGGGAAACCTTCGCTTTCGGGCAGCCCATAGCCGGCGGTGAGACTGTCGCCCAGGATCATCAGCCGCACCGGCTCTTTCGCCGCAAGACCCGCGGGCGCAAACATCAGCGCGCCGAGGCCAAAGAGGAGCGGCACCGCAGTGAAGGCAAGGCGCCGCAGCATCGCGTTGACAGGGTGCCCCGCCGGTCCATATCGCCTGCTAGTCCCCCGCATCTCGCCACAGCCTGTTGCGCGCATCGTCTGGCGCCAGAAACCGAGGAGCACGTCGTTTGCCATCGCCACCGTTGTCCGATCCGGCCATTGACCTCACCCAAGTCCACCTGAGCTTGGGAAGCGCCGCCGGCCCGGTCAATATCCTGGGAGGCATCGATCTTCGTGTGCACGCCGGCGAGACCGTCGGCCTGATCGGGCCGTCCGGGTCCGGCAAGACCAGCCTGCTGATGATCATCGCCGGGCTGGAGCGGGCGACGGCCGGGCGCGTGGTCGTCGCCGGCCAGGACCTGTCGATCCTTAACGAGGACGGGCTCGCGGCGTTCCGCGGCCGGCGCGTCGGCGTCGTGTTCCAGAACTTCCACCTTGTTCCGACCATGACCGCGCTCGAAAACGTCGCCCTTCCGTTGGAGCTCGCGGGCCAGCGCGGCGCCTTCGTTCGGGCGAGGGAGCTGCTCGCGGCCGTCGGCCTGGACCATCGGCTCCGGCACTATCCGGCGCAGCTTTCCGGCGGCGAGCAGCAGCGCGTCGCCCTGGCCCGGGCCTTCGTCGCCGAACCGGCGCTGCTGCTTGCCGACGAGCCCACCGGCAACCTCGACGGGGCAACGGGTGGCGCGGTGATCGAGCTCATGTTCGACCTGCACCGGCGAAGGCGGACGACCCTGCTCCTGATCACCCACGACCCGGCTTTGGCCGGCCGCTGCGCCCGGACCATCGAGCTCAAGGACGGGCGGATCGTCGCCGACCGGCGAGCGCCGGCGCTGAGCGCGGTCGGCGGCACGTGAGGTATACCCGGCGCCTCGTCCTCGCCTGGCGGCTGGCGCGCCGGGAGTTGCGGGGCGGCCTTGCCGGCTTTCGCGTCCTCCTGGCGAGCCTGGCCCTGGGCGTTGCCGCCATCGCCGCGGTCGGCACGTTGAGCTCCGCCGTCCTCGGCGGGCTCGCGGCCGATGCCCGGGCGCTGCTGGGCGGCGACGTCGAAGTCCAGCTTTCGCAGCGCCCGCCCGCGGCGGCGGAGGCGGCCTGGCTGCGCGAGCACGCGGCGGCGGTCTCGGAGGTCATCGAGATGCGCGGGATGGCCCGCGCCGGCGAGGCCCGCGCGCTGGTCGAGCTCAAGGTGGTGGACGCCGCCTACCCGCTGGTCGGAGCGATCGCCCTCGAGCCGGCGCAGCCCCTGGCGGAGGCGTTGGCGGAGCGCAGCGGCACCTGGGGCGCCGTTGCCGAGGAGGGGCTGCTGGCCAAGCTCGGCGTCGGCGTCGGCGACCGCCTTCGGCTCGGCGAGAGCGAGGTGGAGGTCCGCGCCGTCATCGCCCGCGAGCCGGATCGGGTGACCAACGTCATCAGTTTCGGGCCGCGGCTGATGCTGGGGTCCGAAGCGCTGGCCGCGACCGGGCTGATGCAGCCGGGCAGCCTCTACCGCCACAACACCCGGGTGCTGCTGTTGCCGGAGGTGGAGCCGGCGTCATGGTCGGCGACAGCGCGAGACGCTTTTCCCGCCGCGGGCTGGCAGATCCGCGAAGCCTCGGCCGCGGCGCCAGGCGTGCGCCGGTTCGTCGACCGGCTCGGCATGGTGCTGACCTTCGTCGGGCTGTCGGCGTTGCTCATCGGCGGCCTCGGCGTTGCCAACGCGGTGCGCCACTACCTGGCCGGAAAGGCCGAAACCATCGCCACCCTGAAGTGCCTGGGCGCGCCGGGAGGGTTGATCGTCGAGGTCTATCTCCTCCAGGTGCTGATCCTGACAGCCGGCGGCGTTCTCGCCGGGCTGGTTCTCGGCGCCGGGCTGCCGCTGGCGGGGCTGGCGCTGCTGGAAGGTGTGCTGCCCATTCCCGTTGCCCTCGGGCTGCAGCCGGCGCCGCTGCTGGTCGCCGCGGCGATGGGCTTCTTCACCGCGCTGACCTTCGCCTTCTGGCCGTTGGGGCAGGCGCGCGAGGTGCCCGCGGCGGGCCTGTTCCGCGGCGCCATCGACACCGGCCACGGCCGCCCCCGCCTGGCCTACGCTTGTGCCGCGGCAGCGAGCGCGCTGGCGCTGGCGGCGCTGGCGATTGCAACCGCCAGCACCCCCGGTTTCGCCGCCTGGTTCGTCCTCGGCGCGGTGCTGACGCTTGCGGTCCTCAGGGGAGCGGCCGGATTGCTGATGGCCTTGGCGTCCCGCCTGCCGCGGATGCGCTCGGCGTCGTTGCGGCTTGCGATCGAGGGCCTGCACCGCCCGAACGCGCCGACACCCGGCGTGGTCGTCTCGCTGGGCGCCGGGCTCACGGTCCTCGTCGCCGTCGCCCTCATCGACAGCAACACCCGCGCCCAGATCGGCGAGCGGCTGCCGGACAGCGTGCCGGCCTTCTTCTTCATCGACATCCCGAGCGGCACCGCCGAGGCGTTCGAAGCCACCGTCCGCGCCGTTCCCGGCGTCGGCGCCCTCGAGCGGGTGCCGTCGCTTCGCGGCCGGATCACCGCCATCGCGGGCGTCCCGGTGGACCGGGCGACCGTAGCTCCGGACGCCGCCTGGGCAGTGCGTGGCGACCGGGCGCTGACCTACGCGCCGAGCGCGCCGGTGGACGCGGAGATCACAGCCGGCCGCTGGTGGCCCGAAGGCTACGGCGGGCCGCCGCTCCTCTCGCTGGACGCGGACCTCGCCAGCGGCTTCGGGGTCGGGCTTGGCGACACGATCACCTTGAACGTCCTCGGCCGGGAGATCACCGCCGAGATCGCCTCGCTCAGGCGGATCGACTGGCGGGCGGTGCCCTTCGACTTCGCCATGATCCTCTCGCCCGGGACCCTCGCCGGCGCACCGCACACCCACATCGCCGCCGTCTACGCGCCACGCGAAGCAGAGGCGGCGCTGGAGCGGGCGGTGACTGACCGCTTCGCCAACGTCAGCGCCATCCGCACCCGCGAGGCGCTATCGGCGGTCACGGGGCTGCTCGACCGGATTTCCTGGGCGGTGCGCGCCGCCGCCGCCCTGACCCTCGCCGCCGGCGCGGTTGTGCTGGCCGGCGCGGTGGCCGCCGACCGGCGGAGGCGCACGTACGAGGCGGTCGTCTTCAAGGTGCTGGGCGCGACCCGGGCCAGGATCGCCGGCACCTACCTCGTCGAGTACGGCGTCCTCGGCGTGGTCACTGCCGCCATCGCCGCGGGCCTCGGCGCCGCCGTCGCCTGGGCGGTCTCGACCCGGGTCATGGACTTCGCCTGGTCCATGCGCTGGGACATCGTGGCCGCGCCCGTGGCCATCTGCGTCATCCTCACCCTGGCTGTCGGCTTCGCCGGCACCTGGCGCATCCTCGGACAGAAAGCCGCGCCCTACCTCCGCAACGAATAACACTGGACCTCGGCTTCGTCGGTGACGGCGGTCACAGCATCCGTCGGCGGGTGATCCTCGTCCCACACCGAGCCGGAAGCTCGCTCGCGCCTGCCATAAGGCAAGGTCCCGTCCCCGATCGTTCTCCATTGTCCGTCGAGGGGGCGGGAGAACGGGCGCACATGGAAACCTACATCCTGGTCCTTGGCG
Source organism: Rhodospirillales bacterium (assembly GCA_034382075.1). Classification (GTDB taxonomy): domain Bacteria; phylum Pseudomonadota; class Alphaproteobacteria; order Rhodospirillales; family Defluviicoccaceae; genus JAEULH01. The sequence continues at coordinate 11,498 of JAXMOZ010000034.1, forward strand.
GCTTCGGCGCGGTTGTGCTGCTCACCGCTTGGCTGCCGATGGTGCTGAAGGAACTGCCGCTGTCGCTGCCGATCGTCTGCGTGCTGATCGGCGCGGGCCTCGGCTACGGCATCGCCGGCGAAGGGCCGCTGCCGCTGCTCTTCCCCAAGGTCACCGAGCGGGCGAGCGAGCTCGTGGTGATCGTGGCGCTGATGGGCGCCGGGCTGAAGCTCGACCGGCCGCTGGGGTTGCGCTCCTGGGCGCCGACCTGGCGGCTGCTGGGCATCACCATGCCCTTGACCATCGCCGCCATCGCCCTGCTGGCTTGGGGCGGGCTCGGCCTGCCGCTCGCTTCTGCGCTGCTTCTGGCGGCGCTGCTGGCGCCGACCGATCCCGTTCTCGCCGCCGACGTCCAGGTCGGCCCGCCGGGGTCCGGCGAGGAGGACGAGGTGCGCTTCGGGCTGACCTCCGAGGCCGGGCTCAACGACGGCCTCGCCTTCCCGTTCACCAACCTCGCCATCGCCGTGGCCGCGGTCGCCGCCGGGCAGGCGCAGGGCTGGTTCACCGGCTGGCTGCTGGAGGACGTGGCCTGGAAGATCGGGGTCGGCGTCGCCATGGGCTGGATCGTCGGCAAGCTGCTGGCGTTCCTGACCTTTCGGCTTCCGGACCGGGCGAAGCTGTCGCGGACCGGCGACGGCTTCGTCGCCCTCGGGATCACCTGTCTGTCCTACAGCCTAACCGAAGTCGCCCACGGCTACGGCTTCATTGCCGTCTTCGTCACCGCCCTCTCGCTCCGCGATGCCGAGCGAAGCCACGAGTACCACGACAAGCTTCACGAGTTCGCCGAGCAGCTCGAGCGGCTGTTGATGATGCTGATTTTGGTGCTGTTCGGGATCTCGATCGCCGGCGGCCTGCTCGCCCCGCTGTCGTGGACCGATGCGCTGGCCGGCCTCGCCGTCCTGCTGATCGTCCGGCCGCTGGCGGGGCTCGCCGGGCTCGCGGGCGCCGCCATGCCGTTTCGCGAACGCGCGGTCATCGGCTTCTTCGGCATCCGCGGGATCGGTTCGTTCTACTACCTGGCCTATGCCCTCAACGAGGCAAGCTTCCCCGCCGCCGACCGGCTCTGGGCGATCACCGGGTTCATCGTCCTCGTCTCGATCCTGCTGCACGGGATGACGGTGACGCCGATCATCGGCTGGATGGACCGGGCCAGGGATCAGGAGCCGGGATCTTCCTCCAGCGAGAGCAGCGAGGCGTTGCCGCTCGAGGCGGTGGTATCGACGCAGAGCGTTCGTTCGTGGGCGAACCGGCCGAGATAGTGCGCTGAGGCCGCGGGAGGCGCACCCGCTCCGAGCGAAGGATCGGGCCCGTCGGAGAACAGGATCAGCGGCAGGATCGGCCCAGGGCGATCCGCCAGACCGCGGGCGATGGCGCCGGCCTGTGCGCCGGGTCCGACGCAGGCCACGCCGGCCAGATCCGCTGCCGCCAGCAGCTCGTCGAGGCCCGCGTCGCTGCCAGCCGGCAGAAGCGCCAGCGCGGCTTCGGGGACGCCGGCGGCGTGCAGCCCGGCGACGATCGTCGCGGCCACGGCCGGATCGCGGTGCCAGGCAACGACGCCATTGCCCATGGCCAGGGCCGTGCCGACCTGGGCGGCGAAGGCGGCCATGCCTTCCTCCTCGGCAGCGGAGAGGCAGGCGATCATTCCGCGGGGGTGGACACTCAGCTCGTTGCGCTCGCCGGTGGGCCCCGGTAGCGCGACGGGGTCGGCATACTCCGCGCGCAGCTGGGCGGCGTAGAAGCGGAGATGGCGGGCCGCCTGCCCCTGCTCTGCGTCGCCCGAAGCCAGCCGATCCGCCGCCGCCTCCAGCACCCCGGCGCGGTGGTGCGCCGGCATCGCCGCCCATGCTCCCCAGCCGGCCGCGACTTCGCGCAGCGCGGCCGCGAAGCCGGCGCGCGAGAAGCGGATGTCGCCACCGTCCGTGTTCCCCGTCGTGGCCGCCCGGGGCTGACCGCCGTGGCCATCCGCCGGCCGGTAGCGCGAAAAGGCGCGCAGGTAGGAGGGACCGCCCGCCTTCGGCCCGGTGCCGGACAGCCCCTCGCCGCCGAACGGCTGAACCCCGACCATGGCGCCGATCTGGTTGCGGTTGACGTAGGTGTTGCCGATGCGGGTGCGGGCGAAGATCTCCCGCCAGGTTCGGTCGATGCGGGTCTGGATGCCGAGGGTCAGCCCGTAGCCGGTGGCGTTGATCGCCTCGATCACCTCGTCCAGCCGGTCGGCGCGGTAGCGGATGAGGTGGAGGACCGGGCCGAACACCTCCCTCTGCAGGCGCGACAGCCGGTCGATCTCGACGAGGGCCGGGGCGAAGAACGTTCCCCGCTCTGTGCCACGGCCGAGCCTGGCGCGCTTCAGCACCCGCGCCTCGTGGCTCATCCGGGCGAGATGCCCCTCGAGCATGTCGCGGGCCTCCGCATCGATCAGCGGGCCGATGTCGGTGGCGATCAGCGCCGGATCGCCCACGGCAAGCTCGTCCATGGCGCCCGCCAGCATCTCGACCAGCGCGGCTGCGATGTCCTCCTGGATGAACAGCACCCGGAGCGCCGAGCAGCGCTGACCGGCGCTCTGGAAGGCGGACGTCAGGGCGTCGCGGGTCACCTGCTCGGGGAGCGCGGTGGAGTCGACGATCATCGCGTTCTGCCCGCCGGTCTCCGCGATCAGCGCCGGCGGCGGGCCGCCTCGCCGGGCGAGAGTGCGGTTGATCTGCCAGGCGACCTCGGTCGAGCCGGTAAAGGCGACGCCGCCGATCCTGGGATCCGCCACCAGCGGCGCGCCGACCGAGGCTCCGTCGCCGGGAAGGAGGTGCAGGACGTCGGCGGGGACGCCCGCCGCGTGCAGCAGGCGAACCGCCTCCGCGGCGATCAGCGGCGTCTGCTCCGCCGGCTTGGCCACCACGGCGTTGCCGGCGGCCAATGCCGCTGCGACCTGGCCGGTGAAGATCGCCAGCGGAAAGTTCCAAGGGCTGATGCAGGCGAAGACACCGCCGCTGGTCAGCAGCGCCGCGCCGGCGCCACCGGCCGAAGCCGGCAGCGGCAGCGGCCGAACCAAGTCGCTTCGCGCCCGGGCGGCGTAGTAGCGGCAGAAGTCGACGGCCTCGCGCACCTCGGCCACCGCGTCCGGCAGGGTCTTACCGGCCTCGGCGACGCACATCGCCATGAACTCCGCCATCCGCCGTTCGAACAGGTCGGCCGCGCGCTCCAGGCAGGCCGCCCGCGCCTCCACCGCGGTCTCCGCCCAGCCCGGCGCGCTCGCGGCGGCGGCAGCAAGCGCGGCATCCAGATGCTCCGGCCCGGCCTCGGCCACTCGCCCCACCTCGCGGCCGTGGTCGGCCGGGGAGACGACCGGTTGTGCCGCATCGCCCGCCTCGCAGCCGGCGACGATGGGGCCGGCCTGCCACGGTCGCCGGCAAGCCTGGCTCATCTCATCCGCGAGCCGGGCAAGGCGCGTGCGGTCGCCAAGGTCGATCCCGGTGGAGTTCAGCCGCTCCGGCAGGAACATCGCCCGCGGCTCGAAGATCCGCGGGTGGGGGATGCAGGCGAGGCCGCGCACCCGGGCGACCGGGTCGGCGATGATCTCGTCGATGGGCAGCCGGTCGTCCTGGATACGGTTGACGAACGAGCTGTTGGCGCCGTTCTCGAGCAGCCTGCGGACCAGGTAGGCGAGCAGGTCCTCGTGCCGGCCCACCGGCGCGTAGATGCGGCAGGGAACGCCGATCCCGTCCCTCTCCACCACCTGCTCGTACAGGGTCTCGCCCATGCCGTGCAGCCGCTGGAACTCGAAGTCGCGGCCGCCGCCGGCGTCCTCCAGTACCGCGGCGATGGAGTGGGCGTTGTGGGTGGCGAACTGGGGGTAGAACAGCTCGGGCTCGGCCAGCAGCATCCGGGCGCAGGCGAGGTAGGAGACGTCGGTCGAGGCCTTGCGGGTAAAGACCGGGTAGCCGGGCAGGCCGAGCTCCTGGGCCCGCTTGATCTCGGCGTCCCAGTAGGCGCCCTTGACCAGCCGCACCATCAGCCGCCGCCGCGTCCGCCGGGCAAGATCCGCCAGCCACTCGATCACGAACGGCGCGGTCTTCTGGTAGGTCTGGACCACGACGCCGAGGCCACCCCAGCCTGCGAGCCCGCGATCTCGAGCGAGCGCCTCGATCACGTCCAGGGAGAGGTCGAGCCGATCGGCCTCCTCGGCGTCGATGGTCAGCGCGATGTCGGCCTCGGCCGCGGCCAAAGCCAGCTCGCGCACCCGCGAGACGAGCTCGGACGCAACCCGCTCCGCCTGCGCCGCTTCGTAGCGGGGATGCAGCGCCGAGAGCTTGACCGAGATCCCCGGCCCCGAGACGACGTCGCGCTGTCTCGCCGCCGCGCCGATGGCGGCAATGGCGGCGCGGTAGGCCTCATGGTAGCGGTCGGCGTCGGCCATGGTCCGCGCCGCTTCGCCCAGCATGTCGTAGGAGAAGCGATAGCCGCGGGCCTCCAGGGGCTTCGCCCGCTCCAGCGCCTGGTCGATGCTCCGGCCCATGACGAACTGCCGGCCGAGGATGCGCATCGCCTGGTTGACCGCCTCGCGGACCACCGGCTCGCCCAGGCGGGCAACCAGCCGGCGCATCACCGCCCCCGGCGACTGGCCGGAGGCATCGTGAAGCCGCACCAGCCGGCCGGTGAGCATCAACGCCCAGGTGGAGGCGTTGACGAACACGGACGTGCTGCGGCCGAGGTGGCGGTCCCAGTCCGCCGCGGACAGCTTGTCGCGGATCAGCCGTTCCTGGGTCAGGTCGTCGGGCACGCGCAGCAGCGCCTCGGCGATGCACATCAACAGCACGCCTTCCTGCGAGGACAGCCCGTACTCGTGGAGGAAGGCGTCGAGCCCGCCCCGGCCGAGGCGCTCGCTTCGAACCGCCTCGACCAGCCGGCGCGCCCGCGCCTCGACGCGGCTGCGGCTGTCCTCGCTGCCGTCGAGGGAGGCGAGGAGAGCGCGGACCGACGCCGCCTCGTCGCCGCGGTGATGCGCGCGGATGGCGGCGCGAAGCGGCCCCGGATCGTCAGGCGGTGCCTCGAACACGAACTTCATCGCCGCCCCGCCACCCGCATTGCACGCCTGCTCGCATCATTCGGTCACATGGGCCGCCCTTCCCCTGTTTCCAGCGGGCGCCGCTCGGGCGGCCATGACCGCCGGCACGGGCGCGCGAATGGCGACCGGCGCGATCGCCTGCCATGCCCCTACGCGGGTTACTCTGCCGGCATAGTACAGGATGGAGAAAATCAGACAGCAAAGCCGAACAACATCCGCGAGAGGTCACTTCGAATAACGTAACAGCGCTTGGCATCACATGTTTAAATAAGGTCCCGCTTGCGCTACCATGCTCGCGCCTTCTGCAGGTCGATCAGAACCGTGAACATCGTCAAGCGCGTCACCTTCGCCGCTGACTTCGCTGCGTTCTTCCAGCCGATCGTCAACGCCCGCACCGGCCGCATCCATCACTACGAAGCGCTGGCGCGGTTCCCCGGCGACGGCGGAGTGCTGACCCCCCATGATCACATCGGCATGGCCGAGAGAAGCGGCTTCATCACCGTCTTCGACCTGGCGATGGTGAGGAAGATCATCGCCTGGCTCGCCAGCCGGGAGAGCGGCCCGGGCGCGCCCCGGGTCGCGGTCAACATCTCCGGCCAGACGCTCTGCTCGCCCCCTTGCCTCGCCGAGCTCGAAGGCCTTCTCGGCGACAACCCCTGGCTCCGCGGCCGGCTGATGTTCGAGATCACCGAGTCGGCCCACCCGGGCAACCTCATCGCCGTCAACGCCTTCCTCCAGCGCCTCCGCCGCCGGGGCCTCCTGGTCTGCCTCGACGACTTCGGCGCCGGCGCGGCGAACTTCGAATACCTGTCGTGCCTCGAGGTCGACATCGTCAAGCTCGACGGCACCTGGCTGCAGGCCGCCCGGGCGGGCGGCGGCGGCGAGGCCTTCCTGCGCGCGCTGGTGAGCCTCTGCCAAGACCTCGGCATCGGCACCGTCGCCGAGATGGTCGAGGACGAGGCCGCGCTGGCCTTCGCCCGCGCCTGCGGCGTGACCTACGTCCAGGGGTTCCTGTTCGGAGCGCCCGCCGAGGACATCGCGGTCTTCCGCCGGAGCATCCCGGCGCGGCTGTTCTCGCCCCAGCCGTCGGTCGCGGCGCCGCCACGAAGACGCCTCGGCTCCCAGCGCCGTGCCCGCCCGGCGTGACGGCCGTCACCGCGCCGGCGTGCGCGCTCTGCTAGGGTTGGCATTTGCCAGGCTTGCCCCATGCCGCGCCCGAGGGCCGGCACGGGCAGCGTCCATTCGCAATCAGTTGGCTGGACCATCATCATGACAGCGGCGACCTCCCTGGCCTCGAACTCCGCCCCGGCCGCATCCGCCTCGCCGCTTCGCGCCGAGCGGGACCGGTTCGTCGCCCTGGCCTTTTGCTGGGGAGACATCCTGCTGGAGCTCGATGGCGACGGCCGGATCGTCTACGCCACCGGCGCCATCGAACCGCTGCTCGGCCTGCCGACGGAGGAGCTGGTCGGGCGGACGCTGGAGAGCGCCGCGGTCCCGGGAGAGCGGCCGGCGGTCCGGGCGCTGCTGGCCGGTGCCGGCGGGCGCAAGCGGATCGAGGCGGCCTCGCTGCAGCTCGCCGGGGCGGTGGGCGCATCGCCGCCGCTGATGGTCGCGGGCTACCGGCTCGAGGACCTGAACGGCCATTTCTTCCTTGCGCTGCGCGCCTGCCCGCAGCCGCCGAAGAGCGGCGGCTTCGGCCGAAGGTCCCGCGACGGCGCAACCGGGCTCTACGACGCCGCCGCCTTCATCGACATGGTCACGAGCCAGCTGGCCGACGGCCGCTCGGACGGCGGCAACCGCTGTCTCTCGCTGATCATGCTTCAGGGGTACGAGGCGCTGCGCCAGCGTCTGGTCGAGAGCGCCGAGCACGAGCTGCAGGCGCGCATCGCCGCCGCCCTGCGGACCGGCTCCATCGACGGCGCGTCCGCCACCTGCGTCGGGCCCGACCGCTACAGCCTGGTCCACCGCGCCGATTTCGACGTGAGCGGGCTCAAGGGCGAGATCAGCGGCTTCACCCGGGAGCTCGATCCGGACGCGGTCGGCGCCGAGGTCGAGGCGGCGACGCTGGAGCTCGATCGCGAGGGGCTGAGCAGCGACGACGTCGCCCGCGGCCTCACCTACGCCATGAGCCGGTTCCGGGCCATCGAGCCCTCGGCCACCGGCCTCGCCGAGTTCTCCACGACCTTCTCCGCGGTGGTCGAGGACGCGGTCGCGGCGCTGACCGATCTGCAGCAGCTCATCGAGGGCGGGCTGTTCACCGTGGTCCTGCAGCCGATCCACGATGCCCGCAGCGGCGCGGTCCATGCCTGCTCGGCCATGGTCCGGCTGCCGGCGCAGAGCGGCCGCGACGTCACCGCCGAGCGCCTCGCCCTGGCCGAGAGCGCCGGCGTGATCGTCGATCTCGACCTCGCCGTCATCCGCAAGGTCGTCGAGCTGTTGAAGACCAAGGTTCCGGTCAATGCCGAGCCGGTGGTGGCGGTCCGCATCTCCGGGCAGACTGTGGACGCGCTGTCGGCGCTGGCGCAGATCGACCAACTCATCCGCGACAACCCCTGGATCCGCGGCCGGCTGATCTTCGAGATCACCCAGTCCAGCCGGATCGCCGATGCCGGAGCCGCCAACGCCGGCATCCAGCGGCTGCGCGAGCAGGGGATCCAGGTCTGCCTGTGCGACTTCGCCACTTCGGCGCACGGGTTCCAGTACCTGGCCGACCTGGAGGTGGACAGCGTCAAGCTCGCCGCCGACGCCATCGAGCACGCCCGCGACGCCCGCCAGGGCAAGGCCTACATCAAGGCGCTGATGGCGTTCTGCCGCGAGTTCGGGGTGGCGACCATCGCCGGCGGCGTCGACGACGAGGCCACCCTGCGGCTGGTCCGGGGCTGCGGCGTGCAATACGTCCAGGGCGCGCTGTTCGGCCTCCCCTCGTCGGACCCGCGCACCCTCGGCCGCGCCGCGCCGGCGCACCTGTTCAAGGACAAGGCGCAGTGGCAGTGACGCCGGCCCGCCGCTAAGCCCGATAGCTCGCCGAGGTCGGTGGATGGCCCCGCGGAGTCTAGAAAATTGGTCTCCGGAACGACCGGCCTCGTCCGCGTACGCGCAGGCCGCGGTCGCAATGCACGCCTCCGCTGAGGCTCGACGACCTCGGGGCGATGACCGTCAAGACGCAAAGTGGTGGGCGCGGCTGGGATTGAACCAGCGACCCCTGCCGTGTGAAGGCAGTGCTCTCCCGCTGAGCTACGCGCCCGTATAGCCGGCGCCATTAAAGGGACGCGCAGCCGGGGCTGTCAAGCAACCGCCCCGAGGCTTGTAGGTAGCACACGATCTGTCCGGTCCAGGTAGCACACGATCTGTCCGGTCTAGGTAGCACACGATCCGTCCGCTGAAGCTCTGCGGCTCCGGAGGGGGAAGGCAGATTGGTCGCGGTCTTCGCCCCGTCGGGGCGCCGTCGGTTTGCCGCCGGCACGCCGCTTGCCGGCGTTCGCTCCCATGCGCTATCGTGCCGCCCGACGCGCCCGTAGCTCAGTGGATAGAGCGTCGGCCTCCGGAGCCGAAGGTCACAGGTTCGAATCCTGTCGGGCGCGCCAAGTTTTGCCGGAGCGAGAGTATCCGTCTCAACCCGGCCGCGCCAAGGCGTCCCGCCGCAGGCGCCGCCGGCTTGCCCACGATCCGGTGGCGACGCACCACCCTTCCATACACCCTCCAAGTCCTCTCCGCGCCGCTGCAGCCTGAACCGTAAGGGCGGCCTCCGCGGGGTCTCGGATCCATCGGTGGTGCCCGCTCACGGATGACGCGGCATGGCCGACATGACGGCGCTCCATCCGGCCATCGCCTTCTTGGACGCCGCCCCGCCGAGCGAGGGCCGGGCGTCGAGGACCCTTACGACATCGGAAAGCTCCTGTCGCACGGCCCACGGATGGACGGCCGCATCCTTCATGGACTGGAGGCACAGGCGGGCCCGTTCCGGTTGCCCCCGCTTGACCACGTCCTTCTCGAGGTGGTGGATGTGCTCCGCCAGAGCGACGATATCGTCGGACATCCACGCGAGGAACCACCCCCGCTGGTCATGCTCGTGCTCGGCAATCCGAGCGCGTTTCTCCGCCAACAGTCTGATCTTCGCCCGGTTCTCGCCGATCAGCGCGCGGCGCAGCCGATCGGTTGGTTAGTCGAGCGCGCTGATCCAGTCCTCCGCAAGCAGGCGATTTGCCTGCTGACGGGTCCAGCTGGATCCGAGGATTGCGGCGGCTCCGCCGACGCCACCGAAGACCAGCGCCCCGGCTGGACCGAACAACAGCAGCCCCAGGGCTTTGCCGGAGAGGCCGCCGGCAGCGGCGAGGCCACCCCTTATGGCTCCGTCCAGGACGACTGAAAGCGGCAGATCGGCCAGCGGCACGTCTCCCCGCCACCAGCCGTACAGGTTCCTCGTGGCGGAGAATGCGGCAGCGACATAGGGAACATCCATATCATCGAGGGCTGCACCGGCGTCCAATGCCGCGCGCATGACGAGATCGGTGGTCTCACGGTCGAAGCCTTCCACGCAGAAAACCCCGCCGGCCCAGTCTTCGCTGCTCCCCGCGACTGCCTCGGCGAGCTCGGCATTGGCCAAGACCGGCACCTCGGGATACCGCTCGAAGTGCTCGCGAAGGCCATCGACTCCTCCCAGGCATTTCACCTGGAAGGCGTGCCCATCGACCAGCAGATCGAAGCCCGGGTTGTTCGGGGTGTCCGGGAACGACACCACGTGGCCTTGACAAGGCAGGTCGCGGCAACCTGCTCGGCCACGTAGCCCCGCAAATTGTTGGCCGCCCCGGCCGCCGCCGCCGCGGCCATGGAGCCAACTCCGCCGGCGAAGACGCTGAAGTCGCCGATGGAGCAGAGATCGGCGGCGCTCGAAAAGTCGGCGGCGCGGAGCACCGCCGGATCGATGGCCACGGCGTGATAGAGAATGTCCGCGGCCGTGACGCCGCCGATGGCCAGCGCCTCGCCGACGTCCGCTTTCGGGCCTCGAAACACCATCCGCTCCAACGGATCTTGCATCGCATCCGCTGCAGGGCGGGCCAGCCGCCCCTCCGGCGGCCAGGGCGTCGGCGGCAGAGGGGCGCCGATCGTCGCTTTCACTCCGGCCAGCTTGGACAGCATCCGGTCCCGGTGTTTTTCCGGCACTCCATCGACATCAGCGGCCGAGAGACTTTTGAAGTCGTCGAGGGTTCTGCGAAGCCCGGCGCGCCCGGCGGCAACGCCCTTCAGCGCAAGCTGGACGGTCAAACTCGACGACAGCCGCTTCCCGTGCGCGCTCCTGACATGGCGGTCGGCAAGGTAGGCGCCCAGCACCATCGCCGGACCGATGAAGAGCGGGTTGGCGAGAACGAAGAGCATGGAAACAGCGGTCGAACCGCCAATGAACGGGATGATGGCGGCGGCCTGCGCGGCCAGGATTAGGCGCTGAAGCCGGCGAGGTTCACCACGACGCTTACGCCGAGGAGGGATGTTCCAGAGGCAAGCAGGCCGATGATCGCGGCATCGCCGGACCTCAGGGCCTGTTCCATGGCCTCGTTGCGGAGTTCGGGAGGCAGGTCTTCGATCTGCGCCCGCATTCTCCTGACGAGTTCGCTCTGGTCGTCGGCTGCAAGGGCGCCGCGCTGCGCCGCATCGGCAACGGCCCTGGCGGTGATCTCGGCCTGTGCGATGACGACGGCGCTGAAATCCGGGCGCCCTCTGCCAAAACGAGCCGACACGCGCTTCCATGCGCCGGCCAGGAACGACGAGCCGTCCTGCTCCGGCTCCGGCTTCAGGACCAGCGTTTCGGCCGCACAGTGAGCGAGCGCGGCCGAGCATGCGTTGGCCGTGCGCGTGGACAGCGGCAGGGGCGTCTCGATCCCGAATGGGGACAGCAGCTGGACCCACAAGCGGACGCGGAGTGCGCGGTCCGGCGGGTCCGAGGCCATGATCCGGTCGGCGGACTGGACGAGGCGGCGCCTGAAGGCCGCCTCCGTCGCGGCGTCCCGCGACCCGTCGAGCCTGGCGACAACGTCGCGGACCTTGTCTGCGGCAACGTTCGCAAGGCTGGTGTCCTCAAAATGCGGAAGAAGCAGGCTCAGCTCCTGTCGAGACAAGGTCCCGAGGCCGGAGAGGATGCTCCACGGAGGGATGTTCAAATAAACCTCGCTGGCGAACGCCAATTTGGACTGCACGCGAAGTATTATACTCCTTTGGGACGCAGCCGTCCAAGCGAGTGGGTTGGTGCGGGCGGGACAATACATGTTGCTCCGCGCCAAAAGATTCGCTGGTTCATGAGCACAAGAAAGCGGGAGCCCGACGAAAGCCCGGCCGCTGGAACAGCTTCAAGGTTTATTTGCTTGTAATTTGACGGTGGCCGGCACGGGGACCACCGCCCGATCGGCGGCGCACCCGGACGAGGCCACCCAACGACGAACCCTGCCCGCTGCACTGGATCGCCACGCCGCTGCGCGGCTCGCGATGACGGCGATTATGTTGAAGCCATGGCTCCAGTCACTTCCGCTGGTGATACTGTCGATCCATGATCCTCCTCCACGGCGGAAGCGGTTGTTTCAGCGCGAGGGAGGAACATCCGGCGGCGGAGAGTCTGACGGAGGCGGTGGAGAAGGCGGCGGGGTGGTTGGGGATCGCTTCTCGCACGTTGGCCAGTGAGCGGGGCGAGTGAATGGCACGCCTCGGTTGCTCAAGTCTTCGGGGAGGACAGTGTTATCGTCCCCTAGGGCGGAGTAAGCTGCTCTTGGGTGAGGCCATTTGCTCGCCGGAGGTCCGCTCCCGCGAGGTCGCGCCGGTTAGATTTGCTTCAACGAGATTCCATTCCCTGCTCGCGTGCCAGTACTTGGCACCCTGAAGGTCCGCATGATGCAGATCGGCATGCTGGAGATCTGCGGACAGCTGGGTACCTTTCAGGTCCGCAACCGCCAGGACCGCGCCCTTCAGGTCCGCTTCGGCAAGGGTGCCGTCCGTTAGATGTGCGCCATTGAAGAGAGCCCACTGAAGGTTCGCTCCACGCAGGTCGATCCCCCGCAGGTCCGTGCCCGACAAGTCTAGACGCCGGTTCGCCACCACATCCTTTTTGCGTGCCTCCTCGTCCCGTCTTCCGAAGACCGTGAGGATAGGTTGGATGTCGGCGGCGGGGCGGACACACGCCGCGGCGTTCTTCTTTCTGTCAGCCGGAAGCTCAACGAAAGGGTTGCCGGCAGCCTGCTTCGGTGGCCACGGCGCGTTGTCACGAATGTAAGCTGCAAGGACCTCCATGATCGTTCAGTGATCTTCCGGGCTGTCCTTGGAGATCCGCTCCAGCGCGTAGATCCCACCAACACGCACCGCCATTTCCTTGCTGCCGAGTTGCTCGATGGCCTTGGTGAAGCGGTCGGTGATGTGCCCCTGCTCTGCGGTCTTCGCTTGCATGTTGGCTACACGCGCCTGCTCGTTGGCGGCTTCGGCGTGCCTATTGGCTGCCGCTGCCTGCCGATCTGCCGCGCGAGCGCGCCTCCAGAGAAGGTAGACGCCAGCCACCAGGGCGATGTGGCTCAGCACCAGGCTGTTGGCGACAAGAAACTCCCATAAGCTGCTCACCACTTGAACGAAGCCGGGCAAGACATCGACCAGAACCCATAGGGCCACCTGATCCACGATCCGCGCAAGTTCCTCCCCCACGGCCGCCGCCTCCCTCTGCCGGATCTTCTTCTACCGCGTCTGCTGCCGCCGCGGGAACCTCGGGCCTTGCCGAGCGTCATCCATGACCAGCGGAGGAGCCCCAGCGCGATGCACACGGCCGTTCGGAGACATCGGAGTTGGCAGAGGAGCGCCGTCGCCATCCGGCCGATCCGCCCGCCGGCCGCGGGGCCAGGCGTCGAACCCAGCCCCACCTTCCCCGCCGAGGTGCCGCTGGTGCCCGAGCCGCCGCCGCAGCCAAAGGCGCCGCCACAGCCGGAGGTTCCGCCGGACGTGCCGCCACAGCCGGAAATCCCGCCGGACGTGCCGCCGCAACCGGAGATCCCACCGCAGGCGCCTCCGGCTCCGGAGGGCCCGCCCGCGGCGACGTCCTGACGCGGCCATGACGCCGAAGGACGAGGCCTATAGCGAGCCGCTACCGGTTCTGATCCGACCCGATCGCGCCTCGTTCTAGCCCAAGCCGACCCGGTAGCGGTCGAGGAGAGAGGCGAGGCGTCCGCGATCGCCCAGCAGCGCCGTCGGCGGGTGGGCGCGAAGGCGGGTCCGGCAGCGGTCGAACAGCGCCACGCAAAGTTCGCCGTTGTCGTGGTTCGAGCGGTAGACGATGCCGTCGACCCCATCCGGATGCACGAAGATCGCCCGCGACCAGGGCTGCGAAATGTCGTAGGTGCCGCTGCTTACCGCGGCGGTCGCGCCCATCCGGGCAAGACCGGTCCCCTGCAGCTCGACGAGCCGCAACTCGGCCGCAACCGCGAGCAGGCTGACCACGCGAGCTGCAAGCTGCGAGAGCGGCACCAGCGCCGCCCCCGCCGGCCGCAAGCAGGTCTCGGCACAGGCGCCCTCGAGCGTGCGCGCGGCGTAGCACACGCCGTAACGGCGTTCGGGGTCGTCGAAGCGGTTGTCGTCCGAGGTCCCGAAGTGGAGCGGCGCGTGGTCCGCGCGGTGGATGCGAACGAAGGTCGCGCGCGCCGGAACCAACTCGATGGCAAGCTCGCGCTGGGCGAAGTCGGACGGCGGGGCGGCCCCCGGCCTATGCCCCATGCTCGCCCAAGCCGCGCGCCGCCCGGGTCACCGACGCCACGTCGCCCTCGCGCAGCACGTCGAGCGGGCGGCGGCCGCCGATGCGGGTGTCGCCGGTGAGCATGAAGCTGATGCGGGCCCAGGGATCGTGCTCCTCGAAAGCGTCGAGGACCTCGCGGATGCCGGGCAGGAGGCCGCTTGGGCCGATCTGGAACGCCGGGTAGACGTAGCCGTCGCCCACCTCCAGCCAGAACACCCGGTTCTTCTCGCGCTTCTTCCCCAACCCCTGCGGGGTGATCCCGAGATGCTCGGCAAGCCGGGGCGCCGACAGAACGCCGCCTTCCGCCTTGAGCAGCGCCCGCTTCATCTGGGCGCCACGCAGGAACGAGGCGGCCAGCGGATCGGGCTCGTTCAAGGCGATCTCCGCGCCGATGGCGGCTACCTCGGGGATCGAGCGAAACAGCAGGTCCGTGTCCGTCTCGGCGCTGACGGCCTCCACCAGCCGCCGACGCGGCATGCGTTCGGCGATGCGGGCGAGCGCCCTCGCCCCGCGCGCCACGAAGACCTCGACCAGATCGTCGCTCGAGGCCGGCTCGGCGCGCCGCGGCCGGCCGGGGCCCTCGGGCGCTTCGCCGAACCCGCTGGCACGGGTGCGGCGGCGGCCTGCAGAAGCGGCAGTGCGGGCGGACATCGGTGCGCGCTCCGGCTGATACGGTTTATACTTTCCAGCCCAGAGTATAGCACGAAAACGGAAAAAGCGCCAGGCCGCTCCGCAGCAAGGAGAGAAGCCTCAGCTCCCCTTGACGTTGATGATTTGGCGGAGCGTGTGCTCGATCACGACGAGCTCCTTGGCGTTCTCCATCACCTCGTCGATGTCCTTGTAGGCCGCGGGGATCTCGTCGATGAACGCCTTGGAGGGACGGTAGACCACGCCGCCCATCTGCGCCTCCAGGTCGGCCAGGGTGAAGCGCTTCTTTGCCGCCGTCCGCGACATCCGCCGGCCGGCGCCGTGGGGCGCCGAGTGGTAGGAGGCGGCGTTTTCCAGCCCGGAGACGATGTAGGAGCGGGTGCCCATCGATCCGGGGATGACGCCCTTCTGCCCGCGCTGCATCTGGATCGCGCCCTTGCGGGTGATCCAGACGTCGGCGCCGAAGTGGCGCTCCTTCTGGGTGAAGTTGTGGTGGCAGTTGATCCGCTCGCACTCGATCTCGCCCTGGTGGCCGTTCTCGCCGTACATCGTGTAGGAGAACTCGGTGAGCACCCGGTCCATCATCTCCTCGCGGTTGGCCAGCGCGAACTCCTGCGCCCAGTGGAGGTCGTCCATGTAGGCCTGGAACCCGGGCACGCTCTCCGGCAGCCAGGCGAGGTCGCGGTCGGGAAGCGCGATACCGCGCTGGTCCATCAGCGTCTGCGCCGCCTTGATGTGGACTTGCGCGAGCCGGTTGCCGATGCCGCGCGAGCCCGAGTGCAGCACGATCCACACCCGCTCGGCCTCGTCGAGGCAGACCTCGATGAAGTGGTTGCCGCCGCCGAGGCTCCCCAGCTGCACCTCCCAGCCGCTGCGGGTGAGCACCGCGTAGTGCTCGCGGGCGGTGGCCGCCAGAGCCCGTACCCGGCCGACGGCGCTGCCCGTCACCTCCTTGTTGTAGCCGCCGGCGGACAGCGGGATGTGCCGCTCGATCGCCCCATGCAGCTTGTGCAGGTCGTCGGGAAGCTGGGCGGCCTGGAACCTTGTCCTGACAGCGATCATGCCGCAGCCGATGTCGACGCCGACCGCGGCCGGGATGATCGCCCCGTCCGTGGCGATGACGCTGCCGACGGTGGCGCCGCGCCCCAGGTGGCAGTCCGGCATCACCGCGACGTGCCGGTGGATGAACGGCATCGCCGCCAGGTTCTCGAGCTGAGCGCGCACCTCCGGCTCGATGTCCTCGGGCGGCAGGAAAGTGACGATCTTGTCGCTCACTCTGTACATTCGCGTTCTGCATCCGGGCTCGCAGGCCGGAGGGGGTCCTCGGGCCGTGCTGGTCAGATGCTCCGCGGACGGCCGGGCGCAAGCGCAAGGGGCCGTGCGCGGTTATGGGTGGGCGATGCGCAGGCGGGGGCGCGCCCCACGCCGACGGCGCAGCGGCAAGTCGTCTTCACAAGCGCCGCGGTTTGACGCTACAACCGCTGTCAGGGCCGTGACCGATGAACGGGACCGGTCGCTTGCGCCGGGCGTGGCAGAGCGATCCGACAATCAGGCCGCAGCGGAAAGGGGACCCGCGTCGCGCGAGCGGGCAGCGCAACGCGAGTGACCGCCTCGGTGCGCGGCCCGTCGCTCAGGCAGCGGCGGTGTGCAGGGAGGACGACGGACATGAGCAGGAAACCAAGGGCTTCGCACCCGGCACGGCGCGGCTCCGAGGCTCGTCCGGATGGCGCCCTTCAGCCGAAGCCGCCGCTGCCGGCGGACGAAAGGCTTGCGGCCGCCGCCGCGGTGGGAGACGAGGTTCTCGAGCCTCCGGTCCAGGCCAGGCGGCCCGCCGGCAGGGCCAAGCCCCGGCCGACGGCCACAGCCACCAAGGAGCCGCCGGGCAAGCCGGTCGAGCCGGCAAACACAGCCGCACCTCCCGAGCCCGCTGCAGAGGCTGCGGCGCCCCAACCCGCGCCCGAGCCGGCCGCCACGGCGGCGCCCGAGCGCGCGCCGGATCCGGCGCCCGATCCGGAACCCGAACCTGTCATCCACGTGCCCGCAGAGGCGTTGGCGCCCGCCGATGGCATCGCCGCGGTGCTCGCCGCCGACCACCGTGATCCGTTCGGCTTCTTCGGCATGCACCGCTACCAGGGCGACGGCCCGCTGCTGGTCCGCGCCTTCCTCCCCGAGGCCAGCCGGGTCGGCGTCGTCGACGCCGCGACCGGCGACGTGGTGGCCGAGCTTCCCCGGGTGCACGATGCCGGGGTGTTCGCCGGCGTCGTCCCCGGACGCAGCGAGCGCTTCGCCTACCGGCTGCGGGCGCAAATCGGCGGGGAGAATGAGGGCGGGGAGATCCGGGGCGGAGAGATCGACGTCGAGGATGCGTACCGCTTCCCGCCGGTGCTCTCCGAGGCCGATGCGCATCTCCTCGCCGAGGGCAGCCACCTGGAAAGCTACAGGCGGCTCGGCGCCCACCCGATGAGGCTCGACGGCGTCGACGGCGTGGCCTTCGCCGTCTGGGCGCCGCATGCGTCGCGGGTCGCGGTCATCGGCGAGTTCAACGGCTGGGACGGCCGCCGCCACGGCATGCGCCTGCGCCACGAGTGCGGCGTCTGGGAGATCTTCCTGCCCAACGTCCGCCCGGGCCAGCTCTACAAGTACGAGATCAAGGGCCCCGGCGGAGCGCTGCTCACCGACAAGTGCGACCCCTTCGCCTTCTTCGTCGAGAAGTCACCCGGGTCCGCCGCCATCGTCTGCGACCTCGACGCCTACCGCTGGGGCGACGGCGAGTGGATGCAGAAGCGCAGCCGCTACAACGGCCGAGAGGCGCCGATCTCGATCTACGAGGTCCACCTCCCCTCCTGGCGGCGCAGGCCGGAGGAGGGCCACCGCTGGCTCAGCTACCGCGAGCTCGCCGACGAGCTCGTCGGCTACGTCCGGGAGATGGGCTTCACCCACATCGAGCTTCTGCCCATCGCCGAGTTCGACTTCGACGGCTCGCTCGGCTACCAGCCGTTCGCCATGTTCGCGCCGACCAGCCGCTGGGGGACGCCGGACGACTTCCGCCTGCTGGTCGACCGCTGCCACCAGGCCGGGATCGGCGTCATCGCCGACTGGGTTCCGTTCCACTTCTCCGACGACCCGCACGGGCTCAGGCTGTTCGACGGCACCCATCTCTACGAGCACCCGGACCCGAGGCAGCGCCGGCACCCCGGCTGGAACACCCTGATCTACGACTACGGCCGCAGGGAGGTGAGCAGCTACCTGGTCTCGAACGCCCTGTTCTGGCTGAAGGAGTACCACATCGACGGGCTGCGGATCCCGGCGGTGGCGTCGATGCTCTATCTCGACTATGGCCGCGCCCGCGGCGAGTGGACGCCGAACCGCCACGGCGGCCACGAGAACCTCGACGCCATCGACGTGCTGCGCCGGGTCAACGCCGCCATCGAGGCGCAAGCGCCGGGAACCTTCACCATCGCCGAGGAAAGCTCGGCCTGGCCGTCGGTGACCCATCCGCCCGCGTTCGGCGGCCTCGGCTTCGGCTACCGCTGGAACACCGGCTGGGTCCGCGACGCGCTCCGCTACGTCTCGCGCAACCCGGTGCACCGCAAGTACTACCACGACGAGATCGTCTGCGGCCCGGCCACGGCCTTCCACGAGCACCACATCCTGCCGTTGTCCCACGAGGAGGTCGCGGCCGGCCAGGGCTCGCTGCTGCGGCGGATGCCGGGCGACCGCTGGCAGAGCTTCGCCAACCTGCGCCTGCTCTACGCGCTGTTCTTCACCCATCCCGGCAAGAAGCTCCTGTTCATGGGCCAGGAGTTCGCCCCGGAGCGGGAGTGGAACCCGGAGATCAGCCTCGACTGGCACCTGCTGGACGATCCCCTGCACGCCGGCGTCCAGCGGCTGGTGCGCGACCTCAATGCCCTCTACCGCTCGGTCCCGGCGCTGCACGAGCTCGATTGCGCCGAACAGGGCTTCGAGTGGATCGACGCCAACGACACCGAGCAGAGCGTCATCTCCTTCCTGCGCAAGGACGAACGCGGCCACGGCTCGGTGGTGATCGTCTGCAACTTCACCCCGGTGGTGCGGAACGGCTACCGGGTCGGCGTGCCCGACGCCGGCTTCTACGCCGAAAGCCTGAACACCGACGCGGAGCGCTACGGCGGCGGCAACGTCGGCAACTACGGCGGCATCGACGCCGACGAGTGGCCAATGCACGGCCGGCCGTTCTCGCTCGGGCTGAACCTGCCGCCGTTTGCCGCGGTCGTCCTTCGCCATGCCGGCCGGCGCATCCATCCCGGCGAAGATGCGGACGGAGATGATGCTTTGGCGACGGGCTGACGCGCCGCTTCTTTGCGGCGCAACATTAGGATAACCTGAAAGGCGAGGCACGAATGCCTCGGGGACCCACAGCAATGAAAATCGAAGTCATCAGCCGGCACCCGAAGCGGGCGTCGAAGTACCCGCCGCTCCTGTTCGTCCACGGCGCCTACGGCGGCGCCTGGGTGTGGGAGCAGCACTTTCTGCCCTTCTTCGCCGAGCGGGGGTTCGAGGCGCACGCCATAAGCCTGCGTGGGCATGGGGAAAGCTCGGGCTTCGAGCAGCTCGCCTTCGCCAGGCTCAGCGACTACGTCGCCGACCTCGAGCAGGTGGCGCTGGCCATGCCCAAGCCGCCGGTGCTGATCGGCCATTCCATGGGCGGCATGGTGGTGCAGAAGTACATGCACGCGCACCCGACCCCGGCGACCGTGCTGATGGCGTCGGTGCCGCCGCACGGGCTGATCGGGACCTTCTACGGCATCGCCTTCACCAACCCGCGGCTGTTCTACGAGCTCAGCATGATCCAGACCTTCGGGCCGTGGCTGGCGGATACCGGCGCGGTCCGCCGGGCGCTGTTCTCCGAGGACTGCCCGGACCACGTCATCCACGCCATCCTGCCCAAGCTGCAGGCCGAGTCGCAGATGGTGATCCTCGACCTCGTCGGCCTCGACCTGCCGCCGTCGATGCCGGCCAACGAGCTGGCGACCCCGGTCCTGGTTCTTGGCGCCGAGGGTGACGCCTTCGTTTTCCGCGGCGGCCTCGAGGCGACGGCCAAGACCTACCGGACGAAGGCCGAGATCTTCCCCAACATGGCCCACGCGATGATGCTGGAGCAGGGCTGGCAGGCGGTCGCCGAGCGGATCTGCGGCTGGCTGGCAGACACCCTCGGCAAGACGGACGCGAACGCCAAGGCCGCCGCCGCCGAGTAACCGCGACCACGGCGGCGACGCGGCGGTAGGGCGGGTCGACGCGAAGCCGGACCCGCCGGCCTTCGGCGAGATACGCCCGCGGCTATCTCGCCCTCCATCGGCGCGTGCTGCTGGATCGGGTCGGATCCACGGCAGCCTCAGTACGGCTCGAGCTCGCTATCCCAGTAGAGGAAGTCGCGCCAGCTTTCGTGCAGGAAGTTGGGCGGGAATGACCGGCCGTTCTCCTGCAGCTCGTAGGTGGTGGGCTCGTAGGGTTCGCGCAGCGGGAACAGCCCGCTGTCGCGCGGCACCCGGTGGCCCTTGCGCAGGTTGCAGGGCTCGCAGGCGGCGACGACGTTGGTCCACTCTGTTCGCCCGCCCCGCACCCTGGGAACCACGTGGTCGAAGGTGAGCCGCTCCGCCGGCAGGGCGCTGGCGCAGTACTGGCAGACGAAGCGGTCGCGGAGGAACAGGTTGAAGCGGGTGAAGGCCGGCCTTCGGCTGACCGGCACGTACTGCTTCAGCGCAATGACGCTGGGGAGCCGAATCTCGAGGCTGGGCGAGCGGACCAGGCGGTCGTATTCGGAGATGACGTTGACCCTGCGGAGGAACACCGCCTTGACCGCCTCCTGCCACGACCAGAGCGACAACGGAAAGTAGCTCAGTGGCCGGAAGTCGGCATTCAGAACCAGGGCCGGATAGCAGGTCATCCCATCCGCGCGTCAGCGCCTTTCATCACCAGCGCGCGGACGATACACCAACTCACAAGGCGTTGACAAACGCCTCCTGCATGAAGGTTTGTTGAATCGGACCACAACATCTAGTGCTGTAGCCCGCGCGCACCGACAAGCTCGCCGACGAACCCGAGCGCCGCGCGCACCGTCGTCTCGTCGATCCCGTGGCCGAGCCCGGGGACCAGCTGGGTCCGGACGCTGACCCCGGCGACCTCCAGCGCCGCCTTCGCCGCCGGCAGCGACTGCGCCGGCACCACGTCGTCGGCGGCGCCATGGGTGAGCAGCACCGGCGGGCGCGAGCGGATCTCGGCTTCGAGGTGCTCCGCGCCGATCAGCATCCCGGAGTGCGAGATCAGCGCCTCGACCGGCTTCGTCCGGCGCAGCCCCACGTGCAGCGCCATCATCGCCCCTTGCGAGAAGCCGCAGAGGATCAGCCGGTCCTCGGCCAGCCGGAGGCGGGCGAGCTCGGCGTCGAGGAAGCCGTCGAGGATCGGCGCCGCCCGGCGCACCCCGTCCAGCCGCGGCGCCGCCTCGAGGTCGCGAATGGAGAACCACTGGAAGCCGAACGGCGCCATGTCGAACGGCTCGGGTGCGTTCGGCGCCACCACCAGCGCGTCCGGCATCAGCGCCCGGAAATACGGGGCCAGCGCGATCAGGTCGTTGCCGTCGGCGCCGACGCCGTGGAGCAGCACCACCAGTCGACGTGGCGTCTCCCCCGCCCGGGGACCCAGCCTCGGCCCGTCGAGGAGCGCGGTCGTCGTCTTCATATCGGCGCTCCGCCGGGCAGGGCCAGCGAGCGCAGACCGTGGACCAGCTCCAGGTAGTCCGGCTCGTCCGGGCCGATGTAGCCGTGGCGGATGAGGAAATCGATCACGACCAGGGCGCAGTTGAACTTGAACTCGTCGGTCTCGCGCACCGTCTCGATCACCCGCTGCAGCGGCCAGAGATGGAATTCGCTGATCTCGCCGTCGGTATTGCGCGGCACCGCGTCTTCGGGCAGCTCCAGGTCGAAGACGTAGAGCACGTCGCGGCGCAGCCCCTCAGAGCGCTCGGTGCGGTAGGCGATGGCGCCCACCGGCACCGCCCGCCCGGCGACCGCCTCGGGCAGGTCCGCCTCTTCGGCGCTTTCCTTGAGCAGGGTGTCGTGGACGCTCGCCCCCGCCGGCTTGCCGCCGCCGACGAGCTGGTCGAGCTTGCCCGGCGAGTTTGCCTTGTTCAGCGCCCGCCGGCCGATCCACATCCGCACCCCGCCGTCGGCGTCGCGAACGATGCCGTTGACGTGGATGCCGGCGGCGATGATGCCGAACTTCGGGATTGCCGCCCGCTCCATGGCGAACAGCACCGGCGCGCCCGGGTAGGCGGCGACCTCGTACGGCTCGTCGCGCCAGCCGGGCAGCGCCCCTGCGTCGGCCAGGGGCCGAAGGGCGCGGGCGACGGCGTCGGTGCGGCCCGCCGGGTCGGCGGGAGCGGAGGGCGACAGCGTCACCGCCTCCTCACCGACAACGAAGACGCCCGCGTTTTTCGCCAGAAGCTCGGCGAACTCGTGGGCGACGAGGCCGACGTCGATGCCGTCGACGCGAAAGGGCCGGTAGGCCGACGGCGTGAATTGGGCGCACGTGCGCACCCGGTCGAGAAAACTCAAGGGCCGAAGCTCCGCAAGTGGGGAATGGACCCGCGCGGGTCCCGTCGCACTCTACGTACGGGGTCGGCCGTTGGATCGCAATCGGTCAGACGATCGAGCCGTCCGGCTTGCCCTTCTTCGAGCCCGGGGTGCCGGCCTGGGAGACGAAGCCCGACACCGCCGCCTCCAGCTCCGCCAGCTCCGGGCGCCCCTCGGCGCTTTCGCCCTCGGCGCGAAGCTCGGCGATGCGCTCGAGTGCGCGTTCGTGCTCGGCCTCCGTCGTGATCTTGGTCGCCATCGCTGCTCCTTTCGCCGCTTCCGCCCACGGACGCGGGCGCCGGGCCGATGCTGGAAGCGGCGGCATCGCCCCGCCATCAACCAGGTTAACGGCCGCAGCCAGGAGCCCGCCGGGCCCCTCGCCGGCGCGGCGGCCTTGCCGCAGTGCTTCTGTGCGAACTGCAAACATTGTTTATTGATACCGATCAGGAGAAGGGGGAGTTTTTTTAGACCCATCTGGGTCAGTTATGCTGGGGAAACACTGGATGTTGATTGCGGTCTGTATCTGCACGTTTCGCCGCCCGCAGGGCCTGCGCCAAACGCTTCACGGCCTTGGCCGGCTCGAGTACGGCGATCGGATCCCGCCCAAGCTGCACGTGATCGTCGTCGACAACGAGGGCAGCGAGGAGGCGCAGGCTGTCTGTGGCGACTTCGCCCATGCCGTCGCTGCCCTGACCTACGTGGTGGAGCCGCGGCGCGGCATCTCCCATGCGCGCAACGCCTGCCTCGACCTCGTTCCGCAAGAGGCACGTTACGTCGCCTTTCTCGATGATGATTTGATCCCGCGGCCGGCTTGGCTGGAGGAGTTGCTGGGGGCGGCGGAGGCAACCGGAGCCGCCGCGGCGACAGGGCCGTGTGTCGCCATCTATGACGCGAGCGCCCCGGACTGGCTCCGCGCCGGGCGGTTCGTCGCCTCGCCGCGGGCCAAGGCGCCGGGCGATCATCAGCCCATCCGCTTCGGGGTCATGGGCAACATCCTTTTCGACGCCGCCTTCCTGCGCCACTCAGGCGCGCGCTTCAACGAGCAGTTCGGCCG
>JAXMOZ010000035.1:0-34093 GCA_034382075.1 Rhodospirillales bacterium
TTGATCCGCGCCAACCTGATGCAGCGCCGCCGGATCGACCGCCTGCTGCAACCCGAACCACCGCCAACCCCCAACCCAAACCAACTGGCTCTCAAGTTGTCATGAAAACCAACCGGACAGTCGTGCGCTCGTCGCGAGGATCCGGGGGGTACTGAAGGTCGGGCGGGAGGGGGCTTTGCGGCGCCCTCCTCCCTATACCGCCTTGCATACCGTTCGGGGCGCGTCCGGCTTTTCCCGCGCTCTCGGCCTGACGCGGCCAGAGACGCCGCCGACGCTGTACCGCAAGCCTCAGCCGAACTGCCGCGCCGCCGCGTAGCCGGCGGTTGCGGCGACGGCGCTTAGCGCCGTTCCCCAGGCCATGTCGACCGCGACCATGGCGAAGGGCCAGTCCTTCAACGTCGCATAGTTGGTGAGCTCGTAGGTGCCGTAGGCGAAGAAGCCGAACAGGGCGCCGTAGAGCGCCGCCGTCTGCCAGGCCGCGTCCTTGAGCGCGGGGGCGATGGCGAAGATCACCAGGCCGACGACATAGACGAGATAGAAGAGGACGGCGGCCACGGCGTGGATCTCGTCGCGCATCAGGTGGCCGATCCACGAGCGGTAGGCGCTCTTGGCGACCAGGCCGAGCCAGACGAAGTCGAGGCCCAGGAAGACGACGGCGGCGGCGGCGTAGGCGACCAGGTGGCGCATCGGCGGCGGCTCCGAGCGGAAGGGATGATCGGGGTACCGGCTGCGGGCGCTACCGGATCAGTCGGAGCTTCCCGGGATCGGCCTGGATGGGGAACTCGGCCGCGCCGGCGGCCGTGCCCTGCCTCGTTCGCGCGGGTGGCGGGGAGCGGGCCACCGAGGCCGATCCGCGGAGGCCGCGGCTTAGCTACACTTGGAGTAGCCGCAGCTGGCGCAGGTGTCGCAGTCCTCCTGGCGGATCAGGGTCGGCGCGCCGCACTTGGGACACTGGCGAAACCGTCCCGGACCCGGCGCCGGGCCCCGCGGCGAGGCCGGCTGAGGCGGCTCGCCGGCGAGCCGGGCCTCCGCCTGGCTCTCGGCGGCCGAGGCGGCGCCGCCGGCGAGCGGAAGGAAGCCGATGTCGATCATGTGCCGCTCGATGACCTCGCCGATGGCGGCGAGCAGGCTCGGGACGTAGCGGCCGCCCATCCATTGCCCGCCCCGGGGGTCGAACACCGCCTTCAGTTCCTCGACGACGAAGGCGACGTCGCCGCCGCGGCGGAACACCGCCGAGATCATCCGCGTCAACGCCACCGTCCAGGCGTAGTGCTCCATGTTCTTGGAGTTGATGAACACTTCGAACGGGCGCCTGCGGCCGTCCTGGATGATGTCGTTGACGGTGATGTAGATGGCGTGGTCGCTCTCCGGCCACTTGACCTTGTAGGTCTTGCCGGGCAGCGCCGCCGGCCGGTCCAGCGGGCGAAACATCTGAACGATGGCGCCGGCGTCGAGGTCGCGCTGGCGGGCGGCCGCCAGCGCCCTGCCCTCGGGTTCGCCCGGCTCGAGCCCCGGCTCGGGCGGCGGCGCGGGAGCTTCGGCCGGACGCACCTCGAGGACGGCGCCGGTCACCTCGTTCGGCCGGTAGGTGGTGCAGCCCTTGCAGCCCAGCGCATAGGCCTCGCGGTAGATCTCCTTGAAGTCGTCGAAGGCGATCTCCTCGGGGCAGTTGATGGTCTTGGAGATCGAGCTGTCGACGTACTCCTGCACCGCCGCCTGCATCAGCAGATGGTCGCGCGGGCTGAGGTCGCGGGTATCGACGAAGGCCTCGGGCAGGGCCGCCGCCTCGCCGGCCAGCCGGCGGAACTGGCGGTAAGCGTAGTCCGTCACCTCCTCTTCGCGGCGACTGCCGTCCGGCATCAGCACGTGGCGGACATAGTTGAAGCTGAACACTGGCTCCAGGCCGGAGGAGACGTTGTCGGCAAACAGCGAGATCGTGCCGGTGGGAGCGACCGAGGTGAGCAGGGCGTTGCGGATGCCGTGATCGGCGATGGCAGCGCGGACGTCCGGATCGAGCCCGGCGATGGTTTCGCCGGCGAGATAGGCGTCGCGGTCGTAGAGTGGGAAGGCCCCCTTCTCCGCGGCCAGGGCCGCCGAGGCGAGGTAAGCGGAGCGCTGGATCGTCCGCATCCAGGCCTTGGTCAAGGCCACCGCCCGGTCGCTGCCGTAGCGGGCGGCGCACATGATCAGCGCGTCGGCGAGCCCGGTGATGCCGAGCCCGATGCGCCGCTTGGCGCGGGCCTCCGCCTCGTGCTCCGGCAAGGGGTAGCCGGAGACCTCGATGACGTTGTCCATCATCCTGACCGCCGTCGTGACCAGGCCGGCAAGGGCGGCCTCGTCGACCCGAGCCTCTTCGGCGAACGGGTCCTCGACCAGCCTTGCCAGGTTCACCGAACCCAACAGGCAGGTGCCGTAGGCCGGCAGCGGCTGCTCGCCGCAGGGGTTGGTGGCGTGGATCTGCTCGCAGTAGGCGAGGTTGTTGAGCCGGTTGATCCGGTCGATGAAGATGACCCCGGGCTCGGCGTAGGCGTAGGTCGCCCGCATGATCCTTTCCCACAGCGCCCGCGCCCGGACGCTGCGATAGACGACGCCGCCGAAGCCGAGCTCCCAGGCCGCGTCGTCTTCGACCGCCTGCATGAAGGCGTCCGAGACGAGCACCGAGAGGTTGAACATGCGCAGCCGCCCCGGCTCGCGCTTGGCATCGACGAACGCCTCGATGTCGGGGTGGTCGCAGCGCAGCACCGCCATCATCGCCCCGCGGCGTGAGCCGGCGCTCATGATCGTGCGGCACATGGCGTCCCAGACGTCCATGAACGATAGCGGCCCCGAGGCATCGGCGCCGACGCCGTGCACCGGCGCACCCTTGGGCCGCAGCGTCGAGAAGTCGTAGCCGATGCCGCCGCCCTGCTGCATGGTCAGCGCGGCCTGCTTGAGGTGCTCGAAAATGCCGGCCATGTCGTCGGGGATGTCGCCCATGACGAAGCAGTTGAAGAGCGTCACCCGCCGGTTGGCGCCGGCTCCGGAGAGGATTCGCCCGGCCGGGAGGAACTTGAAATCCTCCATGGCGGCGAAGAACCGCTCCTCCCAAAGCGCCGGATCGGCTTCGGGCTGCGCCAGCGCCCGGGCCACGCGCCGCCAGGTGTCGGCGATGGTCCGGTCGACGGGCCGGCCGTCGCTGGTCTTCAGCCGGTACTTCATCTCCCAGATCTGCTGCGAGACCGGCGCGAGCTGCATGACCGGGGGTCTCCTCTGGTCCATCGGCGAGGGAGCCGGGACTGCCTTGGCGATCCGCTACTTTAGGTCGCGGGCGGCGCGGCCGTCAACGACAGCCGTTCTCTCTTTGTTCGATACAGGCGGATCCGGCTGCGCCAGCAGCCGCCGGGTCTCGCCCTCCATCCGCGCCTCGAGTTCGGCCATGAAGGCGCGCCGGTCCAGCCCCTTCGGCATCGCCGGCAGGAACGAAAGCGTGATCGTCCCAGGGTGTTTGATCGCGCTGCGCCGCGGCCAGAACCGGCCCGCATCCAGCGCCACGGGGATCACTGGCGCCTCGATCCGGGCGTAGAGGGCGGCGATGCCGGGCTGGTAGGGGTGAGATTCGCCCAAGCCGACCCGGGTTCCCTCGGGGAAGACGATGAGCTGATGCCCCGCGGCAATGGCGGCCTCGGCCGCGGGAACCATCCCCCGCAGCGCCTTCGCGCCCATCGCCCGGTCGACCGGGATGTTCCCGGCCTTGCGGAAGTGCCAGCCGATGAGCGGGACGGAGAGCAGCTCCTTTTTCAGGATGAACAGCGGCCGGTCCAGGATCGCCCCCAGCGCGATCGTCTCCCAGGCCGACTGGTGCTTGGCGGCGATGATCGCCGCCTGCCTCGGCACGTTCTGGCACCCCTCGATGCGGTGGCGCAGGCCGCAGACGGCGGCAAGCAGAACCAGCAGCCCCCGTGCCCAGAACCTGACGCCGGCGGCGTGGACGTGGCGCGGCGCCGCGAGCAGCGGCAGGTAGAGGATGCAGAGCCCTATCGTCCAGATGAGGGCAACCAGCGAAAAGGCGTAGGAGCGGATCGCGGTGATCATGCCGCCCCGCTTGCGGCCGCCCGCTGGGGCGCCCCGGCAGCGTGGCCGACCTCCAGGCGCAGCCATGACCAGAGGAACTTGTGGTACTCGCCGATGATCAGGGCGGCGCTCCCGGGCCAAAGCCACCAGCGCCTCATCACGTGGCCGGGGAACACCGGATGCGGCACGATGGTGGCGTCGGGCAACGCCCGGCCGAACTCCAGAAGGCTGCGCGGCATGTGGTAGCTGGCGGTCACCAGGCGCAGCGACCGGTATCCGTGATCCTGGAGCCAGGCCGCGGTTTCGCTGGCGTTGCCGGCCGTGTCCCGGGCGCCATGACCGGCGTCGATGCGCGCGACCAGCTCGGCGCGGCCTTCGCCCACCGCTGTCAGCATCTCGGTGGCCTCGACGTCGGGATGAACGCCGGAGACAAAGAGCCGCTGCGCCAGGCCGCGGGCCAGCAGCGAGACGCCCGTCGCCAGCCGTTCGCTGCCGCCGGTAAGAACGACGATGGCATCCGTCGGCGTTTGGGTATCGACGACCGTGGAAGGAATGGCGGCGGCGAAGCGCATCAGCCCGCTCGCCCAAGCCAGGGCGACGACGAGCGCGGCAAAGCTGGCCGCCGGCAGCAGGCGGCGGTAGCGGGAGCGGCCGCGGCCGGCGGCTCCGTCGATGCTTCGTAACCGCGCATATCCCATACGGGGTATTCGAATTCTTCGCTGCATCGTGTGCTTCGCGCGCCGCCGCGCCTCAAGATTTGCACCGACGATCCGCAACCAGCCGCTATGACTTGCTTCGCGGCGTGGCTGCGCCTATAAGGGTGCACAGCGTAACATAATTCTCGGCCTCATGATCATCGTCTGCCCGCGTTGCGGGATCTTGTACGGCGTCGATCCGGATCAACTCGCCGCGTCGAGCACCGTGCGATGTTCGAACTGCGATCGGGAATGGCTGCACACGCCGGCGGCCTCGCTTCCAGACAGCGACGAGGCGCTGCGGCTTCTGGCCGCGTCCCTCGGCCGTGACGGCCCCGCTTCACCCGCTCCGCCGATCCCGTCTCCTTCGCGCCAGCCGCCGCCGGCACAGCGGCGGCCAGAGCCGCCTTCCTCCCCACCTCCCCCGCGCTCCGACAGAGCCGATCCGCCGCCGCTGCGGCCGCGGCTGGCGGAGCTCGAACCCGGCCTTCGGCCCACGCCGGTGACGACCCTCTACCCGCCCGCGCCGGCCGCCGCCCCGTCCGTGGACGACGCGTCGCGCGGCGCCAGACTGTCGTCGCGGCAATTGGACGTCCTTCTGAACGGCAGTGAGAGCGGCGCCGACGCCCCGCTCGAGGCGGAGCCGCTGAAGCCGGCGCCGGCGCAGGGCGAGGCCGGCGAGCGGCCGAACCAGCTCGGCAATGCCTCGCCGCGGCTTCGGGAGGCGGCGACGGCGGAGCCGGCTCCGGTCGTCCGGGCGGCGGCTGCGACGCCGGCTGCGGAAGACGAGGCTTCGGGCGAGTTGCCGCCGCTGGACGCAAACGCCGCCGGCGAGGACGCTCCTCCTCCGCCGCCGCTTTCCTTACTGCGCCGACAGAAGACCGCCGTGCTCGCCGCGGGAGCGGTCGCCGCGGCGCTGCTCCTCAGCGTCGGCCTCCTTGCCGCCACCCGCGGTCTGGTGATTGCCGCATTTCCCGGCGCCGTCGGCTTCTACGGCGCCCTTGGCCTCGCGCCTGTCGACGGCTTCGCGGAAGGGCTGGAGATCCGCGGCGTCAGCTCGACCCGCTCCTGGAGCGACGGCGAGCAGATCCTCACGGTTGCCGGCGATCTTGCCAACGTGGCCGAGCAGCCGCGAAACCTGCCGATGGTCCGGGTGGTGCTGGTGGACGGCAGCGACGCGGAGGTGCAGGAGGTGGTCGTCCTGCCGCCGGGCGAGACGCTGCCGGTCGGGGAAACCATCCGCTTCGAGGCCCGCATCAGCAACCCCGCCGACACCGCCGAGCGGATCAAGGTCAGCCTCGCGCCCCGCCCGGAAGCGTCCTGATCCACGGCCGTCAAAAGCGCCGGAGCAGGCGCTCGATGTAATCGAGCTCGGCCTCCGGACGCGACCGCTCGCCGGCGCGGCGGCGCAGCTCCTCCAGGATCTCGCTCGCCCGGCGCAGCTCGCGCTCGTCCGGGATCTCGACCTCGCCGACGCCGAGGCCGCGCCGGCCCCCGGGCGACCGGCCGAAGATGTCGCCGCCGCGGCCACCCCCGGGGAACAGCGCCAAGCCGCCGCCGAGACGCTGTCCCATCGCCTGCCCGGCCGCCTGCTGGGCTTCGCGCAGCGCCTGCAACGCCTCTCCCTGGGCCCCGCCGCCGGCCCCCAGATCATTCCGGCGCAGCGCCCCCGCCGCCCGGCCCATGGCCTCGTCCGCGGCCTGCAGCGCACCCGGAACCCCGCCCAGGAACGACCGTAGCCGGTCGTTCACGGCACCCAGCTCACCGCGGAGCTCGGTTTGCGCCCGGGCATCGGCGTTCGCCTCGCTCCCGCCTGGCCGCCGGCTGGGGCGAAGGTCGGCGGGCGCGTTCTCCGCTTCCCGCATCCGCGCGAACGTCTGGTCGAGCAGGCGCTGTTGCCGGTCGGCGAGCTCGCGCAGCGCCTGCATCAGCGCGCCGGCCTCGACCATGGCCGCAGAATCCCCGGCGGCGTCCAATCCGTTGCGCAAGCCTTCGAGCATCGCCTGCAGCTGCTCGAGAAGCTGGTTGGCGCCATCGCGGGCGCCGGTGCGGGCCATCTCCCGGACCATGTCCATGAGCGCGCGGAGCTCGTCGGTGCCCAGCATGGCGTCGGCCGCCATCGCCGCCGGCACCGCCCCGCCCCGCCGCGCCAGTTCTTCGGCGATGGCGTCGATATAGGCGCTCAGCGCCTGCTCCAGCGCATCCGCAAGCCGCTCGATCTCCGCCTCTTCGGCGCCGCTCGCCAACGCCTGCTGCAGCTTCTCCCGAGCCTCGGCCAGGGCCTTCTCCGCCCGCGGCACATCTCCCTCGTCGAGCGCAAGCGCCGCCGCCCAAAGGAGTTCACGCACCGAAGCAATGCCATCTTGGTCGTTGAGCAGACGAGCGCCCGCGATCGACAAGGCGAGCGACACGACGACGTCGCCGCCGAACGCATCCGGACGCTGGCCGATTGCGGACAACCTCGCGGCGACGTCCTTGCGCGGGGCCGCCGGCGAGGCCGGATCGAGGCGGCGCCGCTCGGCAATGATTGCCTGCGCGACCGGGTGCCTGAACGTCCGCTCCGGCAGGACCAGCCGCGCCTCGTCGCTCACCCCGACCTGATCGACCGCGTCGCGGGCGACCAGCCGGATCCGGACCGGCGTCCCGGCCCAGGCGTGCTCGGACAGATCCTCGGTGGCGGCGGCGGATACAGCGCCGTTGGCCGCGGCCGGGAGGTCCAGATCGACGCGGAGGATCTCCTCCTCCGAGCCATTCGCGTCGTCCGGCTCGGCCGGGCCGAGGTCGCGGCGGATCTCCGCCGCCACCGCGCGCACGCCATTGTCGTCGGCGGCGGTGAAGTCGAGCCGGGTGGCGCCGTTGCCCGCCGGCTCAAGGGGATTGGCGAAGGCTACGGACGGCGGCTCGTCGGGCACGACCCGCACCGGCCATTCGGCCAGCGTGCGCCAGCCGGAGGCAACTTCCAGCCTCGCGCCGCCGGTCACGACGGTTTCGGCCCGCCAGCCGCGGGCCCCACCGCCTTCGCCGCCGAGGGGGGCGAACTCCAGTTCCTCGTCGCCGAGAAGAAGCCGCGGCTGGCCGCGGACGCCGCTGACCTGCGCCAGCAGTTTGCTGCCAAAGGGGACAGGGACCGGCTCCTCGACACCGGAGCCCGTCGCAACGGCGGCGCTGGCGGCGCCGCTGCCGAGCAAAACGGGCGCCGCCCCAGTGTAGGCCGGCGGGGTGATCCAGATCTCGACCGCGAGCCGCGGCTGCGGCGCGCCCGCCACCGCCGGGACCAGGGCGCGGCCCACGCGCTCGCCGGCGGCTCCACCGGCGGCGACGAGGCCGATCACGAGGAGCAGGAGGACGCCGGCGCGAAGCCCCCACGGCTCGAGCCGGGCGACGCCCGGCGAGGGCGCGTGGAGCGACAGACGGGCGGCCGCGGCCGCCTGGCGCTGCCGATGCAAGGCCCAGAGGGAGCGCGCCAGGGGGTCGTCGCTGCCGCCGGTCAGCCGGTCCTCCAGCGTCGACAGCGGCCGGTGGGAGAGCGCGCTGTCTCGCTCCAGCCGGCGGCGACACTCCGCCCGCTCCGGCCACCGCGCGCCGCGCACCGCATGGGCAAGGGCGGCGACCAGGGCGGCGACGAAGGCGACGAGCACGGCGAGGTGGAGCCACGCGCGCAGCCTCGGCAGCAGGTCGAGCAGCGCCAAGGCAGGGAACAGGCCGGCGATCGTGACGAACGGCCAGAGGCGGGCCCAGAGACGCTCCCAGAGGAGCGACGCGCCGGCAAGAGCCAGCATCCGGCGGTAGGACCGGGACGGTCCTGCCGTCACGGTTCTCCCCCGACGGGAGCGAGCGCCATCTCATCGTCCTCGCGCATCCAGCCGGGGATGCGCTCGCGGGCCAGCAGTTCTTCGACGTTCATCCGCGGGCGGATGACGGCGAACCGGTCTTCCGAAACCAGCACCTCGGGAACCAGCGGCCGGACGTTGTAGGTCGACGCCATCACCGCCCCATAGGCGCCGGCGCTGCGCAACGCCAGCAGGTCGCCGGCGGCAACGGGCGGCAGCGGCCGGTCGGTGGCGAAGGTATCGCCGGTTTCGCAGACGGGGCCCACGACGTCGACCTCGCGCAGCAGCGTGCGCTCGTTGGGCTCGACCACCGGGACGATGCCGTGGTAGGCGGCGTAAAGGGCGGGGCGCATCAGATCGTTCATCGCCGCGTCGACGATGACGAAGGTCCGGGTGGATCCCTCCTTGACGTAGAGAACCCGGGTGAGCAGCACCCCGGCGTTGCCGACCAGCATCCGCCCCGGCTCCAGGATCAGCCGGCAACCCAAATCGCCCACCGTCGTGCGGACGATATCGGCGTAGGCCGCGGGAGTGGGTACCGGGACGTTCTCGGTGCCGTAGGGGATGCCGAGGCCGCCTCCGAGGTCGAGGGTGTCGATCCGATGGCCGTCGGCGCGGAGCATCGCCACCAGGTCGCGCAGGCGGTGAAAGGCGGTGCGGTAGGGGCCGAGGTCGGTGAGCTGCGAGCCGATGTGAACGGCGGCGCCAACGACGGCGATGCCGGGCATGGCCGCGGCGCGGGCGTAGACGCGGTGCGCGCCGGTCCACTCGATGCCGAACTTGTTCTCGCTCCTGCCGGTCGAGATCTTCGCATGGGTGTTGGCGTCGACGTCGGGGTTGATGCGGATCGCGACCCGCGCCCGGTGCCCGGTGGCGCGGGCGACGGCGTCCAGCGTCTCGAGCTCGGGCTCGCTTTCGACGTTGATCTGCATGATGCCGGCGCGAAGCGCCGCGGCCATTTCCTCCGCGGTCTTGCCGATACCGGAGTAGACGATGCGGCTGCCGGGAACACCGGCGGCCAGCGCCGCCCGAAGCTCCCCGCCGGAGACCACGTCGGCGCCGGCGCCGAGGCGGGCCAAGGTGCGGATCACGGCGATGTTGCTGTTGGCCTTGACCGCGTAGCAGACGGTGGCGGGCAGCCCGGCCAGGGCGTCGGCGAACACGCGGTAGTGCCGCTCCATGGTCGCCGCCGAATAGACGTAGACCGGCGTCTTCACCCGCTCGGCGATGACCTCCAGCGGCACGTCCTCGGCATAGAGGCGGTGCCGCCGGTAAACGAAGTGATCCACGGGTCGCCTCTCGGCCTGCTCAACGAGACGGGTAATGACGCGGGTAATCGGCGCCAGGCGGAGGCTCCGGCGGGCCCTTCCGGCCGCAGCCAGCGGACAGGAGCGCCACCGCCACCACAACAACGGCGATCAGGCCTCGCCGTCTCACCGCCAACTTCGCGCCCATGGAAGTTAATATGCCGGCTCCGGCGGGTGGTTGCGAGGGGTAAAGAGGCGGCCCCCCGCGACCGGCCTCGCGCACCCTTCGGCCTCGGCCTATCTTCGGCGGATGGACGCAGCACCCATGGCTGAACCGGACCAAGGCCGGGACGGCCTCCAGCCCCTGAGCAGGGACGAAGCCGCGGCGATCGTCGAGGCCGGCATCGACCGCTACATTCTGACCCGCCATGAGCGGGTGACGGCGTTCGTCGACGAGACCTATTCCTTCGCCGGTTCGCTGCGGCTCCACCGCAAGGCGCTGGGCTACGACATCCTCCGGGCGCCCGCAAACGTCGCGCTCGCCTTGCCGTACCTGCTGAGCCGTGGCGGCGCATCGGCACTCAGGCGCGTCGGCGCCGAGCGGGCGGCGGCGTGGCTGGGCTCGCGGCGGATCTTCTTTGACACCGAGGTTTCGCGCGAACTCGGCTGGCGGCTGCATACGCGGCTGCTCGAGCTGCCGTACGACGACGGCTCGAGGCGGTCGGAGCGCGACGCCCTTGCGGAAGCCATGCTCGCCGACCCCCGGCTCGCCGGCGCCTTCGCGGCGATTGCCGCGGCGATCGACCGGCACCGCTCGGATCCGGAGGTCCGCCGGCGGCTCACGGACCTTCTTGCCAGCTACACCGGCTCGCGCACCGCGGCCGCGGAGGTGGTCAACAATCTGCTCCTCGCCGGCACCGGCGCGGCGGTGCTGAAGGAGCTCACCCCTGGAGCCCTCTCGCTCGGGCCGGCGCTGGCAGGCGCCATCGCCCATCAGGCGGCGGTCGCCGGCTTCCCCTTGGGCGCGGGGCTGGGCGGGCTGTGGTACGGCATGTTCGCCGCCGCCCCGTCTGCGGCGCTGGTCGTGGGCGTCACCGGCGGGCTGATGCTCGTCGCCGCGGCCACGACCGCGTTCGCCGGCATCCTCGCCGACCCGCTCCTGCGCCGGGTCGGGCTGCACCGAAGGCGGCTGCACCACCTGATCGACGTGCTCGGCGACCAGTTGAAGGGGCGCGACGAGCGCGCCTTCGCGGTGCGCGACCACTACGTCGCCAGGATCTTCGATCTGGTGGACCTGCTGCGCACCGCCTACCGCGTGGCCCACTAACCCCCGTCGGCGTGGCGGACGCCGTGGCGTTCGAGCAGCCGGTACAGGGTGACCCGCGAAACCCCCAGCCGCTCGGCGGCCAGGGTGACGTTGTTGCCGCTGGACGCGAGGCTGGCGCGCAGCATCCACGCCTCCAGGTCGCGCTTCGCCGCGGCGAGCGTCAGCGGCAGGTCGCGCCGAACAAGCGAGAACCGCTCCGCGCCTCCCGTGGTTGCGTTTCCAGGCGCGGCATCGGCAGAGGCCTCGGCGTCGGCCTCACGAGCCGAAGCCTCCGGCCGCGGCTGGCGCCTTCGCTCGGTCCGGGAGAAGCCGAGGTCGCCCGGCCGAACTTCGCCCTGCTCGGCGGTCACCGCGGCGCGCCGCACCCGACCCATCAGTTCGCGGACGTTTCCCGGCCAGCAGTGCGCCCGCAAGGCATCCATCGCCTCGAGCGACAGGCTTGCCGCCGAGCCGGTGCGGAACTCGGCGAGGAAGTGCCGGCTCAACAGCTCGATGTCGCCGTCGCGCGCGCGCAACGGCGGGAGATGCAGGCGAAGGACGTGCAGGCGGTAGTACAGATCCTCGCGGAAGTGCCCCTCCTTCACTTCCTGGGCGAGATCCTTGTTGGTGGCGGCGATGACGCGGACGTCGACCGCGACCGGATGGCAGCCACCGACCCGTTCGATGGTTTTCTCCTGCAGGAAGCGGAGAAGATGCGCCTGGATCTCGAAGGGAAAGTCGCCGATTTCGTCGAGGAAGATCGTGCCGCCGCGCGCGGCTTCGATCCGGCCAAGCTTGCGTTGATGCGCCCCGGTGAATGCGCCTTTCTCGTGCCCGAACAGCTCGGAGGATACCAGCGTCGGCGGGAGCCCGGCGCAGTTGACCGCGACGAAGGGTCCGCGGGACGAACGCGACAGCCCGTGCAGCGCCCGCGCCGCCAACTCCTTGCCGGTGCCGGTTTCGCCGGTGACGAGCACGGCGGCGTCGCTGGAAGCGAACTGCCTGATTTCCTTCCTGACCCTCCGCATCGCCGGGCTTTCGCCGACGAGCAGCGCCGCGGGATCGCCGCTGGCCGCCACCCGGCTCTTGCTCGGCAGGGGCGGCAGCGCCTGAAGGCGGCGGCGAAGCTGGGTGGCCAGCAGTGGGTTGCCGTGGGCGAGATCGATGAGCAGGCGAGCCATCGTCTCGGTGCTGAGGCCGATCAGGTCGCTCTCGTTCGGGATGATGGCGACCGAAACCGGCGGCTCGCCGCCGGTGCGGCCTTCACGAAGGGGCTGCATGCACCGCCTCTGGTAGCAATGAACTTGTAATATGCTACTATGGGACGAGGTGATGGAGAACCCCCGTTTGGGCTTTCCGCGACCGCCGGCTGTCGGCGGCGGGCGGCGCGGCCGCCGCTACCTCGCATGGTCGGCGCGAGCATCGGTGAGGAGGATTGACAGTCCAGGTTGAAATTGACACGTTCTTGTCAAGACCGCGCCAGCGGCAACTTGAGACGGCACTTGTTTCGGGGATAGGGACGCATGCCGCGCTTCGCCGTCATCGCCGTACCATTACTGGTCGCACTATTGGCGGCCGGCGCCGCTGCCGCATGGCGGAGCGGCTGGTTCACCAATTTTGCGAACGTCGAGGCCGCCGGCGGTCCAGCCGATCCAGCGCCGGCGGGCGCCGGCGAGGCGGTCGAAGGCGCCGCAACGGCAATTCATGACCACGATCTGGCCGCGGTTCGCCGGTATCTCGCGACCGGCGGGGACCCGAACGCCACGGACGCGGAAGGCGAGATTCTCCTGAACAAGGCCGTTCTGCACGGTTCGCCGGAGATCATGGAAGCGCTGCTGGCGGCGGGAGCCGACCCGGACCAACCGGGAAGGAACGGCCTGAGCCCGCTGACCATCGCCGCCTTGGCCGGCCGACAGGCGATGCTCGAGCGGCTCATGCAAGCGAATGCGACCGAACCGGCGGCAAGGGTGGCCGGCGCTGCGCCGACCACCGGCTCGGGCCGAGGGAGCGCTTCGTCTTCCGGAGCCTCCGACGTCACGTCTCCGGTGCTCGCCTCCCTCGCCGGCGATGGAGAGCCACAAACACCGCTGCCTGCCGAGCCGTATGCCTCCATGACGGGGCTCGCGATCAACCCGATCGCTCGGCCGGCGCCGGGCTCGCCACCGGCAGCTTTGCCGGCAGCTTTGCCGGCAGCTTCACCGGCAGCTTTACCGGCCGGCGGCGCCGCGGCCGCGCCGCAATCGCCGCAGGGCGGCGCTGCTCCTTTCGGATCCACCGCAAGCGACGCGGCAACCGCAGGCGGCGCGCCGACCCCCTGGGTCACTGCGGCGCAGAAGCGACTTGGCCAACTCGGATACTACAAGGGTCCGATCACCGGCTTTGCCGGATCGCTTACGGCTGATGCGGTCAAGCGCTACCAGGCCGTCGCCGGCCTTCCGCAGGACGGGATCGTCACCGCGGACCTGCTCCGGCGGATCGGCGCCACCGTGGAAGCGCCGGGCGCTCCGGCTTCGGCTCCGGCGGCGGCCGCTCCGCCCGCCACGGCGGCTCCGGCAGGTGGTGCGGAGGCGGAGCAGGCTCGGGCCGCGGGACAGAACCAGGGCCCAGGCCTGCAGCAGGTTCGCAACGCCCTGGGGCAGGAGTTCAACAGCGCCACCCGTGCCGACGCGTTGCGCCAGCATTGCCAGGCGAACACGAACGCCTGGGTTCACGACGAGGCGGTTGGACGGTCGCTGTTCTGCCGCGACGTTCTCGGTGCGCCGCCGCGGTAGGCGCTCCGCCACTGCCTCCACAGGCCGCAAGCAGCGGCTTCCCCTCGATCCGGTTTATGTCGATCAGCGGCGGCCGAACAGCCTTTCGATGTCGGCCAGCTTGAGCTCGACATAGGTGGGCCGGCCGTGGCTGCACTGGCCCGAGTAGGCGGTGCCTTCCATTTCGCGGAGCAGCGCGTTCATCTCCTCCGCGTTCAGCGCCCGGCCGGCGCGGACGCTGTAGTGGCAGGCGAGCGTGGCGATGACCTTGTCCAGCCGTTCCTGCAGCGACAGCGCCGGGTCGTCGCCCGCCATCTCGTCGGCGAGATCGCGCACCAGCCCGCCGACCTCGGCTCCGCTCAGCAGCGCCGGGACCTCCCGGACGACCACCGCGTCATGGCCAAAGGCCTCGACGACCAAGCCCAGCGCCTCCAACTCTGCGCCGCGAGCGACGAGGGCCGCGACCCTGGGCGGGTCCAGCGGCACGATCTCCGGGATGAGCAGGCCCTGCCGCGGCAGCGAACGCTCGGCCAGAGCCCGCTTCAGCCGTTCCTGGGTAAGCCGCTCGTGGGCTGCGTGCTGATCGACGATGACGACGCCGTCCGCCGTCTCGGCGATGATGTAGGTCGCGTGCACCTGCGCCCGGGCCACCCCCAGCGGCCAGGCGCCGCGCCGGTCCGGCCCGGGAGGCTGGTCCTCGCCGGGCGCCTGCGCCGGCTCGTGGGCGACGATGGGGCGGCCGAAGTCGAACGCCGGGTCGCCGTCGCTCAATCCCGGCGGCGGCCGAACCTCGGGCGGTGACCCCGCCCGGGAATAGCCCGCCCATCCTCCGCCGCCTCGGGCGACGCCACCACCGGCGTTGGCCTGGAACCCGGTCGTGACCGCAGTCCGATGCCCCGCCTCGGCCAGCGCGTGGCGCAGCGCCGAAACGATGAGCCCGCGAACCCTGCCGGCGTCGCGGAATCGCACCTCGGTCTTCATCGGATGCACGTTGACGTCCACCTCGCCCGTGGGGACATCGAGGAAGAGCGCCGCCACCGGATGCCGGTCGGAGGGCAGCAGACCTTGGTAGGCGGCGCGGATGGCGCCATAGAGCAGCCGGTCGCGAACCGGCCGGCCGTTGACGAACAGGAACTGCATGGAGGCCAAACGCCGGTTCAGGGTCGGCAGGCCGGCGAAGCCGCTGATTTGCGCTCCGTCGCGGTCACCGGCAATGGCGACGGCGGAGCGGGTGAACTCGGCGCCGAAGATCCGCTCCAACCGGGAAGCTCGCGCCGCCGCGAGGTCGCCGGCGTCCGCGGGCAGGCTCAGCAGGCGGCGGCTGCCGTCGGTCACCACGAAGCCGATCCGCGGATGCGCCATGGCCAGCCGCTGCACCGCCTCGACCGCGTGGCCGACCTCGGTCGCCTGCGCCTTGAGGAATTTCAGCCGCGCCGGCGTCGCGAAGAACAGGTCCCTCGCCTCCACCCGGGTCCCGGCGGCCTGTGCGACCGGCGCCGGCTCGGCCTTGTGCCCGGCGGCCACCTCCAGCGACCAGCCGGCCTCGTCGCCCGGCCGCCGGGATGCGATCGAAAGCCGCGAAACCGCGGCGATGGACGGCAGGGCCTCGCCGCGAAAGCCGAACGAGCGGATGTCGTCGAGGACCCCGTCCGGAAGCTTGGAGGTTGCGTGACGATCGACGGCAAGCCACAGGTCCTCGCGGGCCATGCCGCAGCCGTCGTCGCTCACGGAGATCAGCGCCCGGCCGCCGTCGCGGATGAAAACCTGGATCGAGGTCGCGCCGGCGTCGATGCTGTTTTCGACCAGCTCCTTGACCACGGACGCCGGCCGCTCGACCACCTCGCCGGCGGCGATCCTGTTGACGACGGCGTCCGGAAGCCTGCGGACGATCATTTCGCCGGCTGTCGCAGCTCCTTGTAGGCATTGATCAGGCCGTTGGTCGACGAGTCGTGGCTTCCGACCGGCGCGTCGGTCTCCAGCTCCGGCAGGATGGTCTTGGCCAACTGCTTGCCCAGCTCCACGCCCCACTGGTCGAACGAGTTGATCTGCCAGACGATGCCCTGGACGAAAATCTTGTGCTCGTAGAGGGCGATCAGCATCCCCAGGGTGAATGGGTCCAGAAGCGGGAACAGGATCGAGTTGGTCGGCCGATTGCCGGCAAACACCTTGTGCGGCAACAGGAAGGCCACCTCCTCCGCCGAACGGCCCTCGGCCTCCAGCTCGGCTCGCGCCTCTTCCGGCGTCTTCCCACGCATCAACGCTTCGGTCTGGGCGAAGAAATTGGACAGCAGCAGCCGGTGATGGTCGCCGATCGGATTGTGGCTGTTGGCGGGAGCCAGGAAGTCGCAGGCGACGAGCCGGGTGCCCTGGTGGAGGAGCTGATAGAAGGAGTGCTGACCGTTGGTTCCGGGCTCGCCGAACAGCACCGGTCCGGTCGCCCAATCCACCGGCAGCCCCTCCCTGGTAACCGACTTGCCGTTGCTCTCCATGTCCGCCTGCTGGAGATACGCGGGAAGGCGGTGGAGGTACTGGTCGTAGGGGAGGACCGCGTAGGCCTCCGCGCCGAGGAGGTTGGAGTTCCAGATGCCGATCATCGCCATCAGCACCGGCAGGTTCGCCTCCAACGGCGCGGTGCGGAAGTGCTCGTCCATCGCCCGGCCGCCGGCGAGCAGCTCCTCGAACCGGTCCATGCCGACGGCGACGGCGATGGGCAGGCCGATGGCCGACCACAGCGAGTAGCGGCCGCCCACCCAGTCCCAGAACTCGAACATGTTGGCGACGTCGATGCCGAACTCGGCCACCGCCTTGGCATTGGTGGACAGCGCGACGAAGTGCTTGGCGACCGCCGCCTCGCCGAGAGCCTCGACCAGCCACGCCCGCGCCGTCTTGGCGTTGGCGATCGTCTCCTGGGTGGTGAAGGTCTTGGAGGCGACGATGAACAGCGTCTTCTCCGGGGCCAGCGGGCGCAGCGTCTCGGCGATGTGGGTCCCATCGACGTTGGAGACGAAGTGCACGGTGAGGCCGGCCTTCTGGTAGGGCTTGAGCGCCTCGGTCACCATCACCGGGCCAAGGTCGGAGCCGCCGATGCCGATGTTGACCACGTCGGTAATCTGCGCGCCGGTATGGCCTCTCCAGGCGCCTTCGCGCACCGCGGTCGAGAACACCCGCATCTGCTCCAGGACGCGGGCAACCTCCGGCATCACGTCGCGGCCATCCACCTGAATCGGCCGGTCGATGGCACTGCGCAGGGCGACGTGAAGAACGGCCCGCCCCTCGGTGGTGTTGATCTTCTCGCCTGCGAACATCCGCTCGCGCCGAGTCTCGACTTCCACGGCCCGGGCCAAGTCAACAAGCAGGCGCAGCGTCTCCCCGGTCACCAGGTTTTTGGAATAGTCGAGGAGGATGTTCCCGGCGCTCTTG
Organism: Rhodospirillales bacterium; assembly: GCA_034382075.1. Lineage (GTDB taxonomy): Bacteria > Pseudomonadota > Alphaproteobacteria > Rhodospirillales > Defluviicoccaceae > JAEULH01. The sequence goes on from JAXMOZ010000035.1 coordinate 17,299, forward strand.
GAGAACTCGTTGAACCGGCGGGGGTTGTCGCGAAAGAGATCGCGCATGGTAACGGCGGACAGCGCCGCCCGGTGATCTTCCAGTGCTTTCCAGGCGAATTGGATGGTGTCGGACGGCATCTCGGTCCCTTTGCTCCGGCTTTGCGTTTCTGCGTTGTGCTTGCGGCTGGCCGCCGCGGCGACGAGACCGGAGCGGATTTTGCTCGCAAAGAAGAGCCGCAGGCAAGACAAACTGCGGCGTTACCCGGCGACCGCAGCCGCTTCCGTCCTATGCGCAACAGCGTCGTCTAATATAAGCTGCCCCCTTTGGCCGGCAGCCGGAGGAGGCGTTGATGAGCGAGAAGGACTACACCGAGATCGTAAGCCACCTGACGACCACGCTGCGGACGATGCACCGGGAGATCCCCGGGCCGATGCGCGGCTTCGGGAGCCTCGCGGACAGCGCCAAGGCGGATGGGGCGCTGGATCCGAAGATGAAGGAGCTGATTGCCTGCGCCATCTCCATCGCGCTCCGCTGCGACGGCTGCATCGGCTTCCACACCCGCGGTGCGATCCGGGCCGGCGCCAGCCGCGAGGAGTTCATGGACATGATCGGGGTCGCGATCATGATGGGCGGCGGCCCATCCACGGTCTACGGCGCCTACGCCGTCGACGCATTCGAGCAGTTCAGCGCACGGAGCTAAAAAAAGAACCCCCGGAAGAAGGCTTCCGGGGGTTCCGACCGCACCTGGCGGGCGACAGCGGCGACACTACTCGCTGCGCGCCACGCCAAAGAGCTGCAGGATCCAGATGAACATCGTGACGAAGCTGCCGTAGAGCATGAACGCGCCGAAGATGCCCTTGCGGTGCGAGACGTCACTGGTGTCGGACTCGTAGTACCAGGACTTGATCTGCTGGGTCTCGTAGGCCGTCAGCCCGGCGAAGACCACCGGCACGATGATCGACATCGCCAGGTGCAGGCCCGACGACTGCAGGAAGATGTTGACCACGAGCGCGATCAGGATGCCGAAGCTGGCCATCACCAGGAAGCGGCCCATCGCGGTCAGGTCTTTCTTGGTCGTATACCCGTACAGGCTCATCCCGGCGAACGCGGCGGCCGTGATGAAGAACGCCCGGGCGATGCTCGCCTGGGTATACATGTAGAAGTACGGCGCGATCAGCGCGCCCCACATCGCGGCGTACACCCAGAAGCACGCCTGGGCGGCGCCGACGCTCTTGGTCATCATGACCCGCGGCGCGAAGAAGCCGAGGCCCAAGATGCCGGCAAACAGGACCCAGATCATCGGCCCGCCGACCACCGCCTGCATCACCGCGGGGTTGGCCGCGACGAGCATGGCGATGACGCCGGTCAGGGCGACGCCGAGTGCCATGTAGTTGTAAACCCTCAGCATGTACTCGCGCAAACCGACGTCGACCTGCGCGGCCTCTGCCTGCGCACCGGTCATCGTCCGTGTGCCGAGTTCGAACCTCCTCTCAGGTTCCAATGCCATCTGTCGCCTCTCATCCTCAGGTTGGGTGGCTCGTGGTCTATATGGCCGCCTGCACTTCCGCTTCAAGACGCCTCGGCCGAGGAGCGCCGACGAAGCGCTGCGCGTTGTGCAGCGTCTTCAGAGACTCTTTGAAGTCGTTCAGGCCGGCAGCGCCCGGTTGCAGTCGAAGCGATCCAATAGCATCTCCCGACAGGACCGCCTAGACTGGCCGGCGCAGCGGGATCCTCAACCCGCCGTCGGCTTCTCCAGTCGCCGGGAGGTGCCTTTTGCTTCGTCTGTTCGTTGCCATCCCGCTTCCGGAAGACGTAACCAGCGCGCTTTTGCGGGTCTGCTCCGGCCTCCCAGGGGCCCGATGGCTCGACACCTCCGCCTTCCACGTCACCCTCCGCTTCATCGGCGAGGTGGATGGCGCCACCGCCGACGACGTGTTCCAGGCTCTGGGGCGTCTGCGCTCTCCGGCCTTCCCGATGCTGATCTCCGGGGTCGGCTGCTTCGAAAGCAGCGGGAAAGTTCACACTCTATGGGCGGGGGTGGAGAAGAACGACCTGCTGGTGCGCATCCGCGACAAGGTCGATGTGGCCGTGACCCGTACCGGCCTGCCGGCCGAGCGGCGCAAGTTCAAGCCGCACATCACCCTCGCCCGCTTCAGGAACGGGGTGTCGGCCAGGATCGGGTCATATCTCGAGCGACACAACGGGCTGCAGGTCGGACCGGTCTGGGTCAGCCAGTTCACCCTGTTCCGCAGCCACCTCGGCAGCGACGGCGCCCATTACGAGCGCCTGGCGGATTACGACCTGTCCGGACCGAAGGCAGAGGGGCGTCGCCTCAACCCCCCTTGAACAGGCGACGCCCCCGGCGTCAGCTTCCGGACCCCTGGGAGCCGGCGCGACGCGTTCGAAACCGCGCGCCCCTCTCGTTCCCTTCACCCCCCGGAACGAGCCCTCTCAGGAGTTCTTCCCTACGCTTCGTCTCAAGTACACAAAGAAACTATAGCACAAGCAGGCACCCGGATAAGCCCGAATCTTTCGCGAAGCTCCCATGCGGACTATACTTGGCGGCGTCTCGTAGGTGGCGTCTCGTAGGTCTTGATACTTAGTATCACCGCAAGAGGCGGGCGGCTGCGGGTCGCTGCGGTTCGAGCGCCGACCCGAAGGCCATGCGGCTACAGAGCCAGGGCCGCCGCCAGTTGCGCCATGTCGGCCACCACCTCCTCGGCCCCGACCCGCCGCAGCCGCTCGGCATAGCCGTGGTTGGCGTGGCCGCCGCCGGCGTAGCCGATGACGCCCATGCCGGCGGCGCGCGCGGCGGTGACCCCGGCGACGCTGTCTTCGACGACGACGCACCGCTCTGCGGGCGCGCCCATCCGCCGGGCGGAGTATAGAAACAAGTCGGGCGCGGGCTTGCCGCGGGCAACCTGTTCGGCGGAGAAGACGTTGGGTGCGAAGTGGGGCATGAGGCCGGTGACCCCCAGGGTCAGCGCCAGCTTTTCCAAAGAGCCCGAGGATGCGACGCACTTGGGCGTCCTGAGCGACGCGAGCAGCGCGTCGACGCCGGGAATGGGCCGGAGGTGGCGGCGGAAGGCGTCGTAGTCCCGCTGCTTCAGCCGCTCGCGGAAGTCCGAGGGCAAGGTCCGCGCCCATCTCGCCTCGATGCCGGCGATGACGCTGTCGAGGGACAAGCCGGTGTAGTGGTCGAGGCAGTCCTCAGCGGTCGTGGCGATGCCGGCGTCCGCCAGCTCTTCGGCAAGAGCGGCTGCCGCGAGCGGCTCGCTATCGACCAGAACGCCGTCGCAATCGAAGATGACGAGGTCCGCGGCCGTCGCTCTCACCGGGCGCGCGCCTCTGCCGCCGCCGGCTCGCCCGCGGGCTCCGCCAGGACGTCCGGGTGCTCGCGCCGCAGCCGCTCCAGCAACCGCCCGCAGCCGTCCTCGATCTGATCGAACATGCGCTCGAAGGCTTCGATCCCGGGCTCGAGGTAGGGATCGGGAACATCTCTGCATGCCCCGCCGGCGCCGTCGCCCAGGAACGGATCGAGCCGGGCCCCCGCTCCGGCCGGGACGATCGCGCCGAGGTCCTCAAGGTTGAACCGGTCCATGGCCAGGATATGGTCGAAGCGGTGGAAATCGGCCTGCTGGACCTGCCGGGCCCGCAGATGGCCGAGATCGAGGCCCCGGCGGCGGCCCACGGTTTGGGCGCGAGGGTCGGGCGCCCTGCCGATCTGCATGCCGCTGGTCGCGGCGCTGTCGACCATGACCCGGTCGGCTAGGCCGCGGCGCACCAGCAGCGCCCGGAAACACGCCTCGGCGGCCGGCGAGCGGCAAATGTTCCCCAAGCAGACGAATAACACCTTGATCATCGGTTCTACCGGTCTAGCCTTCGTGTTGATCGACACGCTCATGAGAAGGCCGCGGCCCATGCAGAGCGCAACCCCATCCAACCGCAACATCGTCATCCTCACCGGCGCCGGCATCTCCAAAGAGTCCGGCCTCGATACCTTCCGCTGCGCCGACGGGATCTGGGCGCGGGTCCGCCTCGAAGACGTGGCGACGCCCGAGGCGTTCGTGCGCGACCCTGCGCTCGTCCACCAGTTTTACAACGCAAGGCGGAGCGCGCTTGCCGATCCGACCGTCGTGCCGAACGCGGCGCATCTGGCGCTGGCCAGGCTGGAGCGCGAGTGGCCGGGCCAAGTGCTGGTCGTCACCCAGAACATCGACGACCTCCACGACCGCGCCGGCAGCCGCAACCTGATCCACATGCACGGCGAGTTGACCAAAATTCGCTGCGAGGCCTGCGGGGCGCTCCTTGAATGGCTCGCCGATCTCGGCACCGCCGACACGTGCCCCTCGTGTGGCCGCGCCGGAGGCCTGAGGCCGCACGTGGTCTGGTTCGGCGAGATGCCGCTCGCCATCGACCGGATCTACGCCGCCCTGGATGCCTGCGAGCTGTTCATGTCGGTCGGCACCTCCGGCAACGTCTACCCGGCGGCGGGTTTCGTCCGCCACGTCAAGAGCTACTCCGGCGCCTACGCCGTCGAGCTCAACCTGGAGCCGTCCACCGGGGCCAGCCTGTTCGACGAGGCCATCTATGGGCCGGCGACCGAGTCGGTGCCCCGCTTCGTCGACCGGCTGCTTGCGGACGTGGTTGCCGCGCGCCCGTAGGCCCGTCAGCCCCGCTGCCTGTTGGCGATGCGCAAACGCAGGGCATTGAGCTTGATGAAGCCGGCGGCGTCCCGCTGGTCGTAGACGCTGTCGGCCTCGAAGGTTGCGACCGACTGGTCATAGAGGCTGTTCGGCGCCTTCCGGCCGGTGACGATGACGTTGCCCTTGTAGAGCTTCAGCCGCGCGGTTCCCGTCACCCCGTGTTGGGTCTGGTCGATCAGCGCCTGTAGCGCCTCGCGCTCGGGCGCGAACCAGAAGCCGTTGTAGATCAGCTCGGCGTAGCGAGGCATGAGCTCGTCCTTGAGATGGGCCGCCTCCCGGTCGAGGGTCAGGCTCTCGATGGCCCGGTGCGCGTGCAGCAGCACCGTGCCGCCGGGCGTCTCGTAGACGCCGCGGGACTTCATCCCGACGAAGCGGTTCTCGACCATGTCGACCCGACCCACGCCGTTTGCCCCGGCGATGTCGTTGAGCCGCTCGAGCAGTGTGGCCGGCGACAGCGCCTCGCCGTTCAGCGAGACCGGATCGCCCGCTTCGTAGCCGATCTCGACCACCGTGGGCCGGTCCGGGGCCGCCTCGGGCGCGACCGTGCTCAGGAACATCTCCTCTCCCGGCTCGACCCACGGGTCCTCCAGGGCCTTGCCCTCGTAGGAGATGTGCAGGAGGTTCGCGTCCATGGAATACGGCGCTTCGCCCTGGCGGTCGGTCGGCACCGGGATCTGATGCGCCTGCGCATAGGCGACCAGCTTGGCGCGGGAGTTCAGGTCCCACTCGCGCCATGGCGCGATCACCCGGATGTCCGGCTTGAGCGCGTAGTAGGTGAGTTCGAAGCGGACCTGGTCGTTGCCCTTGCCGGTCGAGCCATGCGCCACCGCATCGGCGCCGACGGCCTCGGCGATCTCGATCTGCCGCTTGGCGATCAGCGGCCGGGCGATGGACGTGCCCAGCAGATAGGTCCCCTCGTAGAGGGTGTTGGCGCGCAGCATCGGGAAAACGTAGTCTCGAACGAAGACCTCGCGCAGATCCTCGACGAAGATCTGCTTGACGCCCATGAGTTCGGCCTTCTGCCGCGCCGGCTCCAGCTCTTCGCCCTGGCCGATGTCGGCGGTGAAGGTGACGACCTCGCAGCCATAGGCATCGCGCAGCCAGCGCAGGATGACCGAGGTATCGAGCCCGCCGGAGTAGGCGAGCACCACCTTGTTCGCGGTCCGTTCTTGCGCCATGGCTGCTGGATCCTAACCGGTTGAGAAGGCGGCGCAGTATAGGCAACGCGCGGCTTGCGGCAAGCAAAGCGGGAGCCGGGCTAATGCCGGGCGGCGTCCGGCTTCGTGGCGGCTGCGCATTCGAGAATGACGACGCGGCCGGCTCCGTAGGTCCGCTCGTCGAGGAGCGTGTAGGCTCGGGGTGGCGACAGCGGCTCGGTTGCGGCGATCTCGACGACCGCCAGGGCATCCTCGCGCAGCCAGCCGGATGCATGCAGGCCCTGCAGCGCAGCGACCGCGAGCCCCGACCGGTAGGGGGGGTCGAGGAAAGCGACGGCGGCGGGCTCAGGGATGAGGCGCGGCGGCGAGACGAGCCGGGTGGCGTCGAGCTTGAGGACGGCGATGTTGCCGCCCTCGGCCATGGACGCGGCGGTGCGGCGGATGCCGCGCAGCGCGGCAGCGTCGGAGTCGACGAAGATGGCGAAGGCAGCGCCGCGCGAGAGCGCTTCCAGGCCATAGGCCCCGGTTCCGGCAAACACGTCGATCACCGATTGACCGGCGTAGGGATTAGGGCCGCCGCGATGATCCAGGATGTTGAAGACCGCCTGCCGCAGGCGGTCGCTGCTCGGCCGCACTGCGTCCGTGTGGGGGACGCGGATGGGGCGGCCGCGGTGCTTGCCGGCAATGATCCTCATGGCGAGGCGCGCTTGCCGAGCTGCTCCGAAAGAACCTTCCCGGGAACCGGAGCCACCTCGCCCCGGGGCAGGCTGCCCAACTGGAACGGACCGTAGGAGACGCGGATGAGCCGGTTGACCTTGAGCCCGAGGTGTTCCAGCACGACCCGGACCTCCCGGTTCTTCCCCTCGCGCAAGGCGACGTTCACCCAGACGTTGGCGCCCTTGACGGCGTCGATGCGCGCCTCGATCGGGCCGTAGGCCATGCCGTCCAAGGTGATGCCGCCTTTGAGCCGCGCCAGGTCGGCGTCATCGACGCGGCCGAAGGCGCGAACCCGATAGCGGCGGAGCCAGCCGGTGCTGGGCAGCGAGATCCAGCGGGCCAGCGCCCCGTCGTTGGTGAGCAGCAAGAGCCCCTCGGAGGACATGTCCAGCCGGCCGATGGCGATGACCCGGCCGAGCGCCTCGGGGAGCTGCTCGAAGACCGTGGGCCGGCCCTCCGGGTCGCGGTGGGTGGTGAGTACGCCCGGCGGCTTGTGATACCGCCACAGCCGCCGCTGCTCGGCGCCGGGCAGTGGCCGGCCGTCGACCGCAACGCCCTGCGACGGCTTCACGTTCAGCGCGGGCGAGGTTATCACCTGACCATCGACCGAAACGCGCCCCTCGCCGATCCAGCGCTCGGCCTCGCGCCTCGAGCACAACCCGGCGCGGGCGATCACCTTGGCGATACGCTCGCCTTCGCTTCTTGGCTCCGAGGAGGCTGGCGAGCGGGTCATGAGCCGCCGTTGCAGGCGGCGACGAAGGCGCGGAAGAGCGCGCTGTCGCCTTCGCTCAGCTCGAACTCGGGGTGCCACTGGACGCCGAGGCAGAAGCGCAGGCTTTGCGCCTCGATGCCCTCGATGACGCCATCCGGCGCAACGGCGTTGATGGCAACCCCGGCCGGGGCGCCCTTGGCCGCCTGGTGATGGGCGCTGTTGACCGCGAGTTCGTCGACGCCAACGATGTGGTGAAGGCGGGTCCCGTGCACGATCCGCACCGTGTGGCCGGGCTCGTCACGGGGGTTGGGCTGCTCGTGGGCGATGGCAGTGTCGATCTCGTCCGGGATATGCTGGATGAGCGCGCCGCCCAGGGCGACGTGCAGCAACTGCTGGCCGCCACAGATGCCGAGCACCGGCATGTCGCCAGCCATGGCGAGGCGGGTCAGCGCCAGTTCGAAGGCGGTGCGCTGGTCCTTGGTGGTCACCTTGGGATGGCGGTTGCCGGCGCCGAAGAGGGCCGGATCGACGTCGAAGTTGCCGCCGGAAACGATCAAGCCGTCGATGGCGGCGATGTAGTCCTCGATCAGCGCCGGCTCATGCGGGAGGAGAAGCGGCAGGCCACCGGCGCGGGTGACCGCGCTGCAGTAGTTTTGCCGGAGCGCAAACCAGGGGAACCGGGAGTAGCCGCCGGCGCCTTCGGCGTCGACCGTGATCCCAATGCGGGGCTGAGGCATTGGCAGACCTTATGTCGGACCGGTGCGGGTCGCAAGCGGGGGCCATGAGCCTTGCGCTGGAAGAGGCGCGACGCGCGGCCGATGGCGGAGAGGTTCCGGTGGGCGCGGTCGTCGTCGATCCGGACCAGGGGCGAATCCTTGGCGCCGCCGGGAACCGCGTCGAGGCGCTGGCCGATCCCACCGCCCATGCGGAGATGCTGGCGCTGCGCGCCGCAGCCTTAGTCCTTGGCTCGCCGCGGCTTGTGGGCTGCGACCTCTACGTGACCCTGGAGCCCTGCCCGATGTGCGCGGCAGCGATCTCGTTTGCCAGGATCAGGCGGCTCTACTTCGGCGCCTACGACCCGAAGGGCGGCGGCGTCGTCCATGGCCCGCGGATCTACGCGCACTCCACCTGTCACCACCGCCCGGACGTGTACGGCGGCATCCGCGAGTACGACGCGGGACGGCTGCTTCCCGCGTTTTTCCGCGCTAGGCGGTAAGGCGGTAGGCGTTCCCTCAGGACCGGGCGATGGCGCGCCAGCCGATATCGCGGCGATAGAACCCTTCCGGCCAGTCGATCAGGTCGACCGCGCGGTAGGCCAGTGCCTGGGCTTCACGGACCGTCGGCGCGCGCGCCGTGACCCCGAGGACGCGGCCGCCGGTCGCGAGCACGTGGCCGTTGTCGAACGCGGTGGCGGCATGGAAAACGACGACATCATCGACGCCGGCCGCGGCGTCCAGGCCGTGGATCTCGGAGCCGGCGACGAAGTAGCCGGGGTAACCGCGGGTTGCCAGCACCACCACCAGGGCGGCGTCATCGGCCCATTGAAGCGTCACCTCGCCCAGCCGGCCGCGGGCGCAGGCATAGAGGGCTTCGAGCAGGTCCGACTTCAGCCGAACCAGCAGCGGCTGGCACTCCGGATCGCCGAACCGGGCGTTGAACTCGAGCACCTTCGGCCCCTGGTCGGTGACCATGACCCCGGCGTAGAGGACGCCGCGATACGGTCGGCCCTCGGCCTTCAGGGCCTCCACCGTCGGGCGGACGATCCTGTCCATGATTGCCTGGGCCAGCTTGTCGTCGACCACCGGCGCGGGCGAATAGGCACCCATGCCGCCGGTGTTGGGGCCCTGGTCGCCGTCGAAGGCGGCCTTGTGATCCTGCGCCGAGGCCAGCGGAAGAATGGTGTCGCCATCGGTCAGGACGAAGAAACTCGCCTCCTCCCCTTGCAGGTACTCCTCGATGATGACCTCGCTGCCGGCCTTGCCGAAGGCGCCCTCAACCATGATGTGGTCGACCGCAGCGTGCGCCTCGTTCTCGTTGTGGCAGATGATCACGCCCTTGCCCGAGGCCAGCCCGTCCGCCTTGACGACGATGGGGGCGCCGTGGCGGTGGATGAACTCCTTCGCCGCCTCGGGCTCGTCGAAGCGGCCGTAGGCCGCAGACGGGATCCCGTAACGGGCGCAGAGGTCCTTCATGAAGCCCTTCGAGCCCTCGAGCATGGCGGCCTTCGCGGACGGGCCGAAGACGGTGAGGCCGGCCGCCTCGCACATGTCGGCGAGGCCGGCAACCAGCGGCGCCTCGGGGCCGATGACAACCAGATCTACGAACCTCGCCAGCGCGAAGGCGACGATTTCGCTGAGCCTGTCCACGGCGATCGGGGTACACTCGGCAACCCGGGCGATGCCGGCGTTGCCAGGCAGGCAATAGACCTTCCCGCACAGCGGCGACTTGGCGATGGCCCAGCACAAGGCGTGCTCTCTTCCGCCGGATCCGACGACCAAGACGTTCATGATGTTCCCCGCAGCATCGACATGAGCAGCGATCCTAGCACCGTGGCGGCTGTTCACAACCCGCCGGTCCTCACCGTCAGCGCGCTGTCCTTGGCGCTCAAGCACCATGTCGAGCGCGGCTTCGGCCAGGTCCGGGTGCGCGGCGAGATTTCCGGCTACAAGAACGCTGCATCCGGACACCTCTACTTCGCGCTGAAGGACGCGGATGCGCTCATCGACGCCGTTTGCTGGCGGACGTCGGCGCTCAGGCTTGGGATCCGGCCCGAAGACGGCATGGACGTGATCGTCTCCGGGCGGCTCACCACCTTCCCCAGCCGGTCGAAGTACCAGATCATCGTCGATACGGTAGAGCTCGCCGGCCGCGGCGCGCTGCTCAAGCTGCTGGAGGACCGGCGCAAGGCGCTGGCGGCCGAAGGCCTATTCAGCGAGGAGCGCAAGCGGAAGCTGCCGTTTCTCCCCGAAATCATCGGCGTGGTCACCTCCCCGAGCGGCGCGGTCATCCGCGACATCCTCCACCGCTTTGCCGACCGCTTTCCGCGACGGGTGCTGCTATGGCCGGTGCAGGTGCAAGGCCAGGGGGCGGCCGAGCAGATCGCAGCCGCCATCCATGGCTTCAACGCCTTGCCGGCGGAGGGGGCGGTACCGCGGCCCGATCTTCTGATCGTCGCCCGCGGCGGTGGCAGCCTCGAGGACCTGTGGGCCTTCAACGAGGAGGTGGTGGTACGGGCCGCGGCGGCCAGCGACATTCCGCTGATCTCGGCGGTCGGGCACGAAAGCGATGTGACCCTCCTCGACTTCGCCGCCGACCTTCGGGCGCCAACGCCGACGGCGGCAGCGGAGATGGCGGTTCCGGTGCGCGTCGAGTTGCTGACGCAGCTGCAAGGGGCGGAGACCCGGCTTGGGAGCGCGGTCCTGCGGACGCTGGCGGAGCGGCGGACGCACGTCGAGGGGCTGTGCCGGGGCCTGCCCAGGCCGGATCAGCTCCTGGGCGCGGCGATGCAGCGGCTGGACGACCGTGGCGAGAAGCTCGGCGCGTGCATGACGGCGCACGTTGCCCGTCTCGAGCGGCGGGTCCAGCACCTGGGCGATCGGCTGGCCAGCCCGCAGCAGCGGCTCGAGCGAGAGCGCGGGCATCTCGTGGCGGAGGGGCGCATGCTGCGCTCGGCCATGGAGGGCTTCGTCCGCGAGCAAGGCCACCGGCTGACACGGGTGGCGGACCTCCTCGACAGCTGCTCCTATCAGCGGACGCTGCGCCGCGGCTACGTCATTGCCTATAACGAAAACGGACGGCTGGTGACCAGCATTGAAACGGTGGCCCGCGGGGACCGCTTGAACCTGCGCTTCAAGGACGGCGAGGCTTCGGCCGTGGTCGAGGCGCGGTCTAGCGGCAAGACGAGGCCGCCGACGCGCCGGCGGACGACGCAAAGCGACGACCAAGGGACGTTGTTCTAGCCGGCCGCGCTAGCAGCGGGTCAGGCTTCCCGCCAAGCGGATGCCGAGCATCCGGTAGCGGCGGAGCCGGTCCGACAGCTCATCGGTGGTTGGGCCGGGCGGCTCGGACGAGGCAGGGGAGCGGCGCAGATCCTCCCCGCGGGCAGCGATCACGCGGCCAACGCCAAGAACCAAGCGGTCGATCTCGCGGCTTATTGCCCGCAGCCGGAGCAGGTCGGCCGGCTGCCCGGTTATCGCGCCGAGCACGTCTTCGCCCGGCACCGGCCCGTCATATCGGCGCAGCAGATCTTCAATGGCGACGAGCACCGGCTGGGGCGGCAGGTTGGACATAGGTCATAGGGTCTCATTCCTATATCCGTGTCAACCTTTGCGTCAGGCACCGGCGAGGCCGCTACTGGCTGACCCAGGTGATCCGGGCGATCCAGTCGACCTCTTCCGTGCCGATCACCCGGTCTTCATGGGCGGGGTTGAACGACTCGAGCTCGATCCGGTGCGCCGTTTGCCGGCGAAGCAACTTTGCCATCACCTCCCCGGCACGGGTCTTGACCACGACCCTGTCGCCCCGCCGCGGCCGCGCCAGCGGAGTGACGATGATGACGTCGCCGTCGCGGTAAGCCGGCTCCATGCTGTCGCCGCTGATTTCCAGCGCATACGCGTGCTCGTCGCGCGAATCGGGAAACACCACCTCGTCCCACCCCGATCCCGCCGGATAACCGGCGTCGTCGAAGTAGCCATCCGCTCCCGCCTGGGCGAAGCCGATCAACGGAAGCTTCTGGAAGTTCGCCTGGTTGGAGTTCTCGTTCAGAAGGGAAATGAACTCGCCGATCGTCGCCCCGCTGGCCTGCAAAATCTTGGAGATGCTTTCGGTGCTCGGCCAGCGAAGCTTCCCGTCCTTGGTGATCCGCTTGCTCTTGTTGAAGGTGGTCGGGTCAAGGCCGGCGCGCTTGGCGAGCCCGGAGGGCGACATGCCGCGCTGGTCGGCAAGGAGGTCGATAGCCCGCCAGATCTCGGAGTGCTGGAGCATGGGAACATTGTCTTACAGGTAAGCGGTCGGCGCACTAGGAAGATCGGCTTAATCCGGGCGTTGACTGCGGTAAATAGTCCTATATGATAAGGTGCATGTTCTACTTGTGTTCCGGGGGGAACGGTATCATGCGCCGTCAACGCTACATTCCCAAGAGCCACGCTCAGCCGCCGGCAATCGCGTTCGAGAGCGCCGAGGAAGCCTGGTTCTGGTTCGTCCGCTGCCAGCAGGTGCGCCGCGACGGAGCCAGGATCGATCCCGAGATCGGCTCCACCATCCGCCCGTGCGACCCGGACGACGTCTTCTGCGCCGCCGATCGGCTCCTTCGCGATGGCGTCATCGGCTCCGGGCACGCCAAGGTGCTCGGGTATTTCGGGCTCCTGCAGCGCACGCCGGATCCGCGCTGTCCGGAACAGGCGAGCGCCGCGCGCTTCTGGACGGAGGCGATGGACCGGCTGTCCAGCCCGCTGCGGGCGAAGGGCATCGTCGAGTGAGACCGAGGCCAGCCGGCGACCCGGCCGGCAGCCGGGACCGGAAAGAGGCGGAGCCAGGGTCCGCACCAACGCCTGCGATCGTGCTGTTCGCCAGCGACACGCAACTCAAGTGGCTGCGGCTTCTTCACCCGCGGTTCCGTCACTGCCTGGTCGCGGTCAAGCTCGGAGCCGCCTGGGTCGTGATCGATCCGCTGTCGCACAAGACGGCGCTCAGCGTGGTGGAGGGCTTTTCGGCCGACGAGTTGGCCCGCTGGTACGAGCGACAGGGGTTGAAAGCCATCCGGACCTGGGTCCGTGAAGCGCCGGCAAAGCTGGCGCCGCTGGCTCCAGTGACCTGCGTGGAAGCGGTCAAGCGGATCCTGGGAATCCACGCCTGGTCGATCATTACGCCGCGGCAACTCCATGATCATCTTGTTCGCTATAGGAGCGCTGACCTTGACATAGGTTCATAGACCTAGTATGGTGCGCCTCGTCGCTGATACCCGTGTGTCCAGATTTAGGACGGCAGGCCGATCGGCGACGAGCCCCCACGTCCTGCCGAACATTAAGGCGCCGAGGCTCGCTGCCGACGGAGCCTTCCGGCGTCCCCTGGAGAATGCTGATGACCCGGCTCGACCCCAAGCGCGTGCTCGAGCGCTACGCCCGGGCGCGCGGCCGCCGCATGACCTGGGAGGCGCACTGGCAGGACTGCTACGAGTTCGCGCTCCCGCAACGCGAAGGCGCCCTGCGCCAGGGCGGCGGCGGAGAGAAGAAAAGCGAGCGGCTTTTCGACGCGACGGCGCCCGATGCGGTGGACCAGCTCGCCGCCAGCCTCATGGCCCAGCTCACGCCGCCGTGGTCGAGCTGGTTTGCGTTCGTGCCCGGCCCGGACGCCGACGCCGGTCTTCGCCACCTCATGGCCGCAGATCTCGAGCGAATGACGCGGGTGCTTCAGGCCAATTTCGACCGGTCGAACTTCGTCGTCGAAATGCATCAGTGTTATCTCGATCTGGTGACCGCGGGCACCGCTTGCCTGATGTTCGAAGAGGCTTCGCCGGGAGCGGAGTCTGCGTTCAGGTTCACCGCCGTGCCGATGGCGCAGGTGGTGCTCGAGGAGGGTCCGTCGGGCCGCCTCGATATCACTTTCAGGCGCAGCCGCCTGCCAGCGGCGACCGTGCTGGACCGCTTTGCGCAGGCCGACGGCGCGCACCGGCTGGTCGAAATCGTCCAGCAAAATCGCGACGCCACCGTGCCGGTCGTGGAAGCGGTGGTCCCGGAGGGGCACGAGTACGCCTACCTAGCCGTAGCCGAGAATGAGACGGCGGCCGGGGGCTTCACGGTCCTCAGCGAAGGACGCTTCTCGACCTCCCCCTTCATCAACTTTCGCTGGTCGAAGGCGCCTGGGGAAAGCTATGGCCGCTCCCCCGTGATGAAGGCGCTGCCGGACATCAAAACGGCGAACAAGGTAGTCGAACTGGTGCTGAAGAACGCCTCGATCGCCGTGACCGGCATCTGGCAGGTCGACGACGACGGGGTCATCAACCCGGCAAACATCAAGCTGGTCCCGGGAACGGTAATCCCGAAGGCCGTCGGATCGGCGGGATTGACCCCGCTCGAGGCGCCCGGGCGCTTCGACGTCTCCGAGCTCGTTCTGGATCAGGTCCGCAGCCGCATCCGCAAGGCCCTGCTCGTCGACCAGCTTGGCCAAGTGGGCGGGGCGCGAATGACCGCGACCGAGGTTCTGGAACGCGCGGCGGAGACGGCGCGGCTGCTGAGCGCCACGTATGGCCGGCTGCAATCGGAACTGCTGACGCCGCTGGTGGTCCGCGCGCGGATGCTGCTCGCGCGCCGCGGCGAGATCCCCGAGCTCTCGCTGGATCATCGTATCGTCGCGCTCGAGCATCGCTCGCCGCAGGCGCGCCACCAGGCGCAGCGGGACGTTCAGAACACGATGATTTGGCTGGACTCGGTCCGCGCACTGGGTCCCGAGGCCATGGCCGCCGTGGATCAGGCCGCCGCGGCCCGCTGGCTCGCGCACGCGCTGGGGGTGCCCGGAGAGCTGGTTCGCGAACTGCCCGACGAGATCGCGGAGGTGATCCATGCCGCCGGCTAGAGCCGGCGCGGCCGGCACGCAAAGGGCACGATCATGCTGAGCAACGAAGACTGGCCACAGCTGCAGCCGGCCGATGCCCCAGGCCTTCTCGGCGAAGATCACGCGGCCGATGGCGAGGATACGGCAGCCGCCTTCGCGAGGTGCTTCGCCACCCCGGATGGGCAGCGCGTTCTTGCGGAGCTTCGGCGGGTGGCCTTCAGCCGCATGTTCGGCCCCGACGCCTCCGAGGCGGCGCTGCGCCACGCTGAGGGCCAGAAGCAGCTTGTCGCCTTCATCCTTTCATGCGTCCGCCGCGGCGGGCGCGAGCGAACCGCGATCAACCGGCGACCCGGAGCATAAGCATGAGCACCATCGAGCCAGAGCAGAGCGAGATGCAGGAGGCCGATCATCCCGACACGGTCGCGAACGTCGCCGGAGGTGCTGCGCTCCCAGAGGCACGGCCAACGGACCTGCCGGAGCGCTTCTGGGATGAAGACGCGGGCATGGTTCGGACCCATGCGCTGATCACGGCGTATCTGGACCTGGAACGACAGGCGGGCGAAAGCAAGCGCAGCGTCCCGGCGCGTCCCGAGGATTATGCGATCAAGGTCGAGAACGATCTCTTCGCAAGCGACCTGGAGGTCAACAAGAAGCTGCACGCCGCCGGCTTGGACCAGGAACAGGTGCAGCTCGTTTACGATCTGGCGACCCAGCATCTCCTGCCTGTCGTCGCCGAGCTCGCCTTTAGCGTCGAAGCACAGAGCCAAGTCGAGCGGCTGAAGCAGGACTTCGGCGGCGAGGAGCCCTGGCGCCACGCTGCCCGGCAGATCCGGCTTTGGGGAGAGAGCAATCTGCCGCCGGAGACCTTCAACACTCTCGCCTGCAGCCGCGAGGGCGTTCTTGCCATGCACAAGATGATGTCCGGGAACGAGCCCGAGCTCCTGCGCAACGGTGGGCGTGGCATGACGCCGCCGACGGAGAGCGAATTGAAGCAGATGATGCGCGACCCGCGCTACTGGCGAGACCGCGATGTTGGGTTCGTCGAGAAGGTCCGCGAAGGCTTCCGGCAGCTTTACGACCATTAGTTAGGGGTGAGCGCGCTCGGCGCCGCTCCCCCCGGGGCATCGGCAGCCGGCAGCCGGTGCCCCGTTTTTTATTCCGCGGACGACAAATGCAGGGAGCTGCGGCCGAAGCGCCGTAGCGGAACACGGGCCCTGCTGCCTCGGCACCTGCCAAGCCGACGCCGGCCGCGGCCATTCTGGTCAGGAGACCATCGTTGTCACTCAGCATTCCCCAGTCGTTCATCAAGAACTTCGAAGCTCTTGTCCACGTCAGCTACCAGCAGATGGGCTCGAAGTTACGCCCGACCGTCCGGACCAAGGACAACGTGGTCGGCGCCTCGACGACCTTTCAGCGGGTCGGCAAGGGCACCGCGAGCACCAAGGCGCGCCACGGCAAGGTCCCGGTAATGAATGTCGAGCACGCGCCGGTCGAGTGTGTGCTTCAGGATTTTTATGCCGGCGACTGGATCGACAAGCTCGATGAGCTGAAGACGAACATCGACGAGCAGCAGGTGGTCGCCAAGGCGGGAGCGTATGCGCTCGGCAGGAAGACCGACGAACTCATCATCGACCAACTGGCGCGGGCGCCCAGGTTCATCGGCAGCGACGACGACGGCCTGACCAAAGCGAAGGTTCTCCAGGCGTTCGAGACTTTAGGCGAAGCGGACGTCCCCGATGACGGCCAGCGCTACGCGATCGTCGGCTGGAAGCAGTGGAGCGAGCTGCTCAACATCCCCGAGTTCGGGAACGCCGATTACGTCGGCGACGACCAGTTACCCTGGAAGGGAACGCAGGCGAAGCGCTGGCTGGGCGCGCTGTGGCTGCCGCACGTTGCCTTGCCGCTGGTAGCCGGCGTCCGCTCCTGCTTCTGGTACCACAAGACGGCGGTCGCACATGCCTCGGGGTCCGATG
>JAXMOZ010000036.1:0-33104 GCA_034382075.1 Rhodospirillales bacterium
CAACAGTGATCCATATGGGAGCTGTGCCTTCCGGACCCGCGGGTTCGGGATACGGCGCCCACCTGCAGTCGCAGGCCGGAGAGGATCGCACGACCGACGGCTTCTGCGGCTCCGCCACGCTTCTCATCACGATCTCCCGACAGTCTCCCCAGTTCCGGTAGCGCAAGCCAAGGACCGATGGCCACCCTCGAAGAGCAGAAACAGGCCTTACGCGTTCGGGCGCGCAAGATGCGGCTGGTGGCGGACCAGAAGGAGGGCCCCGTGGCCGCGGCCGCGGCCGCCTTCAACCTGCTCTCGGGCCTGGACGAAATCGGCGTTCGCCCCGGCGCGGTGATCGCCGGCTACTGGCCGATCGCAACCGAGATCGACGACCGCCCGCTGCTCGCCCGCCTGCATGAGCGCGGTTGCGTCTGCGCGCTGCCGCTGGTCGTTGCCCGCGCCGCGCCGCTGGTCTTCCGCCGCTGGGCGCCGCTGGACGAGGTCGAGCCCGGCGAGCACGAAACCTGGCAGCCGCTTGCGTCCGCCCCTGAGGTCGTGCCCGACGCACTCATCGTTCCGCTGCTCGCCTTCGACGCGGAGGGCTGGCGCCTGGGCCAGGGGGCCGGCTACTACGACCGGACGCTGGCGGCGCTGCGGGCGGCGGCTCCCGTCGTCGCCATCGGCATCGCCTACGCGGCGCAGCGGTTCGACGCTGTGCCGCACGGGCCTTTGGACCAACGGATGGACTGGCTGCTCACCGACCGGTCGCTGGCAAGGGCCGCGTCGTGAAGGTCCTCTATTGCGGCGACGTCGTCGGCAAGTCCGGGCGCAAGGTCGTGACCAGCCTGATCCCGGAGCTGCGTCGCCGGCTCGAGCTCGACTTCGTCGTCGTCAACGGCGAGAACGCCGCCCACGGGTTCGGCATCACCGGCGACATCTGTGCGGAGTTTTTCGCCGCCGGCGTCGACGTGATCACCACCGGCAACCACGTCTGGGACCAGCGCGAAATCATCCCCTACATCGGCGGCGAGACCCGGCTGCTGCGGCCGCTGAACTACCCGGAGGGCACGCCCGGGATCGGCGCGCAGGTCTACGCCAACGGCTCCGGCCTCAGGCTGATGGTGCTGCAGGTCATGGGCCGGCTGTTCATGGACCCGCTGGACGATCCGTTCGTCGCCGCCGAACGGGCGCTGCAGAACCAGCGGCTCGGCTCCTCTGTCGACTGCATCGTCGCCGACGTGCACGCCGAGGCGACCAGCGAGAAGATGGCGATCGGTCACGTCCTCGACGGCCGGGTGTCGCTGGTGGTCGGCACCCACAGTCATGTTCCGACCGCGGATGCGCGGATCCTCACCGGCGGCACCGCCTACATGACCGACGTCGGCATGTGCGGCGACTATGATTCGGTGATCGGCATGCAGAAGGAGACGGCCATCGCCCGGTTCGTCGCCAAGATGCCCACCGGCCGGCTGGAGCCGGCGAACGGCGCGGCGACGCTCTGCGGCGTCTACGTCGAAACCGACCCTTCGAGCGGAAAGGCGGTGCAGGTGGGGCCGTTGCGGGTCGGCGGTAGCCTCGTTCCACAGTGGCCGCTGGCGTCGTAAGCGCGGCCTAACGGAGGCCCAACCGCGGCGTCCCGCTTCGTTCCGCGACGCCCTATTGCGGCGCGGCTAGATGTGGTAGACACCTTTTAGGAACGCCACCTCATCGCGCCTTCAGGCGACGGCTCTTATGGCAGGCCATTCCCAGTTCAAAAACATCATGTATCGCAAGGGCGCGCAGGATGCGAAGCGCGCCAAGGCGTTCACCAAGCTCATCCGCGAGCTCACGGTGGCGGCGCGCACCGGCCTGCCCGACCCGGAGTTCAACGCCAGGCTGCGCACGGCGATCACCGCCGCCAAGGCCGCCAACATGCCCAAGGACACCATGGAGCGGGCGATCAAGCGCGGCTCCGGCGAGGACGGCGGCGCGCAATACGAAGAGGTGCGCTACGAGGGCTATGGCCCGGGCGGCGTCGCCCTGATCGTCGAGGCCCTGACCGACAACCGCAACCGCACCGCCAGCGAGCTTCGTGCCGCCTTCAGCAAGCACGGCGGCGCCTTCGGCGAAACCGTCAATTTCCAGTTCGAGCGCATCGGCGTCGTCCGCTTCCCTCCCGAGGCGGCGAGCGCTGAGGAGATGTTCGAGGCGGCGCTGGAGGCCGGCGCCGACGACGTCACCTCCACCGAGGAGGCCCACGAGATCACCTGCGCGCCGGACGAGGTCTCGGCGGTTCGCGACGCGCTGGAGCAGCGGTTCGGGCCGTCGGCCGCGGCGGTTCTGGACTGGAAGCCGCTGGCCGGCGTTGCGGTCGACGAGGACACCGCGGCGACGCTGTTCAAGCTGCTCGATGTCCTCGACGACAACGACGACGTGCAGCGGGTGGCCTCGAACGTCGAGGTGGCCGACGAGGTCATGGAGCGGCTGAGTGCCTGATCCGGCCGGCCGCGCCCGGCGTCGCGGCGCCCGGACCGGTTGCTGAATGCGGCTTCTCGGCCTGGACCCCGGCCTGGGTGCGACCGGCTGGGGCGTCATCAAGGTCGAGGGCGGGCGACTTCGCCACGTCGGCGACGGCGTGGTGCGGACCAACCCGAAGGAGCCGCTGGCGCTGCGGCTGGTTCGCCTGGCCGAGGGGCTGGAGGCGGTGATCGCCCGCTATAGCGTCGCCGAGGCCGCGATCGAGGAGACGTTCGTCAACCGCAACGCCACCTCGACCCTGCGCCTGGGCCAGGCGAGGGGCACGGCGCTGCTGGTCAGCGCCCGCGCCGGTCTGCCGGTGAGCGAGTACTTGCCCAATCTGGTGAAGAAGTCCGTTGTCGGCAGCGGCCACGCCGGCAAGGAACAGGTGAAGATGATGGTCGGCGTGCTTCTGCCCGGCGCCGAACTGGCGAGCAACGATGCCGCCGACGCCCTCGCCGTCGCCATCTGTCATGCGCATCACCGGGAGACGGCGCGGCGGCTCGCCGCGGCGGCGCGATGATCGCGAAGCTGACCGGCATCATCGACAGCTTCGGCGATGGCGCCCTGGTCATCGACGTCCGCGGCGTCGGCTACCTGGTCGCCTGCTCCCAGCGCACGCTGGCGGGGCTTGCAGCCGGCGAGCCAGCCAGCCTGCTGATCGAAACGCAGGTGCGCGAAGACGCAATCTCCCTGTTCGGGTTCGCCGACGCGGATGAGCAAGACTGGTTCCGCCGGCTGATCACCGTGCAGGGGGTCGGTGCCCGCGCCGCCATGGCCATCCTCTCGGCCGTTCCGGCGGAGGCTCTGGCGAGCGCCATCGCCGCCGGCGACCGGGCCATGATCACCCGCGCGCCGGGCGTCGGCATCAAGCTCGCGACCCGGATCATCGCTGAGCTGCGCGACGCGGCGGTGACGGCGCCGCGGGTGGCGGTGGGCCGTCCGCTGGCCGCAGGCGGCGGGGCGGGAGCGCCGCTGGGCGAGGCCGTCTCGGCGCTGGTGAACCTTGGCTTCGGTCCCAGCGAGGCACTGGATGCAGTGACGGCGGCGCGCGAGGCGCTGGGTGAGGAGGCCGGCATCGAGGCGCTGATCGCCACGAGCCTCGCCGGGCTTGCGCCCAAGGAGCAGCCGGCATGACCGCCGAGGGAGCGAATGCCCCGCTTTCGGAGGATCGGGTGTTGGCCCCGGCGGCGGTCGAGGACGATGCCGACGCCGGGCTCAGGCCGACCAGCCTCGACGGCTTCATCGGCCAGAAGCCGATCTGCGACAACCTCAGGGTGTTCGTCGCCGCCGCCGACGGCCGCGGCGAACCGCTCGACCATGTGCTGCTGTACGGGCCGCCGGGCCTCGGCAAGACCACGCTGGCGCAGATCATCGCCCGCGAGCTCGGCGTGGGCTTTCGCGCCACCTCCGGGCCGGTGATCGCCAGACCCGGGGATCTTGCCGCCATCCTCACCAACCTGCAGCCCCGTGACGTTCTCTTCATCGACGAAATCCACAGGCTTTCCGCGCCGGTAGAGGAAATCCTTTATCCGGCGATGGAGGATCGGAAGCTCGATCTGATGATCGGCGAGGGGCCGGCGGCGCGCTCGATCCGTATCGATCTGCCGCCGTTCACCCTGGTCGGGGCCACGACCAGAACCGGTCTGATTACCAAGCCCTTGCGCGAGCGCTTTGGCATCCCGCTGCACTTCCAGTTCTACGGAACCGAGGATCTCGTCCGCATCGTCCGCCGGGCGGCGCGCATCCTGACGATGCCGCTGGAGGCGGACGGCGCGCTCGAGATCGCCCACAGATCGCGGGGAACGCCGCGGATCGCGGTGCGGCTGTTGCGCCGGGTGCGCGACTTCGCTGCCGTCGCCGACCTCGCCTGCATCGACCGGGGCGCAGCCGATGCGGCGCTGATCCGCCTCGAGGTCGATGCCCACGGCCTCGACGCCATGGACCGGCGCTACCTCCGCTGCATCGCCGAGACCTACCGCGGCGGCCCGGTGGGGGCGGAGACGCTGGCGGCGGCGCTTTCCGAGCAGCGCGACACCATCGAGGACGTGATCGAGCCATACCTGCTGCAGCGGGGCTTCGTCATGCGGACGCCGCGCGGCCGCACCCTCGGCCCCGAGGGCTACCGCTGCCTCGGCCTGCCGGCGCGGCCGGTTGCGGGCCAGCTCGATCTTCTGGGCGAGCCCGGCGATGACTGAGCCGCCCATGGGGCACTGCCACGGCGGCGTCCACATCTTTGCCGCACGCATTTATTATGAAGACACCGATGCGGGCGGCGTCGCCTACCACACGAGCTACCTTCGCCTGGCCGAGCGGGCGCGCACCGAGATGATGCGCTGCGCGGGCTTCAGTCACGGGGAGCTGCTGGAGCGCTTCGAAGTGCTGTTCGCGCTGCGCCGCTGCACCGTCGACTTCCGCCTGCCGGCGCGGCTCGACGACGCGCTGGAGGTGCGCACCCGGGTGGCCAGGGTGGCGGGGGCCTCGTTCGAGGGACGCCAGCTCATTCTGCGCGACGCGCTGCCGCTGGTTAAGGTCGCGACCACGCTGGCCTGCATCGCGGTTGACGGCCGCCCGGCCAGGCTTCCCGCCGCGGTTCGCGCCGCGCTCGAGGATCTTTGCACAACCAAGGGATCTGCCGACGAATGGAAGGCAACGTAGTCGATGCGGTGAGCCTCGCAGGCACCGCCGCCCCGCATGACCTGTCGATGTTGGCGCTGTTCTGGAACGCCGACTGGGTGGTGAAGTCGGTGATCCTGCTGCTCCTCGCGGCGTCGATCTGGTGCTGGGCGATCATCTTCGAGAAGGTGGTGAGCCTGCGCCGGCTGAACGGCCGCGCCGACACCTTCGAGACGGCGTTCTGGTCGGGGGGCGCCATCGACGAGCTTTATGACCGGATCGGCAGCCGGCCGCAGGACCCGATGTCTGCGGTGTTCGTCGCCGCCATGCGCGAATGGCGAAGAGGCGCGAACCGCAGCAACGGCGACCGGCCCTCGCGCGAGGGCGTCCAGGACCGGATCGAGCGGGTGATGCAGGTGACCGCCAACCGCGAGCTCGACCGCATCGAGCGGTACATGACCTTTCTCGCCTCCACCGGCTCGACCGCGCCGTTCATCGGCCTGTTCGGCACGGTGTGGGGGATCATGAACAGCTTCGAGGCGATCGGCGCGACCAAGAACACCAGCCTTGCCGTCGTCGCCCCGGGCATCGCCGAGGCGCTGTTCGCAACCGCCCTCGGCCTGCTCGCGGCGATCCCGGCGGTGCTCGCCTACAACAAGCTTTCGCGCGACCTCGACCGCTACTCCGGTCGGCTCAACGGCTTCGCCGGCGAGTTCCTGGCGATCCTCTCGCGGCAGATCGAGGAGCGGACATAAGCTCATGGCCGTTGTCCTAAAAAACCGGAGGCGTGCGGACTTCGGCCGGTCGCGCACCTCGCTGATGACCGACATCAACGTCACCCCGATGGTCGACGTGATGCTGGTGCTGCTGGTGATCTTCATGGTCACCGCGCCGCTGCTCACCGTCGGCGTCAACGTCGACCTGCCGGAGACCCAGGCGCCGGCCATCTCCGGCCAGGACGAGCCGCTGTCGGTCAGCGTCGATCGCGCCGGGAAGATCTTCGTCCAGGACACGGCGGTCGAGATCGACGCGCTGGCGCCCAAGATCCGCGCCATCGCCGGCACCAACCCGGACGTCAGGATCTTCGTCCGCGCCGACCAGGCTATCGACTACGGCCGGGTGATGGCGGTGATGGGCGCGATCCACGCGGCCGGCTTCAACAAGATCGCGCTGCTCGCGTCGGCGCCGAACGAAGGCCCGCAGGCCAACGCCGCGCGCACGAGCAAGGCGAAGACACGCTGAGGATGATGCGCCGCGCCCTGCTCTTTTCGCTCGCATTCCACCTGGCCGTCGTTCTCCTCGGGTACTTCGGTCTGCCCGGCCCGGCCCCCGAGCTGGCCCTGAGCGAGACGGCGCTGAGCGTCGAGCTCGTCGATGTCGCCGAAAAGAGCAACGTCCCGCCGGCCAGGCAGGAGAAGAAGGTCGAGCCGGAGGAAAAGCCGAAGCCGCGCGAGCAGGCCAGAACGCCCGAGCCTGCGCCAACCGAGCGGCCGGCGCCGGCGGCTTCGCCACCGCCGCCGCCAGCGGCGAAGCCCGAACCGGAGAAGCCGGCGGTGAAGACGCCGCCTCCGCCGAAGGCCGAACCGGAGCCGGCGCCGAAACCGGAGCCCAAGCCCGAGCCCGAGCCGAAACCGGAACCCAAGCCGGAACCCAAGCCGGAACCCAAGCCGGAGCCCAAACCCGAGCCGAAACCGGAACCCAAGCCGGAGCCGAAGGTGCAGCCGAAGCCCGAGCCCAAGGCCGAGCCGAAGCAGAAGGCGCCGGCGGCAAAGCCGGAAGAGACGGAGATGGACTTCGCCTCGGTGCTGCGCTCGGTGGAAACCGCGAAGCAGAAGGCGCCGGCGGGAGAGCAGAAGAAGGGCGAGAGCGCGCCTGCCAGCGGCAGTTCTGCGTCGGCTGCGGCGAGCAGCAACTACGACGCCAGCCTGCCGGTCACCATGAGCGAGATCGACATGGTGCGCCGGCAGATCGAGCAGTGCTGGAACCTGCCGGCGGGTGCCCGCGACGCTCAGGACATGCGGGTGAGCATCGTCGTCGACATGAACGCGGACGGCACGCCGCGCGGTGCGGCGATCGAGGATCAGGGGCGGATGGCGGCGGACCCGGCTTATCGGGTCGCCGCGGAGAGCGCCTTGCGCGCGGTGTTGAACCCGCGCTGCCACCCGTTCAAATTGCCGCGCGACAAGTATGAAAGATGGAAACGGATGACACTCGTCTTCGACCCCAGGGAGATGATCGGCTCATGACGATGTCGAGGCGGATGCGCCTTGCCACCCTGGCCCTTCTCGCGGCCCTCGCCGTGCTGATCCTCGTCGTCCGCCCGGCGTCCGCGGAGCTGCGCATCGACATCACCCGCGGGGTGGTCGAGCCGTTGCCGATCGCCATCGTCAGTTTCGAGGGCGAGGGCGCCGGCGCCGAGGACGTCGGGCGCAACATCGCCAAGGTGATTTCGGCGGACCTGGAGCGCTCCGGGCTGTTTTCGCCCATCGACCCGAAGGTCTTCATCCAGGCCCAGCCTTCGGTGGACGCGCAGCCCCGCTTCGGCGACTGGCGGATCATCAACGCCCAGGCGCTGCTTTATGGCCGCACCAAGATGCTGGACGACGGCCGGCTGCGGGTCGAGTTCCGCCTGTGGGACGTGTTCTCCGAGCGGCAGATGGCGGGGCTCGCCTACTTCACCGCGCCGGAGAACTGGCGGCGGATCGCCCATATCATCGCCGACGCGGTCTACAAGCGGATCACCGGCGAGGACGGCTACTTCGACACCCGCATCGTCTACGTAGCTGAGTCGGGGCCGCTGGCGCGGAGGGTCAAGCGGCTCGCGATCATGGACCAGGACGGCGCCAACCACCGCTTCATCAGCGACGGCAGCGCACTGGTGCTGACGCCCCGATTCTCGCCGACGCTGCAGGAGATCGCCTATCTGTCTTACTCGGGCGGGGCGCCGTCGGTCTATATCCGCAACATCGACACCCAGCGCGAGGAGCGGGTCGGCGACTTCCCGGGGATGACGTTCGCGCCGCGCTTTTCCCCCGAGGGCGAGAAGCTGGTCATGTCGATGGCCAAGGACGGCAACTCCGAGATCTACACCATCGACCTGCGCACCCGCCTGACCAAGCGGCTGACCAACAGCTCGGCGATCGACACCTCGCCCAGCTACTCCCCCGACAGCAAGCAGATCGTCTTCAACTCCGATCGGGGCGGCAGCCAGCAGCTCTACGTGATGGACGCCGACGGCACCAACGTTCGCCGGATCAGCCACGGCCAGGGCCGGTACTTCACCCCGGTCTGGTCGCCGCGGGGCGACCTCATCGCCTTCACCCGGATCAACGGCGGCCGCTTCGCCATCGGGGTAATGCGGCCGGACGGCTCCGGCGAGCGAATCCTGGTCGAGAACTACCACGTCGAGGGCCCGACATGGGCGCCCAACGGCCGGGTGTTGATGTACTTCCGCAAGCAACCCGCCGGCAGCGACGGCTCGGGCGGCCGGTCCCGGCTCTATTCCATAGACTTGACCGGATACAACGAACGCGAGATCGTAACGCCGCTGGATGCTTCCGATCCGGCGTGGTCCCCCTTGCATCCGTGAAGCCCCAAGAATACCGTCCTGCCCGTGGGAGACACCGGATTGCACTTGCTGCGCTCTTCCGGCGGCCGATCCGAAACGGCCCGGCGATCTGGTTGCGGCGACGCTTGATGTTCTCATCCTAGGAGGAAGCAGATGTTGCAGATGCGGATGATCGCGGTTGCGGCCGTTCTGGCCCTCGCCGCCGCCTGCTCGACGCCGTCCGAAGAGTCCTCCGACGCCGACACCATGGGCGGCGCCGGCTCAGGAAGCGACGTCTCCGGCGTCGGCGCCGGCGATATCGTCGAGGGCGAGCTCTCGCCGGTGGTCGCCGAGCAGAAGCTGGTGGAGATCGGCGACCGGGTGTTCTTCGGCCTGGATCAACAGGACCTCTCTCCGGAGGCCCGGGCAACGCTGGACCAGCAGGCTGCGTTCCTGAACCAGCAGTCGGCGCTGGCGGTCGTGATCGAGGGTCACGCCGACGAGCGCGGCACCCGCGAGCACAACCTGGCTCTGGGCGACCGCCGCGCCAACTCCGTGCGCGACTACCTGATCGCGCTCGGCGTCAACCCGGACCGGATCCGCACCGTGTCCTACGGCGAGGAGCGTCCCGCGGTGGTGGGCTCCAACGAGTCGGCATGGGCGCAAAACCGCCGTGCCGTCACCGTCATCGTCGGCAGCGAGGCGGGAAGCTGATCGTTCCGTACGAGGGCGGCCGCATGGCCAAGCGGGCCGCGCGGCCGGTCCTGGCGTCGGCGTTCATGGCGGCCGGGATCATCCTGGCCGCCGCCGCTCCGGCGGCGGCGCAGAGCCGCGACGCGGCCGCCTTGATGAACCGGGTCCAGCAGCTCGAGCAGCAGGTTCGCGCCCTGGAGGGCCGTGCCGGCGGCGGCGGCGGCCCGGCGGCGGCCCGGCTCGAGGTGCGCCAGTCGCAGCAGGAAGCGGACCTGCGGGCGCTAACCGGCCGGGTCGAGGAGCTGGGCTACCAGGTGAGCCGGCTCGGCGAACGGCTCGACAAGCTCACCGCGGACATGGAGTACCGGCTGGCCCAGGGGGCCGCGGCCGGCGGGGGCACGGCGGGCGGGGGCACGGCCGACCCGGCGTCGCCGCCGCTGATGCCGCTCCCAGGACCGGCGGCGGGACCGGCTGCCGAAGCCGCGCCGGCGCCGGCGCCGGCCGCCCGCCCGGCGCCGGACGAGATCTACCCGGAACGTCAGCCGCGGCCGCTCGGCAGCATGCCGGCGGGAGAGGCGGGCGCGGCTCCCGCGCCGCGGCCCCCCGCCGCGGCCGGCGGAGGCCCCGCTTCCGCGGCGCAGACCCCGAAGGAGCGGTACGCCCAGGCCTATGACCTTCTCCGTCAGGGGAAGTACGACCAGGCCGAGGCCGGGTTCTCCGCCTTCCTCGCCCAGAACCCGCAGGATCCGCTGGCGGAGAACGCCCGCTACTGGCTGGGCGAGACCTACTATGCCCGCGGCAACTATGCCCGCGCCGCCGAGGTCTTCGTCGAGGGCTATCAGGCGAGCAAGACCGGGCCGAAGGCGCCGGACACCTTGCTCAAGCTGGGCATGTCGCTGTCGTCGATGGGCAAGAAGAAGGAGGCCTGCGCCACCTTCAAGGAGCTTTCCCGCGCCTTCCCCCAGGCGCCGGCGGCGGTAAAGGAAAAGGCGGCGCAAGAGGGCCGGCGCGCCGGCTGTTCCTGAGCATGGGGATATAGCCGCAGGGAGCGAGGCGCCGCCCCCAGAGGCCGCGCCGCTGACGGACGGTGAGTTCGCCGCGGCCATGGCGGCGTTGGCTCCGTTCGAGAAGCGCCCGGCGCTGGCCGTCGCCGTCTCCGGCGGCGCCGACAGTATGGCCCTCTGCCTCCTCGCCGATGGCTGGGCGCGGGCGCGCGGCGGCCGGGTTCTCGCCCTGATCATCGACCACGGCCTGCGCCCATCCTCGGCCGGGGAGGCGGAGCGGACCGCGCGTTGGCTCGCCGCTCGCGGCATCGACAGCTCGATCCTTCCCTGGCTGGGAGACAAGCCTCGCTCGGCGATCCAGGCTCGGGCGAGGGCAGAGCGCTACCGGCTGCTTTTGGAGGGCTGCCGGCAGCGCGGCATCCTCCATCTCCTCGTCGGCCACCATCGCCAAGATCAGGCCGAGACCCTGCTGCTGCGCCAGGCGCGGGGCAGCGGCGTGGCGGGTCTGACAGGCATGAGCGGGCTGGTCGAGACCGGAGCGCTGCGGGTGCTGCGGCCGCTGCTCGAGGTCCCCAAGGGGCGGCTCCGCGCCTACCTCGAAAGCCTCGGCCAGGCGTGGATCGAGGACCCGTCCAACGCCGATCCGGCCTACGCCCGGGCGCGGCTGCGGGCGGCACCGGCCGTCGGCACCGGAGCGGCGGGCGGGCTGCTGGATGCAGCCGAAGCTTGCCGCCATGCGCGCCAGGCTCGGGACGAGGCGGTCGCGGAGCTGCTGGCGCGCTTCTGTCGGGTGCATCCCTGCGGCTTCGTTCGTCTCGATCCGGAGATGCTGGGTGTGGCCGAAGAGGCTACGGTCGCCGCGGCCCTCGGGCGCATTGCCGCGACCGTGGGCGGGACCGTCTATCCGCCGCCGGCCGAAAAAATCGCCCGGCTCCGTCGCTGCCTGACGGGTGAGGCTCCGGCCGCGTCCCTCGGCCGCTGCGTCTGGCGCGGCAGGGGCGGAGGCGGCGGGACGGGCAGGCTCATCCTGGTCCTCCGCGAGGCGCGGGGGCTGCCCCAACCTGTGCGTATCGTTCCGGAAAGGGAGGTCGAGTGGGACGGCCGCTTCGTCCTGCGCTTTCCAGCCAAGGGGGCGTGGACGGACCGCCAGCTGATCCTCGCGGCGTTGGGTGGGGCAGGCTGGGGCGAGGCGGTGCGCCTGTGGCCGGGGCTCGCCGACGAGCTTCCCAGGGAGGCGGCGGTGAGCTTGCCCGCCATCTACGACCAGTTCGGGCTGGTCGCGGCGCCGAACCTCGGCCTCTGCCGGGACCCGGTGGCGGAAGGGCTCGCCGGCGTCGGTTTCCGGCCGCGGCGAAGCCTGTCCGGGCCCGGCTATTGCCTTGCTTGAACTTGCGTTACCATTATCTATCCGGATGAGGATAAGCCGCTTTGCCAATCCTCGGCCGGCACTCGGCTGCGCCGACATACTGCCGACGCACCCCCCGACAACCGCAAGCGACACGGGGTCGCCACGTGAACATGAGTCGAAATCTGGCGCTGTGGGTCATCGTAGCGCTGCTCGTCTTTGCGTTGTTCAACCTTTTTCAGGGGGCGGCGCCGCAGCAAGCGCGCCAGCAACTCGCCTACTCCGAGTTCATGCATCAAGTGGAGAGCGGCGAGGTTCGCGAGGTCACCGTCAAGGGCCAGCAGATCACCGGCCTCTATCGCGACGGCCGGCCGCTGGCCACCTTCGCGCCCAACGATCCCGACCTCATCGGCATCCTCCAGGACAAGGGCGTGCGGATCAACGCTCAGCCGGCGGAGGAGGGTGCGCCGACGCTGTGGAGCGTGCTGATTTCCTGGTTCCCGATGCTGCTCCTGATCGGCGTGTGGATCTTTTTCATGCGGCAGATGCAGTCGGGTGGCGGCAAGGCGATGGGCTTCGGCAAGTCGCGGGCCAGGCTTCTGACCGAGAAGACCGGCCGCGTGACCTTCGGCGACGTCGCCGGCATCGAGGAGGCGAAGCAGGAGCTGGAGGAGGTGGTCGAGTTCCTCCGCGACCCGCAGAAGTTCCAGCGCCTGGGCGGCAAGATCCCCAAGGGCTGCCTGTTGGTGGGCCCTCCCGGCACCGGCAAGACGCTGCTGGCCCGGGCCATCGCCGGCGAGGCCAACGTCCCCTTCTTCACCATTTCCGGTTCCGACTTCGTCGAGATGTTCGTGGGCGTCGGCGCCTCGCGGGTGCGCGACATGTTCGAGCAGGGCAAGAAGAACGCGCCCTGCATCATCTTCATCGACGAAATCGATGCGGTCGGCCGCCATCGTGGCGCCGGGCTCGGCGGCGGCAACGACGAGCGCGAGCAGACGCTGAACCAGCTGCTCGTCGAGATGGACGGCTTCGAGTCCAACGACGGGGTCATCCTGATCGCCGCCACCAACCGCCCCGACGTTCTCGACCCGGCGCTGCTCCGCCCCGGCCGCTTCGACCGGCAGGTGGTGGTGCCGAACCCCGACATCGTCGGCCGCGAGCAGATCCTGAAGGTGCACATGCGCAAGGTGCAGGTGGCGCCCGACGTCGATCCCAGGGTCATTGCCCGCGGCACCCCTGGCTTCTCCGGCGCGGACCTGGCCAACCTGGTCAACGAGGCGGCCCTGCTGGCGGCGCGGGCCGGCAAGCGGCTGGTGACCATGTTCGACTTCGAGGCCGCCAAGGACAAGGTGCTCATGGGCGTCGAGCGCCGCTCCATGGTCATGACCGACGAGGAGAAGCGGCTCACCGCCTATCACGAGGCCGGGCACGCCCTGGTCGGGCTGGCTGTGCCGCGTCACGACCCGCTGCACAAGGTCACGATCATTCCCCGCGGCCGGGCTCTGGGCGTCACCATGTCGCTGCCGGAGCGGGACAAGTTCAGCTACTCGCGCGTGGAGTTGGAATCGCGGCTCGCGGTGCTGTTCGGCGGCCGGGTCGCCGAGGAGATCGTGTTCGGCCTCGACAACGTCACCACCGGCGCCGGCAACGACATCCTCCAGGCGACGGCGATGGCGCGGCGCATGGTCACGGAGTTCGGCTTCAGCGACAAGCTCGGGCCGCTGCGCTACTCCGACAACCAGGAAGAGATCTTTCTCGGTCACTCGGTGACGCAGCAGAAGAACGTCGCCGACGCCACCGCCCGGGTGATCGACGAGGAGGTGCGACGGCTGATCGACGAGGCCGAGGCGCAGGCGAGGGAGATCCTGCTCGCCCGCCACGACGACCTGGAGCGCCTGGCCAACGCGCTGCTCGAGTACGAGACGCTCAGCGGCCAGGAGGTGGGGGCGGTGCTGCGCGGCGAGCTCATCACCCGTCCAGATCCAGGCGAGGACCTTCGCGACAGCGGCCGCAGGTCGTCGGTGCCGTCCGCCGGCAAGCCGGCCAAGGATCGTCCGGCGCCGGGCGGACTGGAAGCCGAACCCCAGACCGGCGCCTGAGCCAGTCGGCACGGATGGCCGCCGGAGGAGACGCCGAAGGCGGTGACGCGGTCGCTCGGGGTACGGGTAGGGCGCTACGCTTCGCCGGCGTCGCGCTCGACCAGCCGCGGGTCATGGGCGTCGTCAACGTCACCCCCGACAGCTTTTCCGACGGTGGCGAGGCGTACGCCACCGACGCCGCGGTTGCCCGCGGCTTGTCCATGGCCCGCGCCGGCGCCGACTTTGTCGACGTGGGCGGCGAATCGACGAGGCCGGGCTCCGAGCCGGTGCCGCTGGCAGACGAACTGCACCGCGTGGTTCCGGTGGTCTCGGCGCTGGCCGCGGCCGGGGTCCGCGTCTCCGTCGACACCCGCCGGCCGGAGGTGATGGCCGCGGCTTTGGACGCCGGCGCCGCCATCGTCAACGACATCACCGCGCTCGGCGGCGATCCACGCTCTCTGCCGTTGATCGCTGAGCGGCGGGGCGCCGTCGTCCTGATGCACATGCAGGGCGAGCCGCGGACGATGCAGCGCGACCCGCGGTACCAGGATGCGGCGCGCGACGTCTGCGTCTGGCTTGCTTCGCGGCTCGATGCCTGCCTCGCCGCCGGCATCCCGCGCGAGCGCATCGCCCTCGATCCGGGCATCGGCTTCGGCAAGACGCTGGCGCACAACCTGCGCATTCTCGCCCACCTCGGCCTCTACCGCCCGCTCGGCTGCGCCCTCCTCATCGGCGTGTCACGAAAAAGCTTCATCGCCCGCTTAAGCGGTGACGCGCCGGTGCAGAAGCGTCTGCCCGGATCTTTGGCCGCCGGCCTGGCCGCCGTTGCCCGGGGGGCTCACATCCTGCGCGTGCACGACGTGGAGGAGACGCTTCAGGCGGTGGCTATTTGGCGGGCAATATCTGCCGCAGAAAGCGGCGAGAGCGAACTAGAGTTCGACGGCGCCCGAGTGTAAAGTGGGGGGCTGCCGTTGCGCGCAAAGCACAGGGGAATCCATGAGTAACCGGCTCTTTGGCACGGACGGGATCCGTGGGACGGCCAACCGCGTGCCGATGACGGCGGAAGTTGCATTGAAGGTGGGTCTTGCAGTCGGCGCCCACTTTCGCCGCGGCCGCCACCGCAACCGCGTGCTCATCGGCAAGGACACCCGGCTGTCCGGATACATGCTGGAGTCGGCGCTGACCGCGGGCTTCACCTCCATGGGCATGGACGTGATTCTCGTCGGCCCGATGCCGACGCCGGCCGTCGCCAGCCTCACCCGGTCGATGCGCTGCGACGTCGGCGTCATGCTGTCCGCCTCCCACAATCCGTTCGAGGACAACGGGATCAAGCTGTTCGGCCCCGACGGGTTCAAGCTGTCCGACGGCGTCGAGCAGGAGATCGAGGCGCGGCTGGCGAACGGCGCCGACCGCGAGCTGGCGCAGCCGTGGGAACTCGGCAAGGTCAAGTGGCTCACCGACGTCCAGGGCCGCTATACCGAGTTCGTCAAGCATACCTTTCCCAAGGGCGTGGTCCTCCAGGGCCTGCGGATCGTCGTCGATTGCGCCAATGGCGCCTGCTACAAGGTGGCGCCCGAGGTGCTCTACGAGCTCGGCGCCGACGTCATCTCCATCGGGGTCGAGCCGGACGGCTTCAACATCAACCGGCGCTGCGGCTCCACCTCTCCGGACGCGCTGTGCGCCTCGGTGACCGAATACCGCGCCGACTTCGGCATGGCGCTGGACGGCGACGGCGATCGCGTCGTCATCGCCGACGAAACCGGCTCCCTGGTCGATGGCGACCAGGTGATGGGGTTGATCGCCAACCACTGGAAGAAGTCGGGGCAGTTGCGCGGCGGCGGCCTGGTCGCGACGGTCATGTCGAACATGGGCCTGGAGCGCTATCTCCAAGATATCGGCCTGAGCCTTGAGCGCACCCGCGTCGGCGACCGCTACGTCGTCGAGACCATGCGCGAGCGCGGCTACAACGTCGGCGGCGAGCAGTCCGGGCACATCATTCTCAGCGATTACACGACCACCGGCGACGGGCTGATCGCGGCGTTGCAGGTGCTGGCGGTCCTGGTCGAGACCGAGGGCCGGGCCAGCGAGGTCTGCCAGATTTTCCAGCCGATGCCGCAGCTCCTGCGCAACGTCCGGGTCAACGGCGGCATGCCGCTTGAGGCCGAGACGGTCAAGGAGACGATCGCCGCCAACGAGCGGCGCCTCGGCAACAGCGGCCGGCTGCTGATCCGCAAGTCCGGGACCGAGCCGTTGATCCGGGTCATGGCCGAATGCGACGACGAGATCCTGCTGAACTCGGTGGTCGACGACATCTGCGGCGTCATCCAGGCCGCGGCGGCAACGTGAGCGCCGGTTTGCGCAACGGCCGGCGGTGCTGGGCCGGGTCCTGATCGTCGCCGGCTCGGACTCCGGCGGCGGCGCCGGCATCCAGGCCGACATCAAGACGGTGACCGCGCTCGGCGGCTACGCCGCGACCGCCATATCCGCGTTGACCGCCCAGGACACCCGCGGCGTCGCCGCCATCCACGAGGTGCCGGCGGAGTTCGTTGCCCTGCAGATGCGCCTGGTGCTGGACGACATCGGCGCCGACTGCATCAAGATCGGCATGCTCCACCGCGCCGACATCATCGCCGCCGTCTGCGCCGCCCTCAGGGACGCGGCGGAGGGGGTTCCGGTCGTGGTCGATCCGGTGATGGTGGCCAAGGGCGGCGACGCGCTCGTCACCGATGATGGGACCGCCGCGATCAAGGCGGAGCTCATCGCGTTGGCGAGCGTGCTCACCCCGAACCTGCCCGAGGCGGTCGCGCTCTGCGGCGGCGAGGCAGGGGAGCCCGCGGATCTCGCCCATAGGCTGCTGGCGCTGGGGCCCGAGGCCGTTTTGGTCAAGGGCGGGCACGGGGAGGAGCGAACCCTCGTCGATCTCCTCGCCTGCCGCGACGGCACGCAGACGCGCTTCGAGAGCGAGCGGATCGAGACGGTCCACACCCACGGCACCGGTTGCACGCTCGCCTCAGCCATCGCCACGGGCCTGGCCCAGGGGCTGGGGGTGGCGGCGGCGGTGGAACGGGCCAGGGACTATGTGCTGGAGGCGATCCGGACCGCGCCCGGGTACGGCCGCGGCCACGGCCCGCTCAACCACGGCCACACCGTCCGCTCGTTTCCCGGTCCCGGCTGAGCCCAGGAACGCGGCCGACCTCAGCCGCTGCCGGCGGCGATCGCCGAGCTTTCGGCCACCAGTGCCAGGATGGCCAGCGCGTGCTCCCGATGCAGCCGGTTGCTGACCAGCCGCCGGAAGCGGCTCGGGCCCAGCGCCCCGTGCTGGCGGCGGAGATTGGCGGCGTCGGTGCGGTTTGGAGGCGCGCCGGCGGCAAGCCGGGCGCCGGTGCTCTTCAGGGTGTAGTCGAGACCCTGCTCGGCCTCGCCCATCTGCGTATAGAGGGCGCCGATGGCGCTGGCGGCGGTCACGGCCTGGTCCTCCAGCGCGGTTTCATCGGCCAAAGCAAGCGCGCTCTTGAAGCAGGTCAAGGCGGTCGTGCGATCTCCGGCGCGCTCGGCCAGCCGGCCCAGCCGCTGCAGGCAGCGCACCGCCTCGGCCGCCGCCCCCGCGGGCTCGGCGATCGACCGGCCGGCCTCGTAGAGCTCGCCGGCCATCCCCTCGTCGCCCCGAGCTTCGGCAATCAGCGCCAGTTGGTAGTACGACCTGGCGACGCCGGCGGCATCGCCGTGCAGCTCCGACAGCTCGAGGCTGACGCCATAGCAGGTCCGGGCGTCCTCGAAGCCCCCCTGCAGGCAAAAGACGTTGCCGAGCTGGTGCGACGTCTGCGCCACGGCGACGGCATCGCGCGCCGCGGTGCTGAGCTCGATGGATCGGCAGTACCAGCTCACGGCGCCGGCATGGTCGCCGGTCTTCTGCGCCACCATGCCGAGCTGGTGGCAGGCGCGGGCGAACCCCGGCCGGTCGCCTGCCTGCTCCAGCAGCGTCAGGCACCTCCGGTACTGCTCCGCGGCGGCGTCGAGGTCGCTGCGGATATAGGCGATGTTGCCGAGGTGGTAATAGCAGTCGGCGAGGCCGCGGACGTCGCCGAGGACCTCGAAGCTGCGCAGAAAAGCCCGCAGAAGCTCGCCGTCACGCTCCAGGGTGTCGTTGCCGCGGCCCTGCCGGCAGACCTTGCGGCCGAGGTGCCAGACCAGATCCTGGAGGCCTTTGCGCAGCGTTTCCTCGGCGCCTGGCGACGCGGTACCGGCCTCGCTCGACACGCGCATCCTCTTCCCGAATTTGCCCCGGAATCACAAGGACATGTACGCCAGATGGGCCAGAAAAAGCAACACCGGCTTGCAACCTGCTTATCTCAGAGGTGCTTAGAGCATTGGCCGGAGGCCCATTTCGGTTGATGGACCGCTGCTTCCGACTCAATCGGCGGTCGTGGGGCGGGCGCTGATCTTGGGCTGAGGTAGGAACGAGCAGATGATCTATCCGGCGAGGCTCGTGGCAGACAGCAACGCGACGCTGCTGGCAACGTTTCCGGACTTCCCCGAAGCGGCGACGTTCGGCGCCAATGTCGCCGAAACCCTGATCCATGCGCAAGATGCGCTGCTGACCGTGATCGCCGCGCGCATTGATGACGCAGAGGACGTGCCCCTTCCGTCGCCGGTGCGCGAGGATCTGCATGCGGTGGAGTTGTCGGCGCTGGCGGAGGCGAAGATCCTGCTGTGGAAGGCCATGTGCGGTGAAAACGTGAGCAAGGCCGACCTGGCGAACCGTATCGGCTGGCAGCTTCCGCAGGTCGAACGCCTGCTCGACCCGTTTCAGGCCTCTCGTCTCGATGAGCTCGAAACCGCCCTTCGCGCCTTGGGCAAGAGGCTCGCGCTGGCGGTGAGCTGAAGATCCCACAGCGGCCGACACCGGCGCGCGACGAGGAGGGCCACGGCTTCAGCCCCGGCCCCAGGACGTTCCGGCTGCAACGCGGCAGTGGCGCAGGGGGGCGCATTCGGGATATCGCTGGAGGCTGAGGGGCGGCGATGGCTCCGCCATACGAGGTCACTTCGGGGAGGGGCAGGTTCGACATGAAGATCGACTTGAGCGGCAAGTCTGCGGTGGTCAGCGGCTCGACCGCCGGCATCGGCTACGCCATCGCCAAGGGGCTGGCCGAGGCCGGCGCCGCGGTGGTGGTCAACGGCAGGACCGAGGAGCGCACCCGCGACGCCGCCGCCCGGCTGACGACCGACGTGCCGGGCGCGCACGTCACCTGCATCCCGGGCGATCTGTCACGGCCCGACGGCCTGAGCCGCTTCATGGACGAGGTGCCCGACGCCGACATCCTCGTCAACAACGTCGGGATCTTCGAGGCGAAGCCGTTCCTCGACATTCCCGACGCGGACTGGGAGCGGTTCTTCCAGGTCAACGTCATGAGCGGGGTCCGCCTCACCCGGCATTACCTGCCCGGAATGGTGTTGCGCGGCTGGGGGCGGAT
Source organism: Rhodospirillales bacterium (assembly GCA_034382075.1). GTDB lineage: Bacteria > Pseudomonadota > Alphaproteobacteria > Rhodospirillales > Defluviicoccaceae > JAEULH01. The sequence goes on from JAXMOZ010000036.1 coordinate 19,230, forward strand.
CGTCTTCATCTCCAGCGAGTCCGGGCTGCAGATCCCGGTGGAGATGGTCCACTACGGCATGACCAAGACGGCGCAGTTGGCGATTTCGCGCGGCATTGCCGAGAGCGTCGCCGGTAGCGGGGTGACGGTGAACGCGGTGCTTCCCGGTCCCACCCGTTCGGAAGGGGTCGAGGACTTCCTCGCCGCCATGGCCGCCTCCGAGGGGCGCTCGCGCGAGCAGTTCGAGGCCGACTTCGTCAAGACCCACCGGCCGTCCTCGCTGATCCGGCGCCTCGCCGAGGTGGAGGAGGTGGCTAACATGGTCGTCTATATCTGCTCCGAGCAGGCCTCGGCGACCACCGGCGCGGCGCTCAGGGTGGATGGCGGCATCGTTCGCTCGATCGTCTGATCCATGCCCGATCCCGAAATCGACCGCGGCGTTCTCGCCATCGACGATAGCCGGCTGGAGTGGCGCCGCGTCAGCCCGGCGGGCGCAAGCCATGACGAGGACCGGCCGACGCTGGTGCTGCTGCACGAGGGGCTCGGCTGCTGCGGCCTGTGGCGGACCTTTCCGTCGGCGCTGGTGCGCCGGACCGGGCTTGCCGCCTTCGCCTACAGCCGCGCCGGCTACGGCCGGTCGTCGCCCGGCCGCCGGCCGCTGCCGCTCGACTATCACAGCGTCGAGGCGCTCGAGGTCCTGCCCAAGGTGCTCGCCGCCGGGGGCATCGCCAAGCCCGTCCTCATCGGCCATAGCGACGGCGGCACCATCGCCCTGATCCATGCCGGCAAGGCGCCATCGCCGCCGATGGCAGTCATGACCATGGCCGCGCACGTCTTCAACGAGGATGTGACCCTGCGGGGGATCGAGGACGCCCGCCAGGCCTTTGCCGCCACCGACCTCAGGCAGCGGCTCTGCGTCTACCACGGAGACAACGTCGATCAGGCGTTCTGGGGCTGGTGCGACGCCTGGCTGAGCCCGGCCTTCCGGACCTGGAGCGTCGAAGTCGTCCTGGCCAAGGTCACCTGCCCAGTGCTGGTCATCCAAGGGGAGGACGACCACTACGGCACGGCGGCGCAGGTCGACGCCATCGCCGGTCAGGTTTCCGGGCCGGCCGAGCGGTTGATCCTGCAAAGGTGCGGGCATGCGCCACACCTGGAGCAGCCGGAGAAAACCTGTTCGGCCATTGCGGAGTTCCTTGCCGCGCACGACATCATCTAGCGCTGCCAATGCAAGAACTCGCTAATATACCATCCGCCCGAGGGCTGCGCTGAATTCCGCGGTGACCATCATGTTCACGGCCTGGGCGGAGAGACCGGCTTGAGCCGCAGGCTCGCCATCGCCGCCGCGCTGATCCTGGCGCTGGGCATCTCCGCGGCCGCGGGCTACCTCCATTTCGCCGTTCCCCGCGTCGCGGTAACGGCGCCGGTGCGCGGCCCGGCGGTTGAGGCGATCTACGCCACCGGGGTGGTGGAGCCGGTCATCTGGGCCAAGGTGACGCCGATGCTCCGTGGCCGGATCATGGAGCTCTGCAAGTGCGAGGGCGTCACGATCGGCGAGGGCGACGTGCTCGCGCGCCTCGACGATGCCGAGGAGAAGGCACGGGTCGCCGAGCTCGAGGCGAGGGCGGAGTTTCTCGAGGGCGACATGCGCCGCTACTCCCGGCTGCTGGAGGGCAACCATGTCAGCGCCCAGACCTATCAGCGCGCAGCCACGGCTTACGCCGAGATCCGGGCGGTGATCGCGGCGGAGCGCTCGCGGCTGAACGACTTCACCATCCGCGCGCCCATCGCCGGTCAGGTCCTCAGGCGCGACGGGGAGGTGGGCGAGATCGTCGACAGCGACGACGTCCTCTTCTGGGTGGGCGAGCCGAAGCCGCTGTGGATCGTGGCTGAGGTGGACGAGGAGGATATCGCCCGGGTGCGCATCGGCCAGCGGGCGCTGATCAAGGCGGACGCGTTCCCAAGCCAAGTCCTGGAGGGGACGGTCGAGACCATCACCCCCAAAGGCGATCCCATCAACAAGAGCTTCCGCGTTCGCGTCGCCCTTCCCGACGACACGCCGCTCCTCATCGGCATGACGACCGAGATCAACATCGTCGTCGCCACCGTCGAGGAGGCGCTGCTGGTTCCGGCCGACGCGGTCAAGGACGGGCGGCTGTTCGTCGTCAACGATGGCCGCGCGCACCAACGCCGGGTCCAGACCGGCATCGCCTCGCCGGCCATGATGCAGATCACGGACGGCCTCGCCACCGACGAGCAGGTGATCCTGGCCCCGCCTTCGGGATTGCGGGACGGCCAGCGGGTCCGCGCCCGCCGGGCGTCCTGAGCGGACCGGGGCGAGGCGAGGCTCATGGGCTTCCCCTGGCGGCTCCTCGTCGGCATCGCGCTGACCCATATCCGCGGCCGCACGCGGCAGACGGCGCTGTCGGTGCTGGGCGTGACCACCGGCGTCGGCTTTGCCATCGCCATGGCGGCGCTGATGGAGGGCTCGCAGAGCGACTTCATCAGCCGCATCATCGACGCGACGCCGCACGTGGTCGTCAAGGACGAGTTCCGCAACCCGCCGCTCCAGCCGGTGCAGCGGCAGTTCCAAGGCGCGACCGTGGGCTTGCGCGGGGTGAAGCCCAAGGACGAGCTTCGCGGCATCCGCAACCCCGGCCCGAAGCTGGCGGCGTTGGACGCGATGCCGGGGATCGCCGCGGCGCCGATCCTCCGCGGCCAGGTGGCCCTGCGCTACGGCGGCAAGGAGGTGGCGGCCTCGCTGATCGGGATCGAGCCCAAGCGCGAACGCAAGGTCTCGCAGGTCGAAACCGACATGATCGTCGGCAGCTTCGACGACCTCTTCGGCACCGCCAACGGCATCGTCCTCGGCCACGGCCTTGCCCGGAAGCTCGCCGCCGAGCTCGGCTCGACGCTGTCCGTGACCTCGCCCAACGGGGTGATGCTGAAGATGAAGGTGGTGGGTCTGGTCGACAGCGGCATCGTCTCGCTGGACGAGGCCACCAGCTACGCGCTGTTGAAGAAGGTGCAGGTGCTGCTGGAGCGGCCGAACATCGTCAACGAGATCCGGGTTCGCCTCGACGACGTGACCAGGGCCCGGGACGTCGCCGCCAGGATCGAGACCCGCATCGGCTACCGCAGCGAGTCGTGGCAGGAGGCGAACGAGGGGGTGCTCGAGGTCTTCGCCATCCGCAACATCATCATCTACACCGTCGTCAGCGGCATCCTGATCGTCGCCGCCTTCGGCATCTTCAACATCGTCTCGACCATCACCTTCGAAAAGGCGCACGACATCGCCATCCTCAAGTCGCTCGGCTTTCGCGAGGGCGACATCCGCGCCGTGTTCCTGTTCGAGGGGCTGTTGATGGGCGGCGTCGGCACCGCGCTGGGCTGGGCGCTGGGCTACGGCCTCTGCCGGCTGCTGGGCAGCATCCAGATCCAGATGCGGGCCTTCAGCGAGGCGACGACGCTGCCGGTGATCTACGAGCCGGCGCACTATCTGATCGCCGCCGCCGCCGCCATCGGTGCGGCCGCCATCGCCGGCTACCTGCCGGCGCGCCGGGCGGCGCGGCTCAACCCGGTCGACATCATCCGCGGTGCGGCGTGACCGCGGAGGCGCCCGCGGCGCCGGCGATCGTCGCCCAGAGGGTAAGCCGGGTGCTGTCCGGGGCGGTCGCGACCACGCTGGTCGAGGACGTCGACCTCGCCATCGCCGCCGGCGAGTTCGTGGCCATCACCGGGCCGTCCGGGTCCGGCAAGTCCTCGCTGCTCTACCTGCTCGGACTTCTCGATCGGCCGACCGCGGGCCGGATCGTGCTCGAGGGCCGCGACACCGCCGACCTGGACGGCAACGAGGCGGCCGCCTTCCGCCTCGCCCGCCTCGGCTTCGTCTTCCAGTTCCACTTCCTGCTGCCGGAGTTCACCGTCGCCGAGAACGTGCTGATCCCGCTCCGCCGCCTGGGCGGGCGGAGCCTCGCGGAGATGCGCGAGCGCACCGAGGCGATCCTCGCCAGCCTCGGCATCGCGAGCTTGCGCAACCGCAGGCCGGATCAGCTCTCCGGCGGCGAGCGCCAGCGCGCCGCCATCGCCAGGGCGCTGGCCAACGACCCGGCCATCGTCCTGGCCGACGAGCCCACCGGCAACCTCGACAGCCGCAACGCCGACCTGGTCTTCGCCATCCTCGGCCGGATCGCCCGCGAGGAGCGGCGGACGGTGGTGGCCGTCACCCACGACGTGGCTCTGGCCGCCCGCGCCGACCGGCGGATCTCGCTGGTCGACGGCCGCGTCGTCGACGACAGCGGCCATCGACCAGCCTGAACGCCAGCCCTACTTCGCCAGCTCCGCGCGGATGAAGGCGTCGACCTTGCCGAACTCGCGGATCATCCCGTCGAGCGTCAGGTTCGCCTCGACGTAGGTGCGGATCGAGGTCGCGAACGCCGCCTTCGGGTCCGGATGCTGGCTCAGCAACTCGCGCAGGGCGCCGATCATCGCCTCGTCCGAGTAGGTCGGAACCCGCCGACCGGTGACGCCGTCGACGACGTAGGCGATCTCGGGGTGGTGGAACGGCCCCTCCGGGGTCCGGGCGAAGGCGACGACGGGGACGCCATAGGCGAGGGCGTGGTTGACCGAGAGCCCGACCGCGCCGGAGAACACCGCCAGATCGGCGGAGTGGTAATAGGCGGCGAGCTTGCTCTCGTCGTACTCCGCGCCCGGCACGATCACCGACTTGCCGAGCTCCAGGCCTGCGGCGGTCCGGACCTTCTCGGCGTCGGGGCCGTCGCCGATGATGGTCAGCGCCGCGCCCGGGATGTGCGCCTTCAGGCTGAGGAACAGGCGGACGAGGCGGGGGATTTCCTTGTCCGGGGTCAGCCGGCCGACGGCGATCAGGTGCGGCCGCCCGGGCGCCGGGGCCGGCGCCACCTGACGCGCGGCGACATTGAGCGAGTCGACGTCGAGGGTGTTGGGAGCGACGAACAGCCGCTCGCGCGGAATGAACCGCGCCAGGAACTCGCGGCCCTCCTCGCTGTAGCACAGGTGGCCGTCGACGAGCCGCGACAGCACGACCCGGGGCGCCTGCGCCAGCTTCTGCTTCGCGCTGTCGAGCCCCCGCTCCATGTTGAAGCCGTGGGACCAGAAAAAGACGATCGGTTTGCCGCGGGTGCGCCGGATCCACGGCAGCTCGAAGGTGGAGTTGATGCGCATGCCGAACTCGGAGATGACCGCCGTCGCCTTGGTCTCCTCGATGATCTGGCGGATCGGCACCTTGGCCTCGTAGGGATTGTCGGCGTTGGGGAACTGGATGTCGAAGCGGCGGATGAAGTCGTAGTCCTCGTGCACCAGCTTCTTGTACTCGGGCGCCGAGCGGGCGGTGGCAACGATCCAGCCGAACTCCTTGTAGAGGCGCTCGAAGATCGGCAGCCGGTAGTGGGCGACGACCCGCTGGAAAACGACCGTTTGCGACATGACTTCTCCGTTTGCGTGGGAACCCGTCGCCGGCTCGTCGGGACGATCCGGCGCGATGTGAGGATGAGGTGAAATGGCTGCCCTTGCCGGGGAGCCGGGTGTCCCTGGCGTCGTAGGCGGAAGTCCGTAAGAAAACGCCCTCGCGGTCAAGCGGTTTTTGCCGCTTCGCGGGCGGCTGCCATCCCCCCTGCAGGATCCGGCGCAGTGGCCCCGTGGCCGCCGCCGGCCCATATGCACAGCCAGGATGATGGACGCCAACGGATATTGGCTGTCGCAGGGTGCGCGCGTCGCTTGGTACCTGAGCCAGTACCTGGTATCGACGCGGGTCGGCGGCAGCCGGCGCCGGCCTGCGGTGAAGCCGCCGCCGAACCTGCCGACCATGCGCGACCTGCTGCTCGACCTGGCGTCGCTGCTGCGCCGGGACCGGGCGAACATCGCCACCGGCATCTACAAGATGCCGCACGACGCCGTGCCCGACCTCCGCCGCTGGATCGGCGAAGCCGCCCTGTATTTCGAAGATCTGCCGGCGGTCGGCTCCAGGCGCCAGCGAGGCGGCTCGGAGGAGATCGGCGAGGAGTACGAACGGCTGCCCGCCTACTATCGCCGCAACTTCCACTACCAGACCGACGGGTACCTGAGCGCGCGCTCCGCGGCGCTCTATGATCATCAGGTGGAGGTGCTGTTTCTCGGCGGCGCCGCGGCCATGCGCCGTCAGGCGCTGGTGCCGCTTGCCGCCTACATCCGCCGGCGGCGCGGCCGAGACTTGCGGCTCCTCGACGTCGGCAGCGGTACCGGGGACTTCCTGACCTTCGTCAGGGACAACTGGCCCGAGCTGTCGGTCAGCGCCGTCGACCTCAGCCGATACTACCTCGCCGAAGCGGTGAGGCGGCTCGACCGCTGGGGCGGGGCAGGGGCGGTAGCCGGAGCGGCGGAGGCCCTGCCGGTGGCCGATGCCTCCATCGATGTCGCCACCTGCATCTACCTGCTCCACGAGGTTCCGGCGGCCGAGCGCGAGAAGATCGCCCATGAAGTCGCGCGGGCGCTGAAGCCGGGAGGCCGGTTGATCGTCGTCGACTCGCTGCAACAGGGCGACGTGCCGGCCTACGACGTGCTCCTCGAGCGCTTCCCGACGTCGTTCCACGAGCCCTACTACGCCAACTACGCGGCGGCCGATCTCGATGCGCTGTTCGCCGAGGCCGGGCTCAGCCGCACCGGGCGGACGGTCGCGTTCTTCTCCAAGATCCTGGTCTACGACCGGCGCTCCCCGGCCTGACCCACGCCGGCTCCGCCATGGAGCCCGCCGCCGCCGTCCAGCTTCGCGCGCGTTGTCGCGGGCGATGTTCGCCAAACGTTCACCGGTGCTTTTCCCTGCAGGCCTATGGTGGTATAACGGCCGGCGGAGGCAGGGGTGGGACGCGCGCTCCAACAAGGGCTATGGTCACGGCAGTGCGGGCAGGTGCGGCGCCGCCCCGCGGGCGATGGTGTGTCTTCCGCGCCCCCGGCGAAGAGCGTCTGCGGCTTGGTGTTGCCGGTTGCGGCTGCGCTGGATACCGTGCAGGCGAAATGCGATTATATGCTGGTCGAAATACGACCGTGGGGGGCGTTCTGACGGTTTTGGCAGGTGTCGGCGATGTCGTCTGAGTATTTTGGGCTGGTTATGGATCCGTTCGAGAGCGCGCCCGACCCCCGCTTCCTCTACTTGGACGCGGCGCGCCGGAACGTGTTCGCCCAGCTCCTCTCCGCGGTCTACGAGTGCAAGGGGCTCGTGGTCCTCGCCTGTCGGCGCGGGCTCGGCAAGAGCACGCTGGTTCGCCACCTCGCCGACCAGCTGTCCGCCCTCGACAGCGTGCTGCTGCTTTATCCGGGCGCGGTGCTCAGCTGTCGGCCGGGGATGACCTTCACCGACGTCCTCTCCTCATGCCGCGGCCGGCTGGATCGGCGCAACAAGGACGCCGGCGACGAGGAGAGGCTTGCGCCGACGCTGGAGCAGGCGGCGGGCCGGGGCCAGGTGGTCACCCTCATTCTCGACGACGCCGATGCCCTGGATGACGCGGCGCTGGCGCGGCTGCACACGCTCTGCGAGCCCGACGCCGACGACCGGCGGCTGCTGTCGGTCGTGCTGGTGGGCTCCGCGGAGCTGAAGGCGCGGCTGGAGAGGCTCGCCGATCGGCGAGGCTCGCCGGCGACTGACCTCGTCCTCGACTTACCGCCGCTCGGCGACCGCGACATCGAGCGCATGGTCCGGCATCGGCTGGTCGCCGCCGGCCATAGCGACGGCAACATCTTCTCGCCGGTGGCGCTGGCCGAGATCGCCAGGCGGAGCCGCGGCGAGCCTCTGCGCATCGTGGCGCTGTGTTCGGCGGCGCTGTCGCTGACTGAGCAGGACGGCAAGGCGACGGTGTCGCGCGAGCTGATCGAGCGCGCGGCCGAGCGCACCGGCGATGTATCCGGCGATTGGGCCAGTGATCTGGACAAGGCCGCCCCGCCGCCGGTGGCGGTGGAGCCGACGCCGAGCCGCATCCGGCTGCAGGCCGCCGAGATCGAGGACGTCGGCAGTTCCTGGCGGCCGCCGCCGGCGGACCCCGAAGCGCGCCGCCCGGTGCATCGGCTCGATGATGTGGCCGAGGCGATCCGCGCGGCCGACCGCCGGTCGAAGGGTGGCGCCGACCCGCATATTCGCTTTGCGCCGTCGCCGTCGCGGCCGATCCCGGAGCGCGAACCGCATCCGTCCGCCGAGGAGCATACGCTCACCGCGCAGCCCGGGTTGGCCGACCAGGCCTATGCTCTCTATCCCGGCATCCGGCCCAGCGAGACCCGGCCACCAGCCCGCCGCCGCGGCGGTTTGGCCACGGTGCTCGTCGTCGGTTTGCTGCTGGCGCTGGCGGCCGCGGGCGGCGCGTACGCGGTGCGCGCGGGCATGGTCGAGATGGGCGGGGTCACGGCTGCGCTCAAAGGCGGGGTGGACCGGGTCGTCCATATGCTGGGCTCGCTGATCCGGTCGGATCCCGACGCGGACGAGAGCATTGCCGGCATCAGCCCGGCGCCGGCCCCCGGCGCAAGCGGGGGCGCGGGCTCCGATCTCGGCCGCTTTGGCGCGCCGGCGCCGCGCGACGACGTCCGGGGGGCGCAGCCCTATGATTTTGCGCCGCCGCCACCGCAAGGAAGCTCGGGGTTCGGTTCAGGCGACGGCCCGGCCGCGGCGCCGCAGGCCGCATCGCGCGCCCCGTCGCCCGTGCCGGCGCAGCCGGCTCCTCCTCCGGCCGAACAGGGTGTGGCGGCGCTCGAAGCTGCTCCGCCGACGCCACCCGCGGCAGGCGCCGGCTCCGCCGAGCCAGGGAGCGGCGCCAACCCGGCCCTCTCCTCGCTGCGGCCGCCGGAGATAAAGCCCGCGCCGCCGCAGCCGCCGGCAGCGGCGACCACGGCGACGCGGCCGCCGCCCCGCAGCGAGGAGCCGGCGCCGGCGCGGCCCGAGGCCTCACGGGCGCCACAGCACGAACCGCTGCTGTCCCGCGGCGACGAATACCTCGGCAGCGGCGATCTGGACATGGCGCGAACCTTCTACCAGATGGCCTTCGAGCGCGGCAGCGCCGAGGCGGCGATCCGGATGGGCTGGACCTTCGATCCGCAATACTTCCAGCGCGTCGGCCTGCGCGGCGAGGCCAGCCCCCGCGAGGCGATCCTCTGGTACCAGGAGGCGCTGCGGCGCGGCTCCGCCCAGGCGTCCAGCCGGCTCAGCGACCTTGCAACCTGGTTGCAGAGCGCCGCCGCCTCCGGCGATCTCGAAGCCCAGCGCATTTTGCGGATGTGGCAGGGCTAGGCTGCACCGGGGGTGGCGTCGCGGCACGGCGGAACCGGCCGCCGCCGATGCCCCGCTCGGGTTAATCGGCTGCCTTGCGGCTGGCGCTTTCGCGGCCGCGAGACTGGCCTATAATGTCCGCGTTCAGGCGATAACGCCGCCGCCGACGGTCCTGCCCGCTTTCGCCGATGGAGCGGCCATGGCCGCGGACGGATGGCGCGCGCCGGGACGTGCTTGGACGTGCGGATCATGGAGTTCCGATCGGGCCTATTGACATGAACGTGGTACCGCTCGCCACCGCCTTCCCGCCCCCGACACCGGTGCATGTCGCGATCATCATGGACGGCAACGGCCGCTGGGCGCGCGCCCGCGGACTGCCCCGGACCGCCGGCCACCGGCGCGGCGCCGACGCGGCGCGGATCGCGGTGGAAACGGCCGGCAGGATGGGGATCCAATACCTCACCCTGTTCGCGTTCTCGTCTGAGAACTGGAAGCGGCCGGAGGCGGAGATCTCCGACCTCATGGGCCTGTTGCGCCACTACCTCAGGAACGAAATCGACCGCTTCCACCAGAGCGGCGTCCGGCTGAGGGTCATCGGCAACCGCTCGCGGCTGTCGCCCGACATCGTCAAGCTCATCGCCGCCGGCGAGGAAAGAACCGCCGGCAACGAGAAGATGACGCTGATCATCGCCCTGAACTACGGCGGCCGGGCCGAGGTCGCGGCGGCGGCCCGAGACCTGGCGAAGAAGGTGGCCGCCGGCGAGCTGGCCGCGGACGACATCGGCGAGGCGCTGATCGCCGATCACCTCGATACCGCCGGCATCCCCGACCCCGACCTTTTGATCCGCACCAGCGGCGAGCAGCGGATCAGCAACTTCCTGATCTGGCAGTTGGCCTACACCGAACTGGTGTTCCTCGACCTGCTCTGGCCCGACTTCACCCGCAAGGAGTTCGAGGCGGCGATCCGCGAGTACGAGAGCCGTCACCGGCGCTACGGCGCGGTCCAGGACCCCGTCCCCGTTTCGTAGCGGAACCGCCGGCGGCCCTACTCCGTTCGTAGGCTGGTCGGCGCTGCGCTTGGTGCTGCCGCTTGGCCACGATCGGGTGGGGAGGAACGGATGAACCTGCGGGCGCTTGCGATTGTTCTTGCCGGAGGCAAAGGGACCCGGCTGGCGCCGCTGACCAGCGAGCGGGCGAAGCCGGCGGTGTCGTTTGCCGGCAAGTACCGGATCGTCGACTTCGTGCTCAGCAACCTGGTCAACTCCGGCATCTACTCGATCTACGTGCTGGTGCAGTTCAAGAGCCAGTCGCTGCTGCTGCACCTCAAGGACGGCTGGCAGTTCAGCAACATCCTCGGCAATCAGTTCATCATCCCGGTCCCGGCGCAGATGCGCTCCACGGGCGAGACCTGGTACCGCGGCACCGCCGACGCCATCCACCAGAACATCAACCTGATCGAACAGTCCAAGCCGGACATCGTCGTCGTCTTCGGCGCCGACCACGTCTACCGGATGAACGTCGCCGAGATGATCGAGTACCACAGGCAGGTCACGGCCGACGTGACCGTGGCCACGATCCCGGTGGACAGGAAGTACGCCAAGGACTTCGGCGTGGTCGAGGCCATGGCCGACGGCCATATCGTCCGCTTCATCGAAAAGGATCCGGAGGCGCCCGGGTTGCCGGGGGACCCCGACCGGGTGCTCGCCTCCATGGGGAACTACGTCTTCTCCGCCGACGCGCTGTTGCGGATGGTGTACGAGGACGCTGCCGACAAGACCTCCACCCACGATTTCGGCACCGACGTGCTCCCCAGGCGGGTCGGCAAGGACCGCATCTTCGCCTACGACTTCGCCAACAACCGGATCCCCGGCGAGCCCACCCGCGGCGGCAACTATTGGCGCGACGTGGGCACCCTGGAGGCCTATTTCCAGGCCAACATGGAGATCCGCTCGGAGACCTCGCCGCTCAATCTGTACAACCGGCGCTGGCCGCTGCGCACGGCGAGCTACCCGGACCCGCCCGCCCGCTTCGCCTTGAGCGACGGCAAGGAGCCGGGGCAGGCGATCCACTCCATGATTTCGGGCGGCTGCATCATCGCCGGTCTGGTGCGCGACTCGGTGCTCGGGCGCAACGTCCTCGTCCATCCCGGCGCCGTGATCGAGGAGTGCGTGATCCTGGACAACTGCGAGATCGGTCCCGGCGCGGCGCTGCGGCGGACCATCCTCGACAAGAACGCCCGGGTGCCGGCCGGCGAGCGGATCGGCTTCGACCGCGAATACGACGGCCAGCGCCACCACGTCAGCGACACCGGCATCGTCGTGGTTACCGGCAGCCGCTCGCCGGTGGATTTGGCCACGGTCGGCATTTAGAGCTCTCGGGCGCTCTCTCATCACGGGCAAACGCCGGCTAACCCAGCCGGGCCTTGTGGCGGCGCACGCCGCTGTCTATCCTTACCGTTGCATGAAGAACATCAGGTAACCCGCTAAGTTGCAGTTGCGGGCCTGACGAAGGATAGGACAGGGCGGAGGATCGAAGCGTGCGGACGGTGCGCCACCGGGGGACAGGGGGGCGCGCAGCCATTCGCGCGTTCCTGCTATCGCTGGCCGTTTCCCTGGCCATGGGGGGCCTTGTTGCGGGGGTTGCGGGGGGGCCGGCGCTCGCGGCACCCTGCCTCAACCTGTTGACGGCGGCGGCGCCCCCGGCGGAGGGCTATGGCGCCGCCTTCGATACCGTCGGCGCGACCGGGGCGCTGCTGGTCGCGGGCAGCGCCTGCGGGGGCGGCGTGGCGAAGGTCGCCATCGGCAGCGGCGCCGCCGAGGAGTACGTGTTCAAGACCGCCTACTACCGTGACGGGGAGGCGTGGCGGGCGCTGCCGCTGGAGGGCGGCCCGCTCGTCGGCGGCGCCTGGTACAAGGGCAAGGCGTTCGGCGCCATGCCGCTGGGCCCGGCGCCGCGCGCGGTCTTCGGCTATGTCTGTCAGCGCCGGGGGGAAGCCTGGAAGTGCGGCTGCAGGGACGCCGCCTGCCGCGAGCAGCGCTGGCAGATGCAGGTGATCAGCGCCCCGGCCGAGGGGCTTTCACCCGGGCTGATCCCCTTCGCCCAGCCGCCGCTGTCGACGCTGCGGGCGTCCGACAGGCTGGTCGTTGCCCACTGGCACCAGTTCCCCATTTCCCGCGAGAAGGTCGGGGCCCAGACGGACAGCTACGCCCGCGCGCTGGAGCGTGACGACGGTGCCATGAGCATTCGCATCCGCCCCCTGGGCCGACCGGCGCGCAGCGACGCCGACTGGGCGCTGGCGGATGCGTTCGTCGACATCCGCTGGGCGCAGGCCATCGGCGTCGATGGCTTTCTCCTCAACGTCGCGACCGACATGAAAAACCACTGGGCCTGGCCGGCCTACACCCGCTTCCTGAAGGCGGCGGCGCAGCTCGGCACCGGCTTCAAGATCGCGCCCAACATCGACTGCGTCTCGCCCGGCAGCGGCCGGGGGATGGCCGAGACCATCCTCACGCGTCTCGGGCAGGCCGGCCAGCTCGCAAGCCCCAGCCAGCTCAGGGTGAACGGCAAGTTCGTCGTCGGCTCGTTCTATGCCAACAACTGCGGCGTGCCCTACTGGCGAGAGTTCAAGGCGGCGATGAAGGCCGGCGGCCTCGACCCCTTCCTCGTCTGCGTCATGCTGGGCGGCGCCTACCGCGCAGAGTTCGACCCGGTGTGCGACGCCTGGAGCGACTGGGGGCGGCGCGACCCCTGGTCGGCCGCGAGCAGCGACTATGCCGGCCGCTACGCCGGGGCGAAGGGCGAGCCGATCATGGCCGCCATCAGCCACGGCGACATCCGCTACGGCCGCGCCGGCAACATCGCCTACGAGCAGAAGGGCAGCCAGACGCTCAGGATCAACTGGGAGGAGGCGATCTCGACCGGCGCCGACTGGGCCCAGCTCAACACCTGGAACGACATCGGCGAGCACGCCGCCTTCTATCCCAACACCGCCCAGCAGTTCGCCGTCTACGACCTCAGCGCCTACTACATCGCCTGGTTCAAGACCGGCGCGCCGCCGCCGATCATCCGCGACGGCCTCTACTACTTCCACCGCATCGCCCGGGTTCCGCCGGCGCCGCAACTGCGGTTCGGCTCCTGGGCCAACGAGGTCGAGGCGGTGGCCTTCCTCACCGCCCCGGCCACCGTCGAGCTCGTCACCGACGCCGGCACCAGCCGCGGCGACTTCCCAGCCGGCGTACACGTGCTGAGCGCGCCGCTGCCGGCCACGGGCAAACCGCGCGTCCGGATCGTCCGCAATGGCGCAATCGTGGCCGAGGTCACCAGCGCTTTCCCCATCGGGCCGATGCCGGAGCGCAACGACGTCGTCTATCGCTCCGGCGGATCGCTTCGCGCCGACGCCGCTGCCGGAGGCGGCGCCGAGCAGGTTTGCCGCGGCGGGGATCCCGACGCCTGCCTGATGCATCCCTCCGAGCCCGTCTGGCTCGCGCGCTGAGAGTCTCTTTAACGACAAGCGGCCCGGGCTTGTTAGCCTCGGGCCGCCGCTCTCCTCCGGGTGCTGAAAGTCGTCTAGTGGTCGACCAGCACCTCCTCGTAACGCGTCGAGAACACCCCGTTCTCGGCGCAAACCGGCACGTCCA
>JAXMOZ010000037.1:0-32075 GCA_034382075.1 Rhodospirillales bacterium
ATCGCGCTTCGACAAACCGCAATCCTCCCCGACAAGGAGCCCTCCCTCCTAACCGCTCATCCCACTCCCGCGACAGCGGGTTCGTTCAATCCCCCAAACCCAGAGTCAGTAACCGCGCAGGCTGGTACAATATTATTTCGCGCGCGGCGCCTTCACCCGTCTCTCCCTCGTCATCCTCGCGCTCGTCGCGAGGATCCACGAGCCTTGAAGACCGATCCGGTAAGTCCCTGGATCGCCGCAACGCGTGCGGCGATGACGGAGAGGGCTTGGTTCTGCGGCGCCGCCTCCTCCTCGCCGTCACCCCCGGACTTGTTCCGGGGGTCCAGTTAAAGGCGTGGATGGTTGTGACAGCTGAACTGAACTAAACGACCTGATCTCACCGTGCCTAATCCGCCGCGCGGACCTGCATCTGCGGGACCGGCGAGGACATGCCGGGGGCGTGCTCGTCGGCGGCGGCGCGCATCAGCCAGGTGCGGGCACGGGCGAGGTCGCCGTGCTCGGCCTCTTCGAGTTCCGCCATCAGCAGGCAGACCCTGGGCGGGGCGTCCGGCCCGGCGATCGACTCCAGGTTGGTCCTGGCCTCGCCCCAAAGCCGCGCCTCCAGCGCCGCCGTGGCGATGGCGATGCGGCTTTCCATGTGCTCGGGGTTGCGGCTGGCGAGGCGCTGCGCCGCCTGGACCTTCGCCAGGGCATCGTTGGCCTGGCGCGCCTCCCAGTAGGCCTCGGCGAGGTCCGGATCCGGTGTCCGCTCCCAGGCGCTTTCGATGACCGCCGTAGCGCGGCGGTGCTTGCCGGCGGCGATCAGCAGCCTGGCGTAGCGCACGGCCGCCTGGGGATAGCCGGGATCGGCCTTGTGCGCCCGGCGCGCCCATTCCAGCGCCCGCTCGTCGTCGAACTCCAGGCTCTGCTTGTACAGCAGCTCGGCCCGCTCGCGCGGCAGCTGCGACGGCGGCATCAGCTTCAGCTTCGCCGTCTCGCTCAGCGTCTCCTCGGCGGCGGCCCAGTTGCCTTTGCGCTTCTGCAACTCGTAGAGCGTCTGCACCACCCATTCGCTCTTCGGGTTGAGCCGGTAGGCCCGGCGGGCGAGCGTCAGCGCCTGGTCCCAGTCCTCGCGGCGCATCGCCTGCACCAGCAAGCCGCGGACGCCGAGGAAGGCCGTTTCCGGCTTCTCGGTCATCGACTGGAAGAACTTCGCCGCCGCCTGCTCGTCGCCGTCGAGCTGCGCCGCCTGGGCCGACAGCAGGGTGACCAACGGCCGGTCGTCGACCAGCGTCTCGGCACGGCGGGCCTGCCTGCGCGCGGACGTGGAATCCCCGGCAGCGACGGCGACGAGGCCGCGGCTGAGCGCCGCGTAGCCGCGCCGCTGCTGCCGGTCGTGGCGGGCCCGGCTCATCGCCTGCGGCACCCGGCGGAGCGACCACCACAGCCGGTAGAGGAGCGCGCAGACCACGATCAGCAGGCCGATGAGGATGAGCAGCACCGGCACCGAGGTATCGACCCGGTAGCCGCCCCACTCCATGGCGACCATGCCCGGGCGCTGCGCCAGCCAGCCGGCGCCGGCGGCCGCAAGCCCGAGGAGGACGATGATGAAACCCCAGCGGAGCATGGCCTTTACCCCCGCGCCGCGTCGAGCTGGGCGATGGCGGCGAGCCTGAGATCGGCCAGCGCCTTCTCGGCGTCGACCCGGTCGCGGGCCTTGGCGAGCCAGGGCGACGCCGCCTCCGCGGCCTGCCCCTGCAGGCCTGCCAAAGCCTGAACCGCCCCGGCCAGATCCCCCGCCTTCAGCGCCGCGTCGGCCTGGGCCAGGGCGGCGTCGGTGCCGCCGGAGGCCAGCGCCGCGTCGCCAACCTTGCGGACGGTGACCAGCGACGTCAGCCGGTTGGTGACGTCGTCCAGCCAGCCCTCGCCGCCGCTCTGGAATTCGGTCTGGGCGACGCGTTGCGCCACCGCCGGGAACTCGCCTTGCAGCTGCGCCAGGGTCGAAAGCCCGGCGCCCGCCCATGCCTCCAGCCGGTCCAGCGGCTCCTTGAGGTTGGCGCTGTCGCCGGCGATGACCCGCACCGCCTCGAGCTGACGGGCGTAGCCGCCGCTGCGGCCGAGCGCGTCGGCGAGCTGGTTGACGGCAAGCACGGTGGCCGCCGGCTGGCTCGCCTGCTGCTCGGCCCTGTCCACCGCCGTCTGCACCTCGGAGCGAACTTCGGAAACCGCGCTCTGCACCCCGACGAGGCCCTGCTCCATGCCGGCGAGGCGCTGCATCTCGGCCTCGAGCCGGTCGAGCCGCTGCAGGTCGCTCTCCAAGCGGCCGAGGCGCTCATCGAGCTCGGCCACCGGCTGGCTCAGATCGGGCGCCGCCGGCGCCGCCGCGGCGGCCGGCTGGGCCGCTTCGCCGGCAGCGGCAACGGGCTGCCCGAGCTTCTGCGCCAGCTCGTCGATCCTCGCCTCGACGCCGGACAGCCGCTCGTCGCCGGCGCCGACCTGGCTCTTGAGGTTGGCAACGTCGCTCTTGAGCGCGTCCGCCTCGGCCTTCAGCGCCGCCAGCGCCCCGCCGGTATCTGCCTCTCCAGCGGCGTCGGAAGGCGGCGCAACGGTCGCGGCAAGCCGCGGGACCCATTGGTCGCGGGTGAAGACCAGGGCCGCGCCCGCCAGCGCCAGCATCAACAGGCTGCCGAGAAGGCCGGCGAGGAAGCCGCGGCCGGCCCCGCCTTTGCGCTCCGGCGCGGCCGGTGGTGGCGGTGGCATCGGCGTCGCCGGGCGTTCGCGCTCCGCGGCGTCGCTCTCCCTCCAGGGCGAGGCGGCGGGACGCGCCGGCTCGGCTGTTGCCGGGCGAACCGGTGCGGGCTCGACGGGCTTGGGCGCGGGCTCAGCGGCTGGCTGGACTGGTTCGGTTGCGGGCTCGGGCTCGGTGACACGGCCCAAGCCGGCCGGCACCTCGCCTTCGACGGGGCCGGTGCGCCCGGAGAGCGTATCGCCCGCGGCCGTTACGGCCTCACCTTCGCGCTCGGCGGGTGCGCCTTGAGGTGTCGCCGCGGCTTGCCCCTCGGCCCGTTGGTCTTCTGGCTTCTTCTCGTCTGGTCCCATACCCGTCCCTCTTGAGCGTCCCCCGCCCGCTAGGGCGCGGAGAGTAGCAGGGAAGTCCCGAACGTGGGGAGACATAACCTGCCGCAAATCTCAACTTCAAGATCGCGTCGCTGCATCTGCGAGAATGGCCTCCACCATGGCCGGCTGGTCCGGACGCTGGGCGGTGATTTTCGTCGAGAACGAAAGCGAAGAGAGCGCCTCGGCCACCGCCCGGCTCAGGCAGTAGGCGCGCAAGCTGGTACAGCA
Organism: Rhodospirillales bacterium; assembly: GCA_034382075.1. Lineage (GTDB taxonomy): Bacteria > Pseudomonadota > Alphaproteobacteria > Rhodospirillales > Defluviicoccaceae > JAEULH01. Next base: position 3,325 of record JAXMOZ010000037.1, read on the forward strand.
GGCGGCAAGGTCATGGGCGGCGACAAGCTGCGCAAACAGCGCCGCGGTCCGCGGCGAATACAGCGCAACACCAGCGAGCGTTCCTTCCGCGAGCGCCTCCTGCGCCGCGGCCGACAGCGCCCGCGCCGGCTGCATGGCGTAGAGCACGGCGCGGCGATAGTCGAAGCCGGAGGCCTGCAGCCTGCCGCCGAGATCGCCGGCGCTGACGGTGCCGGCGATGTGCAGCACGGCTCCCGCCGCCGGGTTGTAGGAGGCGATGATCATCTCCGCCAGCGCCTCGACCTCCCCGGATGCCGACGCGACCTCGGCGAAGCCGGCCTCGCGCGCCGCCCGGGCGGTGGCGTCGCCGACGGCGCAGACCGGCCATGACCGGCGTCGGTCGCGGCCGGCGAAGGCGCGCACGCCGTTGGCGCTGGTCGCGATCAGCGCCTGGACGCCGTCGAGATCCAGCGGCCCTCCGGGAACGGGTTCGGCGTGCATCAGCGGCTCGATCAGCGCAGCGATGCCGTGACGGCCAAGGATCGCCGCCAGCGGCTCGGCGTCTTCCCGGGGCCGGGTGATGAGGATCCGCGGCGGTTCGCCCGCGCCCATGGCGCTTAGGCGAGAAAGCCGGGACCGGCTTCGGCCAGAAGCTCGGCCGCCAGATCCCGGCCGAGATCCGCCCCGTCGCCGGCGGCGCCGACGCGCCTGCCGGCAATCATGGCCGAGCCGTCGGGTTTGGCAATCAGCCCGGCGAGGCTCAGCGACCCGTCGCCCTGGTCGATGCCGGCGAGTCCGGCGATGGGCGTGCGGCACGAGCCGTCCAGCCGCTCCAGCATCGCCCGCTCGGCGGACACGCAGAGGTGGGTCGGCGCGTCGTCGACGGCGGCGAGCAGCATCCGCACCGCCTCGTCGTCCTTGCGGCAGGTGATCGCGATGGCCGCCTGGCCCACCGCCGGCAGCATGACGGCGGTCGCAATCGGCACGCGGGGCACCCCGCAGTCGGCCAGCCCGCCTCGCGCGGACAGCCGGTTGAGTCCGGCCATGGCCAGGAAGGTGGCGCCGAGGCTGCCGTCCGCCACCCTGCGCAGCCGGCTGGCGACATTGCCGCGCAACGGCACGACGCACACGTCCGGGCGATGGTGGAGGAGCTGCGCCTGGCGGCGAAGCGACGAGGTGCCGACGATGCAGCCTTCCGGCAGCTCCGCCAGGGTGCGCGCGGTTCTTGCGATCAGCGCGTCGCGGGGGTCTTCCCGGCTCAGGGTCGCCGCCAGCATCAGCGGCTCGGGCAGCCAGGTCGGCAGGTCCTTGGCCGAGTGCACGGCGAGATCGACCCGGCCCGCCAGAAGCGCCTCGTCGATCTCCTTGGTGAACAGGCCCTTGCCGCCGACCTCGGCCAGCGGCCGGTCGAGGATCCGGTCGCCCGAGGTCTTGATGACGAGGACCTCGATGGCGCCCGGCTCGGCAAGAGCCGGCTGGATCAGCCGCAGCCTGGCGCAGGTTTCCTCGGCCTGCGCCAGCGCCAAGGGGCTGCCTCGGGTGCCGATGCGCAGGCGCGGCGTTGGCGAAGAGGGGGACGGCACGAGACGCTCCAACTCTATATAAAAGCCGGCGTAGAAGCCGGCGCCACAGTAGCGGCGGCAGCGCCGCCGCCGAAAGCTCAATTGCCATGCGCATCCTCGGGATCGAGACAAGCTGCGACGAAACCGCCGTCGCCGTCGTCGGCGGCGACAAACGCATCGTCGCCGAGCGGATCCTCTCCCAGCTCGACGACCACCACCCCTTCGGCGGCGTCGTCCCGGAGGTTGCGGCGCGGGCGCACCTCAAGCACCTGGATCGGCTGATCGCCGAGACCGTGGCCGAGGCGGGCTTGGGCTTCGCCGACCTCGACGGCGTCGCCGTGACCGCCGGGCCGGGCCTGATCGGCGGGGTGATCGTCGGCGTGATGATGGCGAAGGCGATCGCCGCGGTGCATGGGCTGCCGTTTCTTGCCGTCAACCACCTCGAGGGGCATGCGCTGAGCGCGAGGCTCACCGGCGACCTCGACTTTCCCTACCTGCTGCTGCTGGTTTCGGGCGGCCACTGCCAGCTTCTGAACGTAGGCGGCGTCGGCCGGTACCGGCGGCTCGGGACGACCATGGACGACGCCCTGGGCGAGGCGTTCGACAAGGTGGCGAAGATGCTGGGCTTAGGCTACCCGGGCGGCCCGGCCATCGAGGCGGCGGCAAAGCGCGGCGACCCCGCCCGCTTCGCCCTGCCCCGGCCGATGAAGGGGCGGCCCGGGTGCCATTTCTCCTTCTCCGGGCTGAAGACGGCGGTGAAGCATGCCTGGGCCGCGCTCGCCGAGGACGAGCGAGGCGGGCAGGCTCGGGCCGACATGGCCGCCTCGTTTCAGGCCGCGGCGGGGGACGTGCTGGTGGATCGCACAGGCAATGCCCTGGCCGAGGTCGCGAAGGCCGGGCGCCGGCGGCCGGCCCTGGTGGCGGCCGGCGGCGTCGCCGCCAACGGCTATCTCCGCGGCCGCCTCGCCGATCTTGCCGAGGCGCGCGGCGCCCGCCTGCTCGTTCCGCCGCAGCGGCTTTGCACCGACAACGGCGCGATGATCGCCTGGGCCGGCATCGAGCGCCTGCGCCTCGGGCTTGCCGACGGCCTCGACTTCGCGCCCAGGCCGCGCTGGCCCCTCGATCCGGACGCACCGGCAGTGGCCTTCGCAGGGGTGAAGGCTTAGCCCCGTCAACGGTGCGGCCGTCGTCAGCCTGGCGAAAGCGGCCCGCAACGGGTCATTCACGGCCGGCGCGTCGACGTGCTCTTCCGCGCGAAGGGTGCGCTGGTACGGGCTCCTCACCGGCGGGCGCTCCCGGGCCGCCGCACCCTTGCGGCCCGGAACGGTTCGCGACATATCACCGCGCAGCACCGGTTCATTCAAACGCAGGGGGTCGATCCGACGCCATGGCTCGGGAAACATTCACTTTTCAAACGGAAGTCGGCCGGCTTCTGGATATCGTCGCCCACTCGCTCTATTCCCATAAGGAGATCTTTCTCCGCGAGCTCATCTCCAACGCCTCGGACGCCTGCGACCGGCTGCGCTATGCGGCGCTGACCGATCCGGCGCTGACCGAGGACGAGCCCGAGTTCAAGATCACCCTCGACGTCGACCGTGCCCAGCGGACGCTGTCGGTGGCCGACAACGGCATCGGCATGAACCACGACGACCTGGTGGAGACGCTTGGCACCATCGCCCGCTCGGGAACCCAGGGCTTCCTCTCCCAGCTCACCGGCGACGCCAAGAAGGACGTGGCGCTGATCGGCCAGTTCGGCGTCGGCTTCTACTCGGCGTTCATGGTCGCCGACACGGTGGACGTGATCACCCGGCGCGCCGGCGAGGACAAGGCGTGGAGGTGGTCCTCCGACGGCAAGGGCGCCTTCAGCATCGAGGATGCCGAGCGGGACGGCCGGGGCACCACCGTCATCCTTCACCTGAAGGACGGCGAGGACGAGTTCCTCGAACCGGCGCGGCTGCGCCAGATCGTCAAAACCTACTCCGACCACATCGGCTTTCCGATCGTGCTCGTCGACGGCGGGGCGGATGAGGAAAAGAAGGGCGAGGAGGGCGAAGCGGCCCGGCCGGCCGAGCAGACGCTGAACGCGGCCTCGTCGCTGTGGACCCGGGCCAAGAAGGACATCACCGAGGAGCAGTACACCGAGTTCTACCACCACGTCGGCCATGCCTTCGACGACCCGTGGCTGGTGCTGCACAACACCGTCGAGGGGGTCGTCTCCTACACCAGCCTGCTGTTCGTGCCCTCGACCGCGCCCTATGACCTGTTCGATCCCGAGCGCAAGCCGAAGGTGAAGCTCTACGTCCGCCGGGTGTTCATCACCGACGACTGCGAGGGGCTGTTGCCCTCCTACCTGCGGTTCCTCCGCGGCGTCGTCGACTCGGAGGACCTGCCGCTCAACATCAGCCGCGAGACCTTCCAGCACGACCCGCGGCTGGCGAAAATGCGCTCCGGGCTGGTCAAGCGGGTCCTCGACGAGCTCGGTCGCAAGGCGGAAAAGGCCGAGGACTACGCCACCTTCTGGACCGCCTTCGGCGCGGTGCTGAAGGAGGGCCTCTACGAGGACTTCGAGAACCGCGACAAGCTCTTGGGCCTGGCCCGCTTCCACTCCACCGCCGGCGAGGAACTGACCTCGCTCGACCAGTACCTCGAGCGGATGAAGCCCGGCCAGGACGCGATCTACACCATCAGCGGCAGCGAGCTCGAGGCGCTGCGGCGCAGCCCCCAGCTCGAGGGCTTCCGCGCCAAGGGCGTCGAGGTCTTGCTGCTCACCGACCCCGTCGACGAGTTCTGGATGCCGTCGGTCCGGACTTACAAGGACAAGCCGTTCCGCTCGGCGGCCTCCGCCGGCACCGACCTCGGCAAGATCGAGGGCGGGGAGACGGCGGCCGAGGGCGAGGCCGAGGCGACGCCGACGGCGGGCATGGAGGCGCTGGTGGCGGCGCTGAAGGACGCCCTGGGTGAAGCGGTGAAGGACGTGCGCGCCTCGAAGCGGCTCACCGAGAGCGCCGTTTGCCTGGTCGCCGGCGAGGGCGACCTCGACATGCACATCGAACGGCTGCTCCGCCAGCACCGCCAACTCGGCGCCGCGGTACCGCGGGTGCTGGAGATCAACCCCAAGCACCCGCTGATCCTGAGCCTCGCCGCTATGGCCGCCGCAAGCAACGGCGGCCAGGAGGCGCTCGGCGAGGCCGCGTTCCTGCTCCTGGACCAGGCGCGGATCCTCGAAGGCGAGCCGGTCGCCGACGCATCCGCCTTCGCCAGGCGGATGACCGCGATGATGGAGCGCGGCCTCGCCGCCGCGCCGCCTTCCCCTCCGGCCGGGGCAGAGCCAGCGGCAGAGCCGGCGGCAGGGCCGGCAGCGGAATAGCCGCTACAACCTGACCGCCCTCACCCCGACCCTCTCCCGCATGGCGGGAGAGGGAGCCGCTCCCGGAAGCGCCGCCCACCTCCCCTCGCCCGGGCGAAACACGGGAGAGGGAGGGGCCCGCGAGCTGCGCGAGCGGGAGGGTGAGGGCTGTAGGCAGACGTCGCGAACTTCGTAACGCGCAGGAGGCCCTCACCCCGGCCCTGTCCCGCATAGCGGGGCCCGCACAGCGGGGGAGAGGGACCGCTCGCGGGAAGCGACGCCCACCTCCCTCGCGCGCGCGAAGCACTACCTCATTGCGTCACCACCGGGCTTGTCCCGGTGGTCCACGACGGCCTGGATCGCCGCAACGAGTGCGGCGATGACGGGGGGCGGTGATCCGCCAGCGTGACAGGAGTGGACGCTGTCATGGCGGTGGCGGGGCGGGGGCCCCGTGCGCCCCCGCCCTTGCCGTCGGTCAGGCCGCCGCGGCCGGGATGCTGGCGATGATCAGCCCGTCCTCGCCGGCGGTGACCGGGACCGTGTCGCCGTCCTTGATCCGGCCCTCGAGGATCTGGGTTGCCAGCGGGTTCTGCAGCGAGCGCTGGATCACCCGCTTGAGCGGCCTCGCCCCGTAGACCGCGTCGTAGCCATGCTCGGCCAGCCACTGCCGCGCCGAGGGCTGGATGTCGAGCCGGATCTTGCGGTCCTCCAGCAGCGCCTGCAGCCGCTTGAGCTGGATCGTCACGATCTCGCCCATCTGCTCGGGGAACAGCCGGTGGAACAGGATGATCTCGTCCAGCCGGTTCAGGAACTCCGGGCGGAAGGCGGCGCGGACGATCTGCATCACCTGCTCGCGGACCTCGCCGGAGTCGTGGCCGGCGGACTGGGACGCGAGGATGTCGCCGCCGAGGTTCGAGGTGAGCACGATGATGGTGTTGCGGAAATCGACCGTGCGCCCCTGGCCGTCGGTGAGCCGGCCGTCGTCGAGGACCTGCAAGAGGACGTTGAAGACGTCCGGGTGCGCCTTCTCCACCTCGTCGAACAGGATCACCTGGTAGGGCCGGCGGCGGACGGCCTCGGTCAGCGCCCCGCCCTCCTCGTAGCCGATGTAGCCGGGAGGGGCGCCGATCATCCGCGCCACCGAATGCTTCTCCATGTACTCCGACATGTCGATGCGCTGCATCGCGGTTTCGTCGTCGAACAGGAACTCCGCCAGAGCCTTGCACAGCTCGGTCTTGCCGACGCCGGTGGGGCCTAAGAACAGGAACGAGCCGATCGGCCGGTTCGCGTCTTGCAATCCGGCGCGGGCGCGGCGGACCGCGTCCGCCACCGCGCGCAGCGCCTCCTCCTGGCCGACCACCCGGCGGCGGAGATTGTCCTCCATGCGCAACAGCTTGTCGCGCTCGCCCTCCAGCATCTTGTCCACCGGCACGCCGGTCCAGCGGGAGACGACGCCAGCGACGTGCTCGGCGGTGACCGCCTCCTCCAGCATCCGGTGCTGCTCGTTCGCTTCCGAGGCCTGCAGCGAGCGCTCGAGCCTCGGGATCACCGAGTACTGCAACTCGCCCGCCTTCTCGTACTGGCCGTCGCGCATCAGCCGCTCGACCTGGGCGCGGGCCTGGTCCAGCTCCTCCTTGATCTTGGTGGCGCCGGCCAGGGCGTCCTTCTCCGCCTGCCACTGGGCGGTCAGCTCAGCGGAGCGCTCTTCGAGCTCGCGGAGCTCGCCTTCCAGCCGCGCCAGCCGGTCACGGGAGGCCTTGTCGCTCTCCTTGCGCAGCGCCTCACGCTCGATCTTGAGCTGGACGATCCGCCGGTCGAGCTCGTCGATCTCGTCGGGCTTGGAGTCGACCTGCATCCTGAGCCGGCTCGCCGCCTCGTCCATGAGGTCGATGGCCTTGTCGGGAAGGAAGCGGTCGGTGATGTAGCGGTTCGACAGCGTCGCCGCGGCGACGATGGCGGCGTCGGTGATCCTGACGCCATGGTGCAGCTCATACTTCTCCTTCAGCCCGCGCAGGATCGAGATCGTGTCCTCGACCGTGGGCTGGGAGATGAACACCGGCTGGAAGCGCCGGGCCAAGGCCGGGTCCTTCTCGACGTACTTGCGGTACTCGTTCAGCGTCGTCGCGCCGATGCAGTGGAGCTCGCCGCGGGCCAGGGCCGGCTTCAACAGGTTGGAGGCGTCCATGGCGCCCTCGGCGCTGCCGGCGCCGACGATGCTGTGCATCTCGTCGATGAACAGGATGATGTCGCCTGAGCTGGCGGTGACCTCGTTCAGCACCGCCTTCAGCCGCTCCTCGAACTCGCCGCGGAACTTGGCGCCGGCGACCAGGGCGCCCAGGTCCAGCGCCATCAGCCGCTTGTGCTTCAGCGTCTCCGGCACGTCGCCCTTGACGATGCGAAGGGCCAGGCCCTCGGCGATGGCGGTCTTGCCGACGCCGGCCTCGCCGATCAGCACCGGGTTGTTCTTGGTCCGCCGCGAGAGCACCTGGATGGTCCGGCGGATCTCCTCGTCGCGGCCGATGACGGGATCCAGCTTGTTGTCGGCGGCGGCCTGGGTGAGGTCGCGGGCGTACTTCTTCAGCGCGTCGTAGCCCTCCTCGGCGGAGGCCGAGTTGGCGGCGCGGCCCTTGCGGATGTCCTCAATGGCGCGGTTCAGCGCCTGCGGCGTCAGCCCGGCGTCGGCGATGATCTTCGCCGCCGGCGTTCCGGTGGCCAGGGTCAACGCCAGCAGCAGCCGCTCGGCGGTGACGAAGCTGTCGCCGGCCTTCTCGGCGATCTGCTCGGCCTGGTCGAACAGCCGCGCCGTCTCGCCGGCGAGGTAGACCTGGCCCGCGCCCGACCCTTCCACCTTCGGCAGCTTGTCCAGGGCGGCATCGACGTCGCGCAAGGCCCGCGCCGGATCGCCGCCGGCGGCGCGCATCAGGTTGGCGGCGAGCCCCTCCTTGTCGTCCAGCAGCACCTTCAGCAGGTGCAGCGGCGTGATCTGCTGGTGGCTGCGCCGTTGCGCCAGCGTCTGCGCCGACTGGATGAAGCCGCGCGACCGCTCGGTGTATTTCTCGAAGTCCATGGTCTCTATCCCTTTCGCGACGGAGCCAAGCACCCCTTCAAGGCAGCGCAAAGCCCCTCAAGGTCCTGAGGTTATCGCTGGTTTATATGGACGGGCCCGGGGCCGCCGCAACGGCCTGAAAACGAAGTTTGTTCAGCCGTTTGCCGGAGACGATTGAGACGCCTTGGCGCCGATCTTCGCCTCTTCGCCGCGGCGCAGCCGGCGGATGTTGTCGCCGTGGCGAAGGAAGACGAGGGCGGCGATGAGGCCGGCGGCCAGGGCGATGGGAAGCCGTTCGTGGCCGGCGAGGATCAGGGCGGCGATGGGCGAGAGCGCGAAGGCGGTCAGCGCGGCGAGCGAGGAGTAGCGAAGCGCGAAGGCCATCGCCAGCCACGCTGCACAGGCGGCAAGGCCCACCGGCCAGGCGAGGCCGAAGAGCACGCCGAGCCCGGTCGCCACCCCCTTGCCGCCGCGAAAGCCGAGCCAGACGGGGAAGCAATGGCCGAGGACCGCGGCGATGCCGGCCACCACCGCATATTCGATACCCCAGCGGTCGAAGATCAAGGCGGCTACGGCGCCCTTGCCGGCATCGAGCAGCAGCGTCGCCGCGGCGAGGCCCTTGCGGCCGGTCCGGAGCACGTTGGTGGTGCCGATGTTGCCCGAGCCGATGGCGCGGACGTCGCCCAGCCCGGCGGCGCGGGTGAGCAGCAGCCCGAACGGCACCGAGCCGAAGAGATACCCGGTGACGGCGGCGATGATGGCGTAGGTGGTGAGCATCAGGCGTCGAGGGCGAAGACCCGCCGACCGTCGACCACGGTCAGCAATACGCGGCCTTGCAGCGGCTTGTAGTCGAACGGGGTGTTCTTCGACTTGCTGTGCAGCTCGTTCTCGCGCACCACCCAGGCCCGCTCCGGGTCGAACAGGGTCAGGTCGGCGCGGGCCCCCGGCGTCAGCCGGCCGGCCGGCAGGTCGAGCAGGTCGGCGGGGCCGGAGGTGAGCAGCCGAAGGATGTCGAGCAGGGCCATGCGGCGGTTGTGGTGGAGCTCGAGCGAAACCGCCAGCAGGGTCTCCAGGCCGATGCCGCCGAAGCTCGCCTGGGCGAACGGCAGGCGCTTTGCGTCCTCGTCCTCGGGGGCGTGGTCGGAGGCGATGGCGTCGATGGTGCCGTCCAGCAACCCCTCGATGACCGCGAGGCGGTCCTCCTCCGCGCGGAGCGGCGGCGAGAGCTTGGCGAAGGTGCGGTAGTCGCCGATGGCGTTCTCGTTCAGGGCGAAGTAGGGAGGCGCGGTGTCGCAGGTGACGCCAAGCCCCCGCGCCTTGGCCCGGCGCACGGCGTCGATGGCGGTGGCGGTGGACAGGTGGGCGAAATGCAGCCTGCCGCCGGTGAGCTCCGCCAGGCGCAGGTCGCGCTCGACCATAATGATTTCGGCCTCGCGGGGAATGCCCGAGAGCCCGAGCCGGGTCGCCATCTCGCCGGCGTTCATGTGGCCGCCGCAAGCGAGGCTCGGCTCCTCCGGATGCTGGACGACCATTAGATCGAAGGTCCCGGCGTACTGCAGCGCCTGGCGCATCACACGGGCGTCGGCGACGGCGCGCACCCCGTCGGTGAAGGCGACCGCGCCGGCCTCGGCGAGCATGCCCATCTCGGCCAGTTCGCGCCCTTCCAGGCCCTTGGTGACCGCCGCGTAGGGATAGACCTTGGCCAAGCCCAGCAGGCGGGCGCGGCGGGCGACGAACTCGACCACCGACATGTCGTCGATCACCGGCTTGGTGTTGGGCAGGCAGACCATCGAGGTGATGCCGCCGGCGGTCGCGGCCCGGCCGCCGGAAGCCAGCGTGCCCTTGTGCTCTTCGCCGGGCTCGCGCAACTGGACGCGGATATCGACCAAGCCCGGGCAGAGGCAGTGGCCGCCGCAGTCCACGACCTCGGCGCCTTCCGGCAGCGCGCCCGGAACCACCTCGGGACCCACCGCGGCGATGAGCTCGCCCTCGGTGAACACGCCGCCCATGGCATCCAGGCCCGACGCCGGGTCCAGCAATCTCGCGTTGACGTAAGCCGCGCGCGCCGGCGCCTCGTCCAGCTTCGGCCACAGCGTCCGTTTTCCCGAGATCGCGCTCACAGGTTGGTCCGCCTCTGGTCAGCGAGGTTGGCGCTCAGCGTCTCCAGGCAGGCCATGCGCACCGCGACGCCCATCTCGACCTGCTCGCGGATGACGCTGCGGCCGTAGTCGTCGGCGACGAGCGAGTCGATCTCGACGCCGCGGTTCATCGGCCCCGGATGCATGATCAGCGCGTCGGGGCTGGCGCGTTCGAGCTTGTCGTAGTTCAGGCCGAAAAAGTGGAAATACTCGCGGATCGAGGGGAAGAAGTTCGACTGCATCCGCTCCACCTGCAGGCGCAGCATCATGACGATGTCGCAGCCTTCGAGGCCCGCGGCCATGTCGTGGAACACCTCGACGCCCAGGCGATGGACCTCGGCCGGCAGCAGCGTGCGCGGTGCGACCACCCGGACGCTTGCGCCCATGGTGTTCAGCAGGTGGATGTTCGACCGGGCGACACGCGAATGCAGGATGTCGCCGCAGATCGCCACCCTCAGCCCGTCGAGCCGGCCCTTCCTGCGGCGGATGGTGAGCGCGTCGAGCAGCGCCTGGGTGGGATGCTCGTGGCTGCCGTCGCCGCCGTTGATGACGGCGCAGTTGACCTTCTCCGACAGCAGCTTGACCGCGCCCGACTCAGGGTGGCGGACCACGAGCACGTCCGGGTGCATGGCGTTCAGCACCGTCGCGGTGTCGATCAGGGTTTCGCCCTTGCGCACCGAGCTGGTGGAAACGGACATGTTGATGACGTCGCCACCGAGGCGTTTGCCGGCCAGCTCGAACGAAGTGCGGGTGCGGGTGGAGGCTTCAAAGAACAGGTTGATGATGGTCCGGCCGCGCAGCAGCGACTTCTTCTTGTCGGCCTGGCGGTTCTGCTCGACGTAGCGTTCCGAGCGGTCGAGGAGCGCGGTGATCTCGGGCGGATGCAGCCCCTCGATGCCAAGAAGATGGCGATGGCGGTAGGAAAAGGGGTTATCGCCGTCGGTCATGGCGGGCGGACTATAGGGCCGCCGTCGCGGGCGAAGCAAGGCGGAGGCGCTCGCGCGGCGCGGTCATCGGCGGCGTTACATCGCCAGGGCCAGCACCACCGGCATGGTGATCAGCGCCGCCAGCGTGGTCGCGGTGATCGCCCCGGCCATGATCCTGGCGTCGCCGCCCATCTGCCGGGCCATGACGTAGGCGGTGGCCGAGACCGGGACCGCCGACGTGGTGATCACCGCCGCCAGCGCGACCCCGTCGACGCCGAGGACGAGCGCCAGCACCCAGGTCACCAGCGGCATCACCGCGAGCTTCAGCAGCGAGGCGGCGGCGACGCCCGGCCCGGCGTTGCCCAAGGCCTTCAGGTCGAGCCCGGCGCCGACCGCCAGCAGGCCGACGGCAAGCGAGGCCTGGCCCAGGATTTCGAGCAGCGGGCCGATGAGCGGCGGCAGGCCGATGCCGGTCCAGTTCAGGGCGAAGCCCACGGCGCAGGCCAGCACCAACGGGTTCGCGGCGACGCCGGCAAGGACGCGGCCCCAGCCGCCAGAGCCGGGTTCGCCGGTTTCGGCGCCGGCGCCATGGCGAACCAGGGCGTAAACGCTGATGACGTTGACCGCGGGAACCACTATGGCGATGCAGAGGCTCATCGCGGCGAGGCCCTCTCGGCCGTACAGCGCCGCCGCCGCGGAGAAGGCGACGTAGACGTTGGGGCGGATCGCCGATTGGATCAGCGAGGAATAGGCGGGGCCGTTCAGCCGCAGCGGCCGGCGCAGGGCGCACGCCATGGCGACGACGATGGCGATGCCGCCGAGCAGGGCCATCGCCACCGCGCCGACGTCCAGCCCCGCCAGGTTTGCCTTGGCGGTGCTCGCCACCAGCAGTGCCGGGAAGAAGACGTAGAAGGTGATCCGCTCGGCGGCGGCCCAAAAGCCGTCGTCGACGAAGCGGCGGCGGCCGAGGCCGTAGCCGATGACGATGACGGCGAACACCGGGAACAGCGCGGCGACGCTGCCGCTCACGGCGCCGCTCGTCGGCCGGCGAGAAAGTCGATGGCGCCCTGGAGGATGTAGGCGGCCGCCTGCTTGTCCACGACCTCCCGCCTGCGCTTCCGACTCAAGTCGGCCTCGCCAATTAACATCCGCTCGACCGCCATCGTCGACCAGCGCTCGTCCCAGAACGCCATCGGCAGATCGGCATGGGCGGACAGGTTGGCGGCAAACTGGCGCACCGACTGGCAGCGCGGCCCTTCGCGCCCGTCCATGCTGACCGGCAAGCCGATCACCAGGCCGGACACGGCGTGCTCGCCGATGATCCGCGCGAGCGAAGCCGCGTCGTCGCGGAAGCGGCCGCGGCGCACCGTCATCAAGGGCGAGGCGATGGTGCGGGTCTCGTCGGAGAGGGCAAGCCCCAGGGTCTTGCTGCCGACGTCGATGCCCAGCAGCCGGCCGGCACCCGCCGCGGTCAGATCCTCGAGCACTACGACCGGCATCGCTTCCGCTCCCTTCGCTGTGACCCGCATTCAACCACGCGGCCGCCCAAAAAATCATCAACTGCTCCAGCGCCGGGCGAGCAGCTGCCGGCCAACCCGCAAATGCCACCCCATCCGGGGCTATGAATGAAACCGGTGCAACCGGCTGGCAGGCGGCGTCGCTTGGGCCGGTTCCGGCGGAGGCCGTTGCCGCCGCGGTGATGTTGCAGCTGCGTTACGCTCCTGGCCTTGTTGTTGCTTTGCCGCCAGCCGTGGCAAAACCGAACGGCCGTCGCCGATGGCCAAGGGAAGGAAGGAAGAACACCGTGCGAACGACGCTGAACAGACTGTCGGCAACGATGGCGGGAGCCGTTGTCGGCATTGCCTTGGCAGCCGGACCGGTGGCCGGACAAGAGGAAGAACCCAAGGAGGTGATCCCGGGCGAGGTCAGCGGCGGCGTCGGCCTGACCTCCGACTACGTGTTCCGCGGCATCTCCCAGACCGACCGTGAGCCGGCCATCCAGGGCAGCCTGGAATACGCCATCGAGACCGGGATCGCGGAGTCTAGCGCCTATGCCGGCTTCTGGGGCTCCAACGTCGATTTCAACGACGGCGACGAGGCGCAGGTCGAGATCGACGTGCTCTTCGGCCTGCGCGGCGACGTCGGCGACAGCGGCGTGAGCTGGGATCTGGGTGCGATCTATTACTGGTATCCCGGCGCCAGCAGCCGCCTCGACTACGACTACTGGGAGGTCGTTCCGCAGGTCGGCTACCAGATCAACGACCTGGTGAGCGTCAGCGGCCTTTACGCCTTTTCCCCCAACTACTTCGCCGACACCGGCCTCGGGCACTACGTCGAAGGCGGCGTCTCGGTAACGCCGGAGCTGCCGTTCGAGGGCTTCGACCTGTCGCTGGACGGCACCCTCGGCTACCAGTGGATCGAGCGCAACGGCAGGGCCGGGGTCGAGGACTACCTGAACTGGAGCTTGGGCACCACGGTTTCGGTGAAGGGCATCGACTTCACCGTCGCCTACACCGACACCGACCTCAGCCGCAGCGACTGCTTCAGCAACACCAATGTTTGCGAAGGCCGCTTCGTCTTCGCCATCGGCGCGGCTTTCTGAAGCCGGAGCCGCGGCACATCCTCGGGCGGGTCCGCGCTGGTTCAGCCTGAGCCGGCGGGCCCCAGCCGGACCAAGCCGGACCCGCCCCGCTTGCGCGCCCAAGCCGGCACTGCTACCGTCCGCTCCGTCCCATCATCCTCCTCTTCCAACGCCTTGCCGCCTCGGGGGCGCCGCGTGCCGCTCGACAGAGACACCGTCAAAACCATTGCCTTCCTCGCCCGGGTGCGGGTCGCGGACGACCAACTCGAGCCTTTGGCCGGGGAGCTGTCCGCCATTCTCGGCTGGATCGAGCAGCTCGCCGAGGTCGACACCAGCGCCGTCGAGCCGATGACCAGCGTCGCCGCCATGCTCGCGCCCGAGCGCGCCGACGTGATTACCGACGGCCGCCGGCGCCAGGCCATCCTCGCCAATGCGCCCCACGCCCTCGACGACTACTTCGCCGTGCCGAAGGTCGTCGAATGACGGACCTTCGCGACTTCGGCATCGCCACGGCCCGAGCCGGCCTCGACCGGGGCGACTTCTCAGCCCTGGAGCTGACCGAGGCGCATCTGGCCGCCATGGACGAGGCGCGCGACCTCAACGCCTTCATCACGCCCACGCCGGATCTAGCGCGGGCGCGGGCGGGCGAGGCCGATGACCGTCGCGCCCGCGGCGAGGCTCGGGGGCCGCTGGACGGCATCCCGGTCGCGGTCAAGGATCTGTTCTGCACCGAGGGCGTGCTGACCACGGCGGCATCGCACATCCTCTACAACTTCGTTCCTCCCTACGAGTCGACCGTGACCCAGAGGCTGCGCGACGCCGGCGCGGTGATGCTGGGCAAGACCAATCTCGACGAGTTCGCCATGGGCTCGTCCAATGTCACCAGCTACTTCGGCCCGGTGAAGAACCCGTGGGGGCCGCAGGGCGGCAAGGAGCTGGTGCCCGGCGGCTCCTCCGGCGGGTCGGCGGCAGCCGTCGCCGCACGGCTGTGCCTGGCCGCCACCGGCACCGATACCGGCGGCTCGATCCGCCAGCCAGCCTCCTTCTGCGGCATCGTCGGGATGAAGCCCACCTACGGCCGCTGCTCGCGCTGGGGGATCGTCGCCTTCGCCTCCAGCCTAGATCAGGCCGGGCCGATGGCACGCACCGTCGAGGATGCGGCGATCATGCTGGAGGCCATGGCCGGGCACGACCAGCGGGACTCCACGTCGGCGCCGGTGGCAAACGAGCGCTTCGCCGAGGCGGCACGAGAGGGCGACATCCGCGGGCTGAAGGTCGGCATCCCTCGGGAGTACCGCCTCGACGGCATTCCCGCCGAGATCGACGCGCTCTGGGGCAAGGGCATCGACATCCTCCGCGCCAGAGGCGCCGAGGTCGTCGACGTCTCGCTGCCGCATAGCCGCTATGCGCTCGCCACGTACTACATCATCGCTCCGGCCGAGGCCTCGTCCAACCTCGCCCGCTACGACGGCGTGCGCTTCGGGCTCAGGGTCGACGCGCCCAGCCTCGACGAGATGTACGAACTCACCCGCGGCGAGGGCTTCGGCGCCGAGGTGCGCCGGCGCATTCTCATCGGCGCCTATGTGCTGTCGGCAGGGTACTACGACGCCTATTACCTCAAGGCGCAGAAGGTCCGCGCCCTGATCGCCGCCGACTTCCGCCAGGCGTTCGAAACGGTGGACGTGCTGTTGACGCCGACCGCGCCCTCCGATGCGTTCGCCATCGGCGAGAAGATGGACGACCCGATCACGATGTACCTCAACGACGTGTTCACCGTGCCGACCAGCCTCGCGGGCCTGCCGGCCTTGTCGCTGCCGGCGGGGCTCTCGGGCCGCGGCCTGCCGCTGGGCCTGCAGCTCATCGGCCGGCCGTTCGACGAGGTGACGGTGCTCAAGGCCGCCGCGGCGCTCGAGGCCGATGTCGGTTTCATCCCCCTTCCGGCGCGGGCATTCGCGGCGCCCGGAGGTTGACAGCAGCGGCGCCGGCCAATTAGGGTCCCCGCCCGGCGCAGGCAGAGCAAGAACGGACAGAAAATGAAGATCAGAAACTCACTCAAATCCGCGAAGGGGCGCGAGCGCAACTGCCTCATCGTCCGCCGCAAGCGCCGCCTGTTCGTGATCAACAAGCGCCACCCCCGCTTCAAGACCCGCCAGGGATAGTCGTCGCAGCTACGTAGGTCGGGTTAGCCACAGGCGTAACCCGACGACATGCTTGTTGGCGACGTGCGGCGGGTCCGGCTTCGCCTCGACCCGCCCTACGGCTTTGCCTCCTCGCATGAGGATGCGACTTGTTGATTCAGGCACACAGGCTTGGCGCTCTAGAAAATGCCTTCGAGCAGGGCGCGGCGCTTGCGCTCGATGGTCGGCGTCGCCCCGGCGACGATCGGCTTGCCCAGCGCCTGATTGTCCTGGATGCGCCTCGCCTCCTTCGCCGGATCGACGACCGCGCCGTACTCCTTCGACTTTTGCCAGAACATCAGCCGGTCGGTGAGGCTGGCGTCGGCTTCGGCGAGGATGGTGGTCTCGCGGTTGACGATGGCGCGAATGTCCGGGTTCGCTTGCGCGCCGCCGGAGCGCTGCATCAACGCCGCGAGCCCCGGCGAGGAGTCCGCGGCCTCGGCGGCATTCGCGGCATAGGACTCGGCGCCGGTGCCGGCACGGGACCGGCCGCCGAGCAGCGCCTGCCTGGCGTCGGCGCGAGCCGCCGTTGCCTCGGGCACGGCGCCGGCCACCGGCGGAGTGAGGCTGAAGTTGGGCGGCATGCTGAGCGGGGTGCGCGAGTAGACGGTGAACTCGTCCGGCGGCCGCTTGCCCTGGCCTGCCAGTTCACGGATCGACTGGCAGCCGCCGACGGCGAGCGCCAGCGCGACGACCAAAAGCGGCCAGCGAAACATTCTCATCGCCCCTGTCCTTGCCGTTCCCGGCCTTCGACTTTACGGCCTTCCGGATGAACAAACAAGGAATCGGCCACAAGAACCAGGGCGCCCACGGTAATCGCCGAATCGGCGACGTTGAAGGCCGGCCAGTGGAAGCCGAAGGCATGAACATCGAGGAAGTCGAAGACGGCGCCGAAACGAAGCCGGTCGATGACGTTTCCGATGGCGCCACCGATCACTAGCCCGAGCGCCAAGCCCAAGCGCAGGCGGTCGGTTTTGCTGAGCCAGATCATCAGCACGGCGACGATGACGAGGGCGACGACGACCAGCACCCAGGCGTTGAGCGGCGAATCGTTGTTGAACAAACCGAAGCTCACGCCGCGGTTCCAGCCGACCACCAGATTGAAGAACGAGGTGATCTCGATCACCCGCGGCGGCCGCATCAGCCCCATGATCGCCCACTTGCTGAGCTGATCGAGGACGATCACGACGCAGGCCAGGCCGAGGCCTGTGAGCAACGGGCGGGACCGGGGCATAAGCGCGTCGAGGCCCTATTCGGCGGCGGCGCGGTGGTGGGCGACGGCGTCGGCACAGCGCCCGCAGACCTCCGGATGGTCCGCGTAGTCGCCGACCTCGGGCAACACCTGCCAGCAGCGCTCGCACTTCTGCCCCTCCGCCGGGCCGATGACGACGGCGACCCCGGGGACGTCGGCCAAGCGGAAGGCCTCCTCCGGCGCCGGCAACTCGGCCATCTCCGCCGAGGAGGTGATGCACAGTTCGGCAAGGTCGATGCCGCGCACGGCGTCGCGGTACTCGGCGTCGGCGTAGACGATCGCGCGCGCCTGCAGGCTGGAGCCGAGCCTTCGCGCCGCCCGCTCGACCTCCAGCGCGCCGGTGACGACCCGGCGAAGCCGGCGGACCACGGCGAAGCGCTCGGCCAAAGCCTCGTCGCGCCAGCTCTCGGGGAGCGTCGGAAACAGCCGGAGGTGAACGCTGGAGTCCTTGCCGGGATGGCGGGCGAGCCATGCCTCCTCGGCGGTGAAGCAGATGAAGGGGGCGAGCCAGGCGGTGAGGCAGTCGAACAGGATATCGAGCACCGTCCGCGCCGCCCGCCGGCGGACGCTGTCCTTGCGGTCGCAGTAGAGGCTGTCCTTGCGGATGTCGAAATAGAAGGCGGACAGCTCGACCGCGCAAAAGCCGTGCAACTCGGCGAACAGCCCGTGGAACTCGAAGGCATCGCAGGCTTGGCGCAGCGAGCGGTCGACCTCGACGAGGCGGTGCAGAACCCAGCGCTCGAGCTCGGGCATCTCCTCGGGCGCGAGCCGCTCGCGTTCGTCGAAGCCGGCAAGGTTGCCCAACAGAAAGCGCAAGGTGTTGCGCAGCCGGCGGTAGATGTCGGCGTGCTGCTTGAGGATCGCCGAGCCGATGCGGAGGTCCTCGGCGTAGTCCGAGCCCACCACCCACAGCCGGAGGACGTCGGCGCCGTGGCTTTCGACCACGTCCTGGGGAGCGATGACGTTGCCGCGCGACTTCGACATCTTCTCCCCGTCCTCGCCCATGACGAAGCCGTGGGTGAGGATGGCGTCGAACGGCGCCCGGCCGCGGGTGCCGCAGGACTCCAGGAGCGACGAGTGGAACCAGCCGCGGTGCTGGTCGGAGCCTTCAAGGTAGAGCGAGGCCGGCCACAGCAGGTCGGCGCGGGGCTCGAGGACGAAGCTGTGGGTGGCGCCGGACTCGAACCAGACATCGAGAATGTCCGTCACCTGCTCGAAGTCCGCCGGGTCGTGCTCGGGGGCGAGGAAACGCGCCGGATCGGAGGTGAACCAGGCGTCGGCGCCCTCGGCCGCCACCGCCTCGGCGATCCGCTCCAGCACTTGCGGGTCGCGCAGCGGCTCGCCCGAATCGCTTCGGACGAACACGGCGATGGGCACGCCCCAGGCCCGCTGTCGGGAGATGCACCAGTCGGGGCGGGTCTCGATCATCCCGCGCAGCCGCCGCTGCCCTGAGGCGGGGACGAAGCGAGTGGCGTCGACGGCTTCGAGCGCGGTCTGCCTGAGCCCGGTCGCCTCCATCGAGATGAACCACTGCGGGGTGTTGCGGAAGATCAGCGGCGCCTTCGACCGCCAGGAATGCGGGTAGCTGTGGGTGAGCGTGCCCGAGGCGAGCAGGCCGCCGGCGTCGGCCAACGCGGCGAGCACCGCGGCGTTGGCGTCGCCCTCCTTGCCGTCGGGGCGCAGCACCGAGCGGCCGGCGAACAGCGGCACCGCGTCGACGAACACCCCGTCGGGACCCACCGTCTCCGGCACCGGCACGCCGTGGCGCATGCCGAGCTCCCAGTCGTCGGCGCCATGGCCGGGGGCGATGTGGACGAAGCCGCTGCCGGTCTCGGTGTCGACGAAGTCGCCGGGAAGGAGCGGAACGGGGAAGTCGTAGCCCTGGCCGTGCAGCGGGTGGCGGCAGACCGTGCCGGCGAGTTCGCTGCCGGCGACGGCGGCAACGACCCGTTTGCCAGTGATGCCGGCGGCCTGGCAGACCGCATCGATCAGCTCCGCCAACACGACCAGCCGCTCGCCCGGCCTGGCGCGGCTGCCCTCGCCCGCGGCCTGCACCTCGATCACCGCGTAGCTGCAGTCCGGGCCATAGGCGATCGCCCGGTTGCCGGGCATGGTCCAGGGCGTCGTCGTCCAGATCACCACCGCCGCGTCCGCCAGCGCCGGATGCGCCGGCTCGGCGACCGGGAAGCGGACGAAGATGGTCTTCGAGGTGTGGTCGTAGTACTCGACCTCGGCTTCGGCGAGAGCCGTGCCCTCGACGATGGACCAAAGCACCGGCTTCGCCCCCTTGTAGAGGGCTCCGTTCATGAGGAAGGCGCCGAGCTCGCGGACGATCTGGGCTTCGGCTTCCGGCGCCATGGTGGAGTACGGCCGCTCCCAGTCGCCGAGAACGCCGAGCCTGCGGAACTCGCTGCGCTGGATGTCGATCCAGCGGGCAGCGAACTCGCGGCACTCCTGGCGAAACTGGACGATGGGCACCTCGTCTTTGTCCTTGCCGGCGGCGCGGTAGCGCTCCTCGATCTTCCACTCGATGGGCAGGCCGTGGCAGTCCCAGCCGGGGACGTAGTTGGCGTCCTTGCCCAGCATCTGCTGGGAGCGGTTGATGACGTCCTTGAGGATCTTGTTGAGCCCGGTGCCGATGTGGATGTTGCCGTTGGCGTACGGCGGGCCGTCGTGAAGGATGAACTTCTCGCGCCCCGAGGAGGCCTGGCGCAGCCTTCCGAACAGGTCCATGGCCTCCCAGCGCGCCAGCATTTCCGGCTCGCGCTTGGGCAGCCCGGCCTTCATCGGAAACTCGGTTCGGGGAAGAAATACCGTCGCCTTGTAGTCCAAGCCTAAAATCCCGATCCGGTTTTGGAGGTGCGAGCCATCGGCAGCCGCCGGCTGCCCTCGCTCAGGGCGAGCCGGGCCCGGGCCACGTCTTCTTCGATTTGTGCCCGCAGCGCTTCGATGCCGTCAAACTTCTTTTCCGGGCGGATGAACTCGGCCAGGGCCACCCGCACGGTCCTGCCGTAGAGGTCGCCGGCGAAGTCGAAGACGTGGGTTTCGAGCAGCACCTCGCTGCCGGCGAAGGTGGGCCTGAGGCCCAGGTTGGCGATGCCGTCGTACCACCGCACCGCCCCCTCCTCCTCGATGCCGACGCGAATGGCGTAGACCCCATGCGCCGGGATGACGTAGCCGTCGAGGCGGACGTTGGCTGTGGGAAAGCCGATGGTGCGGCCGCGCTGGTCGCCGGCGATCACCTCGCCCTCGATCTCGAACGGCCGGCCGAGCAGCCGCGCCGCCGAAGTCGGCTCGCCGCGGCGAAGGTACTCGCGGATGCGGGTCGAGGAGTAGCCCTCGCCGCCGCCGTCGCGCACCTCCTGCACGCAGGTGAAGCCGAAGTCGAACTCGTCGCCGAGCCAAAGCAGCAGCTCCGGCGTGCCCTTGCGCCCCTGGCCGAAGGCAAAATCGTGGCCGCAGATGACGTGGCGGGCGCCCAAGCCGCGGACCAGCACCTCCTCGACGAAGCTGCGCGCGGAGACGCGGGCGAGATCGGCGTCGAAGGGGATGACGAACAGCACCTCCGGGCCCAGCGCCTCGATCAGCCGCGCCTTGACCGGGAACGGCGTTAGCCGGAAGGAGCCGACCTCCGGCGCGAACACCGTCCGCGGGTGCGGCTCGAAGGTCATGACCGCCCAGGGGATGGCCGAGGCCTTGGCGATGCGCCCCGCCTCGCCGATCACCGCCTGATGGCCGAGGTGGACGCCGTCGAAATTGCCGACGGCCACGGCCGAGCCGCGGACATCGGCGGGCAGGTTCTGGTGGGTTCGAAACAGCCGCATCCGCTCTACCTGTCCGCCTTTGCCCGCGGGGTCAAGCCGGACGTCAGCCCTTCGACGGCACCATGATGATGGCCTCGCCCTCGATCACCGGCTTGCCGGCGACGGTGACGACCGTGTCGAACTCGACGAACTTCTTGTTGGGGATGAGCTTACGCACGGTCACCCGGGCGATCATGGTGTCGCCCACGCGGACCGGCGCCTTGAACTTCAGCGTCTGGCTGACGTAGATGCAGCCCGGGCCGGGAAGCTTGGTGCCGAACACCGCGGAAACGAACGCGGCACCCAGCATGCCATGGGCAATCCGGCTCTTGAACATCGATTCCTTGGCGAAATCGTCGTTCAGATGAACCGGATTGGTATCGCCGGAAACGCCGGCGAAGATGCAGATGTCGGCGTCGGTGATCGTCTTGCCGAAGACATCGGTCATGCCTTCGGAGAGATCTTCGAAATAATACCCGTGGAACTCGTCCATCGTTTGCTCCCCTTTGAGCTCGCTTGTTGCAAACCCCTGTGGTTTGTTGCGGTGCGATCGTAGACGCTCGGGGAGCCGCCCGCAAGGCGACCGGGGGCACGAACCGGGCGCGAACGGGGCGCGAGCCGCCGCGGTCGGCTTAATGTATGCCAGTGCGCGATGCACCCCGCGCGTGCTTTGTGCCCCGGCCCATGAGCGGCGAAGGGGAGCGGGGTGTGACCGAGGATCTGGTCTTCAAGGTGGCGCTGATCGGGGTGCTCGGCGTCGGCTCGCAGTGGCTGGCGTGGCGCTTCAACCTGCCGGCCATCGTGTTGATGAGCATCGCCGGGCTGCTGGCGGGGCCGGTGTTCGGCGTCCTTTCCCCCGGCGAGGACTTCGGCCCGTTCCTCCAGCCGCTGATCGCTTTGGCGGTGGGAGTGATCCTGTTCGAGGGCGGCCTCACCCTCAACTTCCGCGAGCTGCGCGGCATCAGCCGCGGCGTCCGCCAGCTGGTGCTGATCGGCGCGCCGGTGGCCTGGGTGCTGAACGCGCTCGCCGCCCACTACATTGCCGGCCTTGCCTGGCCGGTCGCGATCCTCTTCGGCGCCGTGCTGATCGTTACCGGGCCGACGGTGATCATCCCGCTGCTCCGTCAGGCCAAGCTGTGCCCGCGGCCGGCGGCGGTGCTCAAATGGGAAGGCATCATCAACGACCCCATCGGGGCCCTGCTCGCCGTCCTCGTTTTCGAGTACGCCGTCTTCACCGGGCCGGACGTGACCTTCGCCGGCAACGCCGTGTGGCTCGCAGCCGCCGCCGCCATTGCCGGTGGGATCGGCTATGGCAGCGGCCGAGGCCTCGCGCTCGCCTTTGCCCGCGGCTGGATCCCGGAGTTCCTCAAGGCGCCGGTCATCCTCGCGGCGGTGCTCGCCTGCTACGAGGCAGCCAACCTCGTCCACCACGAGGCCGGCCTGCTGTCGGTAACGGCGATGGGCATCACCCTCGCCAACGCCCGCGTCCACAGCATCGACGAGGTGCGCCGGTTCAAGGAGAACATCGCCGTCATCCTGGTCTCGGCGGTGTTCGTGGTGCTGACGGCGACGCTCAGCCGCGACATGCTGGCGGCGGTGGACTGGCGGCTGTTCGCCTTCGTCGCCGCCGTCCTGTTCGTGACCCGGCCGCTCACCGTCTGGCTCAGCACCATCGGCAGCGACATGAGCTGGCGCGAGAAGCTGCTGGTCGGCTGGATCGCCCCGCGCGGCATCGTCGCGGTCGCGGTCAGCGGCTTCTTCGGCACGGCGCTGGCAAATTCCGGATACCCGGACGGCAGCAGCCTGATCGTGCTCACCTTCGCCATCGTCTTCGCCACCGTCGTCGCTCACGGCTTCTCCATCGGCTGGCTGGCCAGATGGCTCGGTCTTGCCACCGCCAGCCGGCCCGGCGTGCTGATGGTGGGCGCCTCGCCCTGGGCCGTCGAGCTGGCGGCGGCACTGCGCGAGCAAGAGGTCCCGGTGACGATCGCCGACCGCAACTGGTCGCACCTCAAGGCGGCGCGCTTCGCCAACATTCCGTACTACTTCGGCGAGATGCTGTCGGAGGCGACCGAGCACCACCTGGACCTCAACCCCTTCGGCTACCTGCTCGCCGTCACCGGCAACGACGACTACAACGCGCTGGTCTGCAGCGACTTCGCCCCGGAATTCGGGCGGACCAACGTCTTCCAGCTGGGCGTCGAGCGCGGCCACGAGGACGACCCGCATGGGGTCTCCTTCGCCCTGCGCGGCCGTCCCCTGTTTCCCTCGGGCCGCGACTTCGAAGAGCTCATGCGGCTCCACAACGCCGGCTGGACCTTCCAGAAAACCCGGGTCACCGAGGCTTACGGGCTCGACGCCCATCTCGCCGAGCGGCCGGACGAGGCGGAAACGCTGGTGGTGGTGCGCAAGGGCGGCGGGCTCGCCTTTTCGGCGCAGCAGACCCGGGTGCAGGCCGAGCCCGGCGACATCGTGATTGGTTTCGCCCCGCCCATCGCGCGCACCACCAAGGCGAAGGCGGAGCGGCCGGCGCGGGCGCGCCCGGTCGCCAACGGGGCCGCAGGGAGGGAGGCGGAGCCCGGCCGCTTGCCCTGAGTGGGCTTGGCGGGCTGCGCCGCCGCGACGATATGGTGGCGATGATGCTCTCCGCGCCTCCACTCGACGAGCTTGCGGCCATTCGCCACGGCTTTTTCACCCGCCGGGGCGGGGTCAGCCAAGCTCCTTACGACAGCCTGAACTGCGGCCTCGGCTCGCTCGACGATCCGGACCGGGTCGCCGCCAACCGGGCGCGGGCCACCGACGCGATGGGCTTTGCGGCGGAGGCGCTGGTTACCGCGTGCCAGGTGCATTCCGCCGAGGTCGCCATCGTCGACGCCCCGTGGCCGGCGGAAGCGCGGCCGCAGGTGGATGCCTTGGTCACCAGGACGCCGGGGGTGGTCGTCGGGGTGCTGACGGCGGACTGCGCGCCGGTGCTGTTGGCCGACGCCGATGCCGGCGTGGTCGCCGCCGTACACGCCGGCTGGCGCGGGGCGAAGGACGGCGTAATCGACGCCGCGGTCGCGGCCATGCTCGATCTCGGTGCGGGGCGGTGCCGAATGGTCGCCGCCATCGGGCCGTGCATCCAGCAGCCGTCGTACGAGGTGGGGCCGGAGTTCCACGCCGCGTTCGCTGCCGAGGGGGAAGACGCCGGCGGCTTTTTCCGCCCCTCGGCGCGGGAGGGCCACCTGATGTTCGACCTGCAGGGGTATGTCGCAAGCCGGCTGGACGCTCTTGGGCTGGCCCGCGTCTTTGCCCTCGGCCGAGACACCGCAAGCGACGCCGACACCTTTTTCAGCTACCGGCGGACGACGCTGAACGGCGGCGGCGACTACGGCCGGTCGCTCTCGGCCATCGCTCTGGACCCGCGGTAGATTGCCATGCCGTACATGCTCATCCTCATCGCCTTCACCGTCCTGGCGAGCATGGTGACCTGCATGGTGATGTGATGGCTGTGTTTTCTCTCTTCGTGCGGGGGACGACGTTTGCAACCGGGCAAGCTCGCCGATATAGTCCCGCCGAATTCAGCGAGGGATGAGCAGCACGAGGGCGGCCGCAGAGCCCCGCGTGTGGCTGGGGCGTGATCCGGGGCCAATGAAAATCATCGCCTGCAACAGTAACCGGCCGCTCGCCGAGGCGATCTCCGCCTACCTCAACCTGCCGCTGGCGAAGGCGAGCATCCGCCGCTTCTCCGACATGGAGGTGTTCGTCGAGATCCACGAAAACGTTCGCGGCGAGGACGTGTTCGTGATCCAGTCGACGTCGTATCCGGCCAACGACAACGTCATGGAGCTCCTGGTCACGCTGGATGCGCTCCGCCGTGGCTCGGCAAGGCGGATCACCGCGGTGATCCCCTACTACGGCTACGGCCGGCAGGACCGCAAATCGGGGCCGCGGACGCCGATCTCGGCCAAGCTCGTCGCCAATCTGATCACGGTCGCGGGCGCCGACCGGGTGTTGACCCTCGACCTGCATGCCGGCCAGATCCAGGGCTTCTTCGACATTCCGCTGGACAACCTTTACGGCGCCCCGGAGTTCACCAAGGATATCGCCCGCCGGTTCAACTCCCAGGACCTGATGATCGTTTCGCCGGACATCGGCGGCGTCTTTCGCGCCCGCACCATCGCCAAGCGGTTCGGCAGCGACCTCGCCATCGTCGACAAGCGCCGCGAGCGCGCCGGCGTCTCGGAGGTGATGCACGTCATCGGCGACGTGCGCGAGCGCCACTGCATCCTGATCGACGACATCATCGATTCCGCGGGGACCCTCTGCAACGCCGCCACCGCGTTGATGGAGGCGGGCGCCGCGTCTGTCGCCGCCTATGCCACCCACGGGGTGCTGTCGGGCGGCGCCGTCGCCAGGGTCAGCGCCTCGCCGATCGAGAAGCTGATCATCACCGACAGCATCGTCGCCACAGAGGCGGTGCGGGTGTCGCACAACATCGAGCACCTGACCATCGCCCCGCTCATGGCCGAGGCGATGCTGCGCATCAGCGAGGAGACCTCGGTCTCGAGCCTGTTCGACTAACGCAAGGTGCAGGTAGGTTGAATTGGAACCCGGTGGGAGTGCCACTGGCGGCGAGGAAATCGTTATGGACGTCATGGCCGTGCTTGTCACGGCCATCCACGCCTTCCGTGGACCCCCGGAACAAGTCCGGGGGTGACGGATGAGGGACTGGAGAGCACGGGAAACTGGTTCGGTGGCGCGGGGTTGCTGGTGCAAGGTGCATCAACCTGATCGCCTGTCGCTCTAACGCCAAATCGGGTACATACGCGCTCTCGGGGCGGCTTGCCGCCTTCCGGGCGCGCTTTGCTTTCAAGAGGAGAACCAACCGATGTCGGATGTTGTCACGCTGGCCGCCGAAGAGCGGCCCGATGCCGGCCGTGGCGGCGCCCGCAAGGCGCGCCGGGACGGCCGCATCCCTGCGGTGATCTACGGCAACAAGGAGCCGTCGACGCTGATCACGCTGCCCGCGGCCGAACTGCAGAAGCAGATCCGCCAGCATGGCTTCCTGTCGCGGGTGTTCGAGATCGCGGTGGAGGGCAAGAAGCAGCGGGTACTGCCGCGCGAGGTGCAGACCGACCCGGTGAGCGGCAAGCCGATCCACGTCGACTTCATGCGCTTCAGCGCCACGACCCGCATCGCCGTCGAGGTCGAGGTGGTGTTCCAGAACGAGGCGCAGTGCGCGGGGCTGAAGCTCGGCGGCGTGCTCAACATCGTCCAGCACGAGGTGGAGCTGATCTGCACCCCGGGCGAGATCCCCGAGGCGGTCTACGTCGACCTCGCCGGGCTCGACATCGGCGACGTGGTCCATGCCGGGACGCTCCAGCTCCCGGCCGGGGCTGAGCTTGGCGGCGAGCCGGGCGCGACCATCGCCACCATCGCCGCGCCGACGGTGGAGACCGCGACGGCCGCGGCCGAGGAGGCCGCGGGCGGCGAAACCGGCGGGGCGACGCCGGCGTCTTGAGCCGGCTTCTGCTCGTCGGGCTCGGGAACCCGGGCCCGACCTACGCCGGCAACCGCCACAACATCGGCTTCATGGCCATCGACGCCATCGCCGAGCGCCACCGGTTCCCGCCGTTCAGGAGCAAGTTCCAGTCCCAGCTTGCCGAAGGCCCGCTTGCCGGGCGGCCGGCCTTGCTGCTGAAGCCGATGACCTTCATGAACGTTTCCGGCCAGGCGGTTGCCGCCGCGGCGAGCTTCTTCAAGATCGCGCCTGCGGACATCCTCGTCTTCCATGACGAGATCGACCTCGCGGCCGGCAAGGTCCGGTTCAAGGTCGGCGGCGGCCATGCCGGGCACAACGGGCTGCGCAGCCTGCACGCCCACATCGGCCCAAACTACGCCCGCGTGCGCATCGGCGTCGGCCGGCCGGGAACCAAGGACGAGGTGGTGAACCACGTGCTCGACGATTTTGCCAAGGCCGACCGGGTGTGGCTCGAGCCGCTGTTGGACGCGATCGCCGAGCATGCGCCGCTGCTGGTTCAAGGCGACGGCGAAGCCTTCATGAGCAAGGTTGCGCTGGCGACCCGGCCTGCGAAGGAGAAGAAGGTGCGCGCGCGGGGAGAGACGGCGGACGGCGGCGATGGGGTTTAACTGCGGCATCGTCGGCCTTCCCAACGTCGGCAAGTCGACGCTGTTCAACGCCTTGACCGCGACCGCCGCGGCCGCGGCGGCCAATTTCCCTTTCTGCACCATCGAGCCCAACGTCGGCAGGGTACCGGTCCCCGACGGCCGGCTGGCCACCATCGCCGAGCGGTCCAGCTCCGCCAAGGTGGTGCCGACCCAGCTCGAGTTCGTCGACATCGCCGGCCTGGTCGAGGGCGCCAGCCGCGGCGAGGGCCTCGGCAACCAGTTCCTCGCCCACATCCGCGAGGTCGACGCCATCATCCACGTGCTTCGCTGCTTCGCCGACGACAACGTGGTCCATGTTGCCGGCGGCATCGACCCCTTGCGTGACGCCGAGATCGTCGAGACCGAGCTGATGCTGGCGGACCTGGACAGCCTGGAGCGGCGTATCCAGGCCTTGATCAAGCGCGCCCGCGGCAACGACGCCGAGGCGAAGGCGGCGCTGGCCTTGGCCGAACGGGCGCTGGAGGCACTGAAGGCGGGGCAGCCGGCCCGCACGGTCGAGGTCGCGGACGAGGAGGCCAAGGCCTTCAAGGGGCTGCAGCTCTTGACCGCGAAGCCCGTGCTCTACGTCTGCAACGTCGCCGAGGAGGAAGCCGCGGAGGGCAACGCCGCCAGCGCCGCGGTCGCCGCCCGGTCGCTGGATCTGGGCGCGGAGGCGGTGGTGGTGTCCGCGGGCATCGAGGCCGAGCTCGTCGGCCTGACCGGGGCGGATCGGGCCGCCTACCTGGAGAGCCTGGGGCTTTTTGAAACCGGGCTCGCCCGGGTCATCCGCGCCGGCTACCACCTGCTCGACCTGATCACCTTCTTTACCGCCGGGCCGAAGGAGTCGCGGGCCTGGACCGTGCGCCGCGGGGCCAAGGCGCCGGAGGCCGCGGGCGTGATCCACAGCGATTTCCAGCGGGGCTTCATCCGCGCCGAAACCATGAGCTACGACGACCTCGTGGCCTTCGGCAGCGAGCAGAAGGTGCGCGACGCCGGCAAAATGCGCTCAGAGGGCCGCGACTACACGGTCGCCGACGGCGACATCATGCTGTTCCGCTTCAACGTGTAGCTACATGCACTACAATAACTCCGCGGACACCGCCGGGAGAAGACCGGATGAAGGCGCTGATCTCCAAGTTGGGAAGTGAGCTTGCGGTGCGTCTGCCCGATGCGGCAGTGAAGGGCCTTCGCCTGCGCGAGGGCGAGTCCGTAGAGTTGCGCATCGTCGACGACTGCATCGAGATCCGGGCGATCCGCCCACGCTACCGGCGGGAAGACTTGGTCGAGCAAATCGCCGCTGAAAATCAGCCAGAAGCCGTCGACTTCCCGCCGCGCGGCCAGGAAGCCTTGTGAGGGAGATCCCGGATGCGGGGGATCTGGTGTGGGTGGACTTCAATCCGCAGTCGGGGCGCGAGCAAGCAGGCCGCCGACCGGCGTTGGTGCTGAGCCCGCGCATCTATCACACCAAGAATTACCTATAAGCGGCGCCGTCTTCGCCGATCAGGTCAAATCCATCGATCGCAACGCACGGGGCTTGCAGGTAGCCGGATCCGTACCGGTGCCTGTGCTGGGCGAGGTGCAGGCTGGAGCGTATTTACCTGATTGACCCGCCAGAAACAAAACATCGTCATCGCGAGCCGCGCAGCGGCGTGGCGATCCAGTGAAAGGTTCACTGGATTGCTTCGTCGGCTACCGCCTCCTCGCAATGCTGGGTGGACGGCCCCCTGACGGCATCGCGATGTGCCAAACTGGGGTGCATTGAACCGACCAGCGAAGGAGACCGTCCAGATG
>JAXMOZ010000038.1:0-32018 GCA_034382075.1 Rhodospirillales bacterium
CGGGGTTGCCGAACAGGTTCATCATGATCACGTCGGCGCGGCGCTTCTTCAGGGTCTCGTAGCCGAGCCAGCCGGACGCGGGGAAGTTGGTGAGGAAGATGCCGTTGCCGGCGCCGGCGGCGGTGATGAGCGCGACGATCAGTTCCTGGCCCTCGGGCGTGCGGGTGTTGACCGCAATCGAGCGCTTGCCCTTGTTCAGCCCCACCCAGTAGAGGCTCTTGCCCTGCGAAGTCAGCGGCCACCGGCGGGCGTCGAGGCCGCCTTCCAGGGGATCGAAGCGGATCACGTCCGCGCCCTGCTGCGCCAGCGTCATGCCGCAGAGCGGCGCGGCGACGAAGGCCGAGCCCTCGATCACCCGCATCCCGTTCAGAACCGAGTTCATCCGCCGTCTCCCTCCGCCGCCCTTTCGCGTTGGCCGGATGTAACAACAAGCGTGCCCCGGCCGCAACACGACCAAAGCCGCTGGCGCCGCATCGCCGCCATGCGGCGGGGGAGACGGCGGTGTTCAGCCCGCGGCGGGGGCAGTGTAGCGGCGCTCGATCTCGGCGAAGATCCGTGTCCGGCTCGCCGAGGGGTCGGAACCGAAGGCGCTCTCCGCCTCCGCCACCTCGTGCGCCAGCTCCTGGTCCTTGATCGCCTCGCGGAACCAGCGCGAGTAGTCGCCCTGCTGCAGGTGGTGCAGCCAGGTCGCGTCGTCGACGCCAACGGCGAGCTGCATGAACATGCTGAGGTTCTGCGCCCTGAGGTTGAGCCGCTCGCCGGGGCCGCGGAAATAGAAGCTCTTGTCCTCTCCGAGTTGCCCCTCGGCGTACTTGCGGATGTGCCGGCGGCGCTCGCCCTTGGGCACCGGCCGCGGCAGCTCGCGGGCCTCCGGCGTCTCCACGGTCCAGACCGTCATGGTCTGCGGGCTGCCGCCACCCTTCGGCAGCCGCGGCAGCGGCCGGCCGGTCTGGCGGGCAAACATCGCAATCGTCTGGTCCTGCGCTTCCCCGACCGCCATCACCAGCTTGACCTTCTCCAACGCTGCCGGCGCCAACTGGTCGGCGTGGACGGTGACGAACACCAGGCTGTCCAGCTGCTTCGGAAGCTCGGATGCATGCGCGGCGACGCTCGGCGAAACCATGTGGTGCGCCTCGTCGACGACGATCCAGTGGGGACGACCGCGGCGCAGGCGCAACTGCAGCAGCCGCGACAAAAGGTCGGTGAAGCAGTCGGGCCGTTCGCGCAAAGGGAGCGCCAGCAGGTTGATCGCAATGTTGGCCGTGGGGTCTTCGAGGATATCCAGGACCTGGGCCGTCGCCGGCGGCTGCTCCTGGGAGCCGACGGTGAAAGCGTTGGCGAGCTGGTCGTAGTCGCCCTCGGGGTCGATGATGCAGAACTGGTAGTCCCGCTCGCTCAGCCGCTCCAGGATCGCCTGCACCAGGGTGGATTTGCCCGATCCCGACGTTCCGGCGATCAGCACGGCGGCGCCGCGGCCAGGCCAGTGGGCGTCCGCCTCCGGCACCGACAGGTCGATCCGATGGCGGCAGGGCGTGGGCACGTCCGCAAGGTCGTTGGCGAGCAGCCGCTCGGCGGCCTCGACCACGCCTTCGCCGCGCGCTCCCTCGGTGACGACGTCTGCGCGCTCCTTCAGCGACGGCAGGGCGTTGGCGACGGCGACGGCGCAGCCGCAGCGGTTGAGGAAAGCTATGTCGTTCTCGGCGTCGCCGATGCCGACAACGTTGTGCGGCGAAAGTTGCAGGTCCTCAAGCGCGGCCTGCAGGCCGGACGCCTTGTTGATGCCGGGCGGCAGCACCATCACCGCGCCCTTGTTGAAGATCACTTGGTGTTCGAGGCCGAGGTCGCGAATGGCTTCGAGAACGGTCGTCTCGTTCGGCTCCCAGGTGGAGACGATCACGTCGCCGACCGACAGCGGGTCGACGCCGTGCTCACGCAGCCGCTCGACGAAGACGGCCGGGGGCGGCTCGGCGAGGGCGACGGTGGCGTCACCCGGGCCGCACAGGACGGCGCCGTTTTCCAGGACCAGCCGGTCGAACAGGTCCAGCTCCGGGAAAACCCGCAGAAGGTCGGCCCGCTCGCGCCCGGATACCAGGATCAGCCGGCGGCCGCTGTCCTTGAGCCGGCGCAGAGCTCCGATCGTCGCCTCGTCGACGTGCCCGTCCTTGGCCAGAGTGCCGTCGTAATCGAACGCAACCGCCTGATAGTACATTGCCCGCCTTTGTCTCTGGAGAGTTCACCACGCCGCCGGGCGGTAACGCCGCCGTCGGCCTGCATGGCACAAACAAAGGGCTGCGGCCGGTGTTCCCAGGCGGCTGGAGCTCGCGGGCTTCAGAGGGCGCCGTTCAAGACCTGCACCCGCACGCGGTTGCCGCCGCCGACCCGGCGGGCGAGTTCGGCGAGATGGCGGTGGTGGGTGAAGAGCAGCACCTGGGTCTTCTCGCCGAGCGCGACCAGGCTCTCCAATCCCGCCGAGGCGCGGGCGTCGTCGAAGTGGACGAACAGGTCGTCGGCGATGAACGGCAGCGGCTCGGCGTCGGCCAGGTAGCGCTCGATGGCGGCCAGCCTGAGCGCCAGGTAGAGCTGGTCGCGGGCGCCGTCGCTCATTCCGGTGGTCGGGCAGGTGCTGCCGTCGGCGCGCACCCCGAGCAGGCAGGGCTTGTCGGCTTCGTCGTAGTCGATCTGGAAGCGTACGAAGCTGTCCAGCGTCAACGCCCGGAACAGCGCCTCGGCGCGGGCGAGCAGCGGCCCCTGCTGTTCGCGGCGAAACTGCTCGACGCCGCGGCGGAGCAGGAACGCCGCGGTCTTCAGCACCAGCCAGCGCTCGCTCACGTCTTCGAGATCGGCGAGCGCGTTGCGGCGGGCCTGCTCCGCCTCGGCGGCGCCGTGGGCGCCGGCCATCTGCGCGCGCCGCTGCGCCAGGTCCTGCCTGCGGGCGGCGAGCCGCTGAGACTCGGTGAACAGCTCGTCCATCGCCGGCGCCAAGGCGGCAAGCTCTCCCTGACAGCGGTCGGCGTCGAGGCCGCCCGCCTCGGCGGCGGCTTCGCCAAGGCTGCGGCCGTCGGCGTCGGCCAGGATCTCCCGCTTCAGCGCGTCCGCCCTGGCTTCCAGCACCGCCTTGCGCCGGGACCGGTCGATGGCGGCGGTGAGCTGATCCTCATCGCAGCAGCCGGCAGACGCCATCAGCCGGTCGATGGCGGCCTGCGCCTCTCCCGCGTCGGCCGCCGCGGTTGAAGAGGCGGCCAGGGCCGCCTCGATCCGCTGCTGCAGGTCATGGCGCTTCTGCGCATCCCGGCGGGCGGCCTGCAGCCGCTGGAAGGCGGCGTGGATCGCCGCGGCGGGCTCGGCGGCGGCGAGGTCGGGACACACCTGCGCCAACAGCTGCGAGGCTTCGGCGGCAAATGTCGCCGCCTCGTTCTCGATCCGGCAGATCCGCCCGTCCACCTCGACGAGGTCGGCAAGTGTCCGGCGAATGTCATCCCAAAGCGCCAGCGCCGTTGCCGCTGCCGCCGGCGAGGTGCCCTCGGGCAGCCGGACGCGCTCCAGCGCCGCCGCCCACCTTGCCGACCAAGCCACGCGCTGCTCGGCCAAAGCGTCGCGGCGGGCGAGCTCGCCCTGGAGGCCTGCCGCATGGCTCTTGCATTTCTGCCGCAGCTCCACCCGCGCCTGCTCCGCCTTCCGGCCGACGCCGAGCCGGAAGCGGGCCTCTTCGAGGAGCGCGGCGAACCGGGCGGTGGCGGACGGCTCGGCGCCGGCAAAGGCCAGCGCCGCCGAAAGCTCCCGGCGCTCGCGAAGCAGCCGGTCACGCGTTTCCAGCGCCCGCCGCGCCGCACCGCGGGAAGCCTCGCGGGTGCGCAGCACGTCCTCGCGCCGGACGAGCCAGCGGTCCATCTCCCGCGGCGTCTCCGCCTGGATGCCGATGGCCAGCCACAGCGCCGACCAGCGCCGTTGCAGCGTGGCCAGGTCCCGCTCGGCATGGGCCACCCGGACTTCGTGGTCGGCGCGTCCGGCGGCGGCGGCCGTGCTGGCGGCCGCAAGCTGGTCGTGCCGGGCAATTCGCTCGGCGTGCTCCTGCCTGTGGTCGGCAATGGCGTCGGCGTCGTGCACCGCCCGCTCGAACCCTTCGACCAGCCTGGGTCGCGGCGCGAAGGCCTCGAGCTCATGGGCGCCGACGGGCTCGCCGTCGACGAACACCCGGCGGATCAGGCTCCAGCCCTGGTCACGGCGCGCCCGTGCCGCACCAAGGGCCGCGGCCGTCGGAAGAGCTTGGCCATCCTCGATGGCGGCCAACTCGTCCTTGAGCTTCGCCTCCTCCTCGCGCGCCGCGGCGAGGCCGTCGCGCTTGCGCACGACGAGCCGCTCGGCGTCGCGGATCTCCTGATCGAAGCGCAACACCGTCTCGTGCTCGGGCACCGGCAGCGCGGCGAGCGCGTCCGCATTGCCCTGCCAGAGCCGCAAGCCGGCCAGCGCTGCGCCGAGGCGCGCTTCGGCGTCGGCCGCCGCCTGTTCGGCCTGCGCCAGCTCGGCTTCGAGGCCGCCGGCGCATTGCGCCTGGGCCAGGGCCAGCTCGAGCCTGGCCAGATCCGGCGGCACCGCCGCGGCCTCAAGCTCCGCCTCGGCCGAGGCCAGCTCCGCGGCCGCCTTGGCCTGGCGCTCGCCGATGTCGGACAGCCGCTTGCACAGGTCCTCGTCGTCGGCGATCAGCCGGCGCAACTCGGCCAACGCCATCTCGCAGGGCGGCGGTTCCGCCTGCGTCATCGTGTCGGCGGCTCCGCCGAGGCCGTCGTACATCCGCCGCAACTCGTCCCGCAGGGCCTCGCGGCGAAAGCCGAGCTCGCGCAGCGTGTCGCGGCCGGCGAGCACCGTGCTCCGGCGGTCGTAGAGGCGCTGAACCTCGTTGGCCTCGGCGAGCAAGGCTTCGGGAATGGCCAGGAGAGCGAGCTCGCGCCGTCCCGCGGCGGCGGCAATCTCCTCCCGTTCCAGGCGCGCCCTTGCCACGTCCAGGACCCGCCGAGCCTCCTCCAGACGCTCGCGGGCGTCGTCCGGCAGCACAGGCGCGTCGGCAAGACCCAAGAGCTCCGCCTCGACCTCGCGCAGGGACCCCAGCCGCGGCCTCGTGCGGCGGATCCGTTCCAGCAGGGCGCGGCGCTCCTCCAGCCGCTTGTGCCTGGCGCAGAGGTCGCTCAGCGCCGTTTCGGTATCGGCGAGGTCGCGCTCGTTCTGCCGCCAGTCGTCGAACCTCAGCGTCAGCTCGCTGACCTTGCGCTCGGCGGCGATCCTGGCGTCGTCGGCAACGTAAAAGGGCTTGGCCGCAGAGCGGCGGGGCGTGAACAGCGCCGCCGCTTCGGCCTCGACTTCGTCCAGCACGCGCACCGCGCCGGCGAGGCTGCTGCCGGCCTCGAACAGCATCCGGCCGAGATCGCCGTCGGCCTCGAGCATCTCTTCGCCGCCGGCGCGCAGCGAGGCGTGGGTCAGGCCGAACAAACCGGTGAAGAGGGCCCGGTCGGCGCCACCCAGAAGCTTCGCCAGAACGCTCTCGTCGAGCGGCCGATCGTCCTCGTCGAGCAGGGTGTTCTTGCTGCCCTTGCGCCGGCGGACCACGAGCCGCCGACCGTCGTTCGCCCGCAGGGTCGCGCCGACGCGCAGATCCCGGTATCCGTGGCGAAAGGCGTAAGACGTTCTTCCGTCGATGCCGAACAGCAGGTCGGTGATGGCGCTGAGCGCGGTGGTCTTGCCGGCCTCGTTGGCGCCGAGCAGGACGTGCAGGCAGGTGCCGCCACCGTCGCCGTTCAGCTCGATCTCCTGGTCGGTGAAATGGCCGTAGCGGGCCAAAGACAGTCGCTCGATCTTCATGCGTCGTCCCCGGCGAGCACGCGCCCGGCAAGGAGATCGCGCGCCGCGGCGACCGCGCCGTCGAGCCTCGCCTCGGCAATCCCGCCGGTGCCGTCGGACCAGGCCGCCTTCACCTCGCCGGGAAGCCGCGAGACGACCTGCTCCAGGTCTGCGGCGAGCGCGCTCCGGGCGTCAGCGTCGCCGCTCATGTCGGCGATGGCGCGGAGCAGGGCGCCGATGGCGTCCGGGCGGCCCGCAGCCGCGTCGAGATCGCCGGGAGGGCGGGTGGTGACGCAGACCCGCTCGATCCACACCTCGCCCGCGGCGCGGAGCCCGGCCGCCTGGCATTCGGCGACCAGCCGCTCGCGGCTTCGGACAAGGGCGCCATGCGCCGGCGTCGGCCCGTCGACGACCAGGCGGACCACGGCGAGGCGGCCGTCGGCATTGGCTGCGACCGAGGCCAGGGCCTCGCCCACCGCGTCGAGGACGTCGTCCAAGTCGGCCGCCTCTGCGAGATCGACGCCGCAGCGAAACCAGCGCACCGCGTCGGCGGCGACATGATCGGCGGCAACCACCCGACCGTCCTCGACCTGAACGACGGTGAAGCCCTTGGCCCCGGTTTCGCGGATGTTGCGGCCCTGAAGGTTGCCGGGGAAGACGACGTGGGGGCGCTTAGAGAGAATCTCGCGGGCGTGGACGTGGCCCAGCGCCCAGTAGTCGTAGCCCTTGGCGAGGAGGTCGGCCAGCGCGCAGGGTGCGTAATTGGCGTGGGCTTCGCGGCCGCCGGCAGCGGTATGCAGCAGCCCGATGTTGAACCGGCCGGGCACCGGCGGCGGGTAGGCGAGGGCGATGTTTTCGCCGAGGGCCGGTGTCGGGAAGCTCCGGCCGTGCAGGGCGACGTCGCAAGCGTCGAGCCGGATCGTCTGCGCCTTGTCGGCCGCGAAGATGTGGACGTTCGCCGGCAGTTGGAGCTGGCGGGTCAGCTTGCTTTCGGCGTCATGGTTGCCGAGAACGACGTAGGCAGGGATGCCTGCCCCGCCGAGCCGGGCCATCTGCGCGGTGAGGAACAGCCCGGTGGAATAGTCGCGCCAGGTGCCGTCGTAGAGATCGCCGGCGATGACGACGAAGTCGACCGCCTCGGCCAGCGCGTAATCGACGAGGGTGCGCAGCGCCGCCCTGGTGGAGTCGCGCAGGCGCGCGAACGGTGCGTCCTTCGCGGCGCTGAGGCCGGCAAGGGGGCTGTCGAGGTGGATGTCGGCGGTGTGGATGAACTTCATGCCAAGCCGATGGGAAGCAGCCGGGAGCAACGGAGCCTTGCGGCGGCGGCCTTGGGCGACAGGCGGGTTCCGCCGCGCGCTCACCTGTGGGATACTGACACAAAATATGGCCCTGCGCATCGCCGCAGTTAGCCTGTTTAGGCGATCGCCAGTTCGGACCGGTGTCGGCGGCCCGTCGTCGGCGCGCTCCGGGAGGCTGGCGTCGCCGCCGATGCGGCAGAAATTGATGGTGAACTGCGTGCGGCGGCGCGCTAAGGGAAGCGCAGTGCATGGTGTGGAAGAACTTCGGGCGGTTGGCCGGCTCCTGGCGGGGTCGTCTGGCACGGTCGTCGACAGGAGGGGCGATGGCGGAGAAGACGTACGATGTCCTCGACCGGCCAGAGGTGCTCGGCGTGCTCTTCTACCCCCGCCGCGAAACCGGCGTGCCGCACCTGCCCACCGGCGTCCATGCCGTCCGTATCCCCGTGGCCGAGCAGGTCTCGCTCGGGGGGAAGCTGTTCCTGGCCAGTCTTTCCGCGCCGCTGGTCTTGTTCTTTCACGGCAACGGGGAGATCGCCTCGGACTACGATACCATCGCCTCGTTCTACACCGAGATCGGGCTGAGCCTCCTCGTCGTCGATTATCGCGGCTACGGCACGAGCGACGGCACGCCGACGGCGACGGCGCTGGTTCGCGACGCGGTCATGGTTGTCGAACGCCTCGGCGAGGTGTTCGAGGCGCACGCGATCAAGCCGGAGCGGCTGTACGTGATGGGGAGGTCGCTCGGCAGCGCACCGGCGCTGGAGGTGGCCTCGCGCTGCGGCGACAGCCTGGCCGGGCTCATTCTGGAAAGCGGCTTCGCCTACACCTTTCCGCTGATCGAACGGATCGGCTTCCTGCAACTTCCGGACGCCTATGAGCAGAGGGACGGCTTCGGCAACCTGGAGAAGATCGACCAGGTCCGGCTGCCCACGCTCATCATCCATGGCGAGCGCGACTGGATCATCCCCATCGGCGACGCCAGGGCCCTGTTCGAGGCCTCGCCGGCGCCGGAGAAGAAGCTGGTGAAGGTTCCGGGCGCCGGCCACAATGATTTGATGATGATCGGCCGGCGCGCCTACTTCGGCGCCATCGCCGAGCTCTGCCAGACGGTGGCGAAGCCGGCGTAGCCCGTCCTCCGCCGGGTCCCGGCGGGGAGCATTATCGCGCCGCCGCTAGCAGCCGCAACGCCCTGCTGCGGGCGCGAAGAGACGCGCCCGGTTCCGGCCGTCCACCCCCTCCAGAGCAAGAGATTCCGCCGTTTTTGGCGCTGGTCACGGCCGGGAAGTGCGGTTGCAAGGGCAAAACGAGTGTGTTACAGAACAGGCGCGCTGGCCCCCGGCGGGTTCGCGCAATGCGTTGCGGGCCGGTGCACTTTGCGGCCCGACAATAAAACAAGAACGAGGGCGCTCCCGGGTGACAACCACGACCAAAGGCTCCTCCGGCCTTGCGCAACGCTATGCGGCCGCTCTCTTCGAGCTGGCCGAGGGGGATAAGGGGCTCGACACCGTCGCCGAGGAGTTGCAGCGGCTGGCGGGCCTGATCCAGAGCAGCGACGACCTGCAACGGTTGATCCGCTCCCCGGTCATTTCCCGCGACGATCAGCAGAAGGGCATGACCGCCGTCCTCCAGGCGGTGGGCATCGGCCCCTTGGTGCAGAAGTTCGTGGGCCTGGTCGCCGCCAACCGGCGGCTGTTCGCCCTGCCCGGGATGATCGCCGCCTACCAGGAGATGATGGCCGAGCGCCGCGGCGAGACGGTTGCCGAGGTGGTCGCGGCGCAGACGTTGTCGCCCGAACAGCTCGGCGCGGTGGAGGCGATCCTGAAGAAGGCGGTGGGTACCGAGGTCGCCCTGTCGACGCGGGTGGACCCGCAGCTTCTCGGTGGGCTGGTCGTCAAGGTCGGCTCCCGGATGATCGACTTCTCCCTCAGCACCAAGCTGAAACGGTTGAGCCTTGCCATGAAGGGGATCGGATAATGGAAATCCGCGCTGCGGAAATTTCCGCCATTCTGAAGCAGCAAATTGCCAATTTCGGCACGGAGGCGGAGGTCGCCGAGGTCGGTACGGTCCTTTCGGTCGGCGACGGCATCGCCCGCGTCTACGGCCTCGACAAGGTCCGGGCCGGCGAGATGGTCGAGTTCCCCGACGGCACCCGCGGCATGGCTCTGAACCTCGAGGACGACAACGTCGGCGTCGTGTTGTTCGGCGACGACCGGATGATCCGCGAGGGCGACGTCGTCAAGCGGACCGGCGCCATCGTCGACGTCCCGGTAGGCAAGGGCCTGCTCGGGCGGGTGGTGAACGCCGTTGGCGATCCCATCGACGGCAAGGGTCCGGTCAATGCCGCCGAGCGGCGGGTGGCCGATGTGAAGGCGCCGGGGATCATCCCGCGGCAGTCGGTGCATGAGCCGGTGCAGACCGGGCTCAAGGCCATCGACAGCCTGATCCCCATTGGCCGCGGCCAGCGCGAGTTGATCATCGGCGACCGGCAGACCGGCAAGACCGCGATCATCCTCGACACCATCCTCAATCAGAAGGTGGTCAACGACAACGCCAAGAACGAGTCCGACAAGCTCTACTGCATCTACGTCGCCATCGGCCAGAAGCGGTCCTCGGTCGCCCAGTTCGTCAAGGTGCTGCAGGACTACGACGCCTTCGACTACACCGTCGTCGTCGCCGCCACCGCCTCGGAGGCGGCGCCGCTGCAATATCTGGCGCCCTATGCCGGCTGCACCATCGGCGAATACTTCCGCGACAACGGCATGCACGCGGTGATCTTCTACGACGACCTGTCGAAGCAGGCGGTGGCCTACCGGCAGATGTCGCTCCTGCTCCGCCGCCCGCCGGGCCGCGAAGCCTATCCGGGCGACGTGTTCTATCTGCATTCACGTCTGCTGGAGCGGGCGGCGAAGCTGAACAAGGACCACGGCTCCGGATCCCTCACCGCGCTGCCGGTGATCGAAACCCAATCCGGCGACGTCTCCGCCTACATCCCGACCAACGTCATCTCCATCACCGACGGCCAGATCTTCCTCGAGACCGAGCTGTTCTACAAAGGCATCCGCCCGGCGGTGAACGTCGGCATCTCGGTCAGCCGCGTCGGCTCCGCGGCGCAGATCAAGGCGATGAAGAAGGTCGCCGGCTCGATCAAGCTGGAGCTGGCGCAGTACCGGGAGATGGCGGCGTTTGCCCAGTTCGCCTCCGACCTGGACGCCTCCACCAAGCGGCTGCTGTCGCGCGGCGAGCGGCTGACGGAGCTTCTGAAGCAGCCGCAGTTCAAGCCGTATCCGGTCGAGGAGCAGGTAGTCGCGATCTACGCCGGCGTCCGCGGCTATCTCGACAAGATCCCGGTCTCCGACGTCAACCGCTTCGAGGCCTCGCTGCTCAACAACATCCGCGCCAACGGTGCCGACATCCTCGAGACCATCCGCACGGACAAGGACCTGAGCGACGAGACCGACAAGAAACTGGCCGCGTTCCTCGATCGCTTCGCCAAAAGCTTCTCTTAAGCGGCGGACGCTGTCGCAGACGGCAATCAGGGGAACAGCGTCTCATGCCGAGTCTGAAGGATCTCAGAAACCGGATCGCCAGCGTCCAGTCGACGCAGAAGATCACCTCCGCCATGAAGATGGTGGCCGCGTCCAAGCTGAAGCGGGCGCAGGCCGCCGCCGAAGAGGGGCGGCCCTACGGCGAGCGGATGGAGCGGATGCTGGCGCAACTCGTCGCCAGCATGTCCTCGCTGGAGGCGGCGCCGAAGCTGCTCTCGGGCCACGGGACGAACAACAACGTGCTGCTCGTCGCGGTGACCGGCGACCGCGGCCTGTGCGGCGGCTTCAACTCCAACATCGTCCGCGAAACCCGCCGGCGCGTCACCGCCTTCCACGGCGAGGGCAAGCAGGTCAAGGTGATGTGCGTGGGGCGGAAGGGCCGCGACGGCCTTCGCCGCGACCATGCCGGCCTGATCGTCGACACCATGGAAAACGTGACCCGCAGCGGTGCCGAGTTCGGCCCGGCCCGCGACATCGGCAAGCGCCTGCGCAACATGTTCGAGGCGGGCGAGTTCGACGCCTGCTATCTGATCTACAACACCTTCAAGTCGGCGATCGCGCAGGTCGTCACCGTCAAGCAGATCATCCCGTTCCCGGTCGACGAGCTGCGCGCCGCTGGGGCCGAGAAGGCTGCCGGCGGCGAGGCCGAATACGAGCTTGAGCCGGCCGAGGACCAGCTTCTCGGGGCGCTGCTGCCGGCCAACCTGTCGATGCAGATCTTCCGCTCGCTTCTGGAAAGCTATGCCTCCGAGCAGGGGGCGCGGATGACCGCCATGGACAACGCCACCAACAACGCCGCCGACATGATCGACAAGCTCCGGCTGAGGTACAACCGGACCCGTCAGGCCGCGATTACCACCGAGTTGATCGAGATCATCTCCGGCGCCGAGGCGCTGTGAGCCCGTCGAGGCCTGAAGACAACAGGTCGCCATCGCCAGAGGAGCATTGGCAATGAGTAAGAACGCCATCGGTACGATAACCCAGGTCCTGGGCGCGGTGGTCGACGTGCGTTTCGAAGGCGAGCTGCCGCTGATCCTGAACGCCCTGCACCTCCAGCACGAGGGCAAGACCCTGGTTCTCGAAGTGGCGCAGGAGCTGGGCGAGTCGACGGTCCGGACCGTCGCCATGGACTCGACCGACGGCCTCGTCCGCGGCCAGGAGGTGATCGACACCGGCCAGCCGATCTCGGTCCCGGTCGGGCCGGAGACGCTCGGGCGGATCGTCAACGTCGTCGGCGAGCCGGTCGACGAGCGCGGCCCGATTGAGACCAAGATGAAGTATCCGATCCACCGGGCCGCGCCGACCTTTCTCGACCAGTCGACCGAGACCGAGATCCTGGTGACCGGCATCAAGGTCATCGACCTGATCGAGCCCTACCCGAAAGGCGGCAAGGTCGGCCTGTTCGGCGGCGCCGGCGTCGGCAAGACCGTCATCATCATGGAGCTGATCAACAACATCGCCAAGGCGCACGGCGGCTATTCGGTGTTTGCCGGCGTGGGCGAACGGACCCGTGAGGGCAACGACCTCTACCACGAGATGATGGAGTCGGGCGTCATCCAGATCGGCGGTTCCGGCTCCAAGGCGGCGCTGGTGTACGGGCAGATGAACGAGCCGCCGGGCGCGCGCGCCCGGGTCGGCCTCACCGGGCTGACGCTGGCCGAGTACTTCCGCGACGAGGAAGGCCAGGACGTGCTGTTCTTCGTCGACAACATCTTCCGCTTTACCCAGGCGGGCTCCGAGGTTTCGGCGCTGCTCGGGCGCATCCCCTCGGCGGTGGGCTATCAGCCGACGCTGTCGACCGACATGGGCGCACTGCAGGAACGGATCACCTCCACCAAGAAGGGCTCGATCACCTCGGTGCAGGCCATCTACGTCCCGGCCGACGACCTCACCGACCCGGCGCCGGCGACGGCGTTCGCCCACTTGGACGCGACCTCGGTGCTCAGCCGCTCCATCGCCGAGCTCGGCATCTACCCGGCCGTCGATCCGCTGGACT
This sequence comes from Rhodospirillales bacterium, assembly GCA_034382075.1. Lineage (GTDB taxonomy): Bacteria > Pseudomonadota > Alphaproteobacteria > Rhodospirillales > Defluviicoccaceae > JAEULH01. Next base: position 12,669 of record JAXMOZ010000038.1, read on the forward strand.
CGACCTCGCGGGTGCTGGATGCGCGGGTGGTCGGCGAGACCCACTACACCGTCGCCCGCGAGGTGCAGCGGATCCTGCAGACCTACAAGTCGCTCCAGGACATCATCGCCATCCTCGGCATGGACGAGCTGTCGGAAGAGGACAAGCTCACCGTCGCCCGGGCGCGGAAGATCCAGCGCTTCCTCAGCCAGCCGTTCCACGTCGCCGAGGTGTTCACCGGCACGCCGGGGGTGTTCGTCAACCTCGAAGACACCATCAAGGGATTCAAGGCCATCGTCGACGGCGAATACGACCACCTGCCGGAGGCCGCCTTCTACATGGTCGGCACCATCGAGGAGGCGGTAGCCAAGGCCAAGCGGCTCGCCGCCGAAGCCGCCTGAGCCGGGGATAGGCTGTCATGGCCGAGACCTTCGTTTTCGAGATCGTCACCCCCGGCCGGATGATGCTGTCGCGGCCGGCGGAGATGGTGGTCATTCCCGGGGAGGCCGGCAACTTCGGCGTCCTTCCCGGGCATTCGCCGATGCTGTCGACGCTGCGGCCGGGCACGGTCGAGATCCGCGAGCAGAACCTCAAGATCCTGGAGCAGATCTTCGTCGAGCAGGGCTTCGCCGAGGTCACCACCGAGCGCTGCACGGTGCTGGCCGAGGAGGCGGTTTTGGTCAAGGAGATCACCCGCGACGAGGCCGAGGACCGGCTGAAGCTGGCGCACGACGCGCTCATGGCGGCCGATACGCCCGGAACCCGGCTCGGCGCCGAGCGGGAGCTTCGCGCCGCCGAGGCGATGCTGGCTGCGCTGGACGCCTACGAGAAGGGCGGCCATTAGCGCAAGTTGCGTCAGGTTGAATCGGACCCAGTGGCGTCATCGCCGTTTCCAGCCGTCATGGCCGTACTCGTTACGGCCATCCACGGGTCGGCATGGCCGCGGCGCTTGCTGGCAGGATGGTCTGCACGAGCGAACTGAAGACGTGGATGGCCGGGACTTGCGCCCGGCCATGACGGTAGAGGGAGCTGCACAGCCCTCGCCCGCGCGAAGCCGTCGCGAGGGGGCCATCGCAGTAGGGATCGCCAACCTGCCTCGCCCACGCAGTGGCACGCAGTGGGGAGGGTGAGGGCTGCGAGCCCCTCGCCTCATGAGGCCTGAGCCGCTGCACGGCTGGTCGCTCACCGTCCGCGAGGCGATCGAGCTGCAAGGCCGGCTGGCCGGCGGCGTCGTCCGCGAGGATCGGCTGGACCCGGTTCGCTTGGTCGCGGGCGTCGACGTCGCCTACGACCGCCGCGGCCGCAGCGGCGTTGCCCGAGCCGCGGTCGCGGTGTTCTCCTATCCCGAACTCGCGCTGGTCGAGCAGGCGGCCATCGAGGTTCCGGTCGATTTCCCCTATGTCCCCGGCCTGCTCACCTTCCGCGAGGCGCCGGCGGCCATCGCCGCCCTGGACCGGCTGAGCCATCGCCCGGACGTGCTGCTTTGCGACGGCCAGGGCCTGGCGCATCCGCGCCGCTTGGGCTTTGCCGCCCACCTGGGGCTGTTTCTCGACACCCCTTCGGTGGGCGTTGCCAAGTCCGTGCTGGTCGGCACGTACGCCGAGCCCGGCCCGGAGAAGGGCGACCAATCGCCGCTGGTCGACAAGGACGAGGTCGTCGGCGTGGCGTTGCGCACCCGCGCCGGGACCCGGCCGATCTTCGTCTCGATCGGGCACCGGGTGTCCCTTCCGGCCGCCATCGAGCTGGTGCTCGGCTGCACCACGAAGTTCCGCCTGCCGGAGACGACCCGTGTCGCGGACCGGCTGTCGAAGCTGCGGAACAGCGAAAGGGCGGCCGGGTAGCGATTGTTCAGGCTGCGCCCCCGCCAAATGGATCGCTGGCTTCAGACCCGCCGGAGGTAATGCGACGCTGAAGTTCCTGTCATGCATTTCTCGCATGACAGGACGCCTAAACTTCAAGTTGAAGACGATTGCACCCAAGCGCACCGTAGATTCTCCCATGGGCTCAGGCACCTTCAGCCGAAGGGGACGCCATGGGGCGAGGGGGACATCAAGATGGGACCGCAGCAAGGAACGAACCGCCGTAACGTCGCCATCGCGTGCCAGGGTGGCGGGGCGCAGACGGCGTTCACCGCCGGCGCGCTGAGCTGGCTGCTCAAACACTACGAGCCGGAGAACGGGACGAAGCCGTATCGCATCGTCGCGCTCAGCGGGACGTCGGGAGGCGCCGTCTGCGCCTCGCTGGCATGGCACGACCTGCTGCTCGGAAAGGCGGTGATGAACGAGCCGACGGTCGAGCGGTTCTGGAAGACCGGCTACCCGGACGGGAACGCCGCGCTGCCGTTCCCCCAGGCGATCACCGCCGACATCCTCGACTTCGTCAACCACGGCCGGCTGCCGTGGCTGCACACCGCGGACCGGTTGCGGGCCGAGTTGGGGCTCATCGTCATCCAAATGCCATCGATCATGATGGCGGCCACCCCGGCCGACGTGATCATGGAGTTGAAGCCCTACTACTTCAACGACCTCTTCAAGCAGATCGACGCCGCGACCATGCCGTTCATGGTCAATCCCATGTTTGACCTGATCGGCGCGCAGCTGAAGACGATGCGCGGCATTCCCGGCTGCGAGCGCGCCGCCAACTTCATCGGCGACGTCCTCGACCTGATCCCGCTGCACGAGAACAGCGTGATCCGCGACGGCGAGCGGGCGATCATCCGCCGCGAGTGCGACGTCCAGGACGCCTTCCGGGCGGTCTTGAAGAAGTACTTCTCCGCGGCCGAGATGGAGCGGATCCGGGAGAACCTTGCCCAGGCGAAGAAGGGAAAGCTGCCGGAACTGCTCATCGGCGCCGCCGACGCCGAGCACGTTCAGGACGGCGGCGGCGACCGGGTGAGGCGCGAGCTCGAGGCGGAGCGGACGAAGGCCCTCGAAGGCCCGCCGGACGAGAACGTCCAGGCGGCGAAGACGCTGGCGCTGCGGCTCGAGGAGCACGCCTGCCACCTCGCCTCCTACACCAACCTCAGGACGCTCCGCGGCAGCGAGCATCTCGACGACCTCGTCGATTGCATCATCGCCTCGGCGGCGATCCCGGTGGTGATGCGCGGCGTCGAGCTGGAGCACACGGTCCTGTGGGATGGCCTCTATTCCTCGAACCCGCCGATCTACGACCTTCCGGACGTTCACGGCGCCTACCAGGAGGAGGACGAGGACAACAACCCCGATGAGATCTGGGTGATCCGGATCAACCCCACCGAGATCTACGACCGGCCCGACACGCCGGCGGAGATCGTCGACCGGCGCAACGAGCTCGCCGGCAACCTGCCGCTAACCCAGGAGATCAGGACCGTCGTCCAGATCGGCGGCGCGAAGAAGGGCAACCGCACCTACAAGCCGGTCACCTTCGGCTTCATCGACATGAGCGAGGACCGGGCGGCTACGCTCGACTACCCGACCAAGCTCGACAAGCGGCTGGAGCCGGTGAACGACCTGTTCGCAGACGGCGAGCACCAGATGCAGCGCTTCTACCAGCGCTGGCTGGCGGCCTGAGCGGGCGCGGCCTCTTCGCCTTTCGGCGTCCGTCCCGGTGCAGAAACCCTGCTCCGGGGCGGGTCCGCCGGCGGCGCGGGTCGGCAAGGGGGGTACCATGGACACCGTGATTCAGGGCGGTGCAGAGTTGCAGCCAGCAGGGCGGAACTCCGAGCCCTCGGCCGCCTTCCTGGAGAAGACGGAGAGGGCGCAGGAGGACCTGCTGAAGATCATCGAGTACCTGGCGCAGCGCCGGGCGCTTCGGCAGGACGACAAGGTCGCGAAGCAGGAGATCGAGGCGGCGGCCAATCTTTGCGCCCACCCTGTCCCTTTGATGAGCGACGAGGAACGGCAGCGGGTTTGGTCAACCTTCGACGCGTTCAGTCACAGGATCACGCCCGCAACGGTGGAAGGGCTGCGGGAGTACGAGACCCACAGGGCGCTGCCCTGGCAGTTTCGCTGGTTCCTGGGCGCCCTGCTGGTCGTCACCATCCTCATTCAGATCCACACCCTTTTCGGCGTTCAGACCTTGAACGCCATCGATGCCCGTTCCAAGGAGCAGGCGGTCGTCTACGAACAGATCAACCGGATGCACGAGGCAAACAACGACCTGATCGGGGTGAAGCTCGAAGCAGGGGGCAGCGTTCGCGAAGCGGATAGGAAGCAAAACCCGATATACACGCACCTGCGGGACAAGAGCGCCGCAATCAACAACGAAAAGAAGAACCACTACAACGCGCTCTACCAGTGGAACGCGGCGTGGGCGTTGCCGATCGCCAAGCTGAGCGGAGAGGATCCGGCGGCCTACTGGAAGTGCCAGTGCGACGGCAAGCCCTGCACGGCGGAATGCACCGGCGGTCGGCAGGTGCTGTATGGCAGCGAGTCCATCGCCCGGGCGCTGGTCCTCGATCTGCAGATCCTGGTGCTGCCGGTCCTTTACTCCGCGCTTGGCGCCGGGGTGTGGATCGTCCGCAACCACCTGGCGCAGGTGGCCGAGCGGCGGCAGCGGGCGGCACAACCGGGCGAGATCGGCCAGCGGATCCTGCTGGGCGCGGTGCTGGGCGGCCTGGTCGGCGCGCTCTACATGAGCGACGAGATCAAGAGCCAGCTCGGCTCGCTGCCGCTTCTGGGGCTCGCCTTCCTGGTCGGCTACAACGTCGAAATGGTGTTCTCGGTGCTCGACCGCGTCATTGCCAGCATCCGCCACAAGGGCGTCCCGGCCAAGCCATAGCCGGGACGTTCCTGCATCGAAGACGGACTGTCTCCGCAGGCCATGGCGTGCGACTATGGTGCCGCCGCTACGGGTTTCAGCCGCGGCTGGCGGGGCCCGAGGCGGCGGCCCACGTGCCTGCTGCCGGCATACGCCGGCGGGCGCGCCTGCAGCCGTGGATCTTGATGCCGCTGCTTCGCCTGCTCCGAGCCATCTTCGCCGTTGCCTGCCTGGGCCTGGCGGCGGCTACGCTTGCCGCACCGGAAGCTCGGGATAACGCCGCGTCCGCCAGGCCGGGCGAGGCGGTCGTCCTGGACATCAAGGGCGCGATCGGGCCGGCGACCAGCGACTACGTGATTCGCGGGCTGGAGCAGGCGGCGGACCGGGGCACGGCCATGGTCATTCTCCGCATCGATACGCCGGGCGGGCTGGACACGGCGATGCGCGACATCGTTCGCGCCATCTTCGCCGCTCCCCTTCCGGTCGTGGCCTACGTGGCGCCCGCCGGGGCGCGGGCGGCCAGCGCCGGCACCTACATCACCTACGCCAGCCACGTCGCCGCCATGGCGCCGGCGACCAACCTCGGCGCCGCGACCCCGGTGCAGATCGGCGGCCCCGGAGCGCCGGCCCCCAGGCCGCCCGCAGGCGACGAGCGGCAACCTGCCGAAGGCAAGGCCAAGGATGGCGGGAGGGGCGAAAATGATGCGGGCGAGAAGCAGGCGCCGGCGCCCGGCATCGGCGAGAAGGCGAAGAGCGACGCCATCGCCTATATCCGCGGCCTGGCGCAACTGCGCGGGCGTAACGTCGAGTGGGCTGAGAAGGCGGTGAGCGAGGCTGCGAGCCTGTCGGCCGAGGACGCGCTGGCTCAGGGCATTATCGACGTGATCGCCGCCGATATCCTGGAGCTTCTGGGCAAGATCGACGGCCGCACCGTCTCGGTCGTCGGCCGGCCGCTGACGCTGGCGACCAGGGACTTGAGCGTCGTCGAACTCGAGCCGGATTGGCGGACCAAGCTTCTCGCCGTCATCACCAATCCCAACGTCGCCTACATCCTGATGCTGGTCGGGATCTACGGCATCCTGTTCGAGTTCTACAGCCCGGGCCTGGTCGGGCCGGGAGTGATCGGCGCCATCTGCCTGCTGCTGGCGCTCTACGCCTTCCAGGTGCTGCCGGTGAACTACGCCGGGGTGGCCCTCGCCCTGCTCGGCGTCGCCATGCTCACCGCGGAGGCCTTCGTCCCCAGCTTCGGGATCCTCGGCCTCGCCGGGATCGCGGCGCTGGTCGCCGGCTCGATCCTGCTGATGGACGGCGACGTCCCCGGCTTCACCGTCGCCTGGGGCCTCATCGCCGGCGTCGCCGCCGCCAGCGGCCTCCTGTTCACCACGGTGCTCACCCTGGCCGTCCGCTCCCGCCGCAGGGCGGTGGTGTCGGGGCGTGAAGGGATGATCGGCGCGGCTGGTCCGGTGGTGCACTGGAGCGGGCACGAGGGCTCGGTGCGGGTCCACGGCGAAGTGTGGCGGGCGCGGGCGCGGCGGGCGCTCCACCCCGGCCAGCAGATCCGGGTGAGCGAGATCGACGGCCTGACCCTGGTCGTCGAGCCGGAGGGCAGGCATCCGGACGCGAAACACGGCGGGAAACACAGCGAGAAGCACAGCGAGAAACACGGGGAGCCATAGCCATGCCGTCCCTCATCGACCAGGCCTGGATCGTCCCGATCTTCATCCTGGTTTTCCTCGTTATCGTCTCGGTGAAGGTGCTGCGCGAGTACGAGCGCGGCGTCGTTTTCCTGCTCGGGCGGTTTTGGAAGGTGAAGGGGCCGGGCCTGATCCTGATCCTGCCGGTCATCCAGCAGATGGTGCGGATCGACCTGCGCACCCGGGTGCTCGACGTGCCGCAGCAGGACGTGATCTCCCGCGACAACGTCTCGGTCAGGGTCAACGCCGTCGTCTACTATCGGGTCATCAGCCCGGATCACGCGGTGATCCAGGTCGAGAACTACGAGGCCGCCACCAGCCAGCTGGCGCAGACGACGCTGCGCTCGGTCCTCGGCCAGCACGAGCTCGACGAGATGCTGGCGGAGCGGGAAAAGCTGAACGTCGACATCCAGCGCATCCTCGACGAGCAGACCGAGGCCTGGGGCATCAAGGTGTCCAACGTCGAGATCAAGAAGGTGGACCTGGACGAGAGCATGATCCGCGCCATCGCCCGCCAGGCCGAGGCGGAGCGGGGCAGGCGGGCCAAGGTCATCGATGCAGAGGGCGAGCTGCAGGCGGCGCAGCGCTTCCGCGAGGCCGCCGAGATCCTCTCGACCCAGCCGCAGGCGCTGCACCTGCGCTACCTCACCACCATGCAGGGGCTGGCCTCCGACAAGACCTCGCTGATCCTGTTTCCGATGCCGCTGGAATTCATCGAGGCCTTCGGCCGCAAGGGCGGCGGCGTCGGCAAGAACGCCGAACAGCCTCAGAGCTGAGCCGCGAGCCGGTTGAGCAGGCCGGCGAGGACGGCGCACAGCCGGTCGAGGTCGTGCGGCTCGGACAGCCGGTGCTCTCCCGCCTTCACCAGCGTAACCTCCACGTCGTCCGAGCGCAGCCGCTCCGCCAGGCGCAGCGACGTCTGCCAGGGCACGTCCCGGTCGCGCATCCCGTGAATCAGCCGCACCGGGCAGTCCAGCGCGATCTCGCGCCTCAGCACCAGGTGGTTGCGGCCGTCCTCGAGGATGCGCTTTGTGACCGGCGTCGGCTCCGGGTCGTACGGGCTGAACACGTCGAGCACGCCGTCCCGCTCCAGCCGCGCCCGGTCCTCGGGCCCAAGCGACGGGACGATCAGGTCCTCGGTGAAGTCCGGGGCGGCGGCGACGCCCAGGAGCCCGGCGATCCGGCCGGGCCTTTGCAGCGCCGCGAGCAGCATGATCCAGCCGCCGAGGCTGGAGCCGACGAGGACCTGCGGGCCCTCGGTCACGGCATCGATCACGGCGACGGTGTCCTCCGCCCAGCGGCCGATGGTGCCGTCGACGAACGCGCCCGACGAGGCGCCGTGGCCGAGGTAGTCGAAGCGGACGAAGGCGCGGCCCGCGGCTCGGCAGAAGGCCTCGAGCCGGAGCGCCTTGCCGCCGGTCATGTCCGACTTGTAGCCGGTGAGGAAGACGACGCCGGGCGTCCTCCCGGCGCTCCGGTGGTAGGCGATGGTGGCCCCGTCGTCGCGCTCGAGGAGGCTCGGCTTCGGCTCGGTGGTTCTCACGATCGGCTCCCCGCTGGCTGGCTGGGCTCCGAGGCTAGCACCCTGCCGGCCGCCGCGGCCACCGCCGCTGCGCCCGCCCGGGCGGAAGGGGAAGCCGCCGCGCTTGACTCGGCGCGGCGCGCTCCTAGATTGCCTGGACGCCGCCATGAAACCTGTGCCCGAAACTGCGGATGAATCCAGCCCGGTGACCGACCGCGAGCCCGCCATCACCGCCGTGATCGCACCTGCGGGCGTTCCCGGCGACGAAGCCGTGCGGATCACCCTGCCCGACGGCAGCGTCCGCAGCTACGACCACGTCCCGACCGGCGCCGAGATCGCCGCCGACATCGGTCCTGGCTTGGCCAAGGCGGCGCTGGCCGTCCGCGTGGACGGGGAGCTCCGCGATCTGGCCGCCGCGGTCGATGGCGACGCCCGGGTGGCGATCCTGACGGTCAAGGATCCGGACGCCATGGAGCTGCTGCGCCATGACGCCGCCCATGTCATGGCCGAGGCCGTCCAGGAGCTCTACCCGAACACCCAGGTGACCATCGGCCCCGCCATCGAGAACGGCTTCTACTACGACTTTGCCCGCGCCGAGCCGTTCACCCCCGAGGACCTGGAGCGGATCGAGGCGCGGATGCGCGAGATCGTCGAGCGCGACGAGCCCATCGTCCGGGAGGTCTGGGAGCGCGACGCGGCGATCTCCCACTTCCAAAGCATCGGCGAGCACTACAAGGCCGAGATCATCGCCGATATTCCCGAAGGTGAGCCGGTCAGCGTCTATCGCCAGGGCACCTGGCTCGACCTCTGCCGCGGCCCGCACCTGCCGTCCACGGGCCGCCTCGGCAAGGCGTTCAAGCTGACCAAGCTGGCGGGCGCCTACTGGCGCCGCGATTCCCGCAACGCCATGCTGCAGCGGATCTACGGCACCGCCTGGGCCAGCCAGGATCAGCTCGACGCCTACCTGACCATGCTGGCGGAGGCCGAACGGCGCGACCACCGCCGGCTGGGCCGGGAGATGGGCCTCTACCACTTTCAGGAGGAGGCGGCCGGGGCGGTCTTCTGGCACCCGGACGGCTGGACGCTGTACCGCACCCTCCAGGGCTACGTCCGCGGGCGCCTCGAGCGCGCCGGCTACGTCGAGGTCAACACTCCGCAGCTGGTCGACCGGGCGCTTTGGGAGCGCTCCGGGCACTGGGAGAAGTTCCGCGAGCACATGTTCACGGTCGAGGCCGAGGACAAGGTGCTGGCGCTGAAGCCGATGAACTGCCCCGGCCACGTGCAGATCTTCCGCCAGGGCATCAAGAGCTACCGCGACCTGCCGCTGCGCATGGCCGAGTTCGGCGCCTGTCAGCGCAACGAGCCCTCGGGCGCGCTGCACGGGCTGATGCGGGTGCGCGCCTTCGTCCAGGACGACGCCCACATCTTCTGCACCGAGGACCAGATCACCTCGGAGACCACGACCTTCTGCGACCTGCTCAGGGTCGTCTACCGCGACCTCGGCTTCACCGACGTCACCGTCAGGTTCTCGGACCGGCCGGAGAAGCGGGCCGGGAGCGACGAGACCTGGGACAAGGCGGAAGCCGCGCTGCAGGCTGCGACCGCCGCCGCGGGGCTGGAAACCGTGCTGAACCCGGGCGAGGGGGCGTTCTACGGGCCGAAGCTCGAGTTCGTCCTGCGCGACGCCATCGGCCGCGAATGGCAGCTCGGCACCCTGCAGGTGGACTTCGTCCTGCCGGAGCGGCTGGACGCGAACTACGTCGGCGAGGACGGAGAGAAGCATCGGCCGGTGATGCTGCACCGGGCGATCCTCGGGTCGTTCGAGCGCTTCGTCGGCATTCTCATCGAGCACCACGCCGGCAAGCTGCCGCTGTGGCTGGCGCCGGTGCAGGCGGTCGTTGCCACCATCACCAACGAGGCGGACGGCTACGCCAGGAGCGTTTACGAGCGGCTGGCCGCCGCCGGGGTCCGCTGCCGGCTGGACGTGCGCAACGAAAAGATCGGCTACAAAGTCCGCGAACACAGCCTCGCAAAGGTGCCGGTGCTGCTAGTGGTGGGGGCGCGCGAGCAAGTGGACGGCAGCGTCGCCATCCGCCGGCTGGGCGACAAAAGCCAAGAAGTACTTGCTCTCGAACAGGCTGCGGCTAGACTGGCGGCGGAAGCGGCGGGTCCTCTTGCCGCTGGGTGATTGTGGCGGCGACACCGGAACAACCGGGCGCCGCGGGTCGGGACATTCGCGAGCGTGCTATTGAGCGAACATCGGTGCTGCGGGCGCGCCCCGCGTGCGGGGGGATGGTCCGCAGAAGCAAGCGTGAGCCTCTCCGGCCGCGGATGCTAATCGCCGCCGCCGCTAGGCTGCGGCCGCTTCCGCGTCGTCGCTTCGGTTCGACGGCCTGCCCCCTCTCGGGCGGCGTGGATCTTCGGTCGCCCGGCCCCCGCGCGTTCGCATCCCCTTCATGAGGTGCCGCCACCTGCCCGCGGCCGATGCGTCGGCAGCGCCTTCCAGCGGCCGCAATGCGGGCTGCGGACCTACCCCGACGTTTCCCAGGACCAAGTCTCAACAGGCTTCCGGCCGGCAGGCGCCGGGGCCAGGCAGGGAGTACCATCGATAGCGAGAGCACCTTACCCACCGTCGCCGAGCCGCGACGGGCCCCGGGTCAATGACGAGATCAACGTTGCCCTGGTCCGGGTGGTCGACCCCGATGGCGGCCAGCTCGGCGTCCTGCCGATCGGCGAGGCGCTGCGCGCCGCCGAGGTCGCAGGCCTCGACCTGGTCGAGGTGGCGCCGGCCGCCGATCCGCCGGTGTGCAAGATCCTCGACTACGGCAAGTTCAAGTACGAGTCTCAGAAAAAGAAAAGCGAGGCCCGAAAGAAGCAGAAGATCATCGAGGTCAAGGAAATCAAGATGCGGCCCGGGATCGACGAGCACGATTACCAGGTGAAGATGCGCAACATGCATCGCTTCCTCGATGATGGCGACAAGATCAAGGTGACCATCCGCTTCCGCGGCCGGGAGATGGTCCACCAGGACTTGGGCATGAAGGTCCTGCACCGCGTCCGCGACGAGCTGGAGGAGCGCGCCAAGGTCGAGCAGCATGCGAAGCTCGAGGGGCGGCAGATGGTGATGGTCCTGGCGCCGCGCTGAGGCCCGGCCGAGCGCCGTTCCCCGTGTCGCCCCCGGCGGGCCCCGTCACCGGCCCTCAGGCCGGCCGGCGTAAGGCCATCGCGTTTGGGCCGCCGCTTACGGAGCGCTTCGGGATCGTCCCGCTGCCGCATTGAACGGCGGCACTCGGTGTTGCCGCGCGGTGCCTGCTCCTACGGCTCGCGGAGCCATCCCCGGGCCGCAGCCTTACGACGCAGCTCGGCGATCGGAACAGCTCGGCAGGCGGCGGTGAGCTGCCCGCGAACCCATCTCCCGCTGGTCTTTCCCGGCGAAGCCAGCCCCCAACAGCTGTTGGGGGAGGGCCTGCGGCCGTGGCGGGTGGCACGAACCGCCACGGCAGGGGATGTCCGGCTCTCTATACCGCGCGCCGAGGAGCGCGGGCGGCCGCCGGCGCGACGATGGTACCGCCGCCGACGGCGTGGCCGTCCCGTGCCGCTGCCGCTGCCGCTTGGCCGGTGACCCTGCCCGGCACCGGAGCCAGCGCTTCGCCGCCCACGAATGGCCGCTGTCCGGCGAGGAGGGTCATCGCCGCCCAGAGGATCAGCGTCACCCCCACCATCTCGCCGAGCTCTTCGGCCGCCGTCTGGATGATGTGCGCGTCGCCGGTGACGTAGTTCACCAGGATGTCGCCCGGCCCCGCGGCGACGACGAAAATGACCGCGCCCGCCAGCGCCTTGGCAAAGACGTCGTAGGGGATCGACAGCCGCCGGCGCAGGAAGACGATGCCGCCGACCAGGGCAATGAAAAGCGGCGGGCCGAAGAACACCATCCACAGCCCGGTGATCTCGAACGGGGTGTCGGTCCGGCCAACGCCATCGGTCGCCAGCAGGGTCAGGCGGTTGCCGAACTTCTCGTGCAACTCGGCGCCTTCGTCCAGCGAAAGGTAGGCGAAGAGCGCGGCGGCGGCGAGGATCAGCCAGCCGGCGAGCCTGTCGTTCAGCAGGATCAGGCGGCCATAGACGTAGAGGCACAGACCGACGGCAAGCAGCTTCATCGAGGAGTACCAGGCGGGAACGTTACCTTCCATGTCCAGGTCGAACATGCCCGGTTGGTCGCTGCCGATCGGGTTGCCATAGAGGAATAGAAACATGTAAGCGGCGACGAAGAAGACGTCGGCGCAGAAAAAGCTGGCGACTATCCCACGAGACGCATTGAGGTTGAGCAGAGAGAACCTGTTGGCTGTGGCATCCATGCAAACGAACCTTTCGAGCTGCGATCGGTCTGGCATCCTGCTCGGCGCTTCGCCGTTGGTTGTGTCAGCACGCCGCAGCCCCAGCTTCCCTAAACGCGCGGCGACAGTCGGTAAAGCGTAATTGTAGCGTCATCTATCCGTAATAAAAACCCCTGCATGGGGTTGCCGTGGCCGGGCGGCCCCTGAGCGCGGGTTCATCATCAGGGGCGGCCAGCCCGCCGCCGCGGGTCGCGAGGCTGCAAGGAAGCGGGTCACTGGCGACGGATGCGGCCTTGCATCCGGCCGCGGGCGATCGTATAAGCCGGGGCTTGCCTCGGCCGCCGGTCGGGCGGTCAGGATCCCTGTGCATTATCGCTTGCCTGGTTCCGGCACCGACGAAGGCGCCGCCGGCAGCATCGTTCGAGCGAAGGACGGCGACATGCCCAAGCTGAAAACCAAGTCGGCGGCGAAGAAGCGCTTCCGCCTCACCGCGAGCGGGAAGGTGCGCGCCAACGTCGCCTACAAGCAGCACAACCTGCGCAAGCGGTCGCAGAAGATGAAGCGGAAGGCGCGCGGCACCATGGTCCTTGCGAACTGCGATGCCCGGATCGTCAAGGCCTGCCTGCCCAACCTGTAAGGATCCACGAGCATGGCGCGTGTAAAACGGGGCGTAACGTCGCACGCCCGCCACAAGAAGGTCCTGGACCTCGCCAAGGGCTACCGCGGACGCAGCTCGACGTCCTACCGCATCGCCCTGGAGCGGGTGGAAAAGGGCCTGCAGTATGCCTACCGCGACCGGCGCAACCGCAAGCGCTCGTTCCGCCGGCTGTGGATCCAGCGGATCAACGCCGCCGCCCGCGAGAACGGCATGACCTATGCTCAGTTCATCAACGGGCTGAGCAAGGCCGGCATCGACCTCGACCGCAAGATCCTCGCCGATCTTGCCGTTCACGAGCCGGATGGCTTCAAGGCGCTGGTCGATCACGCGCAGGGCGCGCTGTCGACGGCCTGAACCTCTCCCCGGCGCCACGCTTCCCTCACGCGGGGCGTCTGCGGCCGGCCCCTGCGGCGCCGGCTCGAACCGGCGACGAAACCATGCAGCAGCTCGACGAGCACGACCCGGACGCGGTGCGCGACGCCGTGCTGGCGGCGGTGGCCGCAGCCGAAGGCGCCGAAGCGCTGGAAGCGCTGCGGATCGCCGAGCTCGGCAAGAAGGGCCGCATCACCCAGATGATGCGAAGCCTGGCCGGGATGGATCCCGACGCCCGGCGGCTGGCCGGAGCGGCGCTGAATGCGCTGAAGGTCGAGGTGGCCGCCGCCATCGACGGCCGGAAGACGGCGCTCGCCGAGGCGGCGCTCGACGCAAGGCTGATGGAGGAGCGGGTCGACGTCACCCTGGCCCCCCGCCCCGAGGCGCGCGGCGCCATCCACCCGATCAGCCAGACCATCGACGAGGTGATCGCCATCCTCGGCGAGATGGGCTTCTCGGTCGTCGAGGGTCCCGACATCGAGGACGACTGGCACAACTTCACCGCGCTCAACATTCCGCCGGAGCATCCGGCGCGCCAGGAGATGGACACCTTCTATCTGCCGGGCGAGACGCAAGGCGACGAAGCCGGCCCGCGCCGGGTGCTGCGCACCCACACCTCGCCGGTGCAGATCCGGACGATGCTGAAGGCGAAGCCGCCGCTGCGGATCATCGCTCCGGGGCGGACCTATCGCTGCGACTCGGACGCGACCCACTCGCCCATGTTCCACCAGGTCGAGGGGCTGGTCGTCGACGAGACGACGCACATGGGCCACCTGAAGGGCTGCCTGATCGAGTTCTGCCGTGCCTACTTCGGCATCGACGACCTGCCGGTGCGCTTCCGCGCCAGCTACTTCCCCTTCACCGAGCCCTCGGCGGAGGTGGACATCGGCTGCACCCGCTCAGGCGGCACCTTGCGGATCGGTCACGGCGACGACTGGCTGGAGATCCTCGGCTGCGGCATGGTTCACCCGAAGGTGCTCGCCAACTGCGGCATCGATCCGGGCCGCTACCAGGGCTTCGCCTTCGGCATGGGGCTCGAGCGCATCGCCATGCTGAAGTACGGTATTCCCGACCTGCGCACCTTCTACGAGTCCGACCTGCGCTGGCTGCGCCACTACGGCTTCGCCGCCCTGGACGTGCCCTCGCTGGTGGCGGGGACGACGCCGTGAAGCTCACCCTCGGCTGGCTGAAAACGCACCTGGAGACGGACGCGACCGCCGAGGCCGTCGCCCGGCGCCTGACCATGATCGGCCACGAGGTCGAGGCGGTGGTCGACCGGGGCGCCGCGCTCAAGGACTTCGTCGTGGCCGAGGTGGTCGCCGCCGAGCCCCACCCGAACGCGGACAAGCTCCGGGTCTGCACGGTCGAGACCGGGCGGGGCCGGGTCCAGGTGGTCTGCGGCGCGCCCAACGCCCGGGCGGGGATGAAGGGCGTGTTCGCCGCACCCGGAACGCGCATTCCCGGCCTCGGCGTCACCCTGAAGGCCGCGGCGGTCCGCGGCGTCGACAGCGCCGGCATGCTGCTCTCCGAGCGCGAGGTGGGCCTCTCGGACGCGCACGTGGGGATCATCGAGCTTGCGGCGGAAGCGCGCGTGGGCGCGCCGGCGGCGGAGGCGATGGGGCTTGCCGATCCGCTGATCGACGTCGCCATCACGCCGAACCGCGGCGACTGCCTCGGCGTCCGCGGGCTGGCGCGCGACCTTGCCGCCGCCGGCCTCGGCCGGCTGAAGCCGGTGGACGCCTCGCCGGTGTCGGGCGCTTTCGCAAGCCCCATCGGCGTCGCGCTGGCGTTCTCTCCCGAGACGGCCGGCGCCTGTCCCTATTTCGTCGGCCGCCATATCCGCGGCGTTCGCAACGCCTCCAGCCCGCCGTGGCTGCAGGACCGGCTTCGCGCCGTGGGGCTGCGGCCGATCTCGGCGCTGGTCGACATCACCAACTACATGACGCTCGACCTGTGCCGGCCGCTGCACGCCTTCGACGCCGGCCAGGTCCGGGGCAGCCTGCAGGTGCGCCTCGCGCGCGCCGGCGAGCGGCTGCAGACGCTGGACGGCCGCGAGGTCGAACTCGACCAGACGATGACGGTGATCGCCGACGACACCGGCCCGGAGGCCCTGGGCGGGATCATGGGCGGCGCGCGCAGCGGCTGCGGCGAGGCGACGACCGAGGTGTTTCTCGAAGCGGCGCTGTTCGATCCGATCCGCACCGCCGCCACCGGGCGCAAGCTGAACATCCACTCCGACGCCCGCTTCCGTTTCGAGCGCGGCGTCGATCCTGCGTTCCTCGTGCCCGGGATCGAGATCGCCACCCGCATGGTCCTCGAGCTCTGCGGCGGCGAAGCCTCGGAGCTGGTGATCGCGGGTGCCGAGCCTGCAGCCCGTCCGGCCATTTCATTCCGGCCGAGCCGGGTCGAGGCGCTGGCCGGGGTGGCGGTGGAGCCGGAAGAGGCACGGTCGATCTTGGCCGACCTCGGCTTCGCCGCGGAGGAAGCGGGTGGCGGCGGGAGCTGGCGGGTGAGCATCCCGACTTGGCGCAACGATGTCGACACCGAGGCCTGTCTGGTCGAGGAGGTGGTGCGGATCGTGGGCTACGACCGCATCCCGACGCTGGCGTTACCGCGCCTAGGGGCCTTGCCGGGGCCGGCCGTCGCGCCCGGCCAGCGGCGGCTCAAGGAGGCGCGCAGGCTGCTGGCCACCCGCGGACTGATGGAGGCCGTGACCTTCTCGTTCCTGTCCGCGGATCGCGCCGCCCTGTTCGGCGGCGGCGACGCGGCGTTGCAGCTCATCAACCCCATCAGCGTCGATCTCTCGGTCATGCGGCCGTCGCTGTTGGCGAACCTGATCGACGCGGTGAAGCGCAACGACGATCGCGGCCAGGGCGACGGGGCGCTGTTCGAACTGGGTCCGCAATACGCAGGTCCGGCGCCCGAGGACCAGGCGGTGGTTGCCGCAGGCGTTCGTAGCGGCCGGGCGATCCCGCGCCACTGGGCGGTGGCGCAAAGGCCGGTCGATGTGTTCGACGCCAAGGCCGACGTCTTCGCGATCCTCCACGCCCTCGGCGCGCCGGTGGAGAAGCTGACCGTCGATCCCGCCGGTGCGCCCGAATGGTATCATCCCGGCCGCTCCGCAGCCGTTCGCCTCGGGCCGAAGGCGACTCTGGCGGTGTTCGGCGAGGTTCACCCGAAGGTGTTGCGCCGGTTGGGGGCGAAGCCGCCGGTCGTGGCCTTCGAGCTGTTCTTCGCCCAGCTGCCGCCGGTCAAGGGACAGCAGGGCAAGGCTCGGCCGCCGCTGACGCTATCGGCGCTGCAGCCGGTCGAGCGCGACTTCGCCTTCGTCGTCGATGCCTCGGTTGCTGCCGAGGCGGTGGTTCGCGCCGCCCGGGGCGCGGAAAAAGCGCTGATCCGCGACGTCCGGGTGTTCGACGTGTTCGAAGGCGCAGCGCTGCCGCAGGGGAAGAAGTCGCTGGCCATCACCGTGATCCTGCAGCCGCAGGAGCAGACGCTGACCGATGCCGAGATCGAGGCCGTCGCCGGGCGGATCATCGCCGCGGTGGAAGGCGCGACCGGGGGCCGGCTCCGCGGCTGATCGAAGCCAGCCCCGGCCGATCCGCGCTGTCGTCATCCAGAAGTTTTGCGAGGAAAGCCCGGGTCCGCGGTGCCGGCACGGGGTCGGCCTTGCCCGAGCCAACCCACGTCACCCCCGGACTCGTTCCGGGGGTCAGGGGAAGCACGGGATGGCCGTGACCAGCACGGCCATGACGGTCTGAGCCGACCTGTTCGCCATAGCGCTCGACGGCGCCTACTCCGGGAGCGGAAGCCGCGCCCGCCAGCGGAAACGGCATTGGCCCGAACAGCTCCTGGCACAGCAACTCCAGCCCGGCGGCATCGTCGACGTCGTACCACGCAGGCAGGATCGACAGCGGCAGGCCGAGGCGCGTCGCCCGCACCAGCGTCTGGGCCAGCACTTGGCTGGTGCTCCAGGCGATGTCGGCAAAAAGGCCGGGCGCCTCCCGGTTGAGCCCGATCAGGGCGTAGCCGCCGTCGATGGCTGGGACCAGCACCACCCTCTCCTCCGGGTCGCGCAGCGCCGCGACCGCCATGGCCAGCAGCGCCGGCGGCAGGGTTGGGCCGTCGGCGTTGATGAAGCAGACGCCGGCATGTCCGGCCGCTAGCAGGTCAGCGCCGGCGTTGACGAGCCGCGCCGAGAGGTCCGCGCCCCGCTGGGGCAGGATCGAGACCTCCTCGGGCAGCAGGCCGGCGAAGGCCGCCTCCGCGCCCTCCGGCGTGATCATGGCGTAGCCGCGGGCGTTGCCCGCCGACGCCGCCTCCGCGACCGACGCCGCGACATCGGCGATGAAGCAGGCCGAGAGAGCCGCCGCCTCGTCGGGGCGCAGCGGCGGGCAAAGCCGGGTTTTGCTTTCGCCGCCGACCGGCGCCTTGCACATGAGCGCAAGCGCGATGCTGCCCGTCACCTCGGCGTCCTCCGCGTCCGGCGCTCTCGCCCTGGCCGCGCGCAGGCGTCGGGGCTAGCCGCCGGGCCGCCGGCCGATGCACACTCGCTCGCGCTCGAGCAAGGAAGGAGGCGAGGGGGACGATGACCGACCGCATGCTTCTCGTCGTCGCCCATGCGCCCTCGCCGAATACCGAACAGATGCGCGACGCGGTCGCCGCCGGCGCCCGCTCGCCCGAGGTGGACGGCGTCGAGACGCTCGTCCTCAGCCCGTTCGCGACCCAGCCCGAGCATGTTCTCGCCGCCCAGGCCATCGTCCTCGGCACCACTGAGAACCTCGGCTACATGAGCGGCGCGCTCAAGGACTTCTTCGACCGCTGCTACTACCCGTGCCTGGAGAAGACCCAGGGCCTCCCCTACGCGCTTTATGTGCGCGCCGGCCACGACGGCACCGGCACCCGCCGTGGGGTCGAGACCATCGTCACCGGCCTGCGCTGGCGAAGGGTCCAGGAGCCGCTGATCTGCCGCGGCCCGTGGCGCGACGAGTTCCTGGGCGACTGCCGCGAGCTCGGCCTGCTCGTGGCGGCCGGGCTGGAGGCGGGGGTGTTCTAGCGGTACGCCCAGGACACGCGCTAAAGGAGGTCGCCGAACGATGTGATCTTAAGGCGGAAACGGTGCTCCTTCTCCCACATCTCCTTGATCGCGTCTGCTTCAGCCAGCGTCAGCAGGCCAGCCTGAATGGCAGAAACCATGAGGTCAGCCGTTCGAAGGATCCTGGACGCGGGCATCAGCGCTCCTGCCTCTCGCGCGGCGCGGCGGTCGTCGAGCGCAAGGGCGGAATCGTTCGTGACAGCAGTAGGCAATGGCGGCGCATTCCCCAGCCCCGAGCCTGCCCGTTGCCCACAGCCGGCCGAAGTGCCCGATGGCCGCCGCTTCAACGACATCGTGCTGCTCGACGGCGCCGGTCGCCAGAGCCGCCTCGAATTGTTCCCGCTGCTTCGGGAAGCCGTCGCTGATCTCGGCCGCAACGTGCGTGGTCACGACGAGCCGGAGCGGCAAGCGAACGAGCAAGTCCACCCGACCGATCCGCAGGAAGTTGATGAGGACGGAGCTGTCCAAGACGATTGCACGGGGCTGCGCTCGGGGGCCGGACATACTGCAGGCGGGATCCTATGGGGGAGGACCCACTATATCAGGCAGCGGCGCGCACGCCCTGAACGTGCAGAGCGCGGCCTCGGATTCTCTTCAAGGCGCTCTCGTGTGGAGAGACGCACGCATACGGTGCCTTAGTCTGCGCAGCTCTCCCCGGCTAGAACCAGCAGCGTATCGCCGAGGAGCCCCAGCGCCCAGCCCAACTCAAGCAACCTGCCGCGGGAGATCACCTCGCGGCGGTAGGCTTCGATGGCCCGTCGAGCCACCCGCTCGCGAAGCTCTGGTGATGGCACCGGTTCCGGCAGATCCACATCGTCCATTCTGAGGAGCTTAATACCAAACTTCACTGGGACTGACCGATGGTAGCCCAGGATCTGGTTGCGATGGATCGGATGCGGCCGCTTTCGGCGGTGAGCTTTCGCCAGACGTCGCAGCAGGTGTCGCGGATGCCCTCGTAG
>JAXMOZ010000039.1:0-31070 GCA_034382075.1 Rhodospirillales bacterium
GCGATCCGACGCCAGCCCGCGCCGCCCAGGATGGCCATCCTGGGCGGCGCGCTCCTCTCGGAACGACCCACAATACCCGATGCTGCTATTACAAGGGCGGGTTAGCCGCAGGCGTAACCCGCCGATCCGCGGCGGGTCCGGCTTCGCCTTGACCCGCCCTACTCGCCACGCCGCGCTTCGCCTCCTCGCCATGACCACGTTCTTGATGACAAGCTGCTCTAGCCTTCGCCGGCGAGGAGGACGGCGACGGGGAACGTCTTGAACAGCGAGGCCGCGGCAAAGCCGACGCGGTCCTCTCCCGAAGGCTGAGGGCGAAGCTCGTCCTCGGTCAGCACGTTCACCCAGACCCGGTCCGAGGCGAGTTCCTCCGGCAACAGCACGGCGGTGTCGCTCCAGGCCGGCTCGCCCAGTGGCAGGCCGTCGATCCGCTCCATGATCTTCACCACCAGCCGGGGCACGACCACCAGCAGCGCCTGGCCGCCGGCGGTGCGCACGTAGGTGCAGAGGTGGTCGGCAAGCGAGCCGGCCGTCTCCACCGGCGCGTAGCCGCCGTCGAGGAACAGCTGCGGCTCGCGGGCGCGCAGGTCGAGCAGCCGCCAGGTGAGGTACAGCTTCACCGCCCCGTCCGGCCACCCCTCCAACAGACGGCTGGTGACCGCGCCCGCCCCGCCGCTCTCGACCTCCTTGCGGACACGGGCGAGCTGGCTGGCCCTCAGCTCGAAGTCGACCGGCCGGCGGTTGTCCGGATCGACCAGGCTGAAGTCCCACAGCTCGCAGCCCTGATAGATGTCGGGCACGCCCGGCGCCGTCAGCTTGATCGCGGTCTGGGCCAGTCCGTAGATCATCCCGGCCGGGGCCACCCGCTCCTGGAAGCCGCGGAAGTCGCTGACGAAGGGGTTCGGCTTGCGCACGTCGAGGACCCGGTTGACGAACTCGCCGATGGCGGCTTCGTAGGTCTCGTCCGGGTTGATCCAGCTCGACCGCCGCTTTGCCTCCCGGATCGCCTTGATCATGTAGGCGAGCATGCGGTCGCGGAAGACGTCGGCGGTATCCGGATCGATCTCGCCGTCGCCGGCGAACTCGATCGGCCAGGCGCCGACCAGCGTCTGGTAAAACAGATATTCGTCGTTCTCGTCCGGGGCGCTGCCGCCGTCGTATTCGGTCTTCCGCCGCTGGTTCAAGGTCGCC
Source organism: Rhodospirillales bacterium (assembly GCA_034382075.1). Lineage (GTDB taxonomy): Bacteria > Pseudomonadota > Alphaproteobacteria > Rhodospirillales > Defluviicoccaceae > JAEULH01. The sequence continues at coordinate 1,189 of JAXMOZ010000039.1, forward strand.
CAACGCTGTACCCGCGCCGACCACTCGTCGGGAAGCTCGGAGATGGCGTTGATGCGGGCGCGGACGTCCTCGCCGCGCTTGGTGTCGTGGGTCGCGAGCGACACCATCCGGTGCGGCCAGCGCCTCGCGGCCTCCTGGTTCAGCCGGTGGAAGGCGGAGAGCGAGGTCCCGAAGCGGGCGGGCTCGCCGCCAACCTCGTTCAGCGAGACCAGCCGGTTATAGCGATAGAAGGCGGTGTCCTCGACGCCCTTGGCCATCACCGGGCCGGTGTACTGCTGGAACTTCATCGCCAGCCGGCGCACCTCGTCGGCGCGCAAGGAGTTGCTGCCCTCCTTCATGATGTCGGTCGTCAGCAACTGGAAGATGAAGTCGAAGACGCTCTGGTCGGGCCGGTAGCTGCGCCTGCGCGCGTGGGCGATGGCCCACTCCAGGTCGCGGTAGTCCTCGGCCGAGGCGCCCTCGTCGTCGACGTAGGTGCGATAGACCGGGAAGCTCGCGACCACCTCACGGAGCGCCTGGCGCAGGCCGACCAGGGTGTAGTCCCGGGTCTGCCAGCTCGTTTCGGTCAGGCGGTTGTACTCGTTGGCGAGAACCCGAAGCTCGCTCGCAAGCTCCAGGTCCATGACCTGCTTCTTGGCCGCGTAGGTGATCTCTTCGAAGGTGATGCGATCCCCGATGAAGCGCTCGTAGGCCTTCTCCAGCACCGATTCGGCGTCGGCGTCGACGAACAGGCCGTTGACCAGGTTGAGGAAGTCGTAGCCGGTGGTGCCGGCGATCGGCCATTCCTCGCGCAGCCGCTCGTGGGGCGCCAGGATCTTCTCGACGACGATATAGAAGGGCTGGTCGGCGCCGTCGCCGCCATCGCTGCCGTCGCCATTGCCGCTGCCGCCCGCAGGCGCGTCGTCGCCGACGCCCAAGGCCCGGCGCATGGCCGCCGACCCGGTCTCCTGCAGCCGCTCCAGATAGCGGCGCGGATTGAACAGGCCGTCGATGTGGTCGATGCGGAGGCCGTGGATCAGGCCCTCGCCGATCAGCCGCAGCGTCAGCTCGTGGATATGGTCGAACACCGCCGGCACCTCGATGCGGATGCCGGCAAGGTCGTTGATCTGGAAAAAGCGCCTGTAGTTGATCTCCTCGGCGGCGACCCGCCAGAAGGCAAGCCGATACGGCTGCTGCTCCAGTAGCCGGTGCAAGGCCTCGAAGCTCGAGTGGTTGCCGGGCTCGCCGTTGAGCCTGGCCACCTCGGCGTCGATGGCCTTGGCAACCACCGGAACCTGCGCCGCCTCGTACAGCCTCCGCTTCAGCCCCGCAGCCTGCCGCCTGCGGGTGGCGCGGTCGCGCGGCGAGCGCGGCAGCCTCGCCAGGTCGCGAAAGCCGGAGACGACCACCTCCAGCGCCTGGGCCTGCTCGTCGTCGAGGCGGTCCTCCCGGTTCAGCCGCTCCGAGACCGGGCGAAGGATCCGCGCGTACTGCCCCGGCGCCACCGGGAAGCGGTGCTCGTAGTACCAGACGCTGAAGGTCCCGTCCTGGGCGTCGAAGGCAAGCTTCAGCTCGCAGCCCTCGAGCGTGGTTCCGTAGTGGTTGCCGAGCACCGGCAGCAATACCTTGCCGCGCAGCTCCGGCTTCGCGGAGCTCCAGTCGATGTCGAAGTACTCGGCGTAGGGCGATTCCTCGCCCCACTCCAGCACGTCCAGCCACCAGGCGTTGTCGGCCCGGCCGATGCCCATGTGGTTCGGAACGAAGTCGAGGATCTGGCCGAGCCCCTTGGCCGCGAGCTCGGCGCAGAGCTCGCGGAAGCTGTCCTCGCTGCCGATCTCCGGGTTGAAGGCGTTGTGGTCGGTGATGTCGTAGCCGTGGGTGCTGCCCGCCCTCGCCTTCAGGTAGGGCGAGGCGTAGAGGTGGCTGACGCCAAGGTCGGCGAGATAGGGGATCAGCTTGCGGGCATCGTCGAAGGTGTAGTTGCTGTTGAACTGCAACCGGTAGGTCGCCCGCGGGCGGTAGAGATTGGCTTCGCTCACGGCTGCCTCCTCATGCCTTGTCGAGGTAGAACGCCGCCGTCCACGCCGGGAGCTGCTCGATCGGCGCGCGCTGGCCAAAGCCGTCGGTGGCGAACAGCAGGTTGCCGCGGGCATTGATCCCGGGCGCCTTCGCCGGCGACGCCGACATGTTCGCAACCAGCGTCAGGTAGGAGGTGTCGCCGAGGGTCCAGCCCAGCACCATCGCCATGCCCTCGCGCCACAGGACCTCGCCGCTGCCGGGCATGCCGCGCAGCCGCGAGGACAGCTCCGACTGGCGCAGGGCGAACAGCTTGCGGTGCAGCGCCAGCATCTCCCCGTGCTCGCCGTCCTCCATCGCCTCCCAGTCCAGCTTGCTGGCCTCGAAGGTCTCGACGGCGTTGGGATCCGGGATCCGCTCCCTCGCCTTCGGGTCGCTGAACTCGGGGAAGGAGGCGAACTCCTTCCTGCGGCCCTCGCGCACCGGCTCGACCAGCTCGGGGCCGAGGTTGCAGAAGAACAGGAACGGCTTGGAGGACGCCCACTCCTGGCCCATGAACAGCATCGGCGGCGCCGGCACCAGGCAGAGGATCGCCGTCGCCGCCCGCAGCGCCTCGATCGGCGCCAGCATGTTGATGCGATCGCCGAAGGCGCGGTTGCCGATCTGGTCGTGGTTCTGGATGAACGAGACGAACGCGGTGGCCGGCAGCCCGGCGCTGGGTTCGCCGCGGATCTCGCCTTCGCGGAAGGGCGACGGGTCGCCCTGGTAGGCGAAGCCCTCGGTCAGGCAACGCGCCAGGTGCTCGCCCGGGCGATCCGCGTAGTCCTTGTAGTAGCCGCCGCTCTCGCCGGTGACGGCGACGTGGTAGGCGTGGTGGACGTCGTCGTTCCACTGGGCGACGTAGTGCCTGGGCCGCATGGCGCCGTCGCGGCCGAGGTAGCGCGACTCGTTCTTGTCGTTCTCCAGCACCAGGTGGACGTGCCGCCGGCCGTCGATGCGTGCGTGCACGGTCTCCGCCAGCTCGGTCAGGATGTCCGGCTTGGAGGTGTCCTCGATGGCGTGGACGGCGTCGAAGCGCAGCCCGTCGAAGCGGTACTCCTCGAGCCAGTAGAGGGCATTGTTGATGAAGAAGTCGCGCACCGGCCGGCTGTCCTCGCCGTCGAAGTTGATGGCGGCGCCCCAGGGCGTGTGCCGGTCCGGGTTGAAGAAGCGCTTGGCGAAGGCGTGGAGGTAGTTCCCCTCGGGGCCGAAGTGGTTATAGACCACGTCGAGGAAGATCATCATCTCCAGCTCGTGGGCCGCGTCGACCAGCGCCTTCAGCTCCTCGGGCCGCCCGTAGACCGCATCCGGCGCGAAGATGGCGACGCCGTCGTAGCCCCAGTTCCGCGCCCCCGGGAAGTCGGCGACGGGCATCAGCTCGACGGCCGTCACCCCGAGTTCCTTGAGGTAGCGGAGCCGGTCGGCGACGCCCTGGTAGGTGCCTTCGGGGGAGAAGGTGCCGACGTGCAGCTCGTAGAAGACCGCGTCCTCCCAGGGCCGCCCGGTCCAGCCGGGATGCTTCCAGGTGTAAGCGTTGGGGTCGATCACCTCGCTGGCGCCGTGGACGTCGTCCGGCTGGAACCGCGACACCGGGTCCGGCGCCTTCAGGTCGCCGTCGATCTGGAAGCGGTAGCGGGTGCCGGCGCCGATGCCTTCCACCGTGGTTTCGCACCAGCCGGAGGCGTCCGGCTGCAGCGGCAGCAGCCGCTCGTCATCGCCGCTGCCGAGGCAAAGCGCCACCGACTTCGCGTCCGGCGCCCACAGGCGAAAGCGCACGCCGGCGTGGCCGAGTTCCGCCCCGAAGGGCATGCGATGGCAGAACCGTGTCATATCAGGCCCTTTCGTCTGTGCTGGAGTGGGACCGAAGCAGGAGCACCAGCGACCGGGGCTTGACCGGGTAGGCCTCGCCGTCGTCGCAGTAGTCCGTGTCCGAAAACCCGTCGTCGGTGCTGGTGTCGATCAGCACCTGCCAGCGCGTGCCGACGTCGAGTTCGGGGATGGTCCACTCCCTGTCCTCGTGATTGGCGTTCATCATCACCAGGAAGCTCTCGTCCGGCTGCTCCTCGCCGGTGGCGGTCAAGTGGTACTCGCCCGCCTCGCCGCGGATCAGGAAGCTGAGCCAACTGCGGCCCGGATCGGCCCAGTCGTCGTCGCCCATCTCGCTGCCGTCCGGATTGAGCCACGTGATGTCCTGGATCTTGGTGCCGGGAATGAACCGGCGGTGGAAGTATCGGTTACGGTGGAAGACGATGTGTTCGCGCCGGAGCTGGATCAGCCGCTTGGTGAACTCCAGGAACTTCTGGTTCTCCTCGTCGATGTTCCAGTCGATCCAGCTGATCTCGCTGTCCTGGCAATAGGCGTTGTTGTTGCCGCCCTGGCTGCGGCCGAACTCGTCGCCGGCCACCATCATCGGCAGCCCCTGCGAAACCAGCAGCGTGGTCAGCATGTTCCGCCGCTGCCGCAACCTCAGCGCCTTGATCTCCGGGTCGTCGGTGTCTCCCTCGGCGCCGCAGTTCCAGGAGTTGTTGTTGCTGGTCCCGTCGCGGTTGTCCTCGAGGTTCGCCTCGTTGTGCTTGTCGTTGTAGGCGACCGTGTCGGCCAGGGTGAAGCCGTCGTGGGCGGTGACGAAGTTGACCGATGCCCAGGGCCGGCGGCCGTGGCTGTTGAAGATGTCGCTGGAGCCGGTGATGCGGGTGGCGAAGTCGGGCATCACCCCGCCATCGCCCTTCCAGAACCGGCGGACGGTATCGCGGTAGCGGTCGTTCCACTCCGCCCAGCCGGCCGGGAAGCCGCCGAGGCGATAGCCGCCGTCGCCCACGTCCCACGGCTCGGCGATGAGCTTCACCCGCGACAGCGTCGGATCCTGGCGGATCGAGTCGAGGAAGCCGGAGTGGTGGTCGAAGCCGCCGTGCTCCTCCCTCGCCAGCGTCGTCGCCAGGTCGAAGCGGAAGCCGTCGACGTGCATCTCCTCCACCCAGTAGCGCAGCGAGTCCATCACCAGCTGCAGGACCCGCGGGTGGCGGAGGTCGAAGACGTTGCCGCAGCCGGTGAAGTCCATGTAGTAGCGCTGGTTTCCAGGCACGAGGTGGTAGTAGGAGGCGTTGTCGACGCCGCGGAACGACAGAGTCGGTCCCATCTCGCTGCCTTCGGCGGTGTGGTTGTAGACCACGTCGAGGATCACCTCGATTCCGGCCGCATGCATCACCTGGACGAAGGTCTTGAACTCGCCGAGCCGCTCGGTGACCAGGTAGCGGGGATCGGGAGCGAAGAACGCCAGGGTGTTGTAGCCCCAGTAGTTGGTGAGCCCCTTCTCGATCAGGTGGCGGTCGTCGAGGAAGGCCTGCACGGGGAGCAACTCCACCGCGGTGACGCCCAGCGCCTTCAAATAATCGACGGCGGCCTGCGCCGAGAGGCCCTCGAAGCTGCCGCGCCTTGCTTCCGGCACCTCCGGCAGGCGGACGGTGAAGCCCTTGACGTGCATCTCGTAGACGACGCTCTCGTGCCACTCGGTCTTCGGCGCCCGGTCGTCGCCCCAGGTGAAGGCGGTGTCGACCACCCGGCACTTGGGCATGTAGCGGGCGTTGTCGCGGGTGTCTAAGCTCAGGTCCTTGTCGGGGTGGCCAATCTGGTAGCCGAAGTTGGCGTCGTGCCATTTAAGGCCGCCGATCAGGGACTTGGCGTAAGGGTCGATCAGGAGCTTGTTGGGATTGAAGCGGTGGCCGGCGAGCGGCTCGTAGGGGCCGTGGACGCGATACCCATAGAGCTGGTTGGGGCGAAGGTCGGGCAGGTAGCCGTGCCAGATCTCGTTGGTGTACTCCGGGAGGACCACCCGCTCGATCTCGCGCTTGCCCTTCTCGTCGAACAGGCAGAGCTCGACCTTGGTGGCGTTCTCGCTGAACAGGGCGAAGTTGACGCCCTTGCCGTCCCAGGTCGCGCCCAGCGGATACTGGTCGCCTGGCCATACTCTCAGCTTGGTGTCGGCCATTTTGTGATTGTCCCGCGGCAGGAGGAGGAAGGAATGGCGAGGCGCTGACCGTAATGTCAGCTCAGATCAGCGCATTAACAACGGGTTTGTGGCCGGCCAACGGCGGACGCGGGCGGGACGTGCGTCGGCCGCAGGGCCCTCGGAGCCAAGGATGTCGGAGCGGGGGACGTTTGGAGCAGCGACTGCCGCCGCCGCGGGCACGGCTTCGAAGGCGGGCGCTGGATGCGGTCGGCGGTGGGCCCGGAGCCGGAGACGGTGAGCGCTAGTAGCCGGAGACGGCGGGCCGCTAGTAGCCGGAGCGGGCGATGGCCTCGACGACGAAGCCGTCTTCCGGCGGGAAGCGCTCGGCGATCAGCAGCCTTGCTTCCTCTTCGTCGTGCGCAACGACGTCTCGCACCTGAACCTCGGCCCAGCGGTTGCTGAACCGGCCATGCCGCCGGCGCTGGTTCACCAACGCTCTAACACGTTCATTATATAGAGCGACTTCATAAACTTGGACGTCGCTGCTCGCGAGATGCAGCATCTTCTTCTCGACCTCGGCCGTGATGGCGGAGCCTCGTTCTCCCTGTCCCGGCCCAACCAGCAACCGAAGCCGCAAGCTAAGCCGAGAGAACGACCTTACCACGCCGTAGTCGTCCAAGCTACAGCCTTAGAAGAGAAAATTCTTCGCCAGGATTAACTTTTGGCCATCATTCGGGAGTTCTTGCAAAGGTCATGAGGGCGAGCCGGGAGCGCTGCACGCGCCCTGCACATCGGCAGCTTCTGCTCGCGAGCCGCGAGGAAGGCGCCGCATAAAACAGCTTTTGCTTGTAGATGAACACCCGGATTCGGCTCAGACGCCGATCAGCGTCACCTCGACCGGGCGCCGGCGCGGGCGGACGTCGTGGTTGATGAGCACCACCTGCTGCCAGGTGCCGAGCTTGAGCTTGCCGTCGCGGACCGGAACGACCACCGACGGGCCGAGCAGCGCCGCCTGAACGTGGCTGTGGCCGTTGCCGTCGTGCCAGGTCATCTCGTGGGCATAAGCCATGTTCGGCGGCGCCAGCCGGCGGACCGCGTCCTTCAGGTCCTGCACGGCGCCGGGCTCGTACTCGATGGTGGTGAGCGAGGCGGTCGAGCCGACGGCGGAGACGTGCAGGCTGCCGTTGCGGATGCCCGACGCGCTGACGATGCGCTGCAACTCGCCGGTGACGTCGCCGAGGTCCGGCCCCTCCCGAAGCGACACGTCGAAGCTCTCGCAGCGAATGCTGACGTCCATGCCCAGCCCTTTCCGATCTCGGCTCCATCCTGGCCCGGCCGGTAAGATAAGGCATGTCCTGCCGCCCCGGAAATGTGCTAAGCCGGCCTCCGATCCGAGAGGAAGCGCCTCAACAGGAAGCGCCACGCATGCCCGTCGTCACCCGCTTCGCGCCGTCGCCGACGGGGTACCTGCACATCGGCGGCGCCCGGACGGCCCTGTTCAACTGGCTCTATGCCAAGCACTGCCGCGGCCGCTTTCTGCTTCGCATCGAGGACACCGACCGGGCCCGCTCCACTCCGGAGGCGACCGCGGCGATCCTCGACGGCCTCTCCTGGCTTGGCCTCCACTGGGAGGGCGAGCCCATCTCGCAGGCGGCGCGCGCCGACCGCCACGTCGAGGTGGCGCGCCAGCTGCTCGCCTCCGGCAACGCCTACCTCTGTTATGCCAGCGCCAACGAGTTGGCGGAGATGCGCGCCCGGGCCAAGGCCGAGGGACGGCCTGCGCGCTACGACGGCCGCTGGCGCGACCGCCAGGCCGAGGCCCCGCCGCCTGGCGTGGCCCCGGTGGTGCGCCTGAAGGCGCCGCAGCAGGGCGAGACGCGGATCGCCGACCACGTCCAGGGCGAGGTCGTGGTGCAGAACGAGATGCTCGACGACATGGTCCTGCTTCGTGCCGACCAGACCCCGACCTACATGCTCGCGGTCGTCGTCGATGACCACGACGCCGGCGTCACCCACGTCATTCGCGGCGACGATCATCTCACCAACGCCTTTCGCCAGTACCAGCTGTATCTGGCCATGGGCTGGCAGCCGCCCGAGTTCGCCCACATCCCGCTGATCCACGGCCCGGACGGGGCGAAGCTGTCCAAGCGCCACGGCGCGCTTGCGGTTCAGGCCTACCGGGAGATGGGGTTCCTGCCGGAGGCCGTGGCCAACTACCTGCTCAGGCTGGGCTGGGGCCACGGCGACGCCGAGATCATCTCCCGCGAGGATGCCATCGCCTGGTTCGATCTCGACGCCATCGGCCGGGCGCCGGCGCGCTTCGACATCGCCAAGCTCACCAGCCTCAACGCCCACTACCTGCGCCAGGCCGACGACCGGAGGCTCGCCGAGCTGGTGATGGAGCGCCTTGCTGCAAACGCGAACGCGACGCTTGCCGAAGGCGCAGGCGACCGTATTATGAGGGGGATGGAGGGGCTCAAGCAGCGGGCGAGGACGGTGATGGAGCTGGCTGAGAACGCTGCGTTTTACGCTGCCGAGCCGCCGCTGGCGCTGAGCCCGAAGGCGGCTCAGTTGCTGGGCGTCGAGGCGAAGCGGGATCTGCGCGAGCTGCGGCCGCTGATCGCCGCCGCGGAGCCCTGGAGCGCCGAGAGCCTCGAGGCCAAGGTCCGCGCTCATGCCGACCGGGCGTCGGCGCCGTTGCGCGCCCTTGCCCAGCCGCTCCGGGCGGCGCTGACGGGGCGAGAGGCGTCGCCGCCGATCTTCGAGGTCATGGCCATCCTCGGCCGCGATGAAACATTGAGGCGGCTCGACGACGTGCTGGAGGAGGCGCTGGCAGACCCTGCCGGTGGACGTTGAATGGCGAAACCGCTTCGACCACATCCGGAAAAGGTAGCGGTCTGGGCAGGCTATACAGATGAAGGATTTCTCGGATGAGCGATGAGACCTCGGCGGTAAAGGCACGCAACCGGACCGTCACCCTGACCGACAACGCCACCGGGCGAACCTTCGAGCTGCCGATCCTGAGCGGCACCACCGGCCCGGACGTCATCGACGTCCGCAAGCTGTACCAGGATACCGGCTACTTCACCTTCGATCCCGGCTACACCTCGACCGGAAGCTGCGAGTCTTCGATCACCTACATCGACGGCGACGAGGGCGTTCTGCTCTACCGCGGCTATCCCATCGAGACCCTGGCCGAGAACTCCGACTTCATGGAGGTCTGCTACCTGCTGCTCTACGGCGACCTGCCGAACGCCGAGCAGAAGCGCCGCTTCGAGCACGACATCGTCTATCACACGATGCTGCACGAGCAGATGCACAAGTTCATCGAAGGGTTCCGCCGCGACAGCCACCCGATGGCGGTCATGGTCGGGATGGTCGGCGCGCTCTCGGCCTTCTACCACGACTCCACCGACATCACCAATCCGCGCCACCGGATGATCGCCTCGTACCGGATCCTGGCGAAGATGCCGACGATGGCCGCCTGGGCCTATAAGTACTCGATCGGCCAGCCGTTCATCTATCCGCGCAACGACCTGCGCTTCGCCGAGAACTTCCTGCACATGATGTTCGCGACCCCGTGCGAGCCCTACAAGGTGAGCCCGGTGCTGGCGCGGGCCATGGACCGCATCCTCACCCTGCACGCCGACCACGAGCAGAACGCCTCCACCTCGACGGTGCGCCTCGCCGGCTCGAGCGGCGCCAACCCGTTTGCCTGCATCGCCGCCGGCATCGCGTCGCTGTGGGGCCCGGCGCATGGCGGCGCCAACGAGGCGGTGCTGCGGATGCTGGAGCAGATCGGCGATCGCAACCGCATCGGCGAGTATGTCAAGAAGGCCAAGGACAAGGACGATCCGTTCCGGCTGATGGGCTTCGGCCACCGGGTCTACCGCAATTACGACCCCCGGGCGCGGATCATGCGCCAGGCCTGCTACGAGGTGCTGGACGAGCTCGGCATGCGCGACGAGCCGCTGCTCGACTTGGCCATGGAGCTTGAGCGCATCGCGCTGGAGGACGATTACTTCGTCCAGAAGAAGCTTTATCCCAACGTCGACTTCTACTCGGGCATCATCTTCCGGGCCATGGGCATCCCCACCTCCATGTTCACCGTGCTGTTCGCCGTCGCCCGTTGCGTCGGCTGGGTCGCGCAGTGGAACGAGATGATCGAGGACCCGACGCAGAAGATCGGCCGGCCGCGCCAGCTCTACACCGGCATGACCAGGCGCGACTTCATGCCGCTGGCCCAGCGCAACTAGCAGCGGCCGTAGGCGCCTGGGGCTTCGGCCGGTGACGGTCGTTGCCTGCGCCGGCTACGAGCGCGGCCGGCGCATCGCCGACCTCGCCTTCGAGGGCTGCGCTTCTTTCCTCGGCCCGCCCGACCGGTTCGTCTGGATCGGCCTGCACGAGCCCAGCAACGAGGTACTGCAAAGCCTGCAGCGCCAGTTCGGCCTGCACGAACTGGCCGTGGAGGACGCCTTTCGCGCCCACCAGCGGCCGAAGATCGACGTCTACGACGGCTCGCTGTTCCTGGTCCTGCGCACCGCCAGGCTCGAGGGCGACGAGGTGCTCTACGGCGAAACCCACGTCTTCGTCGGCTGCGGCTACGTCATCACCGTCCGCCACGGCGCCTCCGCCTCCTACCTCCCCGTCCGCCAGCGCTGCGAGGCGACCCCGGCCCTGCTCGGCAACGGCGAGGACTTCGTCCTCTACGCGATCATGGATTTCGTCGTCGACAACTACATCCCGATCGTGAGCGCCATCGAGGATCAGGTGGACGCCATCGACGAGGCGGTCCACGCCGGCGGGATGAGCCAGACGACGATCCAGCGGATCGCCCACCTCCGCCGCGAGCTTCTGCACCTGCGGCGGACGGTGGCGCCCATGCTCGACGTCTGCGGCCGGCTGCAACGCTTCGACATGCCCTTCATCGACGCGCCCGTCCGCCCCTATTATTCCGATGTCTACGACCACGTCCTGCACGTCAACGAAAGCATCGACATCCTCCGCGACGTCCTCGCCGCCGCCTTCGAGACGCACCTGCTGCTCGCCTCGAACCGGCAGAACGACGTCACCCGCAAGCTTGCCGGCTGGGCGGCGATCCTCGCGGTGCCCACCGCCATTGCCGGGATCTACGGGATGAACTTCGAGCACATGCCGGAGTTGCGCCAGGTCTGGGCCTACCCCGCCGTGCTGCTGGTGATCCTGGTCGTCTGCGTGGCGCTGTACCTCAACTTCAAGCGCATCGACTGGCTGTAGCGCCCGCGGCCGACCCGCCGCAGCGACGGGCCGAGCGGAGCATCTCGATGGCCCGGCCGTTCCTTGGGTGGAGCGGATCGGCGACGAGAAGCACCGCCACAAATCCGAGAGGAGGAAACCATGTTCAACGCCAGAGCCTATGCCGCAGCCGGCGCGAGCGCGCCGCTCGACCGGATCACCATCGAGCGCCGCGAGCCCGGCGAACGCGACGTCCGGATCGAGATCCTCTACTGCGGGATCTGCCATTCCGACCTGCACATGGTCCGCGACGAGTGGCACGACATCATGCCGACCGTCTACCCGATCGTGCCGGGCCACGAGATCGTCGGCCGGGTCACCGGCGTTGGTCCTGCGGTGACCAAGGTCAAGCCGGGCGACCTGGCGGCGGTCGGCTGCATGGTCGATGCGGACCTGACCTGCCCGCATTGCCACGACGGCTACGAGCAGTATTGCGCCAACATGACGCTGACCTTCAACTCGCCCGACAAGCACACGGGCGGCGTCACCTACGGCGGCTATTCAGAGGCCATCGTCGTCGATGAGCATTTCGTCCTGCGGGTGCCCTCCAACCTCGACCTCGCCGGAACCGCGCCACTGCTCTGCGCCGGCATCACCACCTATTCGCCGCTCCGCCACTGGGGCGCCGGCGAAGGCAAGAAGGTCGGCGTGGTGGGCCTTGGCGGGCTGGGCCACATGGGGGTGAAGTTCGCCCGCGCGTTCGGCGCCCATGTGGTCGTCTTCACCACCTCCCTCGGCAAGACCGAGGACGCCCGCCGGCTCGGCGCCCACGAGGTGGTGGTTTCGCGCAACGCCGACGAGATGAAGGCGCACACCGGCAGCTTCGACTTCATCCTCGACACGGTGTCGGCGGACCACGACGTCGATGCCTATCTCCAGCTCCTCGGCCGCGACGGCGCCATGACCCTGGTCGGACTGCCGCCGAGGCCGCTCCAGGTCGCGGCCTTCGGCCTGATCGTGGCGCGGCGCAGCCTGTCCGGATCCAGCATCGGCGGCATCGCAGAGACCCAGGAAATGCTCGACTTCTGCGGCGCCCACAACATCACCGCCGACGTCGAGGTCATCGCCATCCAGAAGGCGAACGAGGCCTACGAGCGGCTGCTCCGATCGGACGTCAAATACCGCTTCGTGATCGACATGGCCTCGCTGAAGGCGGGGCAGGCCGCCTGAGCGTCGCCACAAGCGCCTGCTCGGAACCGGCGGCATGGGCATGCGCTACGCGTGGTTTTGCGTGGACAAGCCGATGTCCCTGCGCAGTAATATGGCTCGTGCGGGGAGCTGTACCCTGCACTCATAAGCCGTTCGCCTGGACCAACTAAGGCATCGGCGACCGGGGCGGGGCGATTGGATCGAGGGTGAGCGCGAGACAGCGGAGCGGGTCAGCGCCGGGCCTGCTTGAATACTCGGATCAAGACAGATTGGCGCTGGAGAGCTTCTGGCGAAAGAGGCCCTTGCTGAGCAACCACGTGATGCTCAGGACGGCCGACTACGACGAGGCGCACGCCTTCGTCGACTGCGTCTGGGAAAAGCACAAGAGCACCTTCCGCGGCGCTCCCTACGGCCTGAGCTGGAGCCAGGTCGATCTCGGCAGGAGCGCCCTCTCCTACGTCGAGACGGAGGCGCCGGAGTACAGCGTCTGCGATGGCTCCCTGATCGACGTCTATCGCATGGGCTTCCACGACAGCGGCCGGATGGACCAGCGGATCAATGGCAAGCACGTTGCGTCCACCCCGGAGCAGGCCTTCCTCCATGGACCCGGTCAGCATCTGGTCGTCGAGAGCAAGCCGTTCCGCGTGCTGTCCATCGCCCTGCCCGGCCCGCAGGTGCGCCAAGCGCTGAGCCGGCGGTTCGCCTCCGTGCCCCCGTTCGAGACCCTGGCAGAGATGCCGCTCGGCAACCCGGCGGTGCAGACCCTGTCGTCACTTTGCCGCTGGGCCGCGGCCGAGTTCGGCCGGCCGGACAGCATGCTGTCTGCCTCGCCTCGCTCCTGCGCCAGCCTGGAGCGGACGATCCTGTCGCTCTTCATCGACTGCCTCGCGGAACGTCACCCCGACGCGGGGCAGCGCGCGCCCGACCTCGGCCATGCCCAGGTGCGGCTGGTGGAGCAGTGGATGGAGGCCAACCTCACCGAGCCGATCGGCGTGGAAGACCTGGCCGCGGTCGCCGACGTTTCGGTGCGCTCGCTGCAACTGGCCTTCCGGCGCCTGCGCGGCTGCACGCCGATGCAGGCGCTGATGCGCCGCCGGCTCGACCTGGCCCGGGTGCTGCTCGAGCAGGGCGGCTTCGGGGTCAGCGTCACCGCGGTCGCGATGCAGCTCGGCTTCTTCAACCTCGGCCGGTTCTCCGCCCGCTACCGGCAGGCGTTCGGGGAATCCCCGTCGGCCACGCTGCAGCGAAGCCGAGGACGCGCCGGCTGACGGGCGGGAGCTAGGACCGCGAAGCTACCGGGCGCTCGCCACGTCGCGGTCGAATCTGAAGTCGCCGGGCAGCCGGCCACGGAATGCCCGAAGCCGCTCTATGAGTTCCGCTCGGCGCGCGATGCCGAGTTCCCGATCCCCGGCGGCGAAAATCTCGACCTCGTCGCCCTCCTTCAGCGCCAGCGCCTCGGCGACGGCTGCAGGAAGACGAACCGCCAAGCTGTTGCCCCACTTCGCGACCCGCATGGCGCGCCCTTCTTGATATCGTGCTCGGAGAAGTATATCCGCGAACGCCGCCCGATCAAGAGGAGGTCAAGGCAACAATAAGATAATTGCGGCAGGCTGTCCTAGCGGCCTTGATCAAACGGGCACCGGCGGCTGCCGAGGAGCGCGAAGACCCGCTCAGCGGGCGTTCCACAGCCGGCACCAACCCTCCGGGCTGACCGGACTGGCGACGACCCGGCAGTTGCCGTCGCCTTCGTAGTTGAAGCAGCCGGAGCACTTTCGCTCGCCCTTGGGCGACGGCTGGTAGCTTACCTGTTCCTGGGGCAGCTTCGCCTCCGCCGGCGCCGCCACGGCCGAGGAGACGCCGAAGGCGGCGCAGCTCAGGCCGAGGCCGCCGCGCAGGAGGCTCCGGCGCGACAGGCTGCCGCTCCACGGCATCGGCGTTCCCTGGCTGCTCCGCTGCGTCATGCTCCCTCGCGCCGTCCGGCGAAGTCCGTCGTTCCGACATGCTGATATAGGCCAGGGTTTACGGCGTCAATGCGGCGGGGCGGCCGCGAAAGACGCTGGGCGCGCACCCCGGCGGCGGCTATCCTTCGCCTTCGCGAACAGGCCGCAGGCACGAACGCCAGGCGGCCCGGGCGGAGGAGGGATTGGGCACGATGCCGGATGAGGGACGCCAACCCGGGTTCGACAAAGCGAAGCTGCCGAGCCGCCATGTCACGCAGGGACCGCAGCGCGCGCCCCACCGCTCTTACTATTACGCCATGGGCCTGGGCGAGGCCGACATCGCCAGGCCCTTCGTCGGCGTCGCCACCTGCTGGAACGAGGCGGCGCCCTGCAACATCGCGCTGAACCGCCAGGCCCAGGTGGTCAAGCAGGGGGTGAAGGCCGCGGGCGGCACGCCGCGCGAGTTCACCACCATCACCGTCACCGACGGCATCGCCATGGGCCATGCCGGGATGAAGTCGTCGCTGGTGTCGCGCGACATCATCGCCGACTCGGTCGAGGTGACCATGCGCGGCCATTGCTACGACGCCATCGTCGGGCTCGCCGGCTGCGACAAGTCGCTCCCCGGGCTGATGATGGCCATGGTCCGGCTCAACGTGCCCTCGGTGTTCATCTACGGCGGCTCGATCCTGCCCGGCCGCTTCCATGGCCGCGACGTGACCGTGCAGGACGTGTTCGAGGCGGTGGGCCACCATTCCGCCGGCACGGTCTCCGACAGCGAGTTGCACCTTCTGGAAACGGTGGCCTGCCCCTCCGCCGGCTCCTGCGGCGGCCAGTTCACCGCCAACACCATGGCTTGCGTCTCGGAGGCCATGGGGCTGGCGCTCCCCGGCTCCTCCGGCGCGCCCGCGCCTTACGAATCCCGCGACGCCCTCTGCGAGGCCTCGGGCCGGGCGGTGATGGCGCTGCTGGCGGCGCGGATCAGGCCGCGCGACATCGTCACCCGCAAGTCCCTGGAGAACGCCGCCACCGTCGTCGCCGCCTCCGGCGGCTCGACCAACGCGGGGCTGCACCTGCCGGCCATCGCCCATGAGGCCGGGATCGCCTTCGACCTTGCCGACGTCTGCGAGATCTTCCGCCGCACGCCCTATATCGCCGACCTCAAGCCGGCCGGCCGCTATGTCGCCAAGGACATGTTCGAGGCCGGCGGGATGCCGGTGCTGCTGAAGGCGCTGTTCGACGGCGGCTACATCCACGGCGACTGCCTGACCGTGACCGGCAAAACCATGGCCGAGAACCTCGAGGGCGTCGTCTTCCCAACCGGCCAGGATGTGATTCGCCCGACCGGCGCGCCGCTGTCTCCGGTCGGCGGCGTCGTCGGCCTCTCCGGCTCCCTCGCCCCGCAAGGCGCGATCGTCAAGGTGGCGGGGCTGCACGCGCTGCAGTTCCGCGGCCCCGCCCGCTGCTTCGACAGCGAAGAAGAGTGCTTCGCCGCGGTCGAGCGGCGCGACTACCACGAGGGCGAAATTCTGGTCATCCGCTACGAGGGACCGCGCGGCGGGCCGGGGATGCGTGAGATGCTGTCGACGACCGCCGCCATCTACGGCCAGGGCATGGGCGAGAAGGTGGCGCTGATCACCGACGGGCGATTCTCCGGCGCAACCCGCGGCTTCTGCATCGGCCATGTCGGCCCGGAAGCGGCGGTGGGCGGGCCGATCGCGCTCATCCGCGACGGCGACATCATCAGCATCGACGCCGACGCCGGCCGGCTCGACGTCGAGCTCGAGGACGCCGAGCTTGCCGACCGGCGGCGGTCGTGGACCCCGCGGCGGACCGACTTTCAGTCGGGCGCCCTGTGGAAGTACGCCCAGCTCGTGGGCGACGCCTGCAATGGCGCTGTGACCCACCCGGGGGCGCTGGCGGAAACCCACGTCTACGCCGACATCTGAGCGAGCAAGAAGATCGAGACCATGATACAGCGCCGGCGGGAAGTAGTATAAGCGATGCAGCCGGCGGCGGGTATCGGCCGCCGCCGGCGCACTGGGAGGACGGGCATGAAAAAGATGCGTTTTGTTGCCGCCGGGCTGATGCTCGCCGGCTTGGTCGCCTCGGGCGACGTCGGTGCGGCGACGCACGCGGCGCTGAGCCCGGAGGTGCAGAAGGAGGTATCGGCCCGCGTCGCCGGCGGCGAGCGGTACGAGGACGTCGTCTCCACGCTGGTGATGAACGAGGCGGCCCGCCGCTACCCGCAGGCGAGCTTTTTCCGCATCGTCCCGGAGGCAAACGCCGTTCTCGTCGCCCTGCCGGACAACACCATGCGCACGGTCGCCTATGACCCGGCGACTCTCAAGCTGAAGCCTTAAGACTCTGCTGCAGGCAAGATCCTCCCCTCGAAGGGGGCGACAACAAGGACATCGCGGAACGCATTGAGGAGGTCAGTCATGAAGTCTCGGCGCATGGGCCTTGTGGCCATGGCGGCGGCGGGCGTGTTCTTTGGCGCGGCGGCAAGCCACGGCGCCGAACCGGGCGAGGGCGAGGAGCAGGGCGAGACGATTGCGTCGGCTGCGGCCATGGCCGCGGCGTACCGCGGCCAGCTCGCCGATGAGCCGGGCGTCCTGCTCGCTCTCGGCGGCGGTGGGGGCGGCTCCGGTGGTGGCGGCTCCGGCGGTGGCGGCTCCGGCGGCGGCGGCTCCGGTGGTGGCGGCTCCGGTGGTGGCGGCTCCGGCGGCGGCGGCTCCGGTGGTGGCGGCTCCGGTGGCGGCGGCTCCGGCGGTGGCGGCTCCGGTGGCGGCGGCGGTGGTGGCGGTGGCGCCGGCGCCGGCGGCCCCGACGGCACCGGTGGCCCGGACGCGGGCACCGAAGGCGATGCCGCCGATGCCGGCCCCGACAGCGCCCGCACCGACAGCCTCGGCTTGACGGCCCTCGGCTTGGCCTTCACCCCGACGCCCCTCGACCTAACGGTCGTGCGCTGGAACGGGCCGATGAGCATCTCCGCGACCCCCTCCCCCGACGCTCGGGTGGCGGCGCTGAGTCCCGAGGTTCGCGACCAGGTGTTGGCACGGATGGGGCCGGGGCAGCGGACCAGCGAAGTGCTCGACACCACCCTGCTCAACCAGACCGCCCGGGAGTACGCCGGCGCCAGCGCCTTTTTCTCGGCGCCCGACGTCAACGCCGTGGTGGTTCAGCAGGAAGGCGTCCTGCGTCCGGTGCAGGTGGATCCGACCACGCTCAGGCCGGTGACGCCGCCGGCGGCGGGCAGCTGAGCCGCGGCAAGGTCGGCGAGCAGCAGTAGGGCGGGTCGAGGCTTAGCCTGACCCGCCGGACCGCCGGCGTTCGCGTTGAACCCGCTCTACATCACCGTTGTCCCGTAGAGCGGCTAGTCCGTATTGGCGAATTGCGGATCCGCTCCTTCCCGATCAGAGTTCCCTGACTGCCGGCTTTCCAGCCGGCCGCAGACGCGGCCGCGCCACAAGCCGCGCTGCGAACGGGAGGATCCTGATCATGGCGTACTACCTGTTCCGATGGACCTACAAGGACTTGGCCATCAAGGCCCTGCACGAGACGCCGCAGGACCGGCCGGCGCAACTGCGCAAGGCGGTGGAGGCGTTCGGGGGGAGGCTGCACCAGTTCTTCTATGCCTTGGGCGAGTACGATGGCATTGCCATCGTCGAGTTCCCCGACAACGAGAGCTGCGTCGCCTGCAGCCTGACGCTGAGCGGGTCCGGCGGGAACACCACGTTGACCACCACCGTGTTGCTTACCGCCGACGAAGGCTACCGGGCGATGCAGAAGGCGAATGCCACGGCGTCGGGGTATCAGGCGCCGGTGGGCTACTCCAGTCACGGCTGAGCGGAGCCGCAAGCCGCTGCAGCGCGGCGTCTCGAGGAGGCTCGATGAGCGCTTCGAACTCGACCGAGCTGTCCGAGGAGCGCACCGAGTTCGCCGAGGAGCGGACGCTGCTCGCCGCCGAGCGGACCTACGCCGCCTGGGTGCGGACCGGGCTGGCCGCCGCGGTCAGCGGCCTTGCGGTGCTTCGCTTCATGCGCGAAGACCTCGCCGAGTGGGCGCTGCTGCCGGTGGCGACGGCTCTGCTCCTCTTCGGCTGCTTCAGCTTCACCGCGGGCGCCTGGCGCTACCTGCACATCGCCCGGAAGCTTCGGACGCGAAGATGCCGCAGGTCCCTCCGCTGCTCGTGATCGCAGCCAGCGCCGTCCTCGCCCTCTGCACCCTGGTCGTCCTCGCCAGCGTCCTGCTGGGATGAGCGGGCGCCGGCGCACCCGGCTGCCGCCCTCCTTCTCCTTCAAGACGGCTCACGCCACGAAGATGAAGTCGCAGGCGTCCAGGTCATCCTCGTCGAGGCCGAGCAGGGTGACGGTGTTGACGTTTCCGGACCCGCCGGCCGACTTGCCGAGGTCGATGGTGACGCCGGCCGAGCTCTCGTCCATGTCCAGGTCGGCGAAGCGCTCGATGCCGTAGGCGCTGACGTCGATCAGGTTGTCATCGCCGTTGCGGAAGTCGGCGATCACGTCCTCGCCGCTGCTCTTGCCGAAGACGAAGGTGTTGTCGGCGGTCCCGCCCCACAGCAGGTCGTCGCCGTTGCCGCCGATCAGCGTGTCGTCGCCGCCCTGGCCGAACAGCTTGTCGCTGCCGCCGTCGCCGCGCAGCACGTCGGCGTCGGAGCGTCCGTAAAGGATATCGGCGCCGCCCCGGCCGATGAGCACGTCGGAATCGCTGGTGCCGCGAAGAATGTTGCTGCCGTTGGTTCCTGTCTTGGTCGCCATGACCCTCTCCACCCTCTAGCGTTCAGGTTGATTTGTCCTTCATCATGAACCCGTTTTTGGGGGTGGACAAGATCGGTGCGGGCCCCGCCACGGCCGGCGCGAGGCCTCCTGCGCCGGCGCGGTTTGCTTGCGCTTCGGCCGCGTGCTTGCTTGAATGCGGCCCAGCCAACGGCTCGACCGGCCGCCGGACTTACCCGGCTGCGGGTTGCCAAAAAACCATCGACAGGGAAGATCCACGCTCATGCCGAACGACGCACTGCCACTGCCCGATACCATCGACGGCCTGCCGAATATCGCCGGGCGGGAGGCGGAGGTGCGCAAGGCCGTCGCCGAGGGCCGCAAGAGCGAGGTGTTCCGCGCCGAGGGCGGGATCGACTTCTCGCGTATCCGCTCCGCCGCCGCCATCGCCCTGCACATGCATCAGCCGCTGATCCCGGCCGGCGGCCACGACCTCCCCACCGCTGGGATCATCGGCAACCTGCAGCACATGATGGAGAACCAGGGCATCGGCGACAACCACAACGCCCCGGCGTTCGTCTGGTGCTACAAGCGGATCGGGGAGTTCATCCCGCAGTTGATCGGCGAGGGCAAGCAGCCGCGGGCGATGCTGGAGTACTCCGGCACCCTGCTGCACGGCCTGAGGCAGATGGGCGAGCACCACGTCATCGACGCGCTGAAAAACGTGACCTGCGACCCCGCCTATCGCCACGCGGTGGAGTGGCTGGGCTGCCCCTGGGGCCACGCCGTGGCGCCGTCGACGCCGGTACAGGACTTCCGCCTGCACGTCGAGGCCTTCCAGCATCACTTCGCCTCCCTGTTCGGGCTCGAGGCGGTGGGCCGGCTGCGCGGCTTCTCCCCCTCGGAGATGGCCCTGCCGAACCACCCCGATGTGGCTTTCGCCTTCGTCAAGACGCTGAAGGACTGCGGCTTCACCTGGGTGCTGGTCCAGGAGCACACCGTCGAGCGGCCGGAGAACGGCCACGGGCCCGAGCAGAAGCACCTGCCGCACCGGCTGGTCTGCACCAGCTCCACCGGCGAGACCGCCGAGATCATCGCCATCGTCAAGACGCAAGGGTCGGATACCAAGCTCGTCGCTCAGATGCAGCCCTACTACGAGGCCAAGTCGCTGGACCGCTGGCAACTCGCCGGCAAGTCGGTGCCGCCGCTGGTGACCCAGATCGCAGACGGCGAAAACGGCGGGGTGATGATGAACGAATTCCCCGGCAAGTACATGGAGGTCGTTCGCGAGAGCTCGGGATCCGAGACGCCGATGATGAACGCCACCGAGTACCTCGAGCATCTGGCCGCCATGGGGATTGCCGAGAAGGACTTCGCGCCGTTGCAGCCGATCAAGCAAAAGCAGATCTGGGACCGGATGGAGCCCGGCGACGGCCCGGAGAAGCTCGCCAAGGTGATCGAGGAATGCAAGAAGGCCGACCACCAGTTCCACATGGATGGCGGCAGCTGGACCAACAACCTGTCGTGGGTTCACGGCTACGACGACGTGCTGGCGCCGATGGACAAGGCCTCGTCCAGCTTCCACGAGAAGGTCCTGAAGAGCGCCAAGCTCAAGACCGACGACCGGCGCTACCGCAACGCCCTGTTCCACCTGCTCACCGCCGAGACCAGCTGCTATCGCTACTGGGGCCAGGGGATCTGGACCGAGTACGGGAAGGAGCTGTCGCGGCGCGCCGCCGACATCGCCAACCACGACTACGCCTGAACGACAGAGAGACCTTCGGCCATGCCAAAGCTTATCGCCGCCTCGGCGCTGTCGCTGCTCCTGGCCGCGGCCCTCGCCGGCCCTGCCTCGGCGCAGCAGGCGCAGCGCTTCACGGCCATGACCTGCGACGCCTACAAGAAGGAGCTGAGCTCGGCCATCACCAAGACGCGGCGGGAAGACGCCGTCGCCCGCGCCGAGCTGGAGGCGCTGGGGCGCCAGCAGCAGGCTCAGGGTCAGCAACCGGTGGGCCAGGGCTACGGGATGCAGGAGGAGCCGCCGCCGTTGCCGATCCGGCAGTACGACGTGATGGCGCGCCACCGCAGCGCCGCCGAGATGGCCTGCGCCCGGCGCGACTATCCGGAAGGCATCAACGAGTACATCCAGGCCTTCAACGCCATCAACGTGCCGGTTCCCAGCCGCCTGCCGCAGCCGGCGCCGTAGCCGGCGCGGTAGCCCGGGCCGCCTCGCGTTCGGAGAGAGCCACCATGGTCGCCAGCCTCGTCTCGTTCGTGGTCATCGGCATCCTTGCCGGCTGGATCGTCGGCAAAATTCTGAAGGGCCGCGGCTTCGGCTTCGCCAACAACCTGCTGATCGGCATCGTCGGCTCCATCGTGGGCGGGGTCCTGTTCTGGATCCTCGGCTTCGGGCCGCCGAGGAACATGGTGGGCTCCCTGGTCACGGCGGTCGTCGGCGCCCTGGTCTTCCTGTTCGCCGCCTCGGAGCTGCGCAAGCGCCTGGGTTCGGGGCCGTCGGCGGGGCGATGATCGCCGTCCTGTTCGACAACGGCGGGACGCTGACCGACGATCCCTTCGAGGAGGCGCTCGCCCTGCTTCGCCGCGAGCAGGCGCTGGCCGGCATAGACGGGTTGCCTGCGGCCCTCGTCGATCGCTTCCTCGCCGCATGGAGCGAGGAGAACGACAGCTACTCCTTCCCGTTCGCCTCACACTTCCTGCAGGAGGAAACCTGGATCGGCCGCGCGCTCCTGCGCCTCGGCGACAGCGAGGGTGCTCCCGACCCCGGCGACGTGCCGGATTTGGCCCCGCGCATCCTTCGCCGCTACCGCGCCGTGGTGCGCCGGATCGTCGCCGCCCAGCCGCAGGTGCCGGCACTGATCGCCGTTCTCAAGGCGCTGAAGGCGAGGGGCTGCATCGTCGCCGTCGCCTCCAACGACCGCACCTTCGCCACCCGGGCGCTGATGGCCTGGACCGGATACGCGCCCTACCTCGACGCCGTTCTCGTCAGCGAGGAAATGTCGACGGCGGCCGAGCGGATCGAGAAGCCCGACCCGCGGTTCTTCGCCAAGGCCATCGACAGGCTGGGCCAGCGTGGGCTGGCGCCCTCGCGGCTGATCTACGTCGGCGACTCCGAGGCCAACGACGTCGCCGCGCCAAAGGCGCTGGGCTTCACCACCGTCCGCTACATCAACCCGAACAACCCGAAGAGCCGCAGCTGGCTCGACCACAGCCAGACCACCGCCGCGGACTACGCCTATCGCAGCGTCGACGAGCTGCCGGGGCTGTTCGACGCCATCCTGGACGAGCCGGCCGGCGCCGCAGTTTTGTGAGTGCCTGAGGACGTTGGCCGGCGAAGATCGGTGACGAGGTGGTGGGCGGTGACGGGATCGAACCGCCGACATCCACGGTGTAAACGTGGCGCTCTACCGGCTGAGCTAACCGCCCACCGCTGGAAATAACGCTCGGAGGCAAGCAGGCGGCTCAGCCGCCGACTCGCCTCACCCGAACAGAATAGGCCCTGTTCCGCCGCGCCGTCCAGGCGGCGGACAGGCGCTGACGGTGCAGCCCGGCTCTAGTTCAACGAGTCTTTCAGGCCCTTGCCGGCCTTGAATTTCGGCACGCGCGCCGCCGCGATCTGAATGCTTTCGCCGGTGCGCGGGTTCCGGCCCTCGGAAGCCGCACGATCGGCGACAGTGAAAGTGCCGAAGCCGACGAGCCTGACCTCGTCGCCCGCTTTCAACGCTTTGGTGATCGCCTCGAAGACGCCGTCGACCGCCTTGGCAACATCCTTTCTCGGCAGTCCGGTGTCTTCCGCAACGCTTTCAACCAGTTCGTTCCTGTTCAACCCAGAAACCCCCCTCTTGTCTTAGGAGTGGCAGTATTCGCTTCGCACGCGGCGAGCAATTCAATGGCTACTACAAAATCTTGTAGGCCGCAACCGTAAGCACGGCGGCAAACGCCGCGGCTGCCGGGGATGGAACCGGGTGTGGCATCCAGATGCTGATTGGCAAGCAGCCCTCGCGCACGCCGAGATGCAACCACGGCGGCCGCGCGGATCCCAGTTGGGGTGTCATGGATTGCTCCAACGGCAGGCATTGAGGCCGCTGCTCCGGCGACGAGCGGCCCCAATAAAAACGGCGGCGGAGCATCGGGCCCCGCCGCCGCAATCCTTAATCGTCACCCCCGGACCTTTTCCGGGGGTCCAGTGAAGGCGTGGATGGCCGTAGCAAGTACGGCCATGACATTGAAGACACCACGTTCTGAGCGACGCGCTACAGGCTCTGAATCGACCCAATAGCGCCTTGCTCTAGTGGGTGATCAGGCCGCCGACCTCGTCCTCGTCCGCCGCCGCGGCGACGGGTGCGGCCTTCTTCAGCTGCTCCTCCTCGTCCCACTCGATCGGCGTGAGCTCGGCGACCAGGGCCTTCTTCAGCACCTCGTCGACGGTTGAGACCGGGACGATGGCGAGCCCGCGTTTGACGTTCTCCGGGATCTCGGAGAGCTCGCGCTCGTTGTCCTTGGGCACCAGCACCGTCGTCAGCCCGCCCCGATGCGCCGCCAGCAGCTTTTCCTTAAGCCCGCCGATGGGCAGAACCCGGCCGCGCAGGGTGATCTCGCCGGTCATCGCCACGTCCTTGCGCACCGGGATGCCGGTGAGCACCGAGACGATCGAGGTGACCATGCCCACCCCGGCCGACGGTCCGTCCTTCGGCGTGGCGCCCTCGGGGACGTGCACGTGGATGTCCTTGGTGGAGAACACCGTCGGCGCCACCCCGAACTGGATCGCCCGGGACTGGACGAACGACTTCGCCGCCTGGATCGACTCCTGCATGACGTCGCCGAGCTTGCCGGTGATGGTCATCTTACCCTTGCCGGGCACCACCACCGCCTCGATCGAGAGCAGCTCGCCGCCGACCTCGGTCCAGGCCAGGCCCGTGGTCACCCCGACCAAGTCTTCCTTCTCCGCCTCGCCGTAGCGGTAGCGCTTGACGCCGGCGTACTTGACCAGGTTGCGCCGGGAGATCTGCACCGCACCGCAGTTGCCCATCATGATCTCTTTGATCGCCTTCCGGGTGAGGTTGGCGATCTCGCGCTCCAGGTTCCGCACCCCGGCCTCGCGGGTGTAGTAGCGGATCACGTCGCGCAGGGCCTGGTCCGAGATCTCCCACTCGTTGCCCTTCAACCCGTGGGCGGCGATCTGCTTCGGGATCAGGTGGCGCTTGGCGATCTCGACCTTCTCGTCCTCGGTGTAGCCGGACAGCCGGATGATCTCCATCCGGTCGAGCAGCGGCGGCGGCATGTTCATCGTGTTCGCGGTGGTGACGAACATGACGTCCGACAGGTCGTAATCGATCTCCAGGTAGTGGTCGTTGAAGTTCAGGTTCTGCTCGGGATCGAGCACCTCCAGCAGCGCCGACGCCGGATCGCCGCGCCAGTCGTGGCCCATCTTGTCCACCTCGTCGAGGAGGAACAGCGGGTTCGACGCCTTGGCCTTCTTCATCCCCTGGATGACCTTGCCCGGCATCGAGCCGATGTAGGTCCGCCGGTGGCCGCGGATCTCGGATTCGTCGCGCACGCCGCCCAGCGACATCCGCACGAAGTTGCGCCCGGTCGCCCTGGCGATGGACTTGCCCAGCGAGGTCTTGCCGACGCCCGGAGGGCCCACCAGGCAGAGGATCGGGCCGCGCAGCTTGTTGGTGCGCTGCTGCACGGCGAGGTACTCGAGGATCCGCTCCTTGACCTTCTCCAGGCCGAAGTGGTCTGCGTCGAGGATCTCCTTGGCGAGCTTGATGTCCTTCTTGACCTTGGTCCGCTTCTTCCACGGGATGCTGAGCATCCACTCCAGGTAGTTGCGAACGACCGTGGCCTCGGCCGACATCGGGCTCATGGTCCGGAGCTTCTTCAGCTCGCCCATGGCCTTCTCCCGCGCCTCCTTGCTGAGCGCGGTCTTCTTGATGCGTTCTTCGAACTCGCTGGCTTCGTCGCGGCCGTCCTCGGTCTCGCCCAACTCTTTCTGGATCGCCTTGAGCTGCTCGTTCAGGTAGTACTCGCGCTGGGTCTTCTCCATCTGCCGCTTGACCCGGCTGCGGATCCGCTTCTCCACCTGCAGGACGCCGATCTCCGCCTCCATGTGGGCGTAGACCCGTTCCAGCCGCTCGCCGACCCCGGCGATCTCCAGCAGTTCCTGTTTGTCGGCGATCTTCAGCGCCAGATGGGAGGCGACCGTATCGGCGAGCTTGCTCGGGTCGTCGATCTGGTTGACCGAGACCAGCACCTCCGGCGGAATCTTCTTGTTCAGCTTGATGTACTGTTCGAACTGCCCGACCACCGACCGGGCCAGCGCCTCCAGTTCGCGGACCTCGCCCTCCTGGTCGTCGAGGGCCCGGGCCTCCGCCTCGAAGAACGCCTCGCGCTCGGTGAAGCGCTCGATCCGCGCCCGCTGCCCGCCCTCGACCAGCACCTTCACGGTGCCGTCGGGAAGCTTCAGCAACTGCAGCACGGTCGAAACAGTGCCGACCAGGAAGATGTCTTCGGCCGCCGGGTCGTCTTGCGCGGCGTTCTTCTGCGCGACCAACAAAATCTGCCGGTCGTCCTTCATGACGTCCTCGAGCGCCCGCACCGACTTCTCGCGGCCGACGAACAGCGGCACGATCATGTGCGGGAACACCACGATGTCGCGAAGGGGAAGGACGGGATACAGGCTTGGCGGTTTGGTCACGATACGATCGCCTTTTGCCGATGGCTGACGATGGCGGCTAAGGCGGTCCGGCGCGAAAGGACGTTCCCGGCCCGCCTCATGGCGTAAGGTGGCCGCCTGAGCCGGTGGGATCAAGTCGCGGCGGAAGTGGGCTCAGGCGCAGGATGCAGGCCCTAGGCGCTGCTGCCGACGTCGCCGCGGCGATCGGCGTAGATGTAGAGGGGCTTCGCCTGGTCGTCGGCAACCTCGCGGTTGATGACGACCTCTTCGACGCCCTCGAACCCGGGCAGATCGAACATCGTATCCAGCAGAATGCTCTCCAGGATCGAGCGCAGGCCCCGCGCGCCGGTCCGCCTCGCCACCGCCCGGGAGGCCACGCTCTTCATCGCCCCGTCGGTGAACTCGAGGCGCACGCCCTCCATCTCGAACAGCCGCTGGTACTGTTTGACCAGGGCGTTCTTGGGCTTGGTCAAAATCTCGACCAGCGCCTGCTCGTCCAGATCGTCGAGGGTGGCCAGCACCGGCAGCCGGCCGATGAACTCGGGGATCAGCCCGAACTTGAGCAGGTCCTCCGGCTCCACGCCCTTGAGAACCTCGCCCGCCTGCCGCTCGTCCGGGGCGCGGACGTCGGCGCCGTAGCCGATGGTCGTGCCCTTGGACCTGGCGGAGATGATCTTCTCCAGACCGGAAAAGGCGCCGCCGCAGATGAACAGGATGTTGGTGGTGTCGACCTGGAGGAACTCCTGCTGCGGATGCTTGCGGCCACCCTGCGGCGGCACGCTGGCGACCGTGCCCTCCATGATCTTCAGCAGCGCCTGCTGCACGCCCTCGCCCGAAACGTCCCGGGTGATCGAGGGGTTGTCCGACTTTCGCGAGATCTTGTCGACCTCGTCGATGTAGACGATACCGCGCTGAGCCCGCTCGACGTTGTAGTCGGCGGCCTGCAGCAGCTTGAGAATGATGTTCTCGACGTCCTCGCCGACGTAGCCGGCCTCGGTCAGGGTCGTCGCGTCGGCCATGGTGAACGGGACGTCGAGGATCCGCGCCAGCGTCTGCGCCAGCAGCGTCTTGCCGCAGCCGGTCGGGCCGATCAGCAGGATGTTCGACTTGGCGAGCTCGACGTCGTTGTTTTTGGTGCCGTGGTTGATGCGCTTGTAGTGATTGTGCACCGCGACTGACAGGATCCGCTTCGCCCGGCTCTGGCCGATGACGTAGTCGTCGAGCACCGAGCAGATTTCCCGGGGCGCCGGCACCCCGTCGCCGGACTTGACCAGCCCGCTCTTGTGCTCCTCACGGATGATGTCCATGCAGAGCTCGACGCATTCGTCGCAAATGAACACCGTCGGCCCGGCGATGAGCTTGCGAACCTCGTGCTGGCTTTTCCCGCAAAATGAGCAGTAAAGCGTGTTCTTGGAATCGCTACCTGCGGATTTGCTCATCTGATCGTCCGTAACAGGGCCACCTGCGGGCGTGACATGTTAGCCATTTGCATCTTGCGGGCACAATCCCCAAAAAAACACCAACGGCGACCGCCTGTTGCGCCGGGTGGGCAATAAATCGTCGCCTAGCCCCTCACCCCCCGCGGCGGCGCGGGGCGTTCGTCGTGATCCGTCCCCGGACGCATGTCCACCACCTCGTCGATCAGCCCGAACTCCTTGGCCTCGACCGGGCTCATGAACCGGTCCCGCTCCACGGCGGCCTCGATGACCTCGACCGGCTGCGCGGTGTGCTTGACGTAAATGTTGTTGAGTCGCGCCCGAAGGGCAAGGATCTCCCGGGCGTGGATCTCGATGTCGCTGGCCTGGCCCTGGAAGCCGCCGGAAGGCTGGTGGACCATGATCCTGGCGTTCGGCAGGGCGTAGCGCTTGCCCGGGCTGCCGGCCGCAAGCAGCAGCGACCCCATCGAGGCCGCCTGGCCGATGCACACCGTCGACACCTCCGGGCGGATGTAGAGCATGGTGTCGTAGATCGCCAAGCCCGAGGTCACCAGTCCGCCGGGCGAGTTGATGTAGAAGGCGATGTCCTTGTTCGGGTTCTCCGATTCGAGGAACAGCAGCTGGGCGCAGACCAGGCTCGATACCTCGTCGTTCACCGGCCCGGTCAGGAAGATGATCCGCTCCTTGAGCAGCCGAGAGTAGATGTCGTACGCCCGCTCGCCGCGGTTCGTCGTCTCGACCACCATCGGGATCAACATGCTCATCGGTGCTCCTGGAACCGTTGTCATTCGACCTCAAGCCGCATCGGGCGGCCCGCTGCGCCCGCAGCGAAAGCTATAGTGCGATCGCCGGTGCGCACCGCCAACACTTAGTATGGGACGGACCGGCGTCAAAGAGAAGCCGAGCCGCCCGCCGCCTGCTCCTCGTCCGCATCGCCCTCTCCCGCCCCGGCCTCGCCGCTGGCGGCGAGAAGCTCCGCGACCGGAACCTGCCGCTCCGACACGTTCGCCATCTCCAGGATGAAGTCGACGACCTTGTCCTCCAGGATCGGCGCCATCAGCGCGTCGCGCATGCTCTCGTGCTTGCGGTAGAGCTCGAAGAACATCTTCTCGTGGCCGGGATAGCGCCTGGCTTCGGCGGAGATGGCCTTGCTCAGCTCCTCCGGCGTCACCTGCAGGTTGTTCTGCCGGCCGACCTCGGCAAGCAGCAGGCCGAGGCGCACACGCCGCTCGGCAAGGCTGCGGTACTCCGCCTTCTTCTCCTCGCCGAGCTCGGCGTCGACCGGCTCTTGCGGATGCGGATGATCGTGATCGTGGTCATGGTCGTGATCATGACCATGCTCGTGGTCGTGACCATGCTCGTGGTCGTGGCCATGCTCATGGTCGTGGCCATGCTCGTGGTCGTGGCCATGCTCGTGGTCGTGGTCGTGCTCGTGCTCGTGCTCGTGGTCATGATCGTGCGCGGGCTCGCCCGCTTCGGCCTCCGGCTTTTTCTCCAGCTGCCGGACGATGGCGGTGTACTCCGCCTCGACCAGCCCCGGCGGCAGCGCGAAATCGGAGGTCTCCGCCAGCGCGTCGAGCAGCTTGCGCTTGAGCTCCATCCGCGAGAGCGCCTTCAGCTCGCGGCCGTGCTCGCTGCGGATCATCTCCTTGAGCCCGTCCAGGCTCTCGGCGCCCACGCTCTCGGCGAAGCCGTCGTCGACGCTGACCGCCTCGGGTTCGCGCACTTCCTTGACCGTGACGTCGAAGACGACCGGCTTGCCGGCCAGCGCCTTGTTCGGGAAGCTGTCCGGAAATTCCAGCGAAAGCTGGGTGGCGTCACCGGCTTCCAGCCCGATCAAGCCGTCCTCGAAGCCCGGAATGAAGCCGCCGCCGCCGAGCTCGACCGGGAAGGCTTCGGCCTTGCCGCCCTCGAACTCCTCGCCGTCGATCCGCCCGACGAAGTCGACCACCACCTGATCGCCCTTCTCGGCCTTCCTCGGCTCGACCACCGGCATCCAGCTCTTGCGCGCTTCGGCGAGCCGAGCCAGGGTTTTGTCGACCTCCGCGTCCTCCGGCTCGGCCACCAGCCGCTCCAGCGCGATCTGGGAGAAGTCCGGCGGGGTGATCTCCGGCATGACCTCCACGGCCATCTTGTATTCGAGGTTTCCGTCCGGCTCGAACGAGGTCACCTCGATCTTGGGCGTGGTCGCCGGGCGCAGGCCGCGCTCGCTGAGCACGCCTTGGGAGGTTTCCTTGACGGTTTCCTCCAGCACGTCGCCGCGCACGGCCTCGCCGAAGCGCTTGCGCATCAGCGACAGCGGCACCTTGCCCGGGCGAAAGCCGGGCAGCCGGACGGTGTTGGCGAGGCTTCCCAGCCTGGCCGTGATCTTCTCTTCGATCTCGGCCGCGGGAATGGCGACGTTGAATTCGCGGGTGAGCTCGCTGGTCTTGTTCTCGGAGACTTCCATGGAGGCTACTGACAGTCGCTGTGGCTGACGAAAGGGCGAAGCGGCAGGAGCGCGTATCCTGCCATCGGAAGGCCGCTGCGGGCGAAACCCATGGTGCGGGCGGAGGGACTTGAACCCCCACGGCTTGCGCCACAGGTACCTAAAACCTGCGTGTCTACCAGTTCCACCACGCCCGCGCCGCCGCAGCGTACGCTTTTACGGGACAACGTGCGCCGGAC
>JAXMOZ010000040.1:0-30155 GCA_034382075.1 Rhodospirillales bacterium
GGGACGAACGCGCATCCTGGCCGGAGGTCTGCCGCCAGCAGGCGAGACCGCCGGGACCTGCCTTCGTCCGGTGGTGACGAGGTGGTGGGCGCGGCTGGGATTGAACCAGCGACCCCTACGATGTCAACGTAGTGCTCTCCCGCTGAGCTACGCGCCCGGGCCCGGCTTGCTGCCGTCGAGGGGAGCCGTCTTCTTAGTTGATCGCCGACCCCCTTGGCAAGCCATAGCCGCAAGGCGCAGACGACGCCGAGACAACGGCGGGGCGAGGCGGGCGCTCGCTTCGGTCACCGTTGGCCAACGCGTGCGTCGGCGCTTGTCGCGCCATGGCCGATAGCCCAAGTGGCAAGCAGTTGTTACAGTCCGACGGCCGCGCCGATCATGCTCAGCGGGCGGCGCAACCCGGTCGTCCGAGGAGGAGTGTTCGCTTGGCGCCCAACGAGATCACCCGCCCGACGAACGAGATCGCCGAGGCCGAGACACCCTCCTGGGTCATCGCCGCGCCGCCGGAGCAGACTGCCCCCGTGGTGTTTGCCTCGCCGCACAGCGGCCGCCGCTATCCCGCCGACCTGCTCGCCGCCTCGCCCCTCGATCCGCTGGCGCTGCGCCGCTCGGAGGACGCCTTCGTCGACGAGTTGTACGCCGGCGCTCCTGCGGCCGGCGCGCCGCTTCTGAAAAGCCACTACCCGCGGGTCTTCCTCGACTGCAACCGCGAGCCCTACGAGCTCGATCCAGAGATGTTTGAAGGCCCCTTGCCGGCCTATGCCAACAGCCGCTCGCCGCGGGTCGCGGCGGGCCTCGGCACCATCGCCAGGGTGATCGCCACCGGCGAGGAGGTCTACCGCCGGCCGCTCGCCGTCGCCGCGGCGCTGGAGCGGATCCGCAACCACTACGTCCCCTACCACCAGGCGCTGAAGGGGCTGATCGAGGACACCCGGGCGCGGTTCGGCGTCTGCCTGCTGGTCGATTGCCACTCCATGCCCTCGGTGGGCGGGCCGATGGACGCGGATCCCGGCAGCCGCCGGGTCGAGATCGTCCTCGGCAACTGCTTCGACAGCTCGTGCTCGCCGGCGGTCACCGCCTTCGCCGAGGCGGTGCTGCGCGACCTGGGCTACGCGGTGCGGCGCAACGTCCCCTATGCCGGCGGCTTCACCACCCGCCACTATGGTCGGCCCGGCGAGGGCGTCCACGCCTTGCAGATCGAGATCAACCGCGCGCTTTACATGGACGAGCGGCGGATCGCCCGGCTTCCCAGCTTCGCCGAGACGGCGGAGCGGATCAGCCGGCTGGTCGGGGCCCTGGCCGGCATGGACCGGGCGTTGTTTTCGGCGCGATGACCACCTCCCAGGTCCGGGCCAACGCGCTCGCCGAGCGGCCGCTCGCGGGTGTGGACGAGGCGACGGTGCGGCCGGCGGGCGACGCCGACCTGGCGGCGGTGCAGGCGGTCTATGCTGCCCACGTCCTCAACGGCACCGGCAGCTTCGAGGAGGTCCCGCCCGGCGTGGCCGAGATCGAGGCCCGCTGGCGCGCCATCACCGCCGGCGGGCTGCCCTACCTGGTGGCGGTCGACCGGGAGGAGCGGCTGCTGGGCTTCGCCTACGCCGGTCCGTTCCGGCCGCGCTCGGCCTATCGCTTCACCGTGGAGGACTCGATCTACGTCGCCCCCGAGGCTTTGGGCGGCGGCGTCGGCAGCCTGCTCCTCGGCGCCCTGATCGGCGCCTGCGAGGAGCGCGGGATGCGCCAGATGATCGCGGTCATCGGCGATTCGGCCAACACCCGGTCGATCCGGCTCCACCAGCGCCACGGCTTCATTCGCGCCGGCACCCTGGTCGACGCCGGCTACAAGTTCGGCCGCTGGCTGGACGCGGTGTTCATGCAGCGCACCCTGAACGCTGGCCGCGGCCTCGACCGGTCCTGACCCCCGGCCTTGCCCCGCCGCCTCCTTATTCCGCAACGCTGGTAGCCCCGCTCCTAAGTTCGTTCGTTGCCTGGCGAACGATGTGCAGGGCCGACCATGAGAACAGACCCGCCAGCAGGGCAGCGACCAACAGGTCCGGCCAGGCTGTCCCAGTAAGAGCCACGGCGCCAGCCGCTGCGATGACGCCCAGGTTGCCGATGGCATCGTTCCGGCTGCAGAGCCACACCGAGCGGACGTTCGCGTCCCCATCACGGTAGCGGAGCAACACCAGCACGCTGGTGACGTTGGCGGAGAGGGCGAGCAGGCCGACGGCGCCCATGATGGGCGCCTCCGGCACGCCCACGGCTACGACCCGATAGGCCGTCGAGCCGAGCACCCACATGCCAACGCCGGCGAGGCTCAAGCCCTTGATCAGGGCGGCGGTGGCCCGCAGCCGGAGCGGCCGGCCGATGACGGCAAGGCTGATCGCGTACGTAACAGTGTCGGCAAGGAAGTCGAGCGCGTCCGCCTTCAGCGCCTGCGAGCCGGCGATGATGCCGGCCGTCATCTCGATGCAGAACATCGTGGCGTTGATGGCAATAACGATCCCAAGCGCCCGTCGGTAAGCCTCCGACATCCCATCGAATCTGGCGCTCGCGCTGCACCCGCAACCCTCGCTCATCCGCAAGCTCCGCCTTGCCACGTTCCAGAACGGAACTATGCAGGGCTGGCCGTCGTGCGCCATATAGGTTTCATGGGCCGCACAAAAAAAGGGCCGCATGCTGCGGCCCAAGTTTTGGGAGGAAACGTCCAAGAAGTGCGGCGCACCACAATCGACAGGCGTTTGTGCTGCACCGCACAATTGGAGAGATAATGGATCGCAAGGTGAAATTCAAATGACAAATCCGCAAATGGCCGCGACTTGGCCCTTGCGGAACCCCGCTCGCTCCAAGGCCATGATGTAACCGTCTGTGAACATGACGATATTTTTGCAACAACGGTCGCGCCGCGGTCGCGCATGGCTGGCCTGCGCCGGCCGGGCCGCAAGCTCTGCAGCGCATGGATGTTCCCGCTCGCCGGTTCTTAAACCTTAGGTGCGCTGCGGCACGGCGCTGCTCGCGCGCCGCGCTCGTTCTCATCCTCTTGTGCGCCGCCGGCCTTCCGTCGATGGTGCGCTGGAGCGGCGGGCGCCGGCTCGCCAAATCGTATTCAAGCGGCCGCCGGCCCCCGTCCGGCGGATCGAGCGATGCTGGGAGGTGGCTGACATGGTCGGGCTCGGGCTGATTGGCGACATCGGCGGAACCAACGCGCGCTTCGCCCTGGTGGAGGCGGACGGCAGCATTCACAGCGTCCTGCCGCTCACCTGCGGCCACTACCCGACGCTGGCCGACGCCTGCGAGGATTACCTCTCCCGGATCCCCCACAAGGCGAAGCCGCGCCACGGCGCGCTGGCGGTGGCCTCGCCCATCCTTGGCGACGAGATCAGCCTCACCAACCTGCACTGGAGCTTTTCGGTGGAGGCGACCCGTGCCCGCCTCGGCCTGGAGAAGCTGGAGGTGGTCAACGACTTCGTCGCCGCCGCCCTGGCGATCCCGCACCTGCCGGCCGAGGGCGTGGTCAAGATCGGCCAGGGCGAGGCCGTGGCCGGCGCTCCCATCTGGGCGCTGGGTCCGGGAACCGGGCTCGGCGCCGCGGCGCTGGTGTGGACCGGGCTGCACTGGATGCCGCTGTCGAGCGAGGGCGGGCACATGACCATCGCCGCCGCCAACGACCGCGAGGCGGAGATCCTCTCCGTGCTCCGCCGAAGGCTCGGGCATGTCTCGGCCGAACGGGTGGTCTCCGGCCCCGGCCTCGTCAACCTCTATTCGGCCATCGCCCAGCTCGCCGGCAAGGAGGTGGAGCCGGGTTTGATGCCGGCCGACGTGAGCGAGCGGGGGCTGAAGCGAACCTGCCCCATCTGCGTCGAGACCCTCGACGTCTTCGCCAGCATGCTCGGCACCGCGGCGTCCGACCTGGCGATCATGCTGAACGCCCGCGGCGGCCTGTATATCGCGGGCGGTGTGGTCCCGAGGCTGATGCCGTGGTTCGTGGGCTCGGGGTTCCGCGCCCGGTTCGAGCAGAAGGGCCGGTTCAGCGACTTCCTCGCCGCCGTTCCGACCTACGTGATCATGCAGCCGCTGCCGGCGCTGACGGGCCTCGCCGCCCTGGTCACCGCGGACTGAGCCTCAGATCACCCCGTCCCTGGCCAACGCCGCCATCTCCTCGGCGCTCAAGCCCAGCAGGCCGCGGTAGACGGCGTCGTTGGCGTTGCCGAGCGGCGGCCCGAGGTGGTCGATCCGCCCGGGTGTCGAGGCCAGCCGCGGCAGCACGTCGGGAACGACGATCGGCCCCAGCTCCGGATCCTCGATGCTGGCGAGGTTGCCGCGGGCTTGGAACTGCGGGTCTTGGAAGATGTCGGCGATGGTGTTGATCGGGCCGATGGGCACCTCGGCGGCGAGGCAGCGGGCCATCACCTCGTCGCGATCCAGCGAGCCGGTCCAGGCCCCGACCATGGCGATCACCGCCTCTCTGGCCGCCAGCCGCCGCTCCTGCCGGCCGAAGGCGCCCGCCTCGGCAAGCTCCGGCCGAGCCATCGCCTCGGCCAGGCGGGCAAACATCTTGTCGGTGGTGCAGGCGATGGCCACCCACTTGCCGTCGCGGGTGGGGAAGTGGCCGTGCGGGCAGGCGTTGCGGGTGCCGGCGCCTTCGCGATCGCGGACGATGCCGGCTCGCGCGTAGGCCGGGGCGAGCTCGTCGAGGACGCGAAAGACCGCCTCGTAGAGCCCGATGTCGATCACTTGGCCGCCGCCGCCCCGCTCGCGGTGACGCAACGCGACCATCGCCCCGAAGGCGGCGAACAGGCCGGCGAGGTAGTCGCCGAGGGAGGTCGATCCGGGGGTCACCGGCGTCTCCCCTGGCATCCCCGCCAAGGCCGCAAGCCCGCCCACGGCATGGGCGATGCGCGCGAACCCCGGCCGGTCGCGGTAGGGCCCGCTCTGGCCATAGCCGCTGATCCGCACCATGACCAGGCCCGGGTTGACCGCGGCGAGCTCGTCCCAGCCGAGCCCCCAGCGCTCCAGCGTACCCGGGCGGAAGTTCTCGCAGACAACGTCGGACAGGCCCACGAGCCGCTTGAACAGGGCCGCTCCTTGCGGCTTGCCCAAGTCGAGGGTGATGGAGGCCTTGTTGCGCGCCTCCGAGAGCCACGCCAGCGTGCAGTCGGGACGCTCGGTCGGCGTGCCGAAGCGGCGGAACGGATCGCCGCCCTCGGGGTGCTCGACCTTGATGACCTCGGCGCCGAACTCGGCGAACAGCGTCGCGCACAGGGGCGCGGCGATAAAGGTCGCGGCGTCGAGGACGCGGATCCCGCGCAACGGCAGCGTCGTTTCGGCCATGGGCCTGTCTATTCCCCCCAAACCGCGGCGACAAAGGGTTTGTGCCGGCCGATCCGAAACAGCCAGGCGCAGCGGACGAAGGCGAGACCCTCGCGGGCGTAGAGGCGAAACCGGGTCGACAGGCTCCCCGGCTGGCGGATGCGGACCGGCTCGCCGCTCACGGTCAGCCCGAGGCGGCGATAGACGTAGAGCGCGCGCGGCATGTGGAAGCGGTCGGTCACGACCACCACCCGCCGCCAGCCGCGCCGGCGCATGATCAGGCCGGTGTAGAGCGCGTTCTCGAAGGTGTTCCTCGCTTCGTCCTCGACGACGATCTGCGTGTCCGGAACGCCCTTCGCCAGCGCCAGCGTCCGCATGATCTCGGCCTCGGCCGGCGGCGCGCCGACCGCCCCACCCGAGGGAACCAGATAACCGGCGCCCGTGGCCCTGAACACGGCGACGGCGTGGTCGAGGCGGCGCTCGATCGCCGGGCCGGGCACTCCCGGCCCCAGCGGCGGCGCGCCGAGGACGATGACCGCGTCGACGGGCTCGGCCGGTGTTGGAGAAGACAGCGGAGACGCCTTCGGGTTGATCGCCAGCGCTTCAGCTCATCGCATCCGCCGGGACCTCGTCCTTGCCCGCGGGGATGGGGACGCCCGGCTTGTACTTCGACGTGCGGATCGACAACGCCGACTTGACGTGGGCCACGTGCGGCGCCGGGGTGAGCTTCTCGGTGAGGAAGCGCTGGTAGGCGTCCCAGTCCTCGGCGACCACCTTGAGCAGGAAGTCGGTCTCGCCGGCGAGCATGTAGCACTCGCGCACCTCCGGCCAGATCGCCACCAGCCGTTCGAACTCCTCGAGGTCGGCCTCAGCCTGGCTGTCCAATCCCACCTGAACGAAGGCCGAGACGTTGAAGCCCAGCGCCTTCGGCTCGATCTCGGCATGGTAGCCGCGGACGTAGCCCGCCTCCTCCAGCGCCCGGACGCGGCGCAGGCACGGCGGCGCCGAGATGCCGGCGCGTCGCGCCAACTCGACATTGGTGATCCGGCCGTTGGCCTGCAGGTCGTGCAGGATGCGTTGGTCGATCTTGTCGAGCTTCACCCGGCGCACGTGCACTCTCTCCATTCGCCTCCCCTCTCTGCGCAATTATATTACCCACCGGACGCGGGCGCCGGAAGGCCGTTGAACCGGGCCGACGCGGCCGCCGCCGTCGGGCGCCGGTCTCGATGCGGATGCGGTTCAGCCTCTTGTGCCCGCGCAGGTGCGTTCTTATGCTCCGCCAAGCCGGGGGTAGACTTAGGCTCTGGGTAGCCGTGTCCGCGCGAGCCGGCACGATCACAGGTTTCTCAAGGAACGGTGGATGGCGGAGCGACAGGCCGGCAAGGTGACGATCATCGGCTCCGGTCCGGCAGGCTACACCGCCGCCATCTACGCCGCCCGGGCGAATCTCGAGCCGATCCTGGTCAAGGGCCTGCAGCCCGGCGGCCAGCTCACCATCACCACCGACGTCGAGAACTTCCCCGGCTACGCCGAGACCGTCCAGGGCCCGTGGATGATGGAGCAGATGGACCGGCAGGCGGCCAAGGTCGGCACCCGCATGGTCGAGGACACCATCGTCGGCGCCGATCTTTCCCGCAGGCCGTTCTCGCTCACCGGCGACAGCGGCACGGCCTACCATGCCGAAAGCCTGATCATCTGCACCGGCGCCTCCGCCCGTTGGCTCGGGCTCCCCAGCGAGGCCCGCTACCAGGGCTTCGGCGTCTCCGCCTGCGCCACCTGCGACGGCTTCTTCTTTCGCGAAAAGCACGTCGCCGTTATCGGCGGCGGCAACACCGCCGTCGAGGAGGCGCTGTTCCTCACCAACTTCGCCGACAAGGTGACCCTGGTCCACCGCCGCGACCAGCTGCGCGCGGAAAAGATCCTGCAGGAGCGATTGTTCCGCAGTCCGAAGATCGAGGTCGTCTGGGACCACGTGGTCGACGAGATCACCGGCACCGAGATGCCGCTCGGCGTCACCGGCCTGGTGGTGCGCTCGACGCGAACCGGCGCAACCCGACGCATCGACGTCGACGGCGTCTTCATCGCCATCGGCCATACGCCCAACACCGAGCTGTTCCGCGGCCAAGTGGACATGGACGCGGAGGGATACATCCTCACCCTGCCGGACAGCACCGCCACCAGCGTCCCCGGCGTCTTCGCCGCCGGCGACGTCCAGGACAAGGTGTTCCGCCAGGCGGTAACGGCCGCGGGGACCGGCTGCATGGCGGCGCTGGAGGCCGAGCGCTTTCTTGCCGAACACGAAGCGGCCTCGGAAGCCGCGGCTTAGAGACGCCGCCACATCGCGCGCACATCCTGGGCCGGGCCGCCGGCCCGGCGAAGCCCGCCGCAAAAAAGAGCGGGCGCTCGAGGGGGTAACGGGGAGAACCAATGGACTGGGACAAGCTGCGCATCTTCCAGGCTGTCGCCGAGGCGGGAAGCTTCACCCACGCCGGCGACGCCTTGAACCTCAGCCAGTCGGCGGTCAGCCGGCAGGTCGGCTCGCTGGAGGAGAACCTCCAGGTTCCGCTCTTCCATCGCCACGCCCGCGGGCTGGTGCTGACCGAACAGGGCGAGATCCTGTTCAAGGCCGCCCGCGAGATCCTGGCCAAGCTGAACATGGTCGAGGCGCGGATCATCGAAAGCCGGGAGCGGCCGCAGGGGCCGCTGAAGGTGACGACCACGATCGCCTTCGGCTCGGTCTGGCTGGCGCCGCGGCTGAAGGAGTTCCTCGAGGACTATCCGGACATCGAGGTTTCGCTGGTGCTGTCCGACAACGAACTCGACCTGTCGATGCGCCAGGCCGACATCGCCATCCGGCTGACCCCGCCCACCCAATCGGACCTCGTCCAGCGGCGGCTGATGGTGCTGCGCTATCACGTCTTCGCCGCGCCGAGCTACCTGCAGAAACTGGGCATGCCCCGCCGCCCGGAGGACCTCGACCACCACCGCCTGATCGTCTTCGGCGAGGACGCGCGGCCGCCGCTGCCGAACCTGAACTGGCTCCTGGAGGCCGGCGCCCACAACGGCAGCAAGCGCAAGGCCTACCTCAAGGTCAACAGCACCTACGGCATCTTCCGGGCGGTGCAGAGCGGCATCGGCATCGGCGCCCTGCCCCACTACCTCAACCAGGAAACGGGCAACCTGGTGGAGGTCCTTCCCGAACTCCGCGGCCCGGACGTCGACGTCTATTTCGTCTATCCCGACGAGCTGCGCAGCTCCAACCGCATCGCCGTCTTCCGCGAGTTCATGGTCCGCAAGATCGAAGAGCTCAACGGCTGAGACGGGTTGGCCCCGAAGCCTCAGGGCGGGTCGAGGCGAAGCCCGACCCGCCGGAGCGCCGGCGCGTTAGAGCGGCTTGAGGTTACGTTGGCTCAGAATAGCAACGCGGTCATTGCGAGGAGGCGAAGCCGACGCGGCAATCCATGCACGACCAGACTGGATCGCCACGCCGCTACGCGGGTCGCGATGACGACGTCGTAGGGGCGGGTGCATCAACCCGATTACAAACCGCCAGCCTCCGAAAGCGTAGGGCGGGTCGAGGCGAAGCCGGACCCCCCGATGCTCGGCGGGATACGCGTCCGGCCATCCCGCCGTACAGCGCCCACGCTGCCCGGCCACGACCAGCTCGGGTGTGGTCAAGCATGATCCGGCCACGCCCCGCGGCGAGCGAGTACCAGGGCGTGGCCGCGCTGAGTTGCGCTCGCCGTCCTGACGGCGGCGCGCGACCACCACGGTGACTGTTATGAGCGAGTACCAATACTACGAATTCGTGGCGGTCGACCGGCCGCTCTCGGAGGAAAAACTGCGGGCGTTACGGGCGCTGTCGACACGGGCGCGGATCACATCGACGCGCTTCGTCAA
Organism: Rhodospirillales bacterium; assembly: GCA_034382075.1. Taxonomy (GTDB): domain Bacteria; phylum Pseudomonadota; class Alphaproteobacteria; order Rhodospirillales; family Defluviicoccaceae; genus JAEULH01. Next base: position 9,208 of record JAXMOZ010000040.1, read on the forward strand.
CCACTACGACTGGGGCAGCTTTGGCGGGGACCCGAACGCCCTCATGGAAGACTGCTTCGACCTGTTCGTCTATGTCGCCAACTGGGGGACCCGCCGCTTCATGATGCGATTGCCCCGGCAGCTGTTCGATGCGGGTGCTACGGGGCCGTATTTCTCGGCCGGGGCCGCCGGGGACGCGTGTGCCGCATGGGCGACAGATGCGCACGTCATCCTTCGGTTCGAGCGAGGGGACATCTACGAGGACGGGAGCGGGGAATACGAGTTCGATGACGGCAGCGGCTGGCTGGCGGCACTCGCGCCGCTGCGGCAGGAGCTTATGGAAGGAGATCTGCGCTGCCTCTATCTCGCCTGGCTGCTCTGTGTACAGACGGGGCTCGTGGGCAAAAAAGCATCGGAGCCGCCCGTGCCGCCGGGACTGACGCAGCCTTCGGCGTCGCTACGGGCTTTCGCGGACTTCATGGGGTTGGACCCGGATCTTTTCTCGGTCGCCGCCGAGGCCGGCGCCGGCGAGCCGCCCGCGGATCCGTCCCGGCGAGAGATCGAGGACTGGATCAATCGATTGTCGGATCAGCAGAAAACGGAACTGCTGGTCCGTCTCGTTGCCGGCGGCGATCCGCATCTGCCGCTGGAACTTCGGCGTCGCTGCCGCCTGTCGCGGTCCCTCGCCGGACCCGAAGCAACATGCGCGGCAACCCCCCGACGATCGGCGGCAGAACTCCTGGACGCGGCCGGACAGCGGGCTGCAGAGCGCGCGCGGTTGGCGGCGGAGCTGGAGGCAGCAGAGCGGGTCCGTCAGGAACGCGAGGCGGCGTTGGCACGGGAAGAAGCCCTGCGTGCCCTTGCCGCGCGCGGAGAGGCACCGTGGCGCGACGTCGAGGCTTTCGCTTCTTCGAAGCGGCGTGGTGATTACGACCGTGCGGCCACGCTGCTCATCGATCTGCGCGCTGTCGCCGAACGCGCCGGGACGGGCAATGACTTCGGGCGACGCATCGACGGACTTCGTGTGCGGCACATGCGAAAGCGGAGCTTCCTGGAACGCCTCAGCCAAGCCGGGCTGATCGACGAGGGCCCCTGAGAATGCGACGGGGCGGCTGTTCGCCGGCCATCCGCGTGGGGCGGGCGGTACAACCCTCTAGTTCGCCGATTTGGCGGATGTCGCCAACATGGGTTCAACCCCGCATGCGGATGGCGCATATGTGCAGTGCACATTTTTCGGTTTGCACTGCGGTCGAACTCCGCTATATAAGCGAAACATGGTGCTGCGATGCAGCATCGAACGGATTTCGAGAGTTTCAGAGTTTTCGAGTGCAACGCTCGAAAAGGGGCCCGTCTCCGATGGGTCCTACGTCTCCCAGACGTGAAGCCTCCCTGTTGGACTTGAGCCGGGCTTTTTAGCCCGGCTTTTTTCTTTCCGCTGCGGCGAACACGCACTCGCCGGACGAGCCGCCTCCGAGCTCGTGGCCGTGCAGCCTGGGCGGAGAGCCGTCGCCGGCCCCGCCGCCGAGCGCCGCTATACGGCCGACTTCGTGAAATCGATGGTGCAGACGGCCGCCGCGTCCTCCAGCCTGAGCACGATGCTCTCGCTCACGAACAGCTCGTAGTGGATCCCGTCCTGGCCGGCGTAGCCCGCCCGCAGGTCCTGGCCGACGACGAGGCCGCCGACCCGGGGGTCGACGATGACGCCGCCGGTGATGGAGGCCTTGAAGATCCCCTTGGTGCAGAGCCGACGCAGATGCTCGAGCTGCAGCATGTCGCTGCCGGGGTAACGGCGGAACAGGCCGTTGTAGAGCACGGGCGCAAGCACCAGGGCGTACGGCCCGCGGAAGCCGGCGTCGTCGAGCCGGGTGACGCCGGAGAGCACGTCGTTCAGCACCTGGTCGACGTCGGACCAGTCGCCGGCCTGAACGCTCTGGCGCCCGGGCGCGTTCAGGAGCCCGGCCAGGCCGAAGTCGGTCTGCCCGAGGTAGACGAGTTCCTCCTCGCGCGCCGCGACCGCCTCCGCCGCCTCCTCGACCGGCGCCAGGTTCAGCGGCATGCCGTTGTCGAGATGGGCGGCGATCCGCCGGACGCTGAGGCGGAAGCGGCGGCGGATCATCGGCACCGAGATGGCGTGGCCGATGACCGCGCCGGCTTCGTCGGGGGCCGGCTGGCGGCAGTATTCGTCGTTGCCGACCTCGATGGAGGTGAGCCCGGGGCCGAAGGGGCCCTCGACGTCGAGGAAGCGGCGGGCCGTCAGCCGGTCGCGGGCGGCGTTCACCGCCGCGGCGTCGATCTTGTCCCAGATGCCGTCGCCGAAGGGCGCCTTGTCGCGGGTGAGGTGATCCATGATCCGGGCTCCCTTAGTCCTTGAGCGGGCCAACGGTGAAGGTTCGCGCCGGCGTTGCGCGCGGTGCACCGCCGTCCGCCTCGCCGCCCCCGGCGTCACCTTCGCCCGCGCCGGTCGCCTCGTCTTCGACCTCGGTGATCGGCGCCTTGGTGAACAGGTAGGTGGAGAACTCCCCCGCCCAATCGGCGTCGTTGCGCCGGAGCCACTCCATGATCATGCAGGCGTGCTCCATCTCCTCGCGCATGTTGTGCAGGAGGATCTCCTTGAGCGCGGCGTCCTCGCAGTCGTCGGCGCGCTGCTTGTACCAGTCCACCGCCTCCAGCTCCTCCATCAGCGAGGCGATCGCCTGGTGATGGGTCAGCGTGTGGACCGTGAGCCTTTGCCTCGGCGCGTGGAGACCCTCACTCGACATTCCCGCGTATCCTTCCCTGCTCTTCTGCCGGTCCGGGCCTGCTCGGCCAAACCCACCGGACGGTACGATAGACGGGCGGGGGAGGAGCGGCAAGGCGCCCGACTTGAAGGACTTGAAGGAGGGGCAGTTGCCAGTGCCGCCTACGCCGGCAACGAGACGGCCACGTCAGCCGGTGCCAGCAGCTGGATCGAGATCATCCTCCGAGATCATGCCGATGATGGTCTTGTCCTTGCTGAGCACCGGCAGCCGGCGGACGAGGCTTGCGCGCATTTTTGCCGCGACGTCCTCGATCCTCTGGTCGTCGTAGCAAAACAGCACCTCGGGCAGCATGATCTCGGCGACCGCCGTTGCCGCCGGGTCGCGCTCTTGCGCAACGGCGCGAACGATGTCCGCCTGGGTGACCATGCCCAGCAGATGCCCGCCGTCCGCGACCACCAGCGCGTCGACAGCGTACTCGGCCATGTTGCGCGCCGCTTCGAGAGCGCTGCGCCGCGGTTCGATCGCCTCGATGTCCGTCGTCATGGCGTCCTTGACGTAAACCATAGTCATCCTCGTGAGCGTCATGGGTTGATGGATGGGCGGGCCTGCCGGCAGCTGGGCCAGGGACCGATATCAGCCCCACATGGGCTAGCGGAGCACCGGCAATAACCCCGCCCCAAGCTGCGCTACCAGCGCCGCAAAAGCGCATATCACAGGTTAAAGCCTGCGCGGCCGGTTCGACTATTCTGGGGTTCTTCTCCTAGAGCGCAGCCAGCGCATTCCCATCCCCGCTCCGGCTGTGACCCCGGGCAGTTCCTGCCCCGCAGCCGGGACCGACTAAGCGCCGCCTCACCAGGCGGCGCTTTTTTTTGCTCTCGTCTTCCCGCTCTCGTCACTCGGCGGCCATCGCTTCCGCGCCGGTGATGCGTGGCGGCGCGCCCAACCTTGTGCGTCTCCCCCCGCGCCGGCCCGCGGCTGACCTGCTATAGTGGCCGTCTGTTGCGCCAATATGGCGATCGGGAGGTTTGCCATGAGCGAGCCCAGGGCGACGGCAGAGCGCATCGACCAGGTCGCGCCGGGTCTCTGGCGCTGGCACGTCCTCGACGAGCGGATCGGCTCCGAAAGTGACGCCTATGCCGTGCGAGACGAGGCAGGGACGGTACTGATCGATCCGCTGCCGCTTGGCCTTGAGGCGCTGCGGGCGCTCGAGCCGGTGGCGGCGATCTGCCTCACCGCCGCCTGCCACCAACGCTCGGCATGGCGGTACCGGAAGACCTACGGCGCCAAGGTCTACGCGCCCGAGGGCAGCCGGGAGATGGATGAGCAGCCCGACGTCCGCTACCGCGACGAGGAGATGCTCCCGGGCGGGCTCAAAGTCGTCCACACCCCCGGACCGGAGCAGGCGCACTACGCCTTCCTGCGCGAGGCCGCCCCGGCGGTGCTGTTCTGCCCGGACCTTCTGATGCGCGGCCGGACCGGCGAACTCGCGTTCGTGCCGGCGGAGTACCACGAAGACCCCGAAGCCACCCGCGCCAGCGTCCGCCGCCTGCTCGGCCTTCCCTTCGCCATCCTCTGCCTGGCCCACGGCGCGCCGATCACGGACAATCCGCACGCGGCGCTGCGCGAGCTCCTGGCCGGCTCATTCAGGACGGCTTGACGCGGCATCAAGTCCTCGGCACCTATGAAATTCGAGTGGAACATGCCAAGGCAGCCCGCAATCTGCGCGACCATGGCGTCGGCTTTCCGCAGGCGGCAATGGCCTGCACCGACCCATTCTCCGTCGAATGGATGGACGACCGCTACGAGTATGGCGAGGAGCGGGTCAATCTACTCGGCGTGTGCGAAGGTGTAATTCTTCATGTAACCTACGTGGAACGCGGTCAGTACGTCCGCATTATCTCAGCCCGCCGAGCGGCACGACATGAGCGAGACCACTACTACCGCCAGAATGCGCGATGATGGCACGGTCGTCGAGGTGCTGGCCGATGGCAGCGAGCGGCCGATCGCGGCCCCACCCATGCGACCGATGAGCGAAGCCGAAGTAGAGGCGGCGGCGGAAGCCGGACGCGCGGCCCTTCACGCCCGAAGACCTGGCGAGGGCGAGGCGCGTACCGCGGGCGAAAACACTTCGCCGCGCCCTCGGTCTTACCCAGGAGGAGTTTGCGACCCGCTATCACATTCCCATCGGGACGCTGCGGGACTGGGAACAAGGCCGCGCCCAGCCCGACCAGCCGGCCAGCGCCTACCTCATGGCGATTGCAGGCGATCCCGAGGGCGTACGTCGCGCGCTGGATGGCGCGCCGAGGCCCGCCGAGGGAAGACGCGCTTGAGGCCGATCGTCCGGCACGGGTCCGGTTTCGCCGGAACGGCCTCCCCCGCCCGCTCCTGCCGGCCATGGCAGCGAACAGAGACGTCGGCGGGCTGAAGTCCAACAGCCGGGCCGCCGCCAGGCGGGACCTTCCACCGCGCGACTTGGCGCCTCGCGACAGCCCGCCGCTTTCGGGGGAGGCGCGGCTTGCGTCCATCGACCTGCTGCGCGGCATCGTGATGGTCGTGATGGCGCTGGACCACACCCGCGACTTCTTCTCCGTCGCCGGGTTGGACATCCGCAACGTCCATGACCCCGCCCTGTTTCTCACCCGCTGGGTGACGCACTTTTGCGCCCCGGTCTTCGTATTTCTGGCCGGGATGTCGGCGTTCCTCCATGGCGCCCGCGGCAGATCGCCGGGCGCAGTCAGCCGCTTCCTGCTCGTCCGCGGGCTCTGGCTGGTGGTCCTGGAAATCACGATCGTCCGCTTCGTCTGGACCTTCAGCGTGGTCCCGGACTACGTGCTGTTGCAGGTGCTTTGGGTGCTGGGCGTGTCGATGATCGCGCTCGCAGGCCTGATCCACCTGCCCGGCGCCGCCGTAGCCGCCCTCGGGATCGGCATGATCGCGTTGCACAACCTGCTCGACGGCGTCGCCGCCAACGACTTCGGCCAACTCGGCTGGCTGTGGGCGATCATGCACCAGCCCGCGCGGCTGCATCCGCTCCCAGACGTGGTCGTCTTTCCGCTGTACTCGCTGATCCCGTGGATCGGCGTGATGGCCGCCGGCTACGCCTTGGGGCCGGTCATGCTGCTCGCGCCGGACGCCCGGCGCCGGTGGTTGCTCGGGCTCGGCGCCCTGGTGACGACCGGGTTCGTCCTGCTCCGCGCCGCCAACCTCTACGGCGACCCTACCCCGTGGGCGTGGCACGAAGCCATGTCGGCCACGGTGCTGTCGTTCCTGAATACCGAGAAGTACCCGCCGTCGGCGCTGTTTCTCGCCATGACGCTGGGCCCGGCGCTCATCGGCTTGGCCATCTTCGAGGACGCGAAAGGCCGGCTGGCGCGCGTCCTCATCGTCTTCGGCCGGGCGCCCCTCTTCTACTACCTGGCCCACCTGCTGGCGCTGCAGATCCTGACGGTGCTCTACGCCGTCATCCTCGCGGGCGGCGCCGGCGAGCTCCTTCGCAGCCTGTCGGAAAATCCGGTGACCAAGCCCGCCGGCTACGGGCTCGGGCTGCCGAGCATTTACGCGCTTTGGGCGCTGGTGGTGGGTGCGCTCTACCTGCCTTGCCGCTGGTTCGCCCGGTTGAAGCAGCGCCGGGCCGGCGGCTGGCTGAGGTATCTTTGATGCAGCGAACCTTCGCTAATGGTGCCGGCTGGCGACGGGCTTCGAGATGAACGATCCGAGCGCGGACGAGGTGATTGCCCGGCTGGAGCTCGAGCCGCACCCCGAGGGCGGGCACTACCGCGAGACGTTCCGCGACACGCCGCCGGACGGCGGCCGCGGCGCCGTCACCGTCATCTACTACCTGCTCTGCGCAGGCGAGCGCTCGGCCTGGCACCGGATCGACGCCGTCGAGATCTGGCACTTCTACGCCGGCGCGCCGCTGGAACTCGTCGTCGCCAACGCGGACAAGCGGACGGTGCTCATCCTCGGCACCGACTTCGCCGCCGGAATGGCTGCGCACGGCGTCGTTCCGCCCTTAGCGTGGCAGAGCGCACGGAGCCTCGGCGCCTGGACCCTGGTCGGCTGCACGGTGGCGCCGGCATTCGACTTCAAGGGCTTCGAGCTGGCGCCGGCAGGGTGGACGCCGCCTTGGGCGATGATCGACAATCGAAAGTCGGCTTGCCGCACGTAAATGAAGACCGGCGGGCTCGCCGCAACTGTGGCTAAGCTGCAAAGGACGTGCATCTTTGCCCGACGCCTTGGAGATCTACCGGCAGAAGCGGCGCTTCGATCGGACGCCGGAGCCGGCGGGAACGTCCGCCGCCGAAACCGGCAGCCTGTTCGTCATCCACAAGCACGCGGCGACGCGGCTGCACTACGACCTGAGGCTGCAGTTCGGCGACGCCCTGAAGAGCTGGGCGGTCACCCGCGGCCCGAGCCTCGATCCCGCCGACCGCCGCCTGGCCGTCCATGTCGAAGACCACCCGCTCGACTACGGCGGCTTCGAGGGCACCATTCCCCGCGGCGAGTACGGCGCCGGCGGCGTCATCATCTGGGACCACGGCCACTGGGCGCCGCTGGAAGAAGACCCGGAGGAAGGCTACCGCCGCGGGACGCTGAAGTTCCGCCTCGACGGCGAGAAGCTGCTCGGCGGCTGGATGCTGGTGCGGCTGAAGCGGCGCGAGGGCGAGCGCGACAACTGGCTGCTGATCAAGGAGCGCGACGAGTTTGCGAGGCCCGGCGACGGCGACGCGCTGCTCCGCGAGGCGCCGGAAAGCGTGATCTCGGGCAAGACCGTGGAAGCCTTCACGCCGCCGAAGGCTCCTCGCCGCCGGTCCGGCGGATCCGCCGCGGCGAAGAAGGTGCGCCTCGCCGACGTGGTTCCGGCCGCGGCGGCGGAAGCCCCGCTGCCCGAGTTCGTGCCGCCGCAGCTCGCCTCGCTCGCGGCCACGGCGCCGGACGGAGAGGAGTGGCTGCACGAGATCAAGTTCGACGGCTACCGGACGCTGGTTCGCATCGACGGCGACGACATCCGCCTGTTCACCCGCAACGGCCACGACTGGACGGCACGCTACGGCGACCTGCCTGCAGCCTTCCGCCGGCTGTCCGGTCACCGGTTGCTGCTCGACGGCGAGATCGTGGTCCAGGACGACGGCGGCGTCAGTTCGTTCGCGGCGCTGCAGGACGCGCTGGCGCAAGGCCGGCCGCGCAACCTCATCTTCTATGCCTTCGACCTGTTGCACCTGGACGGCCGCACCCTGATGGCGTTGCCGCTCATCGAGCGCAAGGCCGCGCTCTCGGCGCTGCTTGCCGGGATCGCCGAGGACGCTTCGGCGCTGCAGCTCAGCGACCATGTGCTCGGCCGCGGCAGCGCCTTCGCCGGCGAGGCCTGCCGGATGGGGCTCGAAGGCATCGTCTCCAAGCGAACCGACGCGCCCTACCGCTCCGGGCGCACCCGCACCTGGCTGAAGAGCAAGTGCGTGGCCGGCGACGAGTTCGCCATCGTCGGCTACACCGAGACGGCGGCAGCCGGCGGCCTCGCCGCGCTGCTGCTGGCCGAAAACGGCGATGAGGGCTTTCGCTACGTCGGCCGCGCGGGAAGCGGCATTTCCAGGGATCAGGCCGACCGGCTGAAGGCGACGCTGGCGCCGTTGCACCGGGACACACCGGCGGTGAAGGTGCCGCCGATCCCGAGGAGCGAAACGGTGTTCTGGGTGGAGCCGAAGCTTGCCGCCGAGGTCACCTTCTCCACCCGCACGGCAGAAGGGTTTCTGCGCCACGCCGCCTTCAAGGGCCTGCGCCTGGACAAGTCCGCCGACGCGATCGCCGTGCCGGTGCCGGTGGTCGAGCCGGCGGCGGTGCCTGCCGCCGAGCCGGCAAGACCCGTCGAGAAACCGCGGCTGGTCAGCGACGCCGACCTCGCCAGCATCTGGGTGACCAACCCCGACCGGGCGATGTTCGGCGGCAGCGGCGGCGCCACCAAGCTCGACCTCGCCCTCTACTACGCCCGCGTCGGCGACTGGATGCTGCCGGAGATCGGCGCACGCCCGGTGAGCCTGGTCCGCTGCCCGACCGGCGAGGCCGACGCCTGCTTCTATCAGCGCCACGCCGGCGTCGGCATGCCGGCCTCGGTCAAGCGCATCCCCTTGCGGGAGGGCTCCGAGCGCAAGCGCGCCGACTACGTCTACATCGAAGAGGCCCGAGGGCTCCTGGACCTGGCGCAATTCGGGGTGGTGGAGTTCCACCCCTGGGGCTGCCGGATCGACCGGCCCGAGCGCCCCGACCGGATGATCTTCGACCTCGACCCGGACGAAAGCCTGCGCTGGCGCGACGTGCTCGACGCCGCCCTCGACCTTCGCGCCGTTCTCGAGGCGATCGGGCTGCCCGCCTTCGTCAAGACCACCGGCGGCAAGGGGCTGCATCTGGTGGTGCCGCTGGCGAGGCGGCAGGGCTGGGCCGCGGTGCGCGACTTCAGCGCCGGCGTGGTCAAGGCTTTGGCCGCCCATGAGCCGAAGCGCTACACCGCCAACCTGGCGATCGCCAGCCGCAAGCGGAAGATCTTCATCGACTACCTGCGCAACGCGCGCAGCGCCACCGCCGTCGCCGCCTACTCGCTGCGCGCCCGCCCAGGCCTGCCGGTGGCGACGCCGTTGCATTGGGAGGAGGTCGAGGCCCTGGACGATCCGGCCGAGCTCAACTTCCGCACGGTGCCGGAGCGGTTGAGCACGCTCACCGCCGATCCCTGGGAGCCGATGGCCGGCGCGCAAGCCTCGCTCGACCAGGCGAAGTTGCGTAAACTGGAGACAATATGTCCGCCGACGTAAGGCGGGCGCTGTACGGGATCAGTGGAGGAGGAGCGCGTCGATGCCGCTACGTGCCAGCTGGAAGGGCCACCTCAGGCTCTCACTCGTCTCCTGTCCGGTGCGGCTTTACAACGCCACCAGCGCCGGGAAGCGGGTCTCGTTCAACCTGCTTCACCAGGAGACCAACAACCGGGTGCGGATGGTCCCGCACGATCCCGAGCGCGGCGCCGTCGACCGCAGCGAGCTGGTGCGCGGCTACGAGTACGAGCGCGACCGCTACGTCGTCGTCGGCGACGAGGACCTGGCCAAGGTCAAGCTCGAGTCCTCCGAGATCATCGACATCGAGAGCTTCGTCGACGTGGACGAGGCCGACCCGATCTACTTCGAGTCTCCCTACTACCTTGCGCCCGACGGGGCGGTGGCGGAGGAGACCTTCCGGGTCATCCGCGAGGCCATGCGGAGGAAGAACAAGATCGCGCTCTCGCGCATCGTCCTGTCGTCGCGCGAGCACCTGATCGCGATGTCGGTGCGAAACAAGGGCATCATGGTGACCACGCTCAGGACCGCCGACGAGGTGCGCGCCGACGAGCCCTACTTCGCCGACATCCGCGACGAGGCGCCGGAGCCGGAGCTGGTCGAGCTGGCCGAGCAGCTGATCGAGAAAAAGTCGGCGCCGTTCGACCCGGCGAGCTTCCACGACCGCTACCAGGACGCCCTGCTCGAACTGGTGAAGGCGAAGATCAAGGGCGAGGAGCCGGTGATCGCCAAGGCGCCCGAGCGCGGCAAGGTGATCAACCTGATGGACGCGCTGAAGCGCAGCGTCGGCGAGGCCGAACAGCGCAAGCCGCCCGCAACCAGCCGCCCCGCCGCCACCCGGCCGGCGGCCGGCGCCCGCTCCGGCGCGGCCGCGGGATCGCGCTCGGGGACGCGGCGAAAGAAAGCTGCGGGAGATCAGTGACCGAGGCGGTCTGCTGCAACCCGGCTTCGGTCGCTCTGGCCGGCAAGTCGGTGGTGATCGCCGGCCGCCTGGAGAGCCTGGCGCGCCGGCGCGCGGTCGCCCTGGTCAAGGAGCGCGGCGGCACCGTCGCCCGCGAGCTGAGCCGGAGGACCGGCTGTCTCGTCGTCGGCCATGACGCAGCGGGGCTGGTCGCGAGCGGCGGGCTGCAGGCGCGGATCGAGGCCGCCGATCGCGCCGACGTCCCCTGCCTCAGCGAGCTCGGCTTCCTCCGGGTGCTGGTCCGGACCGACGCCGGCGGCGAGGCGGCCGCGACGGCGCAACCGGGATCCTTCAGCGCCGACGACATCGCCCGCACCAGCGGGCTTTCGCCCGACCTGCTCAGGATCCTGGCGCTGCTCGACATCGTCGAGCTGGACGGCGGCCGCGGCGGCTTCCAGGCCATGTCGGCGGCGCGCCAGGCGGCGCGGCTGCTGGCCTCGGGAAGCTCGCCGGCCGAGCTGATCGCGGCGCTGCGGGCGCTGCGCCAGCGCGACGCCCTGGCCCGCCACCACTTCGACCTCGACGAAGACCGCAGGCTGGTGCTGCGCCTCGGCGATCGGGTGGCGGAGGCGGACGGCCAGCTTCGGCTGTGCCTGCCGGAGGCGGGGAACCCCGGCGCGGACGAGCTCATCGCCGCCGCCGAGGAGGCCGAGGCCGCGGGCGATTGGACCGAAGCGGAGGCGCTCTACCGCCGCTGCCTGAAGCTCGACGAGCAGGACCCGGCGGCACCGTTCAACCTCGCCAACGTCCTGCGCGAGCAGGGCCGGGTGCGCGAGGCGATGCTCTACTGCCGGATGGCGCTGGCCCGCGACCCCCGCTTCGCCGAGGCCTGGTACAACCTCGGCGATCTTGCCGAGGCCGCGGGCGACCCCGCTCTCGCCCGCCACAGCCTGGAGCGGGCGCTGCGCTGCGACGCAACGTTCGCCGACGCCGCCTTCAACCTCGCCCGTCTGCACTACGCTGCCGGCGCTTTCGAGGACGCGGCGGTGCAGTGGCAGCGGTATCTGGAACTCGACCCGGATAGCCCCTGGGCGCGCAAGGCGCGCCACGGCATCGCGCTCTGCCGCCAGCACCTGCGCCCGCTGCAGTAGCCGCCCGCATCCCATTTACCCCAGCCGCTTTTCGCCCGCGCGGGCATAGTTCCCATTGATCGCGCCGGGACCGCCTCTATGATGTTGCAGTTGCGTAAAGCCGGAGGGGAGAACAATGCGCGAGATCGTGGAAGCGCTGGAACAGAAGCGGGCCCTGGCGAGGCTCGGCGGCGGGCAAAACCGCATCGACGCACAACACAAGCGCGGCAAGCTGACGGCGCGCGAGCGCATCGACGTGCTGTTCGACCCCGACTCCTTCGAGGAGTGGGACATGTTCGTCGAGCATCGCTGCATCGACTTCGGCATGGAAAAAACGCAGATCCCGGGCGACGGCGTCGTCACCGGCTACGGGACCGTGAACGGCCGCCCGGTCTTCGTCTTCAGCCAGGACTTCACCGTGTTCGGCGGCAGCCTGTCCGAGGCCCACGCCGAGAAGATCTCGAAGATCATGGACATGGCGCTGAAGATCGGCGCTCCCGTGGTCGGCCTCAACGACTCCGGCGGCGCCCGCATCCAGGAAGGCGTCGCTTCCCTCGCCGGCTATGCCGAGGTGTTCGTACGCAACGTCGACAGCTCCGGGGTCATCCCGCAGATCTCGGTCATCATGGGCCCCTGCGCCGGCGGCGCCGTCTACTCCCCAGCGCTGACCGACTTCATCTTCATGGTGAAGGAGGAGTCCCACATGTACGTCACCGGGCCCGACGTGGTCAAAACGGTGACCCATGAGGAGATCGACCACGAGGGGCTGGGCGGCGCCAGCACCCACACCGAGAAGTCCGGCGTCGCCGATCTCGCCTTCGAGAACGACGTCGAGGCGATGCTTTATGTCCGCCGGCTGCTGAACTTCCTCCCCTCCTCCAACCGCGTGCCGCCGCCGATCCGGCCCAACTTCGACAGCATCGACCGGATCGAGATGTCGCTGGACACCCTGATCCCGGAGAACCCGAACGCCCCCTACGACATGAAGGAACTGATCATCAAGGTTCTGGACGAGGGGCTGTTCTTCGAGATCAAGCCGGAGTTCGCCGGCAACATCATCATCGGCTTCGGCCGGATGAACGGCCAGACGGTCGGCGTGGTCGCCAACCAACCGATGGTGCTGGCCGGCTGCCTCGACATCGACGCTTCGGTGAAGGCGGCCCGGTTCGTCCGCTTCTGCGACTGCTTCAACATTCCGATCATCACCTTCGTCGACGTCCCCGGCTTCCTCCCCGGCGTCAACCAGGAGCACGGCGGCATCATCCGCCACGGCGCCAAGCTGCTCTACGCCTACACCGAGGCGACGGTGCCGAAAGTCACGGTCATCACCCGCAAGGCCTACGGCGGCGCCTACGACGTCATGGGCTCGAAGCACATGCGCGCCGACATCAACTTCGCCTGGCCCACCGCCGAGATCGCGGTGATGGGGCCCAAGGGCGCGGTCGAGATCATCTTCCGCTCCGAACTCGGCGACGCCGACAAGATCGCCGAGCGGACCGAGTCCTATAAATCCAAGTTTGCCAATCCGTTCGCGGCCGGCCGGCGCGGCTTCATCGACGACGTCATCCATCCCCACAGCACCCGCCGGCGGATCTGCAAGGCGCTGACCATGCTGCGCGACAAGAAGATCGTCTTGCCGCAGCGCAAGCACCCCAATCCGCCGCTTTAGCTGCTCCGAGCCGACAAGCCGAAAGGCACCGGACAGCATCGAGCCTCGAAGACCTCTGAGCGGGAACGAAAGCAAATGTTCAAGAAAATCCTGATCGCGAACCGCGGCGAGATCGCCTGCCGCATCGCGCGCACGGCAAAGCGGATGGGACTGACGACCGTCGCCGTCTATTCGGACGCCGACAAGTATGGCCGGCACGTGAGCATGTGCGACGAGTCGGTCTACCTCGGCGGGTCGCTGGCGAGCGAGAGCTACCTGCAGATGGAGAAGATCGTCAGCGCCTGCCGGCGCATGGGCGTGGACTGCGTCCACCCGGGGTACGGCTTCCTCTCCGAGAACACCAACTTCGCCCAGGCCCTGGCCAACGCCGGGATCGCCTTCGTCGGCCCCAACTCCGACGTGATCAAGTTGATGGGCGACAAGATCATGGCCAACCGGGCCGCCAAGGAGGCGGGGGTGCCGACGGTGCCGGGCCACTGGGACGCCATTCCGACCCCGGACGACGCGGTCGAGATCGCCAAGGGCATCGGCTTCCCGGTGATGCTGAAGGCCGCGGCCGGCGGCGGCGGCAAGGGCATCCGCATCGCCCACGACGAGGCCGAGGTGCGCGACGCCTTCCGCCTCGCCACCAGCGAGGCCAGGTCCGCCTTCGGCGACGAGCGGGTGTTCATCGAGAAGTTCATCGAGGACCCCCGCCACATCGAGATCCAGATCCTCGCCGACAAGCACGGCAACGTCTTCCACCTCAACGAGCGCGAATGCTCGATCCAGCGCCGCCACCAGAAGGTCATCGAGGAGGCGCCGTCGCCGTTCCTCGACGCCGCCACCCGCCGGGAGATGGGCGAACGGGCCGTGGCCCTGGCCAGGTCCGCCGGCTACGACTCCGCCGGGACGGTCGAGTTCATCGCCGACCAGCGGCGGAACTTCTATTTCCTGGAGATGAACACCCGGCTGCAGGTCGAGCACTCGGTCACCGAGTTCACCCACAACATCGACCTGGTCGAGTGGATGATCCGCGTCGCCAACAACGAGCGCCTGCCGCTGGTCCAGGAGCAGTTGCAGCCGCACGGCTGGGCGATCGAGTCGCGCATCTACGCCGAGGACCCGAACCGCAAGTTCATGCCGTCCACCGGCCGGCTGGTCCGCTACCGCGAGCCCGAGGAGAGCCAGGACGTCCGCGTCGACAGCGGCGTCTACGAGGGCGGCGAGATCAGCATGTTCTACGACCCGATGATCTCCAAGGTCACCACCTGGGGCCGTGACCGCGACGCCGCCGTCGCGCTGATGCGCCGGGCGCTGGACGAGTTCTACATCGTCGGCGTCCACCACAACATCGCCTTCCTTACCGCGCTGATGGCCAACCCCCGGTTCCTCCAGGGCCGGCTCAGCACCAACTTCATCGTGGAGGAGTACCCGGACGGCTTCTCCCCGGCACCGATCGAACCCAGGGACATCGACTCCATCGTCGCCGTCAGCATTCTGATGCACCTGCGCTACCTCTACCGGGCCAAGGACGTGACCGGGCAGATGCATGGCTACGAGCGGAAGATCGTCCCCGAATGGGTGGTCAGCGTCAACGGCACCTACTACCCGATCCGGGTCGAGCAGTTCGTCGGCCGCGGCTCGGAGGAGGGCTTCGACGTCACCCGCGAGGGTCATCTGCTGGCCATTCGCAGCGACTGGCAGGTGGGCGAGCCGGTGCTTCGCGCCACCGTCAACGCCGAGCCGCAACGCTTCAAGGTCGAGCGTGACGGCCTCGGCTATCGGCTGTTCCACATGGGCGCCGAGGTCAAGGTGATGGTCTACTCCGAGCGCGTCGCCGAGCTGGCGGCGATGATGCCCGAGCGCAAGCCGCCGGACATGTCGCAGTACCTGCTCTCGCCCATGCCCGGGCTGTTGCAGTCGCTGGCGGTCGAGCCGGGCGAGCGGGTGGACACCGGCGACGAGCTCGCCATCGTCCAGGCGATGAAGATGGAGAACATCCTCCGGGCAACCCGGCCGGCGCGCGTGCTCAAGCTCCACGCCGACCCCGGAGCCACCCTCAGCACCGGCCAGATCATTCTCGAGTTCGAGAAGGTGGAGAAGGTGGAGAAGGTCGAAGAGTAAGCTTGAAGGCGGCCCGCGCCCCCGGTCTCCGCGATGCGGGCCGCCCATCCTCCACCCGCGCCCCCACGGGGGTTCGGGGGCCGGGCCTCCAAACATCGCGGCGCGCTTTGGAAGCGCAACGACGTGACGGAGTGTCGCGACCGGGTCCTGACCGTTCTTCTGCACACGCCCCGTTCTCTCAAGGCGCAGCCTCTGCGCGCGGCCGGCGGTCGCGTCCGCTCGACGGAGCGGAGGCCAGGCGACAGGCGAAGCTCCCGCGGCGCACCACCCTCGTGGCCGGCCGTTCATCGAACAGCATCAACAGGCCGATACTCGACCGCTCCAGACCCGGTACCGAAGCCGCTCAAAGCCACTTGCCGCCCAAGCCAATGATGCTAACGTTCAGCTGGACGGCCTCCTTCGCTGGTCGGTCGACGAACCCCCAGCTTGGCACATCGCGATGCCGTCGGGAGGCCGTCCACCCAGCGTTGCGCGGAGGCGTCGGCGGCGACGCCACAGGCCGGGTTAGCCGCAGGCGTACCCGCCGATTGGCCGCGGGTCCGGCTTCGCCTCGACCCGCCTTACGTCGCCGCGCCGTCCGCTGCTCGTGATAACGACGTCTGTCGATGACGCGTGAAGATGTCCGGTTTTCGTAGCACGTCAAATGTCCGCTGCTGTTGTTGCGGCTGTGGGGAAGTGGGAAGGCGCGAGGCGGCTTTCCCCTTATCCACAGCCGGGGCCGCCGAGCGAATTTAGGCGGCTGATCGGCTGTCGGCGTCTGCGTCCTGGAGCGATCCATCGCTTGGTAGCGGGCAAGCCTTTGCGGCCCGTGGAAGATCGCCAAGGTGCTGTCCGGGTACGCGTGGACGCGGACGGTGGCCTTGACGTAGTGGTGACGGTGGGTCTGCTCGGGGATCTGCAGGACGTGGCCGTTGTAGCGCACGGTGTTGTCGCGGCCGACCTGGCGCTCCTCCTGGATGCAGAGGATGTCCTCGAGCGGCCGGCCGACATAGGCCATGAAGGCGCTGCCCGGCTCGGCCGCGCGCACCGCGAAGCGGGCGTCGAAGCGCGGCAGGAAGACCTCGGCGAGCCAGCGGTTGGCTGCCTCCATGGTGGTGATCCTGGCGAGCCGCAGCTCCTGCGGCAGGCGGCCCTGCAGCGTCCCGAACAGCCGCTCCATCCGTCCCTGCGCCTCCGGCGAATAGGAGGCGATGTGGGTGATGCCGAGCTGCTGAAGGGCACGGCCGACCTGGGTCGGATGGGTCTTGTCGACCCTGCCGCCGGCCTTTCGGCGGCACCTCCGCCTCGTAGCGGTCGCGAAGCCGGCGAAAATGACGCTCGCTCATCCCGAGACACTCCGCCGCTTCCCGGCACCCAATCACCCCAGAGCGGTAACGCGTCACCGCCTCGACAATCCGGGCCATCCTCACCTCCGGTAGCATCCGACCTCCCCGGCACCAACGACCGGACAGATCGTGTGCTACAAAACCCGGACATACCTCGCGCTACCGACACTCGCGATAACGACGTCTTGCTCCGGCGGAGCAACCTTGCCACAGTCGCTCCAGCTGCATCCCGTCCTCCCGTTCGTGACCCCGGGCCTCGTTCCGCCTTGTTGCGTGGCTCCATGGCGAAGGCATGCTGACCGGGCAAGCGCGGTGCCTGGCGGCTCGGGTGCCCGTCAGGGGCTGCGGCCAGGGGGGGCTGCGCCTCACCCGCCACAGGACCCGACGATGACGACGACGTTCAGCCTCGATCCTCGCCTCGCCGCCGACACCTTGCCCCTTGGCCGCTTCGCCTTGAGCAGGCTGTTGCTGATGAACGACGCCACCTACCCGTGGCTCATCCTAGTGCCGGAGCGGCCTGGGGCTAGCGAGCTGTTCGACCTCGATCCGGCGGACCTGGCCCGGCTCGCCGCCGAGACGACGCTGGTGGCGCAGATGCTGAAGGGGCTGGTCGTCGCCGACAAGATCAACGTCGCCGCCTTGGGTAACGTCGTCGCCCAGCTCCACGTCCACGTCATCGCCCGGTTCGCCACCGACCCGGCCTGGCCGGCGCCGGTTTGGGGGCGCGCACCTGCCAAGGCCTACGCCAACGCCGAGGCGCGGGCGATGCTGGCCAGGATCACCGCGGCCCTCGATGCTCTCGCCTCGGCAGCGAAGGCGCACCGGCCCGCCGGCGAAGATCGGGCAGCGGCGTCGAGCTGGCGACCGCACGCCGGGTAGCGTCCCGCCGCACGGACCGACGAAGGTCCGCGTCCGCGCGCCCTGCTACTACGCCACGGCCGCCGCAGCGGCCCGTGCCCGCTCCCCCCTGCGCCACGGCCCGACCCGGTGTCGGCGAAGCCGGCAGGGCTCGCCCCGCGCGATACATCATCTCCCGCGGCCGCAGCCCGTCGGCAGCGCCGATCCAAAGGCGCGCACGAGCGGCACGGCCTCTCGCGACGCGACGCCGCCGCGGAGCGCGTCGGTGCCGGCGCAGGGCCGGGGCCTCGGATCCGCCTCCTCGCCGTAGAGCTGCCCCTCACCGCTGGGCGGTTGCCGCGCCGCAAGCAGTGGAGCCCGCCGAAAGACGATGCCGAATTAGTGCCTCCGCTCCTTTCGCGTCCGTCCACGCCGGCAGGTCAACGCCGGCCCGTCATCGAGAGCATAGGCGATGCTGTGCCCAGACGCTGTGTCGGCCGTCACAGCTCCGGGTCGAACACCGCCGCAGCAACGAAGCCCTCGGGCAGGTCCGGCGCAAGCTCGGCGGCGGCGCCCAGTCTCGCACGGTCCATCGGCACCTCGATGCGGCCGAGCGCGGTGGCAATGACCACCTCGTCCATACCCGCGCGAGCCTCGGGTTCGGCTGCTTCGGCGGCCGCGGCCTGCGGCGCCGGGCTTCTCCGGATGCCCCAGCAGGCACCCTGGCCGTCGGCATCGACGATGCGCAAGGCGAGGCTCCGCGCTTCGGCGCGAATGGCGTCGCCGTCCGGCTCGGCGCCCGGAGCGAGTGCCCCGGCGGAAGGTCCGGATCGGCCGGCCGCCACCCCCAGGACGATCCGCTCGCCCGCCGCGCCCGAGCTCACGGCGAAGGCCCGCGCCTCCGCGCCGCAGCGCAGCCGCAGCGCAGCCTCGGCGCCGGTCGCCTCGACGGTGTCGCCGCGGCAGTGGATCTCGCAGCAGCCGCGCTCGGGCGAACACGCGAAGGCGGCGGAGGCTCCGGGCGCGGTCAGCAGCCAGCGCCCCTTCCCCGCGCGCAGGCTCTTCAGCACGAAGCCGCGGACGTCGGCCGGACCCCACGGCAGCCGGCGGACGGCGACGCCGAGCGCGTCGAGCCGGGCCGGCAGCGCCGCCCAGATCGCCCGGCGGCCGCCCGGGCCGGCGGTGCTCCAGGTGGCGATCTCGTCGCCGGTGCGGCCGCAGCCGATGCAGTAGCCGGTCTCGTCGTCGAGGCGGCAGATGCCGATGCAGGGGCTAATGGCGACGTTCATCCGCGCTCTCCCTCCGGGTGCAGGACGCGCGATCGCGCCCGGCGGCACCGGATCTCCAGTCATAGCGCAGCTTGCGGCGGGGATCACCTGTTGCGGTGCACAAGGGCGCCGCGGGCCGACGGTCGCCCGCCGCTGCCATGCGGCTGAACTCCGCCGGGGGAATGAGCCGACGGCCGAACGCTCGGCCGACGATCGCCCACGGGCCGCCCTTGATTTTGCCGGCCCCGGCAGGTACGTCAGTGCGGCGCCGACCCCATCGTCTAGAGGCCTAGGACACCACCCTTTCAAGGTGGTAACACGGGTTCGAATCCCGTTGGGGTCGCCAGTTCCCGCGAGATCAGGACTTTGAGTGTCGGCATCCGCTGCCGTCCGTAGGGATACCGGTCGCGCCTCCGGCACCGTCAGCGCGGCAGTTGGTCCTGGCTGTCCGATTGAGGTTCTGGCTGACGCGGTTGACAGCGCCGCGGGGTAGTTGTGCCGCCATTTAGTCACACTTCGGGGGCTCTCGCGAACCGTCACAATACTCGTCAGGCATAGGGATCTGCCAGTGACATGGCCACTTCAGTACTTCGACGCCGACTAAAAGTGAAGCGGCTTCCTCGGAAGTAGCGTCGTCGGGGGGATCGTGGGGAAGCTTGGTGGCCTTGCCGCCGAACGCGGAGTTCAGCTGATCCTGCTTCAGGTTCTTCACCCCTCTGAGGTCTGCCGTATGTAGCACAGCGCACTTCAGGTCGGCTTTGTTGAGATCCGCACCTCGGAGGTCTGCGTCCCATAGAAAAGCGCCCCTCAAGTTGGTGCGGCGCTCGACGGGTTGCTCGCACGTTTCCGGAGGAACGTCGTGTTCCGACCAGCGATATCCGGTATCCGGGCAAGTCATACTGCTGCTAAGATCTGCATCTCTCAGGTCCGCGCCGTTCAGAACGGCACCACCGAGATCTGCGCCGTACAGCCGGGCGCTTTGCATGCTTGCATTGGACAGATCCGCCTCTCCGAGGTTGATCTCAGGAAGGTGGGCGTTGTCGAGGGTTGCGCCGGCGAGCGGTCTATTATCCTTTACTAGGTTCTGAAGAGCATCAGTGCGGCCTCCATCGCCCGGCTTTCCGGCGGCTGAGTTGATCAACTCCCACGCCCTGTACCGCCGCTCCGTGGCGCGATCCTCGCCTTCGCAGAGCCATGCAGCGAAGGTCCACAGCGCCACGACGAACGCGGCGAACTCGGCTGCGGTGAAGACCCGCGGCCACACGCGGCGCACCCACGGGCATCCTACCCGGAACACCCATGAACATGCCCTCGTCAACAACGGTCCCCTGGTCGCATTCTGCCATTCTTCATAGTGCATGGGGTGGGACTATGGAATATGGCCTGGGCTTACGCCGTGTTCGTCGCGCCAGCGAGTAGGTCGAGTGGGCAAGCGAAGACCGCGTTGACGCGGGAATCATACGTTCCGTCCTCCGTCTCTCAGCGTGCGGCCAAGTGCACCCTCAGGTATGGCGCGACGAGCGACGACGGCAGGAGGCGGGGCAGCATGAGCGCGCCCGGGCCGTCGCGCGGTCGCCAAGCGCCTCGCCGCCGGCCTCCGCCGGGCTCGCCGGCTCCCGGCCAAGACGGCGAGGCGCCGGCAACCATCAGCGCGGGCGTCTTCCTCTTCGGGCAGGCTTTAGGCCGAGCAACAGGCGCCTTCCAATCAAGCGGATCGTGCCCGTGCAGTGCGCGGGCGCTGTGACTGCCGTCACAGCAGAGGGTCGGGCAGCTGGGTAGACTGGCGAACGAGGGTCAGGCCGGATTAATTCTGGTCGGGGCCGCCGTCGCCACGGGAAGGGAGGTCCGGCAACGACATAAGAGTGGGAGAGAGCACCGCGCGCCGGGCAAGGCATTCAGGCGCCGAGGAGCCGCGGGAAGAGCCTGGCGCCGAGGCAGAGCCATGCCGAAGGCCAGACGTGGCCGTCGAGGCAAACTGGGCGCTGCGCACAGCAATGCCAAGCATACTTGGACGTCGAGGCAGCTTGGACGTCAAGGTAGACTTGAGCGCCGAGGCCGAGCATCGGCGTTACGGCGTGCGCCGGATCCGCCAGCCGCCTGACGGTTTTGCTGCCCTCAGGTTGCGAGGCTTGTGGCTGCGCCGCCCTGCCGCCGGCGTTACGGGCTCTCACCCTCAGGAG
>JAXMOZ010000041.1:0-29758 GCA_034382075.1 Rhodospirillales bacterium
CAGCATGCTGGCCATGGGCGGCGCGATCCAGGCGCAAAGCCCCGGCCCCGGGCAGGGCGCGACGATGCACCTCATCATCCCCGTGAGCACGAAACCGGCCAGGGAGGCCGCCTGAGATGACCAAGCGACGCGTCGATGCGGAAGGGCCGGCAGTCAGCGCCGCCCGCATTCTCGTCGTCGACGACGAACAGCGCATCCTCGACGAGTACGCCTACGTCCTCGGCCAGCCGGCGGCGCCGAGCGAAGGCCAGCAAGCGCTGGACGATCTCGAGGCCGAGCTGTTCGGCCAGCATGACCCGGCCGACGCCGGCGACGAGCCGGTGGCTTTCGAGGTGATGACTTGCCGGCAGGGTCAAGATGCCGTCGTCGCCGTCGAGCAGGCGCTCCGCTGCAACAAGCCGTTCTCGGTCGTCTTTCTCGACGTCCGCATGCCGCCGGGGATCGACGGGGTCACCACGGCCGAGCGGATCCGCGCCTTGGACTCCTCGATCAACATCGTCTTCGTGACCGGCTACT
This sequence comes from Rhodospirillales bacterium, assembly GCA_034382075.1. Taxonomy (GTDB): domain Bacteria; phylum Pseudomonadota; class Alphaproteobacteria; order Rhodospirillales; family Defluviicoccaceae; genus JAEULH01. Next base: position 517 of record JAXMOZ010000041.1, read on the forward strand.
CCGACGTCCGCCCGGAAGCGATGGCCGACCGGGTGCCGCCGCCGGACAAGATGATCTATTGCCAGAAGCCGTTGCAGGCGAGCGAGCTCAAGCAGTTCGCCCGGGCGCTGTCCGCCAAGTGGTCGGCGGAGCAGCGGCTGAGGGCGGTGCAGGCGCGGCTGCATCAGCTCATCACCTCGACCTCGGTCGTGATCTACAGCAGCAAGCCCAACGGCCTCGACACCACCTTCATCAGCGCCAACGTCCACGAGCAGTTCGGCTTCGCCCCCGAGGACTTCCTCAACGACGGCCGGCTCAAGCTCAACCGGGTCCACCCCAGCGACGTCGGCGGCCTGACCGAGCACCTCGGCCGGCTGCCGGAGCTGGGCGAGATCACCTACGAGTACCGCTTCCGCCGCGCCGACGGCGAGTACCGCTGGGTCACCGACCAGATGAAGCTTCTGCGCGGCGGCGACGGGGAGCCGCTGGAGGTGGTGGGATGCTGCCTCGACGTGAGCGAGCGCCGCCACGCCGAGGAACGGATCCGCTACCTCGCCTATTTCGACAGCCTCACCGGCCTGCCCAACCGGACCTTCATGCGCGAGGTTCTGGACTATGCGCTGACGAACGCCGCCCGCCACCAGCGGCAGGTCGCGGTCCTCTTCCTCGACATCGACCACTTCAAGCGGATCAACGACACCCTCGGCCACGACGCCGGCGACACCCTGCTGCGCGAGGTGGCGCAGCGGCTGCAGGACTCGGTGCGGGCGTCCGATCAGGTGGCCCGGCGGTCCGAGCTGGCAATCCCCGATCTCGCCGGCGGCCACGCCGTCTCCCGGCTCGGCGGCGACGAGTTCGTGGTCATCCTGAGCGAGATCGCCTCCGCCGACGCTGCGTCGAGAGTGGCCCAGCGGATCGCCGACACACTGACGACACCGGTTCGGCTGGCGCACGACGAGATCACGGTAACGGCCAGCATCGGCATCAGCATCTTCCCCAAGGACGGAACGGACGCCGAGAAGATCCTGAAGCACGCCGACGCCGCCATGTACAGCGCGAAGGAGAACGGCCGCAACCAGCACCGCTTCTTCACCGAGGAGCTGAACGAGCGGGCGTCACGCCGTTTTTCCCTGGAGACGCGGCTGAGAAGGGCGCTGGAGCGAAACGAATTTCTTCTTCACTACCAGCCGCGGATCGACATCAAGAGCCGCCGCGTCGTCGGCATGGAGGCCCTGCTCCGCTGGCAACAGCCGGACGTGGGCCTCGTCTCGCCGCTGGAGTTCATCCCCATCGCCGAAGAGCTGGGGCTGATCGTGCCCATCGGCGAATGGGTCCTGGGGGAGGCCTGCCGGCAGACGACGGCTTGGCGACGTGCCGACCTGCCGACGCTGACGGTTTCGGTCAACCTCTCGGCGATGCAGTTCAAGAACCGGCGGCTGCCGAAGACGATCGCCGCCAGTCTCGCCACAGCCGGTTTGCCGCCCGCCAATCTCGAGCTGGAGCTGACCGAGAGCATGCTGGTCGAGGATACCGAAGCCAGCGCGGCCATGCTCGCGCAGCTCAAGGAGATCGGGCTCAAGCTCTCCATCGACGATTTCGGCACCGGCTATTCGTCGCTCGCCTACCTCAAACGCTTTCCCCTCGACGCCCTGAAGATCGACCGGTCGTTCGTGCGCGACATCACCAGCGACAAGAACGACGCCGCGATCGTCAGCGCCACGATCGGACTTGCGCACAACCTGAACCTCCGCGTCGTCGCCGAGGGCGTCGAGCAACAGGTTCAGGTGGACATCCTCTGCGCCCAGGGCTGCGACGAGGCGCAGGGCTACCTGTTCAGCCGGCCCCTCGCCGCCCCGGCCTTCGCCGACTGGATCGGCGAGAGCGCGGCAGCGTCAGCCGCGGCCCGGCTTCAGGACGCCTGATCCGCCGGCTCCTCGTCGGCGAAAACCACGAGATCGGCGCCGTCTTCCACCTGATCGCCGACGGCGAAGGGGACGGCGGCGATGACGCCGTCGGCCGGCGCGGTGATGGCGTGCTCCATCTTCATCGCCTCCAACACCACCAGGGTCGCCCCACGGCTGACCCGGTCTCCGGGAGCGACATGCGCCGCGACCAGGCGTCCAGGCATGGGCGCCCTCAAGGTCGAGGCTTGCGGCTCGCGCAGCTCGGCGCGGGCGGCGGGATCGTCAAGGATCAGCTCGTGGCTGACCCCGGCGGCGATGACGGTGATGGCATCGCCGCTGCGGATCACCGTCGCCTTGTTGCGCACGCCATCGACGTCGGCGACCAAGTCGCCGGCCGGGTCTCGTTCGCCCCAGGCGCGAACGGGCGCCGCGGCTCCCGGCAGCTCCAGCAGCAAACCGTCCCGGCGGTAGTGAACGATGGCCTCGACCGCCGCCTCGCCATCGCGGAAGGCGAGCACGTGGTGATTGTCCTCGTTCAGCCGCCAGCCGTCGGTGCGGTGCCAGGGTGAGAACGGATCGGCCGACGCCCGTGCCGCTGCCCTCGCCTCCTCCTCGCGGCGCAAGAGCACGTCGAGGCAGGCAAGGGCGAGCAGCCGCGGCGGCACCGGCCCGGCGGCCGGGATCAGCTCATGGCGGTGGCGGGGGATGAACCCCGTGTCGATCTCGCCCGCGGCAAACGCCGGATGGCCGGCGATGGCGGCAAGGAAGCCGGCGTTGGTGATGGCGCCGGCGATCTCCACCGAAGCCAGCGCCCGGCGCAGCCGGCGCAGCGCCGAGCCGCGGTCCTCGCCCCAGACGACGAGCTTGGCGATGAGCGGGTCATAGTGGATGCCGATGGCGTCGCCCTGGCGCACGCCGGTGTCGGTGCGGACATGGACGGTGTCCTGGGGAAAGCGGAGGTGGCTCAGCGTGCCGGTGGCGGGGAGGAAGTCCTTCGCCGGGTTTTCGGCATAGATCCGCGCCTCGAAGGCATGGCCGGCGCAGGCGATCTCGTCCTGAACAAGCGGCAGCGGCTCGCCTGCCGCCACCCGCAGCTGCCATTCGACCAAGTCGAGCCCGGTGATCATCTCGGTGACCGGATGCTCGACCTGCAGCCGGGTGTTCATCTCCATGAAGTAGAAGCTGGCGGCGGCGTCCGCCCCGCCGGCGAGAAGGAACTCGACGGTGCCGGCGCCCTCGTAGGCGATGGCCCGTGCCGCCGCGACCGCGGCCTCGCCGAGGCGCCGGCGCAGCCCGGCATCGAGGCCAGGGGCCGGCGCCTCCTCCATCACCTTCTGGTGGCGGCGCTGCAGCGAGCAGTCGCGCTCGAACAGGTGGACGGCGTTGCCATGGGCATCGGCAAACACCTGCACCTCCACATGCCGCGGCCGATGGAGATGGCGCTCGATCAGCAAGGCCTCGTCGGCGAAGGCGGCTCGCGCCTCGCGCCGTGCCGCCGCGAGCGCCTCGGGCAGATCAGCTTCGGTGTCGACGATACGCATCCCCTTGCCGCCGCCGCCGGCCACCGCCTTGATCAGAACGGGAAAGCCGATGCCGCGGGCGGCGCCGATCAGGCACCCATCGTCCTGGGCGGCGGCGTGGTAGCCCGGCACCACCGGCACGCCCGCGGCCTCCATGATCGTCTTCGCCCGGCTCTTCGACCCCATGGCCCGGATCGCCGGCGGCGGTGGGCCGATGAAGACCAAGCCGGCGGCGCGACACGCCTCGGCGAAGTCGGCGTTCTCCGAGAGGAAGCCGTAGCCGGGGTGGATGGCCTGGGCCCCGCCGCTCACGGCAGCCTCGAGGATGCGCTCGGCCCTCAGGTAGCTGTCTGCGGCGGGTGGCGGCCCGATGCGGAAGGCCTCGTCGGCCAGGCTCACGTGCAGCGCCCCGGCGTCGGCATCGGAATAGACCGCCACCGTCTTGATCCCGAGGCGGCGGGCGGTGCGGATGATCCGGCAGGCAATCTCGCCGCGGTTCGCAATCAGGATGCAGTCAAACATCGCCACGGTCCGCCGGCCTCGCCCGCCTCGCCAGGAACGCCGCGATCCGGCTTCGCCCTTCCTCCGAGCCCCGCGCGGCGGCGATGCGCCGGGCGGTATCGCGCCGCAGGTCGGCGTCCATGGGCCTGCCGGCCACATCGCGGATCAGCGCCTTCACCTCCGCCATCGCCCGCGGCCCGTTGCCGCCGATGGCGGCGAGGATGCGCCGACCCTCGCGCTCCAGCGCCTCCGCCTCGACCACCTCGTGAACGAGGCCGATCCGCAAGGCCTCCTGCGCCGAGAAAGTCTCGCCGGTGACGAAGTAGCGGCGCGCCTGGCGGGCGCCGATGGCGGCCAGCACGTGCGGCGAAATCACCGCCGGGATCAGCCCGAGCCTCACCTCGGGCATGGCAAACACGGCAGGGTTGGCGGCGATCGCCACGTCGCAGCAGGCGACGAGACCGACGCCGCCGCCGTACGCCGGGCCGTTGACCAGGGCCAGGGTCGGCTTTGCCATCCGGTCGAGCCGGTCGAGAAGCTCGGCCAGGCGCAGCGCGTCGTCGACGTTCTCCGCCTCGCCCGCCTCGCCCATCCGCCGCATCCAGTTGAGGTCCGCGCCGGCGCAAAAGCTGGACCCCACGCCGGAGAGCACGACGGCGCGGACGTTTCCATCCGTGGCGAACCGGCTCAAGGCAGCGGTCAACTCGGCGATCAGGGTCTCGTCGAAGGCGTTGTGGGTGCGCGGGCGGTTGAGCCGCAGCCAGCCGACGCCGTCCCCGTCCACCTCCGCCAGCACCGGCGCATCCGCATCCACCGCACCCTCCCCCGTCCGTCTTGTTCTTCAGGCCGCCCGTTGCCCAGGCCGGCCGTCGTTCAGGCAGCCCGCGGGCTACATGCGAAAGACCCCGAAGCGGGTCCGGCCGACGGGTGCATTGAGCGCCGCGGAAAGGCCGAGGCCCAGCACCATCCGCGTCTCCGCCGGGTCGATGATGCCGTCGTCCCATAGCCTGGCGCTGGCATAGTAGGGGTGGCCCTGGCGTTCGTACTGATCGAGCACGGGTTTGCGGAACGCCTGCTCGGCCTCCATGGGCCAGGTCTCGCCGCGCGCCTCCAGGCCGTCGCGACGGACGGTCGCCAGCACCCCCGCCGCCTGCTCGCCGCCCATCACCGAGATCCTGGCGTTCGGCCACATCCACAGGAACCGCGGCTGGTAGGCGCGGCCGCACATGGAATAGTTGCCGGCGCCGAACGAGCCGCCGATCAGCACGGTGAGCTTGGGCACGGCGGCGCAGGCCACCGCCGTCACCATTTTTGCTCCGTGCTTGGCGATGCCGCCCGCCTCGGCCTTGCTGCCGACCATGAAGCCGGTGATGTTCTGCAGGAAGATCAAGGGTGTGCCGCGCTGAGCGCAAAGCTCGATGAAGTGGGTGCCCTTCAGCGCCGAGTCGGAGAACAGGATGCCGTTGTTGGCGACGATACCGACGGGATAGCCGAAAAGGTGGGCGAAGGCGCAGACCAGCGTCGTGCCGTAGAGTTGCTTGAACTCCTCGAACTCGGAAGCATCGACGATGCGGGCGATGACTTCGCGGACGTCGAACGGCTTGCGCAGGTCGGTGCCGACGATGCCGTAGATCTCGCCGGCGTCGAGGAGCGGCTCGCGCGGCTCGCGGACGGCGAGCCCGGCGCGCTTGACCAGGTTGAGGTTGGCGACGGTGCGCCTGGCGATGGCCAAAGCATGGCCGTCGTCCATGGCATAGTGGTCGGCGACGCCGGAGATCCTGGCATGCACGTCGGCGCCGCCCAGGTCCTCGGCGGTGACGACCTCGCCGGTCGCGGCCTTCACCAGCGGCGGGCCGCCAAGAAAGATCGTGCCCTGGTGACGGACGATGATGCTTTCGTCCGACATCGCCGGAACGTAGGCGCCGCCCGCGGTGCAAGAGCCGTGGACCACCGCGATCTGCGGCACGCCCGCCGCCGACATGGTCGCCTGATTGTAGAAGATGCGGCCGAAGTGGTCGCGGTCAGGGAACACCTCATCCTGATGCGGCAGGTTGGCGCCGCCCGACTCCACCAAATAGACGCAGGGCAGGTCGTTCTCGAAGGCGATTTCCTGGGCGCGGAGGTGCTTCTTCACCGTGATCGGATAGTAGGTTCCACCCTTCACCGTCGGGTCGTTGGCGATGACCATGCACTCGGTGCCGGCGATCCGGCCGATCCCGGTAACGATGCCGGCGCCCGGCACCTCGCCGCCATACATGCCATAGGCCGCGAGCTGCGACAGTTCCAGATAGGGAGAGCCCACGTCCAACAGCCGGCGAATGCGCTCGCGCACCAGCAGACGGCCGCGTTCGAGATGCTTCGCTCGGGCGCGCTCGCCGCCGCCGGCGCCGGCCGCCGCCACCCGAGCGCGCAGGTCCGCCACCAGCGCCGCCATGTTCTGGGCATTGGCCCGATGCGCCGGGGCGCGGGGGTCGACGCTGCTGCGGAACGCTGCCACCGGCCCGCTACCAGCCGCCGCGGTCCAGCCACTCCGCGACCATCGCGAGCCGGTCGCTGCCCCAGAACCCCTCGCCATCGACGATGAAGAAGGGTGATCCGCAGACGCCGCGGGTGACCGCCTCGTCGCCGGCGGCCTTCAGCCGCTGCTTCCATTGCGGCTCCTCGACCGCCGCGAGCAGGGCGGCGCGGTCGATGTCCAGACGTTCGGCAATGTCGGCCACCGCCTCGGGCGGCGAGACGTCGACGCCCTTGCCGAAGTAGGCGGCGAAGATGTCGCGGGCCAAGGCTTTTGCGACGCCCGGATCCTGCCCGTCCAGCCAGTAAAACGCTCTGGCGGCCGCCAGCGTCGCGATCGGAAACGGCTTCGGCAGCACCCACGGCACCTTGTGATAGCGGCCGAGACGGTCCCAGTCGCGGGCGCAGTAGGGGCCCTTCAGCGGCACTTCCAGCAGGGGCCTGGCGCCGCTTTCCTTGAACACGCTGCCCAGCATGAACGGCTTCCACACCGCGCTGCGCCCGGCCTTGGCCGCCACCTGGTCGACGAAGTGGCTGGCGAAGTAGCCGTAGGGGGAGGAGAAATCGAACCAGAACTCGACGATGCCGGCCATGGCGGATCCTCAGGCGGCGGCGGACGAGTGGCGAAGCGGGCGGCGGCGCGGGCGGGCACTCACCACGGCAACTCGCGGCCGTCGTAGGCAAAGAAGCCGCCGCTGGCCTCCAGGCGGAGGCCGTCGATCACCTGGCGCATGCCGGCGACGCTCTCGAACGGGTCGATGGTCGCCCCCGACCCGCCCATGTCGGTGCGCACCCAGCCCGGATGCAGCACGGCAACGGCGATCTTCTTGCCGGCCAGATCGTGCGCCAGGCTCTTCATTGCCGCGTTCAGCCCGGCCTTCGAGGAGCGGTAGATGTAGGAGCCGCCGGAGGAGTTGTCGGCGATGCTGCCCATCTGGCTGGAGATGGCGACGATGCGCTTGTGCTCGCTCTTCGCCACGGCGTCGGCGAAAACGGCGCTGACCTTCACCGGCGCCATGGTGTTCACCCGCAGCACCTCGGCCCAGGCGGCATAGTCGATGCCGTCGTAGGGCGTGACCCGCGGGCCGTAGATGCCGGCGTTGTTGATGAGCAGGTCGATGGGCTCGGCGGCGAGCTTCCTCGCCAGCGCCTCGATGCGGGCGAAGTCGGTGACGTCGAGGGGGTGAACCTGAACGTCGCCGCCGATCTCCTTCAGCCGGTCGGCGTCTTCGGGACGGCGGCAGGTGGCGTGAAGCCGCCAGCCGTCGGCGGCGTATTGCTTGACGAACTCGAGGCCGATCCCGCGGCTGGCGCCGGTTATCAGGCAGGTGGGCATTCGCTCTCCCTCTCCGTCTTCGAGCTCTGGCCGCGCTCAGGCCGTCGCCTCGAACAGTTCCCGGCCAATCAACCAGCGGCGGATCTCGCTGGTTCCGGCGCCGATCTCGTAGAGCTTGGCGTCGCGCAACAGCCGGCCGGTGGGATACTCGTTGATGTAGCCGTTGCCGCCCAGGCACTGGATCGCCTCCAGCGCCATCCAGGTCGCCTTCTCCGAGGCATAAAGGATGGCGCCCGCCGCATCCATCCTTGTCGTCTCGCCGCGGTCGCAAGCCGCGGCCACCGCGTAGACGTAGGCGCGACAGGCGTTGGCGGTGGTGTACATGTCGGCAAGCTTGCCCTGCATGAGCTGGAAGACGCCGATGGGCTGGCCGAACTGCCGGCGCTCGTGGACGTAAGGAAGGACCACGTCGAGGCAGGCTTGCATGATCCCGATCGGCCCGGCGGACAGCACCAGCCGCTCGTAGTCGAGGCCACTCATCAGCACGCTGGCGCCGCGCCCGACCCCGCCCAGAACGTTCTCCTCGGGGACCTCGCAATCGGCAAAGACCAGTTCGCAGGTGTTCGAGCCGCGCATGCCGAGCTTGTCCAGCTTCTGCGCCGTGGAGAACCCGGGGAAGCCCCGCTCGACCAGGAAGGCGGTCATTCCGCGCGGGCCGGCGGCGACGTCGGTCTTGGCGTAGACGACGATCACGTCGGCCTCGGGGCCGTTGGTGATCCACATCTTCGTGCCGTTCAGCAGGTAGCCGCCGTTGCGCTTCTCGGCGCGGAGCCGCATGCCGACGACGTCGGAGCCGGCGCCGGGTTCGCTCATGGCCAAGGCGCCGACGTGGCGGCCTTCGATCAGCCCGGGCAGGTACCGTCGCTTCTGCTCGCCCGTGCCGTTGCGGCGGATCTGATTGACGCAGAGGTTGGAATGGGCGCCGTAGCTCAAGCCCACCGAGGCGGAGGCCCGGCTCAGCTCCTCCATGGCGACGACGTGGGCCAAATAGCCCATGCCGGCGCCCCCCCACTCCTCCTCCACGGTGATCCCGAGGAGGCCCAGGTCGCCCATCTTGCGCCAGAGGTCGGTGGGAAAGAGGTTGTCGCGGTCGATCTCGGCGGCGCGTGGCGCCACCTCGGTTGCGGCGAAGCCCTGCACCGACTGGCGCAGCATATCCACGCTCTCGTCCAGGCCGAAGTTGAGACGCGGGTCGTTGCCGGCCATCGATCCTCCCGGAGCTTCTTTTTCTTGGACTATACGCGGCGCCGGGCGGGGGACAACCGCCATCGCCGGCGGCGCGCTAAAGCCCGTAGCGGCTCCACAGGGCGCGTTCGTCTGCGACCGCGATCACCCCGTCGAGGAGGGCCCCGGCCTCTGCCCCGAGCCCGGCGGGCGGCGACACCAGGCCGAGGCGGCGGCGCCACCAACTCTGCCGCTCGCCGAGCAGCCGCAGCCTCACCTTCTCGCCGAACCGCTCGCGCATGACCGTCCGGAGATCGCCGATCCCGTCGACCAGGCCGAGCGCCAGGGCTTCGCGACCGCTCCAGAACCGGCCGTTGAAGATGTCGGCCTCCGCGGCCTTCAGCTTGTCGCCGCGCCGCGACCGCACCTGCCGGCAGAAGGCCTGGTAGATGTCGCCTTGCACCGCCCGCAGATGCTCGACCTCGTCGCTCTGCTCGGGGCGGAACGGATCCAGCCCGGCCTTGTGCTCGCTGCTGGCATAGACCCGCCGCTCGACGCCGAGGCGCTTGAGCAGTTCGGGAAAGCCGAAGCCGGCGGAGACAACGCCGATGGAGCCAATGATCGAGCTTTCGTCGGCGTAGAGTTCGTCGCCGGCGCAAAGCAGCCAGTAGCCGCCGGACGCCGCGACGTCCTCGGCGAAGGCGAAGACCGGCACCTTTTTCTCGGTGGCAAGAGCGCGGATCCTGCCCGCGATCAGCGAGGACTGCACCGGCGAGCCGCCCGGCGAGTTGACGCCGAGCGCCACCGCGGCGAGATCCGGCATGGAGAAGGCGCGCTCGATGCTGCCCGCAAGCGAGCGGAGGTTGAGGCTTCGGCCGAAGGAGCCGAACCGGCCGATGATGCCGCTCAAGGGAATGACCGCGACGACCGGGGGCGGGTGGCGGAAGCGCTCGATCGGCAGCTTGGCGAGAAGGCGGCGGACCGCCGGCGTGCTCAAGACGGCGAGCCCAGGCTGAGCGCGCCGCCCTGGCGGAGGACCCGGTCCGCCGCCGCCGTGTAGGCGCCGCCCTGCTCGTGAAGCACCAGGCCGGGGAGGATGGAGACGGGGCCGCCGCCGCTGCGCCGGCCGCGGATCAGGATCCGTTTCGCCGGGGTTTTGCCATCGCCGCTCGGCCAGAGCGGAAAGATGCAGACGTCGCCGAGCCGGCCGCCGATCCCGGCCAGAAGCTCGGGCAGCCGATCGGCGCGGTGGACCAGGGTCACCGTTCCCTTGGGCCGGACCATCAGCAGGCAGAAGCGCAGCCACTGCTCCAGGCCGGCGGTGGCATCCTCCACGGTGGCGGCCGCCTTCGCCGGATCGGGGGGTGGGTTGCCGCGCCCTTCCGGCATGAACGGCGGATTGGCCATGACGTGATCGAAGGAGGCCGGAGTGAGCCGGATGGGCGGCGACAGCAGGTTGCCGAGGAAGAACTCGACCCGCTCGGCCATGCCGTTGGCCTTGGCGTTCGCCGCGGCGATGCGGACCATGGTGCGCTCGGAGTCGAGGCCGACCACGCGAACGCCGGGCACCCGGGCGGCGAGGCAAAGCGCCGCGGCGCCGGCGCCGGCGCCGACGTCGAGAACCCGCTCGCCATTGCGCGCCGGGATGGCGGCGGCAAGAAACAGCGGGTCGATGCCGACCCGGTAGCCGCTCGCGGGCTGCAGGAAGCGGAGCCGCCCATCCAGCAGCGCGTCCTCGGTGACGTCGTCAAGCTCGCCGGCCAAGCTCCCGCCCCTCGTCCAGGATCTGCCGCGCCCGCGCCAGATCCGCCTCCGCAACCATGATCCTGCGGGCGATGCCGTCGAGGGTGCCGGCGAAGGCGGTGCTGGTGAAAGCGTCCAGGGTCACGCTGGCGATCCCATCTTCGGCAAGGCGGCTTTCCAGCCACGACAGCATCACCGGATCGCCGATGCGACAGAGTTCAATCATTGCCGATCGAAGGCCACCTGCCTAAGCTAAGGAGAAAGCGGGATTGCCTTGCGTCTGCGGCAGCAGCCTTGCACGACGCTTGACCAAAAATGCAAGCGGTTCTTATGCTCCGGGATCGGAGAGCCCCGCGTCAAGCACTATGGTCGCTTCGCACCGATTCGGTTGGGTCTGGGAGGTCTGGTGGGCGTTGCGGTGAGCGTCGAGGGAGAGACTGAGCGCAAGCCGTCGCTGGAGCCGCTCATCGGGCTCGTTGCGGAAGATCTCCAGGCCGTCAACCGGGTCATCATCGAGCGGATGGACAGCCCGGTGGCGCTGATCCCGCAACTCGCGAGCCACGTGGTCGCCGCCGGCGGCAAGCGCCTCAGGCCAATGCTGACCCTGGCTTCGGCAAGGCTCTGCGGCTACCAGGGCCGGCGCCACGTCGGGCTGGCCGCCTGTGTGGAATGCATTCACACCGCGACCCTGCTCCACGACGACGTCGTCGACGACAGCGAGCTTCGCCGCGGGCTGGCCTCGGCGAACGTGGTCTGGGGCAACAAGCCCAGCGTGCTCGTCGGCGATTTCCTGTTCAGCCGCGCCTTCGAGCTGATGGTGGAGGACGGCTCGCTCAAGATCCTCGCCATCCTGTCGCGGGCTTCGTCGATCATCGCCGAGGGCGAGGTCAGCCAGCTGGTCACCACCAACGACACCGAGACCCGCGAAGCCGATTATCTCGCCGTCATCCGCGCCAAGACCGCCGAGCTGTTCGCCGCGGCTTGCCGCATCGGCGCGGTGGTGGCGGACCGGCCGGCCATCGAGGAGGCGGCCCTGGAGAGCTACGGACGCAACCTCGGCATTGCCTTTCAGCTCATCGACGACGTCCTCGACTACTCGGCGAAGCAGGCGACGCTGGGCAAAACCGTCGGCGACGACTTCCGCGAGGGCAAGATCACGCTGCCGATCGTCCTCGCCTTCAGCCGCGGCGACGCCGGCGAGAAGGCCTTCTGGCGGCGGACGCTGGAGGATCTGGAGCAGGAACCGGACGATCTCGGCCGAGCGATCGAGCTGCTCGAGGCGCACGGGGCGCTGGCGGCGACCTTGGAGCGGGCGCGGCTCTACGGCGGCAAGGCGATGGTGGCGCTCGAGCCGTTCCGGCCCAGCGCCGAGCGGGCGGCGCTCGTCGACGCGGTCGAGTTCTGCATCGAGCGCGCGTACTGAGGGCTGGATAGCCGCTCGTTGCCGCTTGCGCTTTCTTGCACCGCCCGCGGCTTGGGCGCTATAAGTCCGCAGTTCGGTCCGTCGGAGTGTAGCTCAGCCTGGTAGAGCACCGTCTTCGGGAGGCGGGGGCCGGAGGTTCGAATCCTCTCACTCCGACCAATTCTTGATTGACCGGCTTCGGCGCGCCGGAAGCGCGCGTGAGTTCGACCCCCGACCCGACGTGGACGGAGCGTTGCCGCCGCCGAGGCTCAGCCGGCGGCGATCGTGATGCCGAGGCTGAAGCCCGCCTCCTCGTTCCGCAGGTCGAGAGCCGCGCCAAAGCTGCGGCTTTGCAGGCTCAGGTAGTAGGCCGGCACCGTCCGCGCCGTGACCGCGTCGAGATCGAGAGCCCCGGACAGCGCGGCGGCCACGGCGTCGGCGATCGCGGCGGTTTTTCCGCGCGCTTCGACCGCGATGGTCGCCCCGGCGCCGCGCAGGCGCACCGTCAGTTGCCCGCCGCGCGGCAAGCCCTCGGCAGCAACGAGAACCGCGCAGAGCAGCATCCGGGTTTCGTCGCCACGTAGCCCGCCGTCCTCGACGCCGGCGGAGCCGATCTCCCAGCGTATGCTCACCCGGCCACCGTCGAGGAAGCCTTCGGCAAGGCGCCTGACCTCGCCCAGCGCCCGGCCTTCGCCGGTGCGTCCGGTCATGCCGAAGGCCAGGCGATAGAAGGCAAGCCGGCGGTTGAGCTGGCGGCCGCTCAGGCCGATGAGATCGAAGATGTCCGCTCGATCCGCGCTGTCTTCGGCAAGAAGCTCGACGCCGGTCTCGATGGCGCCGGCGGCGCCGATCAGGTCGTGGCAGACCCGGGCGCAGAGCAGTTGCGCCAGGCGCAGATCCGCGCCACCGGATTTTGCCGCTCGCTCGTTGACCACCGCCGCTGCCGGCGAAGGAGCGAGCCCTGCTGGGGGGACGGCATTTCTGCTGAGAAGGGCGGCGGCCTGCATGATCTACTACCTTCGCGGGTCCACGAAAGCGGGTACAACCGGATCATGCCACTGTAGCGCCTACCCGTAAAGAGATAGTTTATCGGATTCTTGTGCTCGTTATGGTTGTTGTGCTGTGGAAGGACTGGGCCGTCGCGGTCAGGGACTACTGCGGCAGCTCCCAGGCGCACCGTGAGTCGCTGGTGCCGCGTCCCCGGCAGCGTCACGGCAGCGCGGTTGGCATTGCGCGGGTTTCGCGGCTTTGTTACCCTATATGGGGAGTTGCTTGCCTGCCCGCGTCGGGCGCGGAGAGGGTCTTGTCGCCGCCCATGGCCGCCACGACGGCTTCGCTGCGAGCGGAGACGAAGCCCCCTCGACACCGAACGGCGCACCGGCTTCAAGCGCGCTGGCCCGTCTCGAGGGTCAGACGCGCCCCTGTCCTTGCAAACCCGGCGACCCGGTAGATGTCCGCTCCCCGTAACGGCGAGAGACACGCTCTTGCCCGAGTTCATTTGAGCAGAGCTACTTTATTACTCATGGTGAAAAATGTTCGCAGAATCCTTTTCTGATAGTTCGCATAAAGCGAGCGGCCGCCGTGCCCGCAGCGTTTGCTGCGCGCTCACTCTTCTCGCTTCCCTCACCAGTGCTGCTGCCGCCTCGGCGGCGCCCTGCACCAATATGCTGACGCCTTCCGCGGCCACGCCCGGTGGCTACGGTCCGGCGTATAATGTCTTGACCGCAGCCAAAGAGTTTCTGATACAGGGCACCGAGTGTGCCGGCGGCGCCGCGCAGATCAAAGTGGGCAGCGGCTCTGCGGACCAGTACGTCTACAAGAAGGCGCTCTACTGGACCGGGTCCGCATGGCAGGAGCTACCACTATCGGGCTCAACGCTGGTCAGCGATACGTGGTATAAGGGCAGCGCAACAGCGTCTATGCCGCTCGGCCAAGCGTCGCGTTACGTGCTCGGCTACGTCTGCCAGCGCGACGACGGCAAGTGGAAGTGCGGCTGCAGTGACCAGGAATGCAGCAGTGAGCAGTGGCAGATGCAAGCCCTCGCGGATGTGGCGAGCAACCCGGTGAGCCAGGATTCATGCTTGGCGCCGCCGACGCTGTCCGCTCCGATGGTCGTGCAGGACACCTGCCCCGGTAACATCGACGCCAAGGGCGGCGACCTTCTGGTGAAGATGCCGAACAAGGTGTGCACCACGCCGCTCAACATCACCAATGCCCGAAACGTCCACGTGGTCGGCGGGCGGATCGAGCTCGGTAGCAATGTCGCGCGCGCCGTCTCCTTGTCGTCGCTCAGGGGTTCCGTCCATCTCGAGGGCATGCACATCGATGTCATGGGCCGGGCGGCCGACGGCATCAGCATCTACAACTCGCCGAATGCCACCTTCACCGTCCAGAATTCCCTGATCAAGGGCCCGGGCGGCGTCAAGGCGGGCACCCACGGCGACGTCATCCACACCCAGGGCGGCGGGCCGCTGAAGGAATTCCGGGTCGAGAACCTGACCGGCCTGACCAGCTATCAGGGCATCTTCACCCCCTACCGCCTGCCGCAGCACGACAGCACCGGCGCCAAGCGGATCGTCATGAAGAACGTCTACCTGGCGTACGACCCGCGGATGCCGTCGAGCCAGAGCCCGCTGATGCTGCTGTTCCTCGGCAGCGGCACGCCGGCGTCCAACATGTACGGCATGCTCGACTACACCGCGCCCGAAGGAACGGTGCTGTCGAACGTGTATGTCGATGGTTCGGCGCGCAACCTGGCGTACCAGACCAGGGTCATGGTTCAGCCGAAGCCCGGAGCCGACGGGTGTGCTACCTTCGACGCCGTGCACAAGGTCCAGGGCAAGGTTTGCGGCGGCAAGCCGAGCGTCGGCACGTTCGCCCCGGAATCCAGCGTCGGATTGAACTACGCGCGGTCGAAGTTCTGTAAGTAGTCTAGGCAACTTGTGTCCGGAGGCTGGTTCGTGCAGCCAGCCTCCGGATGAACTGAAATAGGATCAGCATGCATCCCGCCATCGTACCGAACGTGTCCCCCCAGAGGCAGGCCGTCATCGCGTCGGAAAACAGGGCGCGCGGGATCATGACGACCCTCGCCGATTTCCTCCAGATCCTGTGGCGGCGCAGGGCGGTCGTGCTCACGACCGTCCTCGCCTCGCTGCTCGTCGCCCTCGTCTACCTGTTCACGGCGACGCCCAAGTACTCGGCGACGGTCAGCCTGCTGATCCAGAACAAGGAAGACACGTTCCAACAGCTGGCGATGATCCAGGAGGCCATCACCGGGGCGGCGACCCCCGGCGAGGACGTGGTCACCGAGCTCGAGGTGATGCGGTCGCGGCGCCTCGCATCCAAGGTCGTCGACGACATGGACCTGGTCAACGACCCCGAGTTCAACGAGTCCCTCGTCGAGCCAAGCACGGTTGCAAAGATCGTCGGCTGGGTGAACCCGATGCGGCTGCTGGCGCTGGTCATGCCGGCGCCGGTGCCTGAGGATACCTCCGAGGAGCGGCGAAAGGCGGTCGAGCGCGAGAAGGTGATCGACTCGTTCATGGACCACCTCAGCGTCAGCCAGCTCGGCGTATCCCGCCTGTTCTTCATTTCCTTCCTGTCGGAAAACTCCGACAAGGCCGCGACCATCGCCAATACCCTGGCGGACGCCTACATCATCGACCGCCTCGAGGCGCGCTACGAGGAGACCCGCCGGGCCACCGACTGGCTGTCGCAAAAGATCGCCGACATGCGCACGGACCTGAGCCAGAAGGAGCGGGTCGTCGAGGAGTTCCGCAAGGAGGCGGGCCTGCTCTCCGGCATCGGCGGCAACACCCTCATCACCCAGCAGGTCTCGGAGCTGAGCGCCCAGCTTATCGTCGCCCGCACGGCGCGGGCGGAAGCAGACGCGCGGTTGGCGCAGATCCGGCGGATGGGTCAGCGCCCGGGCGGCGCCGCCGCCGCCGCCGATGTCCTCGGCTCGCCGGTGATCATCGCCCTGCTGACGCAGGAAGCCGAGATCAAGCGGACCGCGGCGCAGCTTGCCGATGAGTATGGCGAACGCCACCCGCGGATCATCAGCGTCCGCTCCGAGCTGAGGGACATCCAGAGCAAGATCGCCACCGAGGTGGCCAAGGTCGTCCAGAAGCTGGAGAACGACGTCGGCGTCGCCCAGGCGCGGGAATCCTCGCTGCAGCAGGGGCTCGAGCAGCTCAAGCGGACGATGGGGCAGACCAACACAGCCGACGTCCAGCTTCGCGCCCTCGAACGCGAGGTCGAGACCAACCGGACCATGCTTCAGTCGTTCATGAACCGGTTCGAGGAGATGAGCGCGCAGCTCGACCTCAACCAGCAGTCGACGGTTCGGGTGCTCTCGCGCGCGATCGGCCCGGAGAGGCCGTCGTGGCCGCGCAAGTCGCTGATCCTGGTGGTGGTGTTCCTCGGCTCGGCGCTGCTCGGCATCGGCCTGGTCTTCCTGCTCGAACAGTTCGACCGGGGCTTCCGCAGCGGCGAGCAGATCGAGGAGCAGACCGGCGTCCGCTCCCTGGGCATGGTTCCGGCGCTGGAAGGCTCGCGCCGCCGGGTCGGCGACCCGGTGGACTATGTGCTGAAGCGCCCGGCGTCGGCCTTCGGCGAGGCCATCCGCTCGGTCTACACCAGCATCCTGATGGCCGCCGGCACCGAGAAGACCGGCACCAGCGTGCTGATCACCTCCTGCCAGCCGGGAGAGGGCAAGACGACCCTGTCCATGTGCGTCGCCCGGATGTTCGCGGCGTCGGGGCGCAAGGTGGTGATGATCGAGGCGGACGTGCGCCGGCCACGGGCCAGCGACGCGCTGCGGGTGCCGTCGCAGCCGGGTTTGGTCGAGCTGTTGACCGACCGCGCCGACCTGGCCGACGTCTTGCACAAGGACGACAAGTCCGGCGCCTACATCATCCCCGCCGGCGGCCCGGCCGCCGATCCTACCCACATCCTCGCCTCGCCGGGCGTTCGCTCGGTCGTCGATGCGCTGTCGAAGAACTTCGACCTGATCATCGTCGACTCGCCGCCGCTGATGGCGGTGGCAGACTCGCGGATCCTTGCGCCCCAGGTGGACAGCACCGTGCTGGTCGTCCGCTGGGGCTCGACCCACCGCAATGTCGTCGCCCTCGGCCTGAAGAAGCTGTTCGAGACCGGGGCGCGGGTGAGCGGCGTGGTGCTGGCCCAGGTGGACTCGAAGAAGCACGCGGAATACGGCTACGGCGACTCCGCCTACTACTACAAGCCGGTCAAGAAGTACTACCAGTCTTAGCGTCCGGTCTCAGCCTGAGGATGCGGCGGGGCCCTGCCCCGCCGCTCCGTCTTTCCCCCTCGCCGCTCGCTCGCGAGACCCAGCCGCACCCCGCCGCCCGCCGCCCGGGCGCTGCGCTTCAGATGCGCTCGGACAGCCAGATCGCGGCGCGTGAGCCGGCCTTGATCACCCCGGTCAGCACTCGGTAGCCGGGCGCCTGCTCGGCGCCATGATCGAGGCTGGTTTCCCGGTGCTCCACCTCGTCCTGCCGATAGCGCTCGCAGAGATCCCGCAGCTCCGGTTCATCGTCGCCCAGCGCCGCCACCTGCTTCGCATAATGATCGTCGATGACCTCTTCCACCGCCGCCGTGCAGGCCATGGCCGCACGGGCGCCGAGCAGGGCGGTGCCGGCGCCGAGGGCGAAGCCGGCCACGTGCCAGACCGGGTGCAGCAGCGTCGGGCGGACCCGGTGGCGCGGCAAGAGCGCGTTGAACGTCTGCAGGTGCTCCCGCTCAACCGCGGCCATCTCCCGGATCACCGAGCCCACCGGCTTGTTCCCCAAAACCGCGAGCTGCCCCTCGTAGATCCGCACCGCCCCGTACTCGCCGGCCTGATCGACGCGAAGGATCCGCCGGATCAGCTCGTCCTTGCTCAAGTCTCCGGGGAGGCGGCGGGGGCCGGGGCGTTCGCCCGGGGGAGGAGGGCTTTCGCTCAAGGGTCAGGCTTTCATGCTGAGGATGCGGACGCCGGCGATGCTGATGCCGGCAAGGACGACGGAAACCAAGACGTTGTAGCCGGCCAGCGAGAGGCCGAACAGCCGCCAGTCGACCCGGTCGCAGGGCTTCAGGTCCACCGCCGATAGCTGGCGCAGATCGTCCGCCTCGGCCCCGGTGGCGAGCTCACCGCCGCAGGCGGCAACCGAGGCCCACCAGTGCTCCTCGACGCCGACGTGATAGAACGCGAGGGCGGCGCCGATGGCGAACACCACGGCACCCAGGCCCATCAGCAGCGCTCGCCAGCGGTTGGCGACGGGGAGGAACGCCGCTCCCGCGGCGAGCACGGCAGACGCCGCATACGGGGCCCGCTCGTAGAGGCAGAGGATGCATGGCTCCAGGCCGAAGACGTGCTCGCCGGCAAATGCCGCGGCGAGGCCGAAGACGCTGGCCATGAACACGAGGGCGGCGACCAACCGCCCTTCCTCAACCGCTGCCGACATGCCTCCCATCGCTGCTGATATAGCCTCTAACCCCCGGCTCGACCATCCTGCTCGCCGCCCGGCAGCTTCCCCGGGAGTTCGGTCTGCACTGCCAGGTCCACCAAACGCCGAGCGTGAACTATAGAAAAACAACAAAACCGAATAAAGTGCCTGCCACTTCCCGCTATTCGCGAGTATGCAGCCACGATGTTATCGTTTTTGCAAGCTGGTGCTTTGCCGACTGCCTCGCTGCGGGTAGAATAGTTGCGATGACGATCCTGCGCCGCGGTCCCGGCACTTCCCACACATCCGTCTTGCGCTGCCAGGCCGCCCAGGCCGCAGCTCCACGCCCACGAGAGTGCCCAGCCCCGCGCCAGGCTCTTTAGTCCTATTCAGATGGAGAGGGTTGTCCGATATGCCTGATGTCAACGTCAACGCGTCTCAGGGGGGAGCATCGCCGGCCGGCGGCCGCAAAGAGCACGTCCTGATCACCGGCGGTCTCGGCTTCATCGGGACCCACGTTGCGGACGGATACCTTGCTGCCGGCCACAGGGTGACCCTGCTCGACTCCATGGTCGCCGCGGTCACCGACGGCGAGTGGTACAAGGGCAACCCGAACGTCGAGATCATCAAGCTCAGCGTCGACGACTTCTTCCGCGCCGGCCGCACCCTGGAGCCGTACGACCGCATCATCCACGCGGCCTCGCACGTCGGCCCCGCCGGCATCCTCAAGTACGTCGGCAAGCTCGGCTTCGAGATCGTGCAGGCGACCCAGGAAATGGTCGAGGCCTGCATCAAGTACAACAAGCCGATCGTGACCTTCAGCTCGGCCGAGGTCTACGGCCGCAGCGGCAACCTGGCCGAGAGCGACACCATCCAGGTGCCGGTCAGCTACAACTCGCGCATCGAATACGCGATCTCCAAGACGCTGTGCGAATGCATCGTCGTCAACAGCAGCAAGCGCGGCCTGCGCGGCATCATCATCCGCCCGTTCAACGTCACCGGCCCGCGGCAGTCGAGCGCCGGCGGCTTCGTGATGCCGACCTTCGTCCAGCAGGCGCTGTCCGGCCAGCCGCTGACGGTGTTTGCCGGCGGCGAGCAGACCCGCGCCTTCCTTTCGGCCACCGACCTCTGCCGGTTCCTGGTCGAGTTCATGGACAAGGCCATCGCCAGCCCGTACTTCATCTTCAACGTCGGCAACCCGGACAACACGATCTCGGTTCGCCACCTCGCCGAGCGGATCAAGCAGGTGACCGGCAGCAAGTCGCCCGTCGTCGACGCAGACGCGAAGAAGATCCACGGCGAGCTCTACGAGGAGGCGCTGTCGATCCACAAGATCCCGGTGCTGCACGCGGCGCGCTCGGTCGGTTGGGAGCCGCGCGTCACCCTCGACCAGCTCATCCACGAAACCATCGACTTCTACCGCACCCACAAGGATATGCGGGCGCTGGCCATGGCCTCGCATTAGCCGCAAGCGGCAAGGTCCGGACGCCCTTCCGGGCTTGGTGATGCCCCCGCCGACGGCGGGGGCCGCATCGTCCGGATGAGCATTCCGCACCGGTCAGCGCCGTGGAGGCGCAACCGCTGAACCTCATGGATCGACGTCTCATGTCTCGGGCGGTCCGCCGGCAGGCTGTTTGCCCGCCGGCGCCCTCCGCTCACCCATACGCACAGAGTGCCGGTCGGAGCGGCGTTCGCGCAAGCCGCCGCGCGTCGGAGCGCCGATGCGCCGCGGGCGCGTGGGGACCGCCTCGGCCGGCAGCTGCCTGGAGATGCCGTGGATCGCCCACTGGAAGAGCCGGCGCGCCTGAGCGCCGGTAGCACGCGGTCGCCGAGCGCCCATCGCTGGGTCGACAGCGTCCGCAAGATCGACGCCGCCTGGGTCTTGCAGACGCTGAGGCGGCGGAAGCTGTTCGTGGTCCTGCCGACGCTGGCGGCGACCTGCGCGGCCTCCTTCCTGCTGCTGCTGGTGCCTTCCCGCTACAGCGCGACCACCGAGGTGATGCTGGACACCGCCCAGCAGCAGGTGGTCAACATCCAGGCGGTCCTCACCGACGCCCTTCCGGACCAGGAGGCGGTCGACAGCCAGGTGGAGGTGTTCCGCTCCCGCGGCGTGGCGGAGAAGGTCATCGCCGCCCTCGATCTGGACAGCGACCCGGAGTTCAACGAGGCGCTGGTGCCGGACACGGTGCTGAAGGCGCTCGGCAAGTCGATCCGGGTGCCCCTCGACTGGCTCAAGGGGGCCGCAGCCGGCCGGGAGCCGCAACCGCTGCCGGAAGACATCCGCCGGGCGCAGGAGCGCTCCAACGTCATCGACGCCTTCCTCGACAACCTCGCCGTTCGCCTGAAGGCCCAGTCTCGGGTGCTGCAGGTCACCTACGCGTCGGAGGATCCGGTCAAGGCGTGGCGGATCGCCAACAAGCTGGCCGAGATCTACCTGGTCGACCAGCTCGACGCCAAGTACGAGGCGGCGAGGCGGGCGACCCAATGGCTGACCGAGAAGATCGCCGATCTCAGGGTCGACGTCAGCGACAAGGAGCAGGCGGTTGCCCACTACCGCAGGCAGGCCGGACTGCTGGTCGGAACCGACGGCAACACCCTGATCTCGCAGCAGATCTCGGAGCTGAGCGCGCAGTTGATCGTCGCCCGCACGGCGCGCGCCGAGGCCGATGCCAAGCTCAGCCAGGTTCGACGGCTGGTGCACCTCCAGGGCGGCGCCGGGGCGGCCGCCGACGTCCTCGGCTCGCCCATCGTCCAGGCGCTGGTCGAACAGGAGAGCACGGTGAAGCGGGAGGTCGCGGCGCTGGCCGACGAGTTCGGCGACCGCCACCCGCGGATGATCAGCGCCCGCGCCGCGCTTCGCGATATCCAGGGCAAGATCTCGGTCGAGGTCGGCAAGGTCGTGCAGAAGCTGGAGAACGACGTCGGCGTCGCCCGCGCCCGCGAGTTCACGCTCCAGGACAGCCTCGAGCAACTCAAGGCCCGCATGTCCCAATCCAACTCCGCGGAGGTGCAGCTTCGGGCCCTGGAGCGCGAGGCCGCGGCCGAACGGACGATGTTGGAAACCTTCCTCAGCCGCTACGAGGAGACCAGCGCCCAGACCGACTCGGCGGTGCAGCAGTCGGGGGCGCGGGTGATCTCCCGCGCCGACGTCCCCGACAATCCGTCCTACCCGCCGCGCAGCCTGATCGTCGCGACCGTGTTCCTCATCTCCGGCGTGCTGTCGGTGGTGGCGGTGCTGGCGATCGAGCAGTTCGACCGCGGCTACCGCAGCGGCGAGCAGGTGGAACGCAGCCTCGGCCGCTCCCTCGGTCTCGTCCCGGTCGTCCGCAGCTCCCGCGGCCAGCCGCCGGAAACCTTCCTGCTGAAGAACCCCACGTCGATGTTCGGCGAGGCGGTGCGCTCGGTGTTCACCAGCGTTCTTCTGGCGCCCGAAGGCGCGCCGCCGAAGACGATCCTCATCACCTCCGCCCAGCCGCACGAAGGCAAGACCACGCTGGCGGTTTGTCTGGCGCGGATGCGCGGGCTCTCGGGCAAGCGCACGGTCATCGTCGAAACCGACCTGCGCCGACCCGCGGTCCACCGCAAGCTCGAGGTGGCGCGGACGCCGGGTCTTGTCGAACTGCTCAGCGGCGAGGTGTCGCTCAACGACGCCCTGCATCGCGACGAGCGCTCCGGCGCCTACGTGATCCCCGCCGGCCGGGTGACCACGGATCCCGCCGAGCTGCTTTCTTCGCCCGAGATGCGCAACCTCATCGAGGAACTGGCCCGCGACTTCGACCTGGTGATCCTGGACTCGCCGCCGGTCATCGCGGTGTCCGATCCGCGGCTGCTGGCGCCGCAGGCCGATGCGACGATCCTGGTGGTGCGCTGGGCGGAGACGCCGCGCGATGTTGCCGGCCTCGCCGCCAAGCAGATCGAGGAGAGCGGCGGCCGGCTGATCGGCGTCGTCCTGACCATGGTCGACTCCAAGAAGCACGCCCAGTACGGCTTCAGCGACTCCGCCTACTATTACGCGCCGGTGAAGAAGTACTACGCGACCTGACCGCGTCCGGGGCGGCGTATGGCCGCCCCGGTTGCACCCCGGAACTGATCTGAACCGATCGCGGCTGTGACGAACGGGGTTGGCAGGCGTAAACGCCGCGCCGGTTCTGCTGCGTCAACCCAGTACCGCCTCGTGCTTGAAGCGCGCTGCGATCAGGTCGAGACAGAACCCGTAGCGCCTCGTTGCGACAACCCGGTTCTTTCGACGTCATGGCCGCACTCGTTGCGGCCATCCACGCCTTCCGTAGACCCCCCGGAACAAGTCCGGGGGTGACGAATGATGGGTTTTGGGAAATGTTGACGCTGCCTGCCGGTCGGGCTTCGTCCGAAGCGGACCGCCCTGCCTCAAGCAACTTGTGATCAAGTTAAATCAAGAAATTGGGTCATCACTGCGAGGAGGCGGTAGCCGACGAAGACGTGTAAGGCGGGTTAGCCGCAGGCGCAACCCGCCGGTCCGCGGCGGGTCCGGCTTGGCCTTGACCCGCCTACTCGCCACGCCGCTCCGCGGCTCGCGATGACGATGTTTGTGTTTCGCGGGTCGACCTGATGACGATCCGCCCTAGAACCGTCGCTCGGCGAAGACCTCCTTGAGGTGATCCGACAGCCGCAGCGCCAGGGCGATGATGGTGAGCGTCGGGGTGTTGTTGCCGGCGGTCGGGAACACCGAGCTTCCGGCGATGAACAGATTGCCGATGCCGTGCGCCCGGCAGTGCTCGTTGACCACCCCCTGCTTCGGGTCGGGGTGCATCCGCGTCGTCCCCATGTGGTGCCAGACCCAGTGCAGCTCGTTGACCTCGTGGCTGCTGTGCAGCGGCAGGTGGATGTCGACGTCGCCGATGCCGGCGGCGGCGGCCTTGTCGCGAAGGATCTCGATGGTCCGCCTGACGGTGTGCTGGTCGAGCGGGGTCAGCCGCCAGTCGAGGCAGACCTTGTTCATGCCGAGCTTGTCGCGGTGCCGGCTGAGGGTAACCCGGCTGTCGGGGTTGGGCGCCGGCTCGATCAGCGTCATCATCTGGTGGTGGTGTAGCAGGCGCTTGGACCGCGACAGGTAGCCCAGCGCGAACATCGTCACGTTGCCCACGTCGAGCAGCATCTCGCCCATGCCCTTGACGACGTTCTTCGGCACGAAGCCGCTGCGGGCGTCCTTGTAGAAGGTCTTCAGCACCTCGGTGCCGGCGCACTGCTCGCCCCTGAACACCGACTCGATGAAGGTCGCGGTGTCGAGGATCTTTTCCCGCTGCTGGGTTTCCTCGTCGAGCTCGATCTGCGCCGCCACCGGCAGGCGGACGACCGCGTACTTCGTGTCGTGGATGTCGGCGGAGGCCTTGGGATCGTTGAAGGTGATGGTGCCGGAGCGAAAGGTCGCGTGCTCCATGAAGAACCGGCCGACCAGGTCGTAGTCGTTGGCGATCCCGTGCGGGTTCGTCGTGTTCGACGCCAACAGCAGCCGGGCGTTCTCGATGCCGCCGGCGGCAAGCACGAACACCTTGGCCGAAATCCAGAACCGCCGGCCGTCGAGGCAGGCGACGCGGACCCGGGTGATCTTTTGCCCGATCTCGTCCGCCTGGATGTCGACGACGTTGGCGTGAAGGTAGACCGAGATGTTCTCGCTGGCTTGCAGCTCCTGGCGAAACACCTGGCCGAACCGCCGCCTTTGCTTGTTCGTCTGGATCATCCGGGTGACGACTTCGCCGTTCGGGAACGGCAGGATGCGCAGGTTGCTGCCGTTCAGCTCCTGCTCCCAAACGTGGGTGTCGTACTTGCCGAGCGGCAGCCCGCAGACATCGTGGGCGCGGTCGTAATAGGGCTTCAGGTCATCGGCGGTGAACGGCCAACCGCTGTAGGGGACCCAGTCGCGCTTGGTGAAGTGGATGGGCTGAAAGGGCCTGGAAAAGCCGCCCCAGCAGTTGGTGCTGCCGCCGAAATAGCGCGAGCGGGTGGTGTCGAGCTCGTAGGGGATGCCGACGCTTTCGCCCTCGTAGAGGGACTGCGTCTCCCGCTCCGCCTTGAGCCCGCCGCTTTCCAACAGACAGACCCTGACCGGCCGGCCGTTGAACTCGCGCGCAAGGGAAATTCCTCCTGCGCCGGCGCCGATCACGCAGAGATCGGTTTCTATGTCGACGTTCTCGTCGACCGTTCGGGCATCAATCAACATAAGCGGACCTTTGGCTCCCTGCCTCGTTCAAGCTGATCTTACTCAGCTCTCCCCCGGCGCGGACGAATGGGTGAGGCTGCTTCCCCTTGTTTCGCACGTCATCCGCCTTCTCCTGACACATTCAACACGAGTGTCAAGCTTTCGCCCGCAACCGGGCCGGCTTGCGCTGCTGCGCGATGATGCAGGGGACACGATCGGTGCTGCCCGGGGACAAGACTCCGCGATACGCTTGGCCCCCTCCCCCGGTCATGTCGGCTGATGGCCGCGCATGAAGACGCGCGGCCTAACGGACTTCGCTGGAGCCAGTTTAAGTTCAACCCGCCTGATGGTCCACAAGGTCATCCACAGCATGACCACATTGCGGCGCGATCGCCGTTACGGCACGACGGGCCGCCGGAAACGCCGGCCGCCTGCCGGTGGTGCCAGGCCGCGCCGCCTCCAGGGACGGCGCTAGAGCTGTGCGGGCTCGGGGGTTTCGGCCGGCGCATCCCCGCCGGCAGCCTCGGCGACACCTTCGTCGTCCGGAGCGTCGTCTCCGCCCGGCCGCCTGGGCCGTTCGACAGGCCGTTCCCCGCCCGCCTTCTCGGCGGCGCTGATGATCCGGTAATAATGCTCGGCGAATTGGTAGAAGCCTTCCGCCGCCACCGGATCGCCGGCAGACGCCGCATCGCGGCCAAGTACGAGGTAGCGATCGAGCACCTGCTGTGCGGTGCCGCGAATCTTCCCGTCAGGGCCGCTGCTTTCGAACGTCTGCGTTTTCAGCGATTGCGGATTACGGCGCCCGTTGCCACGGTTGCGCCCCCGCCTTGTGTTGGTAGTGTGTTTCATTTCACCTGTTGACTGCTAATGACGCCGATAGCCGAATGAACCGCTTCGCGCCTGCGCCCGCTGGGCAACCCTCAGCAGCGTGTGCTTCGGGCCATGGAGTATTACGGGGCTAAGGGTTTGGACGGCGGCAGCCAGGACAACTCGGCTGGCGCGGCTCTCTTCCCCTTCGCGCCCAAGGTAGTCGGGAACCATTTGTCTTCCAAGCCATATTTTCCCGATTCCCAAAGGTGCATCAGCTCCGCCTCAGCACCAGGCAGCGGTCGTGGCCGGCAAGGTCACGACCGACCCCGGCGAGCCGGAGACCGGCGCCGGCAAGAAGGCGCGCCACCGGGTCCAGCTGGCCGACGCCCATCTCGACGACGGCGAACCCGGAGGGCGAAAGCAGGCGCGGCAGCTCGGGGCCGAGGGCGCGGTAGGCATCGAGGCCGTCGGCGCCGCCGGACAAAGCGCCCTTGGGCTCGAAGCAGCGCACGGTCGGATCGAGCCGGGCAAGGCCTTCGGCGTCGATGTAAGGCGGGTTGGCGACGATCAGGTCGAAGCAGCCCTCGGCGAACGCGCTGCCCCAGTCGGCGCAAACGAAGGCGCTGCGCGCGCCAAGGCCGAGCCGGGCGGCGTTCGCCCGGGCCACCGCCAGCGCCGGCTCGGATCGATCGACGCCGACGCCGAAGGCCGCGTCCCGTTCGGACAGCAGCGCCAGCAGAAGGCAACCGGAGCCCGTCCCTAAGTCGAGGATCCGCAACGGCCCGTCGCCGATCGCACCGAAGTGGCGCAGCGCCGTCTCGACCAGCGTCTCGCTGTCGGGGCGTGGAACGAGCACCGCCGGGCTCACCATCAACGGCAGGCTCCAGAACTCCCGCTCGCCGAGGATGTAGGCGAGCGGCTCGTGAGTGCGGCGGCGGGCGACCAGGCGCTCCACCGCCCTCGCCTCGCCAATGCCCACCGGCCGGGCCGGTTCTGCCAGCAGCGCCTCCCTGGAGAGCGCCAGGGCGTGGCCGACCAGGAGCCTCGCCTCCAGAGCCGGCAGCTCGATGCCGCCGACCGTGAGCGCGCGCGTCACCGCCCGCAGCAGTTCGCCCACGGTCATCTGCACCGCGGGCGCGGCCTCCGCCTGCGCGATGGTCACTCCGCCTCCGCCAGCAGGGCGGCCTGGTCCTCGGCGATGAGCGCGTCGATGATCTCGTCGAGATCGCCGTCCAGCACCTGCTCCAGCTTGTGCAGCGTCAGCCCGATGCGGTGATCGGTCACCCGCGACTGGGGAAAGTTGTAGGTGCGGATCCGCTGGGAGCGGTCGCCGGTGCCCACCTGGCTCTTGCGGCTCGCCGCCCGCTCCGCGTTCGCCCGTTCGCGCTCGAGGTCGTAGAGCCGGGCGCGGAGAATCTTCATCCCCTTCGCCCGGTTCTTGTGCTGCGACTTCTCGTCCTGCTGGGAGACCACGATGCCGGTGGGGATGTGGGTCAGGCGCACGGCGCTGTCGGTGGTGTTGACCGACTGGCCACCTGGGCCGCTGGAGCGAAAGACGTCGATCCTGAGGTCCTTCTCCTCGATCCTGACGTCCACCTCCTCGGCCTCGGGAAGCACGGCCACGGTGGCCGCCGAGGTATGGATCCGCCCGCTCGCCTCGGTTTCGGGAACCCGCTGGACCCGATGCACCCCGGACTCGAACTTCAGCCGGGCGAAGACACCGCGTCCGGAGATGCCGGCGCTGGCCTCCTTGAGGCCGCCGATCCCGGTCTCGTTGCTGCCCAGGATCTCGAACCGCCAGCCCTTGAGCTCGGCGTAGCGCTGGTACATCCGAAACAGCACCGCTGCGAACAGCGCTGCCTCCTCGCCGCCGGTCCCGGCCCGGACCTCGAGGATGGCGTTCTTCTCGTCGGCCTCGTCCTTGGGGATCAAAAGCAGGCGCACCTGCCGCTCCAGATCGACCAGCGCGTGCCTCGCCTCATGCAGCTCGTCGCGGGCCATCTGCCTCAGCTCCGGATCGGCGTCGTCATCGTCGACCATGGCCTCCAGCTCGCCCACTTCGGCCAGCGCCCGCCGGTACGCCTCGACCGCGGAGACCACGCTGCCCAGGTCGGAATACTCCTTGGACAGCCGCGCGAACTCCTCGCTGCCTGCCGTCTCCGGCAGCGAGAGCTGCGCCCCGATCTCGGCGTGGCGGTCGAGCAGGCGGTCGAATTTCTCCTCAATCGTCATTCGCTGTTCTCCCCTGACCCGTCCTCGATGCCGAACAAGGTCCGTAAGGCGCGGGCGAGATCGTCGAGATCGGCGCCGCCGCCGTCGCGTTCGCCGGCGGCCTTGCGCAGCGCCAGCGACGGCTCGTGCAAAAGCCGGTTGATGAGCAGCCGGGTGGCTTTCTCGCCGTCGCCGCCGGCATCGTCCAGCGCGGCGCGCCGCGACGCCTCGAACTGCCGGCGCAGGGCATCCAGCACCGGCACCGCCGCCCGCTCCGCCCGCCGGCGCAGGAAGCCTTCGACCTCGAGGTCGATGATGGCGCGGGCGTCGCTGGCCGCCTTCTCCCGCGCCTCCAGGCCGACCCGGGCCACCTTCTCCAGGTCGTCGAGGGTATAGAGGAAGGCCGCGTCGACGGCATCGACCGCCGGGTCGACGTCGCCCGGCACTGCCGTGTCGATCAGCAATATGGGCTGGTAGCGCCGCGCCCGCAGCAGCCTCTTCACCAGGCTGGGGTCGATCACGTGCCGGCGGGCGCCGAGGCAGGCGACGATCACGTCCGCCCGGGCAAGCTCGGAGACCTCCAGCGGCCATGAGGCGACGTGGCAGTCGAGCAGGCGGGCGGCGGCGTCCGCGCGCGCGGCGTCGGGATGGGCAACGGACAGATGCGCCAGGCGCTGCGAGCGCATCGCCTCAGCGATCATTTCTCCGACTTCCGACATGCCGACGACCAGTCCCCGCACCGCCTTGGGGTCGCCGTGCACCTGCTCGATCAACCGCACCGCCGACGCCACCAGCGACACCGGCGCACGACCGACGCCGGTCTTGGTGCGGACCTGCTTGGCCGCTGCAAAGGCGGCCTGCAGCAGGGCGTCGAGGTTGTCGCCGAGCAGGCCGGCGGCCCTGGCCAGCCGCCAGGCGTCCTTCAGCTGCGCCGAGACGTGCGGATCGCCGACGACCGTTCCGTCCAGCGCGGCGGCGACCGAAAAGACGTGGCGGACCGCCTCCTCGCCGACGAGCACGTAGAGATGAGCCGCCGCCTCGTCCGCCGGCATTGCCGCGAAGTCCGCCAGCATCGCGATGATCCGCTGCGCGGCGTCCCCGGCCTCGCATTCGAGCGCGTACACCTCGACCCGGTCGCAGGTCGAAAGCATCACCGCCTGGGTCACCCCGGCGGCGCGGAGCCGGGCCAGCAGCCCTTCCACCGCCGCAGGCTCGGGGATCAGCCGGTCGCGGGCGCCGAGCGAGCTGGAGCGCGGGTTGGCGCCGACGACGATCAAGTTTTCCATCCGCACCCCGTCGCCGCGCTAGAGCAAGATGCAGGTGGGTTGAATCGGAACCCGTAACGGCAGCACTGGCGAGGAGAACGTCTTGGACGTCATGGCCGTGCTTGTCACGGCCATCCACGCCTTCCGTGATAGGGGTCGGGAAGGTTTCCCTCCCCGCCCTCCGAACCGCACGTGCGGTTTTCCCGCATACGGCTCTCCGGTCGGTGGTTTCCTCATCGGGAGTGTCTCGCGGCGAGCCAGGCTGGGTG
>JAXMOZ010000042.1:0-29686 GCA_034382075.1 Rhodospirillales bacterium
TACGAGGGCATCCGCGACACCTGCTGCGACGTCTGGCGAAAGCTCACCGCCGAAAGCGGCC
This sequence comes from Rhodospirillales bacterium, assembly GCA_034382075.1. GTDB lineage: Bacteria > Pseudomonadota > Alphaproteobacteria > Rhodospirillales > Defluviicoccaceae > JAEULH01. Next base: position 62 of record JAXMOZ010000042.1, read on the forward strand.
GCATCCGATCCATCGCAACCAGATCCTGGGCTACCATCGGTCAGTCCCAGTGAAGTTTGGTATAAGTTCTTACCGCGCGCCCGGCACGAACAGGATCCCGGGGACGAGACCGCCGGCGGTCGGGTGCATCAACCCTCCGCGATGGGTCGCGAGCTGCTGCGCGTCCGGCCACCGCAGGCGGCGCTCTCCTTGGCCAGATATCATGTACCGTACGCGGTGTTGCGCGGCGGAGCCGCGGGGCGTACGACCGCAATCCACGCGGCTTCCACTTCGCGCGGGTGCGGCCGCCGCGTCGTCCTCCGCCCGCCGCCGCGGACCTTCGTCGTTGACGGCGTTCAGCTCCGGGGAAAAAAGTTCGAGAGAGACAGAACGGTGAAGGCCCGCGCGTAAACAGGCCCCTGATCCAGCCTGCAGCGAAAGCGGCCAATGATGTCGAGGTGGATGAGCCGCCGTGTCGTGCCAACGACACGATCATCCGTTCAATGCACGTGAAAGGAGCCATGATGCGGCCGCTAAGTCCTGAGGGGCAAAAGATCGTCGAAAGTCTGGCGCAGCGCCAAGGTGTCAGCACCGAGGCGGTGATGGTAATGCTGCGGGCCCTCGTCGAGGGCAACGGAACGATGGCACAGTTTGATCATCCCGAGTTCGGCGGTATGGGTCAGTGGACGCGGGGCGGGATGACCATGGTCGGCGACATGTTCAATCACGCGCTCAAGGCCAAGGTGGACGGCCTATGCTCCGACTTGGCTGGCCTATTGGGCAGCGAGCCGTTCTTTATGCGGCGGGGCAGCCAGCAGTCCCAAAGCCAGCACCAGGATCACGGCAGCCGCGGCCCTCTCGGCGAGGTTAGCCTCTTCGTTCCATCAGCCGGCACACCGTGGGGCGACGTGTGGCCCGCAAATCTTGGTGCTGCCACCACGACCGGCTCGCAGAACGACATTCGCTACGCGTTCTTTCCGTCCTCGCGGCGCTTGGCCATCGAGATCCATGGACAGGTGACGGTGTATGACACCCAGGATCATCACATCACCGGCGTCTCCCAGCAACAAGGCGCGGGCGCCTCGCTGACCTTCGTAAGCCAACATGGCTTGGTCAGGGTTGCCGACTTGCGTGTCGTTTCCGAAGCTGTGAGCGGTGAGGCATCGGCCGGGGCGTCCGCGACCGCCGGCCCTCGGCAAGATGTGACTGAAGCCACATCCGAGCCATCTGCATCGACGCCGGCGCGCGCCGAGACGCCCACGCCCGAGACGGCGGCGGAGGACATCTTCTTCAAGATCGAGCGACTGGCCGACCTGCACGAAAAAGGCATTCTCTCTGAAGACGAGTTTGCCGCCAAGAAGGCCGAGCTGTTGAGCAGGTTGTAGAGGGGCAAGGCACACCCGCGCCAAGGGCGACACCTTGGCGGCTGCTTAGGCATGGTACGCTTTATGGCTTCTTTCGGTAGCTCACCCGGAACGTTTGGGCTGTCCTCGCGGCGTGACTTGCGCCGGTCGCAGCGGATGTCGGCATGGCCGAACCACTCCTGGACCTTGGCGATGTCGGCGTTGTTGAGCAGGGCGTTGGTGCCGGCGGTGGCGCGGCGCGCATGGGCGCCCATCCCCTCGAGGAACTACAGAGGCAGCCCACGCGTCGGTTCACCACGGTTGTGCGCTTGCGGTTGTTGACGGCCGCCTTGCGCTAGAACAGATGGCCGCCGCGGGCGGCCTTGGTGCGGAGGTAGGCGGCATTGTGCGGGTTGACGGGGAAGCGATGCGGGACCCGCTCGACCACGTCGATGCCGTGGCGGACCAGCCCGTCGACCTTGCCGGGGTTGTTGGTGAGCAGCCGCACCTGCGGAAAGCCCAGCTCGCGCAGCATCTGCGCCGCCGGCAGGTACAGCCGCTCGTCGGCCTCGAAGCCCAACTGCTCGTTGGCGTCGACGGTGTCGAAGCCGCGGTCCTGCAGCTCGTAGGCGCGGAGCTTGTTGACCAGGCCGATGCCGCGGCCCTCCTGGGCCAGATAGAGTAGCAAGCCGCCGCCGGCGCGGTCGATCTCGGCGATGGCGCCGCGAAGTTGATCGCCGCAGTCGCAGCGGAGGCTCCCCAGCAGATCGCCGGTGAAGCATTCCGAGTGCAGCCGGGTCAGCACCGGCTTGTCGGGGCTCGGCGAGCCGATGACCAAGGCCAGGTGCTCGCAACCGCCGTCGCGGGGGCGAAAGGCGATCATCAGCGTCTCTTCGGCGCCGTCCAACGGCACCCGCGCCTGGCCGACCCGGTGGAGGCCCCGCGCCGCGGTGCCGTAGTACTGAAAGACGTCGCCTGCGTCGACGTGGAGCACGTCGTGGCGGGTGGCCCAGGCGGCCTGGTCCTCGGCGGTCGGATCGCGGACCTCGGCAACCAGCGCCGCCGGCAGCAGCCGCGCCGCCTTCGCCAGCGTCACCGACGCGCTCTCGCAGCCGTATTCGCCGACCTCGGAGACCCGCAGCTGCTCTCGGTGCGGCAGCGCCGCCTCGAGCAGGGGATCCGCCAGCATCTGCACCAGCTCGGCGGAAAGGCCATCCGGCCGGGCCACCGCGACCCTTCTGACGCCGCCGCCGGTGAGCCCCAGAACGGCGGCGCGCCGCGCGGTCACGACCACGATCGGCTGGCTCTGGGCAAGGGCAGCCAGCCTCGCCAGCGTCGCCTCGCTCGCGCCTTCGGTCGCCTGGGTGAGGGTGGCGGTCCCGCTGCCGCCGCTCACCAGCACGGCGCGGCCGCGGCGCATCTCCGACAGCGCCCGCTCCACCGAGAGCAGCGAGAGCGGCTCCCGCGTTGCCGGGATCTGCACGAGATGAGGAAACGGCCGGGTCGCCATGCCATGCTCCGGTGGAGGGGACGACGGCAGCGACGATAGCCCCGAGGCCAGGAGCCGCAAAGCGCTATTCGCCGAGGCGGGAACCTCGCATCGCCGGTAATTGTAAAATGCCCGCTCGGGATTATGGTGCAAGCGCAACAAATGCCGGGGCCGGAGCGGGTTGGAGCGGAGGTCGTGACCCTTGCCAGACATGTCCTGATCGTCGACGACGACGAGACGCTCCGCGACCTTCTCGCCGAGCAACTGCGGCTGCACGAAGAATTCACCCCGCGCTCGGTCGCAACCGCCGGCGACGCGCTGGAGCTGGCGAAGACCGAGCACTTCGACGTGATCATCCTCGACGTCGGCCTGCCCGACATGGACGGCCGTGAGTTGTGCCGGCTGTTGCGCAAGGCCGGCGTGAAGGCGCCGATCATCATGCTGACCGGCGCCGACACCGACGCCGATACCATCCTCGGCCTCGAGGCCGGGGCCAACGACTACGTCACCAAGCCGTTCCGGCTGGGCGTTCTGCTGGCCCGGCTAAGGGTGCAGCTTCGCCAGCACGAGGAAACCGACGACGCGGTGTTCGCCATCGGCCCCTACGCCTTCAAGCCGAGCGCAAAGCTGCTGGTCGACGGCGCAACCAACAGGAAGATCCGCCTCACCGACAAGGAGACGGCGATCCTCAAGTTCCTCTATCGCTCGGGCAGCCGCGTCATCAGCCGCAACGTCCTCCTCGACGAGGTGTGGGGCTACAACGCGTCGGTCACCACCCACACCCTGGAAACCCACGTCTACCGGCTGCGGCAGAAGATCGAGCCCAACCCGCAGCAGGCGAGGATCCTCATCACCGAGCCGGGCGGCTACCGGCTGGTTCCTTAAAGCAAGGTATGATCAAGCTAAGTCAGGAAACGGGTCGTCTTTGCGAGGAGGCGGTAGCCGACGAAGCAATCCAGTGAACCTTGCACTGGATCGCCACGCCGCTACGCGGCTCGCGATGACGGAGTCTTGTTTCTGACGGGCCACCTGATGACAAACCGCTCTGGGCGATAGGACACGACGGTTCCAGAGTGGACAGCGACTGAACTGGGCGAAAGAAAAAAGCGCCCGGTCAGGGGGGTCAACCGGGCGCTTCAGCTTCCTTGCTGGAAGCTTTCGGATGGCAGGGGAACCATCCGGGATGGCCCGGGTCCGAAGACCATGACCATTCCATAGTCACTAAAATGGTTCACCCCGGTGGCACGGCCAATGCGCCCAATGCATAGCAACCATGCAAAAAGTGCATAGCGGCCTACTCCGGGAAGTCGGGGGCCTTGCGCCTCGGATCGACGAAGCGGAACAGCTCCGCGTCGAGCTTCATGCCGGTCTCGATCTCGGACAGCGACACCGTCGTCGCCACTCCCTGGGCATCGACCACCCGCCATTGCCGCAGTTCCAGGGGGCTCTCGGAGAAGGCGAGGGTCAGGCTGCCGTCGGCGGGGCTCTGTGTCCTGACGACGGTGATGCGGACGACGCCGCCGGCGCGGCTGAAGTCGACGATGGTCAGGCCGCCGCCGTCGAGGTCGATCTTGTCCTCGACCAGGATCCCCGCCGGCGTCTGGCCCAGCGGCAGGTAGCTGATCTGGTTGAGGCCGCGGTCATGATAGATCAGCCAAGTGCCGTCGGCGACGATCAGCACCGGCACCGGCGGGTCGTACTCGATGCGCATCCGCCCCGGCCGCTGCAGCGCCACCGTGCCTTCCGCAACCTGCCCGGTGGAGGCGGACTGCAGGAAGCGCGCGCGCATGGTCCGGACGCCGTTGAAGTAGGCCTCGATGCGGCCGACCAGCGCCTGCTCGCCGGCCGAAAGCGGCGCCGGCTCCGGCGCCGCCGCGGTCCCGGCGCCGGGCATCGCCAGCAGCACCACCACCGTCACCGCCAACAGCCGAGCGGCGGCAGCAACGCCTCGCGGCAGGCTCAACCGGCCCGCTCGCCGAGGAGGACCTCGCGCCGGCCGACCCGATCGGCCTTGCTGACCAGGCCTTGCGCCTCCATCCGCTCGATCAGCCGGGCGGCGCGGTTGTAGCCGATCTGCAGGCGGCGCTGGACGTAGCTGGTCGAAGCCTTGCCGTCGCGGGCGATCAGCGCCACCGCTTCCTCGTAGAGCTCGTCCTCCTCCGGGTCGCCGCCGGCATCGAGGACCGTCTCGTCTTCGTCCTCCGCTTCGGTCACCTCGGGGATGTACCGCGGCGCCCCCTGACTCTTGAGGAAGCGGACCACGGTCTCGACCTCGCCGTCGCTGACGAACGGGCCGTGCACCCGGGTCACCCGCCCGCCCGTCGCCATGAACAGCATATCGCCCTGGCCGAGGAGCTGTTCCGCCCCCTGCTCGCCCAGGATCGTCCGGCTGTCGATCTTGGAAGTGACCTGGAAGCTCACCCGGGTCGGGAAATTGGCCTTGATCGTGCCGGTGATCACGTCGACCGAGGGCCGCTGCGTCGCCATGATTAGGTGGATCCCGGCGGCGCGGGCCATCTGCGACAGCCGCTGCACCGCCGCCTCGATGTCCTTGCCGGCGACCAGCATCAGGTCGGCCATCTCGTCGACGACCACGACGATCAGCGGCAGCGGCTCGAGGTCGAGCGGGTGCTCCTCGAACACCGGCTGGCTGTCCTCGTCGAAGCCGGTCTGCACCCGCCGCTTGAGCTGCTCGCCCTTGCGCCCGGCCTCGGCGATGCGGGCGTTGTAGCCGGCGATGCTGCGCACCCCCAGGTGCGACATCGCCCGGTAGCGCTCCTCCATCTCGCGCACGGTCCACTTCAGCGCCACCACCGCCTTGCCCGGCTCCGTGACCACCGGGCTGAGCAGGTGGGGAACGCCGTCGTAGACCGAGAGCTCCAGCATCTTCGGGTCGATGAGGATGAGTTTGCAGGTCTCCGGGCTGTGCTGATAGAGCAGCGACAGGATCATGGCGTTGATCGCCACCGACTTGCCCGAGCCGGTGGTGCCGGCGATGAGCAGGTGCGGCATCCGCGCCAGGTCGACCAGCACCGGTGCGCCGCTGATGTCCTTGCCCAAGGCGAGGGTCAGGCGGCCGCCGGAGCGCTCGAAGGCGTCGGAGGCGAGCAGCTCGCGCAGGCCCACGCCCTCGCGGCGCAGGTTCGGCAACTCGATGCCAATGACGTTGCGCCCCGGGACCACCGCCACGCGCGCGGAGACCGCGCTCATGGAGCGGGCGATGTCGTCGGCGAGGCCGATGACGCGCGAGCTCTTGGTGCCCGGCGCCGGCTCCAGCTCGTAGAGGGTGATCACCGGCCCGGGCCTGACCTTCACGATCTCGCCGCGGACGCCGAAGTCCTCGAGCACGGTGGCGAGCAGCCTGGCGTTCTCCTCCAGGCTGCTGCGGCTCAGCGCATCGCTGCCCTGGGTCGGGACCGGCGGATGGAGAAGATCGAGCGGCGGCAGCAGGCCGGGCTCCTCGGCCGTGAACGGCAGCCGCCCCTGGCTCTCCTGAGCGACCTTGCGCCCCTGGCGGACCCGAGGCGGCTTCGGCGCAACGATGGCCGCGTCCGGTGCGGCGGCGCCGAGGCCCGCCAGCGTGACCTTGTCCTCGTCGCCCGCAAGCCGGGCGTCGGCGCGCGAGGACCGGCGAGGCGAGCAGGCGGCGGTGGAAGCGCGGGCAAAGCGGGCAGACACCAGGCCGCTCACCAACCCACCGACCCTGCGGGCGCTACCGCCGAAACCCCTGAACAGCGATCTCGCGCCGACGCCCAAGGCGCCGACGTCGCCGCGGGTGATCCCGAGGCCGTAGGCGGTGGCAAGCAGCGCCAGGGCCGCCGCGATCGTCGCAACCAGCGCCGGGGAGAGGCCGCTGGCGCCGGTGAGCGCTGCCAGCAGGATGGTCCCGACCAGGCCGCCGGGACCGGCGCTGTGCGGCCAGGAGCCGGCGGGCACCGCCGCCAGCGTCACCGTCGCCGCCAGCATCGCCACGAGCAGGACCGCGAGCAGCAGCCAGCCTCGCCCAGGCCAGCTCTTGCTCATCACCTTCCAGCCCCAGACCAGCAGGGCCAGAACCGGGAGCGCGGCGGCGGCGCCGAAAGCGCTGATCATCAGGTCGGCGAAATAGGATCCGGCGACGCCCAGCGCGTTGGCCGGGAGCGCGCCGGTGGAGTGGTTGAGGGACGGGTCCGCGGGGTTGAAGGTGACCAGCGCGGCGAGCAGCAAGCCGCCGGTGAAGACCAGGGCGAGCCCGCCGGCCTCGCTCAGCCGCCGCTTGATGTAGTCGACCGCGCCGTCGGGCAGGACCGCCAGCGTCTCCTCGCGGATCATCGGCTTGCTCACCGGCTCAGTTCACGAAGGGTTCGCCTTTATAGAGTTTTAAGAACCCTTCTTAAAGCATCTTCGGTGGCGGGCAGATCGTCGATCAGGGCCATGCGCAGGTAGGGCCGCCCGGAGTTGCCGCCGGCCCGGTCGGCCCGGGCAAGGTAGCCGCCCGGCAGCACCCTCACCGCCGCCTCCCGCCAGAGCTTCAGCGCTGCGGTTTCTCCGTCGCCGACGTCGAGCCAGAGAAAGAAGCCGCCGGCCGGCCGGTAGAAGGCGAAGCGGCCGGCAAGGAGCCTCTCGGCCAGATCCAGCTTGGCCCGGTAGAGCCGCCGATTGGCCTCGACGTGCGCGTCGTCGCGCCACAGCGCCGCCGAGGCGGCGAGAATCGGCAGGCCCACCGAGGCGCCGCCGAAGCTGCGCAACCTGCGGAAGTCGGCAATCAACTGAGTGTCGCCGGCGACGAAGCCGGAACGCAGCCCCGGAACGCTGGATCGCTTCGACAGCGAATGGAAGACGATGACGTTGGCGAAGACGCCGTGGCCCTGGTCGCCGATGTCCGCGCAGGCCTGCAGCGCGCCGGGTGGCGGATCGCGGTCGTAGATCTCGGTGTAGCACTCGTCGACGACGAGGACGAAGCGGTGCCGGCGGGCCAGCGCGATGGCCCGGCGGAGGTAGGCGAGGTCCGCGACCGCGCCTTGCGGGTTGGACGGCGAGCAGAGGAAGAACAGGGCGGTGCGCTCGAGAACATCCGGCGCGATGGCCTCGAGGTCGGGGAGGAAGCCGGTACCGGCGCCGGCCTCCAGGTAGACGGCATTGCCGGCGTGCATCAAAGCCGCGCCCTGGTAGACCTGATAGAACGGGTTCGGGATCAGCACCACCGGCGCGCCGGCCCCCTTGCGCCGCGGCAGCACCGCCCCGGCGATCAGGTAGAGCGCCTCGCGGCTGCCGGCGACGGGAAGGATCTGCCGGTCGGGGTCGAGCAGCCCCTCCGGCAGGCCGTAGCGGCGGCCGAGCCAGCCCGCGACCGCCTGGCGAAACTCGGCCGTGCCGTCGATGGGCGGGTACCGGCCCCAGCCGGCGGCCTCCCGGCCGAGGATCTCGGCCACCATCGGCGGCGGCGGATGCCGCGGTTCGCCCACGGACAGGACCAGGGGGGCCAGCCCCGGCGGCGGCTCGACGGCGTCGAGAAGCCCGCGGAGGCGGTCGAAGGGATAGGCGGTGAGCGAGGCGAGGTGGGGGTTCAGCATCGGAGCCGATGGTAGTGACGAGGCGGGCCCGCCTCAAGCGACGCCGTCCTTCGCCACCGCGGACAAAGAAAACGGGCCGGGGGATGATGCCCCCGGCCCAGGCGGTTCGGATTGCAGCGGTCGAGGAGGTAGTAAAGCCGCTACTGCACGGTTTCGCCGTGCAGCGCCAGATCGAGCCCCGAGATCTCGGTTTCGTGGTCGACCCTGAGCCCGATCACCAAGTCGATGACCTTGAGCAGGACGTAGCTGACGACGGCGCAGTAGACGACGGTGATCAGCACGCCCTTGAGCTGCAGCCACACCTGCATGGCGTTGCCCTCGAGCAGGCCCGGGGTGCCGCCGATCGCCTCGACGGCGAAGACGCCGGTCAGGAGCGCGCCGACGATGCCGCCGACGCCGTGCACGCCGAAGGCGTCGAGGCTATCGTCGTAGCCCAGCGCCGGCTTCAGCCACACCGCGCCCCAGAAGCAGGCGAGGCCGGCGACGAAGCCGATGATCAGGGCGCCCTTGGGATCGACGAAGCCTGCAGCGGGGGTGATGGCGACGAGGCCGCCGACCGCGCCGGATACGATGCCTAGCACCGTCGGCTTCTTGCGCACGATCCACTCGAGGAACATCCACGACATCGCCGCGGTGGCGGCGGCGATCTGGGTGACGGCCATCGCCATGCCGGCGGAGCCGTTGGCGGCCAGGGCCGAGCCGGCGTTGAAGCCGAACCAGCCGACCCACAGCAGCGACGCCCCGATCAGGCTGAGCACCAGGTTGTGCGGCTCCATGTTCTCCGTGCCGAAGCCGCGCCGGCGGCCGATGACGATGCAGGTGACGAGCCCGGCGATGCCGGCATTGATATGCACCACGGTGCCGCCGGCGAAGTCGAGCACGCCGTCGGCGCCGAGGAAGCCGCCGCCCCAGACCCAATGGCACACCGGCGCGTAGACCAGGAGCACCCACAACCCCATGAACCAGAGCATGGCGGAGAATTTCATTCGGTCGGCGAAGGCGCCGGTGATCAGCGCCGGGGTGATGATGGCGAAGGTGAGCTGGAAGATGATGAACACGCTTTCCGGAATGGTCTTGCTCAACGTGTCCGGGCCGAGCCCAGCGAGCAGGATCCGGTCGAGGCCGCCGATGTAGGCGTTGAGATTGCCGCCGTCGCCGAAGGCGAGGCTGTAGCCGACGACGGTCCAGAGGATGGTGACCAGGCAGCAGATGGCGAAGCTCTGCATCACCGTCGCGAGCACGTTCTTCTTCCGCACCATGCCGGCGTAGAACAGGGCAAGGCCGGGGATGGTCATCAGCAGCACCAGCGCCGTCGATGTCAGCATCCAGGCGGTATCGCCGCTGTCCAACGACGCCGCGTCTTCCGCGACCTCCTCCACCACCACGGCAGCGTCCTGCGCCAGTGCGGTATCGACCAGGGCGAGAAGCGCTACGGCCGCGAGGGCCAGGCCAAAAGGCAGTCTGTTCAACAAACGCATGTGCACGGCTCTCCTACGCTTCGTTTCGTCGGGGCGGCTGCCAAACGAGCCGCCCGGCGGGTCGAACGGTCTGGCGTCCGCCTCGCGCTCCTAGACCGCTGATGCGAACTCAAAAGCCGTGCCAAGGCGAGGCGATTGGCGCTGCGCCATCCCGCGACGAGGCTCCTGCAACCCAGCTAGGGGCCCGGAGGCGCCGCAGCGCCGCGCAGAGCTGCACGCCGGGTGAGCAGGAGGAGAGCGTTTGCCCGGTTGTTGGGCACTACTGGCGGTCGTAGTTCTTCGAGCGGGAACCGCAGGGCGGGAAGAGCGGCGGGAGAGACGCATACCCAAAGGCCGCGCCTTGCCGGCGCGCCTTAACGCCGCCTTGATTGCCTTCAGGAGAAACTCGGCGAAGGGGCCTCGGCCGGCCGCCGCGCTGTAGGCGGCGCTGGTGCGCCCCTGTCAGGCGGAGGACAAAGACATGCAGCACGATGTTGGAACCGCGCACCTAATGGCGGGCAAGGCGTTCGACTACGAGCAGTTCCTGGCCGGCCTGGATCAGTTCAGGGTGCCGGCGCATCCGCTCCCGGGCCGGGGGGTCCGGCTCCGGCGGTGGACTTCCGGTCCGTTACAGCCGTACAATGGGTTTAGCAGCGACGAGCGCATCCACATGTGGCAGCTGCAAGAGTGGGCTCGGGAGGCTGGCCTGTACCCCGTGCTCGGCACCTGCGTGGCATGCGGCGCCCGCCCCGCCGAGATCTTCCACAGCGAGAACTATGCCGACCTTTGGAACGTGATCAGGGTCTGCCGCAGCTGCCACTCGGGGATCCACTCGCGCTTCCGGCACCCCGCCGCCTGGGTCCGGCGTCTGGCGCTCCCAATCCGTGGGACCGCGTCGCAGTGGCTGAAGCTCTTGCCGCGTCAGCCCATCGACGTCGCCGGCTGGCTGCGATCTGCGAACGTGCCATCGTTCCTGTGGCCGGCTCGGCAGTAGCTTCGGTCTCTGGCATTCAAGGTCGGGTGCGGCGGTCAAAACGTGCCGGGCGAGACGGCGAGGAGGCCGTCTCGGCTGCGCCGCGAGTTACCCTGACACGCCTTGCTTGCCCTACAGGGCGCTGGCGTCGGTATCGCCGGTGCGGATGCGGATCGCCTTGGACACCTCGAGGATGAAGATTTTGCCGTCGCCGATCTTGTCGGTGCGCGCCGCATTGAGGATGGCGTCGGCGACGCCCTCGGCCATGTCGTCGGTGACGACCACCTCGATCTTGACCTTCGGCAGGAACTGAACGGTGTACTCGGCGCCGCGGTAGATCTCGGTCTGCCCCTTCTGCCGCCCGAACCCCTTGACCTCGGTCACGGTCATGCCCTGGACGCCGAGCGACGTCAGCGCCTGGCGGACGTCCTCCAGCTTGAAGGGCTTAATGATCGCAGAAATGAGCTTCATGATCCTGATCCCTTTCTGAACAAGGCGCTGCCTCGGCAGCGCGCCTGCGGTCGCGCACTTAGCATGGCCAGCCATTCCACCGCCAGAACAGATGGCGGTCGGCCCGGACGCCACAATTGCGCTGGGCGCGCCTTCACGAACCGTGCCATCCGGATCGCGCCGGCGAGAAAACCCCGGACAGGCGTCTTTGCCACCGTATATTGAACGCATGCGAGGGCGCGTCGAGCGCGCCTCGCGCGCCCAGGCCATCCGGAGGAGCCATGACCATCGTTTCGCCGCCGCCTGCGGGTGCAACGCTTGCCCCCGACGTCGTCATCGTCGGCGGCGGGCTGGTCGGCGGGACGCTCGCCTGCGCCCTTGCCGACAGCGGCCTTTCCACCGTCGTGGTCGAGGCCGGCACCCTGGCAACCATGCTCGACGACCGCTTCGACGGCCGCGCCTCGGCCATCTCGCTCACCTCCCGCCGCCTGCTGGACGCCATCGGGCTGTGGCCGGGCATGGCCGCGGACGCCACGCCGATGCGCCATATCCGCGTCACTGAGGGTGCCTCGCCGCTGTATCTGCATTACGATCATCGCGACGTGGGCGACGAGCCGTTCGGCCACATGGTCGAGAACCGCCATTATCGCCGGGCGCTGTATGCGCGAATCCGCGAGCTGGAGGCGGTGACCTTTCTTGCCCCGGCGCGGGCGGCCTCGGTCGAGCGAACCGACGCCGGGGTCGAGGTGCTGCTGGAGGGCGGCGGGCTGGTACGCGCCCGCCTTGCCGTCGGCGCCGAGGGACGGACCTCTCGGCTGCGCGAGGAGGCCGGGATCCGGGTGAGCGGCTGGTCCTACCGCCAGGTCGGCATCGTCTGCACCGTCGAGCACGAGCGGCCTCACGGCTTCGTCGCCCACGAGCGGTTCCTGCCGGCCGGGCCTTTCGCCATCCTGCCGCTCACCGGCAACCGCTCGTCCATTGTCTGGACCGAGCGGGCCGAGCGGGCGCCGGCGATCATGGCGCTGGACGACGCCGGCTTCATCAACGAGGTCGCCCTCCGCTTCGGCGACTTCCTCGGGACGCTCACGATCGTCGGCCCGCGCTGGTCCTACCCGCTGTCGCTGCAGTTTGCCGAAAAGGCGGTCGCGCCGCGCCTCGCCCTGGTCGGCGACGCCATCCACGCCATGCACCCGATCGCCGGCCAGGGGCTGAACATGGGCCTGCGCGACGTCGCCGCGCTGAGCGAGGTCCTGGCCGAGGCCCGCCGGCTGGGTCTGGACCTCGGCGCCGCCGACGTGCTCGCCCGCTATCAGCGCTGGCGCCGGTTCGACAACACCCTGATGCTGGCCTTGACCGACGGGCTGAACCGGCTGTTCGAGATCGACGCGACCCCGGTGCGCCTTGCCCGCGACCTGGGCCTTGCCGCGGTCAACGCGATGCCGCCGGTCAAGCGCTTCTTCATGCGCCACGCCATGGGCATGGTCGGCGAGCTGCCGCGGTTGATGCGCGGGACCTGAGCGGCGGCCCGGCATCCGGCAGTCGCCGGGTGCGGCGCCTCGGGTATGCACAAGGGTGAGCCTGCCCGCCTCGGCGTTGAAAAAGCCTCACCAGCAGCGTATAGCGTCCCTTTGCCAGCGAAAAACATGCGAGAAGCGATGCCAAGCTCTTGGAGCCCGTCAAGTTGGCGGGACAGGCCTATCGTTCAGGTGCCGGAGTATCCGGACGCCGATGCGCTTGCGACGGTCGAGCGCGACCTCAGGCATTATCCGCCGCTGGTCTTCGCCGGCGAGGCTAGACGGCTGCAGCGGGCCCTGGCGGACGTCTGCGAGGGCGAGAAGTTCCTGCTGCAGGGCGGAGACTGCGCCGAGAGCTTCGCCGAGTTCCATCCCAACAACATCCGCGACACTTTCCGGGTGATGCTGCAGATGGCGGTGGTGCTGACCTACGGCGCGGCGGTGCCGGTGATCAAGGTCGGCCGCGTCGCCGGCCAGTTCGCCAAGCCGCGCAGCGCCGACCTGGAGACCGTGGACGGGGTGACCCTGCCCAGCTACCGCGGCGACATGATCAACGGCATGGAGTTCACCCCGGAGGCGCGGATCCCCGATCCGCAGCGGCTGATCCACGCCTACAACCAGTCGGCGGCGACGCTGAACCTGCTCAGGGCGTTCTCGCAAGGCGGCTACGCCGACCTGCATCAAGTGCACCTGTGGACGCTGGGCTTCGTCGCCAACAGCCCGCAAGGGGACCGCTACCGCGACCTCGCCGAGCGGCTGAACGAGACGCTCAAGTTCATGGCCGCCTGCGGGCTGACCTCGGAGACCACGCCGCAGATCCGCGAGACCGACTTCTTCACCTCCCACGAGGCGTTGATGCTGGTCTACGAGGAGGCCATGACCCGCGTCGACTCGACCACCGGCGACTGGTACGACACCTCCGCCCACTTCCTCTGGATCGGCGAGCGGACCCGGCAGCTCGACGGCGCCCACGTCGAGTTCCTGCGCGGCGTGCGGAACCCGCTGGCGGTGAAGCTGGGGCCAGGCGTCGGCGCCGACGAACTGATCCGGCTGAGCGACGCGCTCAACCCGGTCAACGAGCCGGGGCGGCTCACCCTGATCGTGCGGATGGGCGCGGAGAAGCTGGAGAGCGTGCTCCCCAAGCTGATCCGTGCGGTGGAGCGCGAGGGGCGCAAGGTCGCCTGGGTGTCCGACCCGATGCACGCCAACACCGTGCAGAGCGCCAGCGGCTTCAAGACCCGGCACTTCAGCCGGATCCTGGAAGAGGTGCGGACCTTCTTCGAGATCCACCGCGCCGAGGGGACCTATGCCGGCGGCGTGCATTTCGAGATGACCGGGCAGGACGTGACCGAGTGCGTCGGCGGAGCGCAGGCGATCACCGAGGCCAACCTCGGGGTGCGCTACAACACCCACTGCGATCCCCGCCTGAACGCCAGCCAGGCTCTGGAGCTTGCATTCCTGCTCGCCGAGATGCTCAAGGAGGGCCGAGACCGTGACCGCGTCAAGGACCGCGGGCGCGCCGTTGCCGCGTCCTGACCCGGAGGCCCAGGGCGACCTGGGTCTGCCGCCGACCGGTCCGTTGCAGCCTGCCGTTGACGAAATCGGGCGCTGGACCGACCGCTACTTCGTCAGGACCAAGGAAACGATCGGCCGGTTCGGCGACAAGACCGTCACCTACGCGGTGTTCATGCGCCGGCCGGTGATCTTCACCCCGCGGCTGATGATCGGCTGGCTGGAGGCCGTGGCGGCGGCGCGCGACGTCTCGTTCCGCATCCAGCCGAACCACCGCGAAGGCGAATGGGTCGGCGCCGGCGAGCCGCTGCTCTACATCACCGGCTCCATCTACCACCTGGTCGACCTCGAGACGCTGTACCTGCAGAAGCTGGGCGCCGCCTGCGTCGCCGCCTACAACGCCTACACCATGTGCTCGGATCTGCCCAACGTCTCGTTTTTGGCGATGGACGCGCGCCACTGCGCCGGGATCGAGATGGCCGAGATGATGGCTTACGCCGCCTCCGTCGGCTCCGAGGCGGCCCGCCGGGAGTGCGGCGCCAAGGGCTTCGTCGGCAACGCCAACGACGCCACCGCCCATTATTTCGGCCGCGAGCGCGGCATGGGGACGATGCCCCACGCGCTCATCGGCTACGCCGGCTCGACGGTGCGGGCGGTGGAGATGTTCGTCGAAACCTTTCCCGGCGACGACGTCATCGCGCTGGTCGATTATTTCGGCAGGGAGGTGACCGACAGCCTCGCCGTCTGCCGCCGCTTCCCCGATCTCGCTGCCGCGGGCAGGCTCGGCGTCCGCCTCGACACCCACGGCGGCCGGTTCGTCGAGGGGCTGGACCCGCAGCAGTCGTATGCCGTGCTCGAGCGGCACGCGCCCATCGCCGTGCGCCGCTACCGCAACGACACCGAACTCCGCTATCTCACCGGCACCGGCGTTTCCGCCGCCGCCATCTTCCATATGCGCGAGAAGCTCGACGCCGCGGGCTTTCCCAAGGTCCGGATCGTCGCGTCGTCCGGCTTCAACGTCGACAAGTGCCGGGTGATGGCGGACGTGGGCGCACCGCTGGATGCCGTCGGCACCGGCTCGTTTCTGCCCGACAGCTGGCGCGAGACCTACGCCACCGCCGACATCGTCGAGTACGACGGCGTTGCCTCGGTGAAGGTCGGCCGCGAGTTCCTGCTGCAACGGCGCGCGCTGCTGCGGGCGGGAGAGTGAGCGCCCGGGACCCGGGCGCGGACACGGCATCAGAAAGCAAGCGCCCGCTCCCCCCCTTCGCTACACTAAGCTCATGACGCAGCCGCTTAATCTTGCCGTGGCGCAGGTGAACCCCACCGTCGGCGACGTCGACGGCAACGCCGCCCTCATCCGGGCGGCGCGCGACCAGGCCCAGGGGGCCAACCTCCTCGTCACCGGCGAGCTGTCGCTCTCCGGCTACCCGCCCGAGGACCTGGTCCTGAAGCGGGCCTTCCAGGACCGCGTGGAGAGCGCGGTCGAAGCTCTGGCGAAGGACACCGCGGCGGGCGGGCCTGCGCTCCTCATCGGCGCCCCCTGGCGGCTCGACGGCGCGCTCTACAACGCCGCCCTGCTCCTTTCCGAAGGCCGGGTCATCGAGGCCCGCTGCAAGTACGATCTGCCCAACTACGGCGTCTTCGACGAGAAGCGGGTGTTCGCCGCCGGCCCCTTGCCGCGGCCGATCCGCTTCCGCGACACCGAGTTGGGGGTGATGGTGTGCGAGGACATGTGGACGGCGCCGGTCAGCCGCCACCTGGCCCAGCAAGGCGCCGAGATCCTGCTCGTCATCAACGGCTCGCCGTTCGAGACCGACAAGACCGAAACCCGCTTCGAGCTCGCCTCTCGCCGGGTCGCCGATACCGCCCTGCCGCTGCTCTACGTCAATCTGGTCGGCGGCCAGGACGAGCTCGTCTTCGACGGCGCCTCCTTCGCGGTGGAACCCAGCCGCGGCCTCGCCTTCCGCGCCCCCTCCTGGCGGCCGGGGGTCACCGGCACCCGCTGGCTGAAGGAGCAAGCCGGCTGGCGCTGCGAGGCAGCGGTCGCGCCCCAGGCCGGCGGCGTCGAGGCGATCTATCTAGCGATGCTGCTGGGTCTTCGCGACTACGTCGGCAAGAACGGCTTCCCCGGCGTCGTCATCGGCATGTCCGGAGGGATCGACAGCGCGCTGTCGGCGGCGGTGGCGGTCGATGCGCTGGGCCCGGAGCGGGTGCGGCTGGTGATGATGCCCTCGCCCTACACCTCGCAGCACAGCCTCGACGATGCCGCCGAGGCGGCGGCGCTGCTCGGCGCCCGCATCGACCAGGTGGGCATCGCCCCGGCGATGGGGGCGTTCCAGCAGATGCTGGCCGAACTCTTCACCGGGCTTTCCGCCGACATCACCGAGGAAAACATCCAGGCGCGGAGCCGCGCGGTGGTGCTCATGGCGATCAGCAACAAGCTCGGACACATGGTGCTCACCACCGGCAACAAGTCGGAGATGTCGGTGGGCTACGCCACCCTCTACGGCGACATGTGCGGCGGCTTCTCGGTGCTGAAAGACGTCTACAAGACCACCGTCTACGCCCTCTCCCACTGGCGCAACCGCAACCGGCCGGCGGAGGCGTTGGGGCCGGAAGGCCAGGTGATCCCCAAGCGGATCATCAGCAAGGCGCCCAGCGCCGAGCTGAAGCCGGACCAGACCGACCAGGACACGCTGCCGCCCTACGACGAGCTCGACGCCATCCTCATCGGCCTGATCGAAGGGGAGGCCTCCGCCGAGGAACTCGTCGCCGCCGGCCACGACGAAGCGACCGTCCGCCGCGTCTGGCGGATGGTGGACCGGGCGGAGTACAAGCGCAGGCAGGCCCCGCCTGGGGTCAAGATCACCCGCCGTGCCTTCGGCCGTGACCGCCGCTATCCGATCACGAACGGCTTCACCCGCTTCGTATGACGATCCTCGCCCGCTTCGCGCCCAGCCCGACGGGCCTGCTCCACGTCGGCAATGCCCGGATGGCGCTGGTCAATTGGCTGTTCGCCGAGCGCCACGGCGGGAAGATGATCCTGCGCCTCGACGACACCGACCAGGAGCGTTCGCAGGCGGAGTTCGCGGACGCCATCGAACGCGACCTGGAGTGGCTCGGGCTCGACTGGCCGCAGCGCCTCCGCCAGTCCGACCGCCTCGCCCTCTACCAGAAGGCCTTTGCCGCCCTGCGCGCCGAAGGGCGGATCTATCCCTGCTACGAGACGCCGGAGGAACTCGAGTACAAGCGCCGGCGCCAGCGCTCCCGTGGCCTACCGCCCATCTACGACCGGGCGGCGCTGACCCAGAGCGACGCCGAGCGGCGGTCGCTGGAAGCCAAGGGGCGCAAGCCGCATTGGCGCTTCCTGCTGCTGCACGACGAGGTCACCTGGGACGACTTGGTGCGCGGGCCGCAGTCCTTCCACGGCGATCACCTGAGCGACCCGGTGCTGGTGCGGGCCGACGGCACCTTCCTCTACATGCTGCCGTCGACCGTGGACGACACCGAGCTCGCCATCACCCACGTCATCCGCGGCGAGGACCACGTCGCCAACACCGCGATCCAGATCCAGCTGTTCCAGGCACTGGGGACCAGCCCCCCGGTCTTCGCGCATCTGCCGCTGCTGGCCGATATCAGCGGCAAGGGCCTGTCGAAACGGCTGGGCTCGCTGACGGTCGCCTCGCTGCGCGAAGCCGGCATCGAGCCGATGGCGCTGAACGCCTATCTGGCGACGCTCGGGACCAGCGATGCGCCCGAGCCTCGGGTGAGCCTGACGTCGCTGGCAGAGGACTTCGAGCTCCCCCGCTATGGCCGGGGCACGCCCAAGTTCGACCTCGACCAGCTCCACCGCTTCAACGAGCGCATGGTCCAGCACATGCCGTACGCGGCGGTGGCTCACCGGCTCTGCCGCATGGGCCTCGCCCGCGCCGACGCCGGCTTCTGGGAGGCGATCCGGCCGAACATCAGGCGGCTCGACGAGGCCGCGGAATGGCACCGGGTCTGCTTCGAGGCGATCGAGCCGGTGGTCGCCGAACGCGATTTCGCCGCCCGCGCCGCGGCGCTGTTGCCGCCCGAGCCCTGGGACGAGCGCACCTGGGAGTGCTGGACGCGGACGCTGAAGGAGGAAACCGGCCGCGGCGGCCGGGCGCTGTTCCGGCCCCTGCGCCTCGCCCTGACCGGCGCCGAGCACGGCCCGGAGCTGAAGGCGCTGCTGCCGCTCATCGGCCGGGCAACCGCCGAACGCCGCCTGCTCGGCGAGGCCGCGTAGAGCGCGCTGCCATCCGGTTGAACCAGACCCTGAGGGTCTTCTGCCCTGCAAAGCCGTCATGGCCGTGCTCGTCACGGCCATCCAGTGGACCCGCGGAACAAGTCCGCGGGTGACGATGGAAGGGACGGGTGACGGCGCCGGCGCGAACAACATCCACAGCCGTCATTGCCGCGCCTGTCGTCGCCTGTCGCGGGCAATCCATGGCCAAGGCCGCGGCCACCCTCGTGGACAAGCGGAACAAGTCGGAACAAGCGTGCGGGTGACGATGGAAGGGACGGGTGACGGCGCCGGCGCGAACAACATCCACAGCCGTCATCGCCGCACTCGTTGCGGCAATCCATGGCCAAGGCCGCGGCTCCGACTGGAGCGAAGCGGTGCGGGCCGCCTGACGAGGTCAGTTCCCGTCGTCATAGTTGAACGCGGCCAGCCACGGCTCGAGGATCGGCAGGACGTCGGCGAAGGCGGCACGGTAATTGCGCCAGCGGCCCACGGACCGGCTATAGATCGGCTGGGTGACCTGGTGATAGCTGGGCGTGGCGATCGCCTTGCCCTTCGCCCGCTCGGCGTAGGCCAGCACCGCGTCGTCCCAGGCGAGGCCGAGGAAGGCCAGCATCCGCCTCGTTTCGCCCTCGAAGTCCGCGATCAGGTCCTCGTAACGCACGCGGTGGACCGAAAGCGGCAGAACCGGCTCGTACCGCTGCCAGAGGTCCATGACCGCGGCGTAGAAGAGGGCGCTGCTCTTCAGCGTTTCGAACTGCACCATCGCCGGGTTCGGCTTGAACGCCTGCATGAAGCCGCTGAGGACCACGTCGCAGGGGTGGCGGAGCGCCAGCAGGACCTTCGCCTTCGGAAACAGCCGGGCGATCAGGCCGGCGTCGATGGTGTTGAGCGGCATCTTGTCCACCAGCCGGGCGCCCTCGGGCACCGCGACGTAACGGGCCGCCTCGGCGACGTAGAGCCGGCGCAGGCGCTGGATCCCGGCGGCGTCGAGGCCGGCCAGCGCCTCCGGGTAACCGCCCGGCATGGCGGCAACGGCATGGCGAACCGCGTCCAGCGCCGGTTTCTCCTCCATCGTCGCCAGGCCCGGGTGGGCGTCGAGCACCTGGTCCAGCAGCGTGGTGCCGGAGCGGGGAAAGCCGATGAGGAACACCGGATCGTCGCCGTCGCCCGACACAGGTGGGGTCCAGGACGTCACCCATTGCGGCGTGAAGCGCCCACGCAGCGTCTCGATCAGCGACGGCAGGGCGGTTCGGTCGGTCGCCTTCGCCTGCGGGGTCTCCGCGGCGAACGCGTTGGCTTCGCCGTAGGCGCGGTACGCGTCCTCCCAGGCGCCTGCCCGGTCGAGGCTCGCTCCGAGCTCGAAGGCAAGGTGGGCCCGGCCCTCGGCATCCAGGCCCTCGACAGCGATGCTCCGCAGCCGGGCAATTGCAGCCTCCGGCCTGCCGAGGCGGCGCTCACAGCGGGCCGCGGCGACGGCCGCGCGCACCTGTGCGCCGGCGGCGGCAAGCGCCCGCTCCGCCGTCGCCAGGGCCTCCTCCAGCCGGCCGGCGCGCTCCTCGAGCGCGGCCAAGGCGGCCAGCGTCTCGCCATCCCCCGGAGCCAGCGCCAGCGCCTTGCGCAAGCTCTCCTCCGCCTCGGCGGTGGCGCCGCTCTCGGCCAGGGCGTCACCCAGAAAGCGCCAAGCCTTGGCATAGGTCGGGCGCAGCGCCAACGCCGCCCGATAAGCCGCCGCGGCTTCGCCCAAGGCGTCGAGCCCGTGCATCGCCCGGCCCTTGTTGCACAGCGCCTCGGCATTGTCGGGCGCCAGCGCCAGCGCCCGGTCGTAGCTGGCAACGGCCTCGGCCAGCCGACCGGCCTTCTGCTCGGCGTTGCCGAGGTTGTTGAAGGCCTCGGCCATGGTCGGGTCGCGGGCCAGCGCCGCGCGGAAGGCGGAGACCGCAGCCTCTGCCTCTCCTTCAGCGAGCAGAACCAGGCCGAGACTGTTGTGATAGGCGGCGTTGCTCCCGTCGGCGGCCAGCGCCTGCTCGATCAGCTCCCGCGCCTCGGCCTGTCGGCCCTGCTGATGCTGCACCAGGCCGAGGAGATGCAGCGCATGCGCATGCCGAGGCTCGAGCCTGAGGATGCGCTTGTAGGACCGCGCGGCCTCCGCCAGCCGGCCCCGGCGGTGGTGGTCGAGCCCCTCGCTCAACAGCGCCGCAGCCGGGCTCCCGGCGCTTCGCCGCGGCTGCGTCCGTCCCGGCCTCACCATGCCCGCGCCCTCAGCGCCTCGCCGACGGCTTCGACGACACCCTGCCAATCCCCCGGCCGCGGCTGGCGGAACAGCCGCATGGTCGGATACCACGGGGTGTCGGTCCGCTCCTCAAGCCAGCGCCATTCGCCGACGAACGGCAGCAGCAGCCACACCGGCTTCGCCAGCGCGCCTGTGAGGTGGGCGACGGCGGTATCCACCGAGATCACGAGGTCGAGCTCGGCGACGATGGCGGCGGTGTCGGCGAATTCCGAGATCTCGCCCGGTGCGGCCAGCGCCCCCTCGGGCAGCTCGGCGCGCTCGGCGGCCGCCGCACCCACCTGCAGATCGACGAAGGAGAGGCCGGGGCAGGCCAACAGCGGTTCCAGCAGCCGCGCCGGCAGCGAGCGGTTGCGGTCGTTGGCGTGGTTAGGGTTGCCCGCCCAGACCAAGCCGACGCGGGGCTTCGGCAGGTGCTCCAGCCGCTCGCGCCAGAGCGTGCGCAGCCCCTCCTCCGCGGCCAGATAGGGCACCGCGTGCGGGATCGTCGTGAGCGTGGTGGCGAAGAGGCGGGGCAGGCTCATCAGCGGCGCGTGCACGTCGAACTCGGGCAGCGGCTCGCCCTTGCGCACGATTGCCTCCACCCCGCTGCCCGCGAGCGAAGCGAACAGGCGGGCGAGCGGCGGCTGGCATTCCAGGATCACCCGCCCGCCACGGGCGGCAACCAGCGGCGCATAGCGAACGAACTGGATGGCGGAGCCCAGCCCCTGCTCCGCGTGGATCAGGATGGTTCGGCCGCTCAAGTCCGAACCGTCCCATGCCGGCCGGCCGAACTGGCGGGCCTTGGTGGTGAAGCCCGGCGCACGCCAACGCCATTCGTACTCCCGCCAGCCGTCCTCCATCCGCCCGAGCAGCAACAGCAACGTCGCCCTGTTGGCCCGCGTCGTCGCGTGCTGGGGATCGAGGGCCAAGGCCCGGTCGTAGATGCCGAGAGCCGCCTCGTACTCCCCCTGTTCATGGCGGATCAGGCCGAGGGTGCAGAGCGCGCCGACGTAATCCGGGCGGATGGCCAGCGCCCGTTCAGCGGCCGCGCGGGCGGCCGCGAGATCACCCGTCCGCCGCAGCGCCGCCGCGAGGTTGCCACGGGCCTCGGCGTAGTCGCCGCGGATCGCGATGGCGCGCCGGTAGGCGGCGACGGCGCCGACGCCGTCGCCGCGGGCCATCCGCGCGTTACCGAGGTTGTTGTGCGCCTCGGCCAGGTCCGGATCGAGCGCGATGGCTTGGGCGAAGGCGGCTTCGGCCGCGGCAAGGTCACCCTGCGCCAGTCGGGCAAGGCCCAGGGAGTTGGAGTAGGCGGCGTTGGCCGGGTTCAGCCGCAGGGCGCGGCCGATGAGCCTGGCGGCTTCCGCCTGATCGCCGCGCTGATGGGCGACGAGGCCGAGCAGGTGCAGCGCGTCGGCATGATTGGGCGCCTGGCGCAGGATCTCGCGGTAGATGGGCTCGGCCAAGTCCAGCCGGCCGCGGCGATGGGCCGCGACCGCCTCGGCGAGACGGGCCTGGACCCGCCCGGCGCTCGGTGCTGCGCCTGTTCGCGCGCTTCTTTGGATCATCGCGCCTGCCGATCGTTCCTGGTCGGCAGCGACTTTATGGACAGCCGGCGCAGATGCCAATGCCGGCGCGGGCGGGAAAAACGCTCAGGGCCGGCGGCGGCGAAGCAGGACGTAGAGCGCGCCCTCGCCGCCATCCGCCGGCGCGGCATGGCTGAAGGCGAGAATCCGCGCCCGGTTCACCGGCTGGTTCAGCCAGTGGGGGACGTTGGTCCTGAGCACGCCGACGGCGCCGTCGGAGCGATAGCCCTTGCCGGTGATCACCAGGACGCAGCGCCTGCCCGCCGAGTGCGCCGAGGCGAGGAAGCCGCCGAGGGCGGCGTACGCCTCGCTCTGGGTCATGTTGTGCAGGTCGATTCGGCTCTCCGGCGGGATCTGGCCGCGACGGAGCTTCGCCAGGGTGCGCTTGTCGACGCCTCCGGCAACGCCGGGCAGCAGCTCCGGCGGCGGCGCCAAGGCCACCCGCACCGGCGGCGGTGAAAGCAGCGTCGGCTCCGGCTTGCGCGGTCCGGGCGGCGCGGCGGTGACCGGCGCCGGCGCGGCCTTCAACGGTGCCGGCTCGGGCGGCGGCAGCTCGCGCCGCTTCAGCGGCCGGACCTCACGCGTCACCTTGTCCCACAGCGCCCGGTCGGCCTCGCCTTTTCCCTCACCCGCCGTCATGGCCCCGCTCAAACGATGATGATGTGCAGCCGCCTGGGCCCGTGGGCGCCGAGCAGCAGGGTCTGCTCGATGTCGGCGGTCCGCGACGGCCCGGTGATCCAGTTCACCGCCCGCGGCATCCAGCCGGCGCCGCGCACCGCCCGCAGCCGCGCCCAGCCCTCCTCATAGCTGCCGACGATCCGGTCTGTGCGCAAGAGGGCGATGTGCACGTCCGGCAGGAAGTTCAGCGTGGTCGGGCTCTGTGGCCCGGACAGCAGCATCAAGGTGCCGGTCTCGGCGATGCCGGCGAAGCTGCCGGTGAACGACACCGGGTCGTGGTCGCCGGCCTTGCCGGCCGAGACCTGCAGCAGCGGCTCGCTCCCCCAGGGGACGCCGTCGAGATCCGGGTCCGGAGCAACTTTGATCGCCGAGGGCAGGTTCGCCGCCTGAAGATAGGCCCGCACCCGCGCCGGAACGTCGTCCAGCGCGCCCACCCGCTCGGTGGTGGCGCTCACCCGCTCGGCCTCGAAGACGAACTGGGCGAGGGCCGCGTCCCCCTGCGTTCGCCCACGCGCCGGAATGACCGAGGCTTTGGGCTGGGCCAGCCTGTTCGCCACCGTGGCGGCGGCAACGTCGGCGGGCTCGCGCCGGTCGAGCGCCTTGCGCACCGCCGCCAGCATGCTCTCGCGGCCCGCCGTCATGCTCCCCGTCATGCCTGCAGTCATGCCCGACTGCCCCCGCGCGCCGACCACTGTTGCTGGAAGGTCTGTCCCTGTGGCGCCGGCAGGTCGCGGGCACCGGTCCACCCTTGCGCGAACGGCAGCGAGCGGAACCGCCCACCGTTGCGCTTGAGCCGGCCCAGCCGGCCCAAGGCGCCGACGCCGATCTTCACCGCCAGGCGGTAGAGCGCCGGCCGGCGGGCCAGGAACGCCCAGCCGGCGAGGCCATAGCGGTAGGTGGGCGGCGACTTCCCCGCTTCGTGCTGGCGCTCGCGCAACTGCCGCAGCATCCGGGGCAGCGGGATCTGCATCGGGCAGACCTCCTCGCAGCGGCCGCAGAGCGTCGAGGCGTTGGGCAGGTTGCCGGCCTCCTCGATGCCGATCAGGTTCGGGATCAGCACCGCGCCCATGGGCCCGGAGTAGACCCAGCCATAGGCATGGCCGCCGACGGCGGCGTAGATCGGGCAGTGGTTGATGCAGGCGCCGCAGCGGATGCAGCGGAGCATCTCGCGGAACTCGTCGCCCAGCATCCGGCTGCGGCCGTTGTCGAGCAACAGCACGTGCAGCTCGGACGGGCCGTCCAGGTCCTCGGGCCGTTTCGGCCCGGTCGCAAAGGTGGTGTAGACCGACATGTCCTGGCCCGTGGCCGAGCGGGCCAGGACGCGGAGGATGGTGGTCGCGTCCTCCAGCGTCGGCACCACCTTCTCGATGCTGGCGATGACGATCTGCACCCTGGGCAGGGTCTGGGTCAGATCGCCGTTGCCCTCGTTGGTGACCAGCACGAACGAGCCGGTCTCGGCGATGAGCAGGTTGGCGCCGGTGATGCCCACCTCGGCGGCGAGGAACTCCTGGCGCAGAACGGCGCGGGCTTCCGCCAGCAGCACCTCCGGCTCCTCCAGCGGCCGCGCCTGCGGGTAATTGCGGTGATGGGTGCGGAAGGCGTCCGCCACCTGGTCCTTCGACAGATGCACGGCCGGGGCGATGATGTGGCTCGGCGGCTCGTGGCGGAGCTGGATGATGTATTCGCCGAGATCGGTCTCGACCGGGCGGATGCCCTCCTTCTCCAGGAATTCGTTGACCCCGATCTCCTCGCCGATCATCGACTTGCCCTTGGCGACGGTGTGGGCGCCGGCGTCGCGGCAGATCTGCAGGATGGCCCGACGCGCCGCGTCCGCATCCTCGCACCAGTGGATGTGGCTGCCGTTGGCTTCCGCCTTCTCGGCGAACCGCTCCAGGTAGAGGTCGAGATGGGCGAGGGTGTGGTCCTTGATCTCCCGGGCCGCCTGGCGCAGCGCGTCGAACTCCGGCAGCCGGTCGATGGCCATGCGCCGCTTGACCGGGAACCCGGCCTTGAAGCGGCCCAGCGACTGCTGCAGCTTGACGTCGTGAAGGGCGCGATGGGCGTTCTCGACGAACGCATGGGCGGTGGAGTTCAAGGCTTCCTCCCTTAAGGAACGTGCGCCGGCTTTCCTGCCGGCGTCCGGGCTGGCCGCGGACGGCGATCTCAGGCGGGCTTCGGCTCCGCCGGCCGCAGCGCTTCGGCTTCGCCAATGGGCGGCGCGTCGCTGGTGGTTCCCGCCAGCACCTCGGCGACGTGGCGCACCTCGACGCTGCTCCCTCGCCGCTGCAGCCGCCCGGCCATGTTCATCAGGCAGCCCATATCGCCGCCGAGCAACATTCCCGCGCCCGTCGCCAGGATCGCCTCGACCTTGACGTCGACCATCTTCTCCGAAACTTCCGGATACTTGACGCAGAACAACCCGCCGAAGCCGCAGCAGGCCTCGGCGTCGTCCATCTCCCGCAGCTCCAGGCCGCGGACGCCGGACAGCAGCTCTCGCGGCTGGGCGCGGATCTTCAGCTCGCGCAGGCCGGAACAGGAGTCGTGATAGGCGGTGACGGCGTCGAGTTCGCCCGCGATCGGCCCGACCTTCCGCACCTCGGCAAGGAAGGTGGTGAGCTCCCAGGTGCGCCGGGCGAGGTCTCGGGCGCGCTCCAGCCACGCCGGGTCGCCCTCGAACATCTCCGGGTAGTGCACCCGGATGGTGCCGCCGCACGAGCCCGAGGGCAGGACCACGTAGTCGAAGCCCGAGAACGCCTCGATCACCCGGCGCGCGATCGCCTTCGCATCCTTGCTGTCGCCGGAGTTGTAGGCGGGTTGGCCGCAGCAGGTCTGCGCCGCCGGCACGACCACATCGCAGCCGGCGTCTTCGAGAAGCTTCACCGCAGCAAAGCCCACCGCCGGGCGCATCAAGTCGACGAGGCAGGTGACGAACAGGGCGACGGTGGGGCGAGGGTCCGACATTATCCGAGAATGGGCCGCATTCTCGGCTACGACAACATCAATTCACAGCCGCCGAGGGCGCTGGCGCAGAGGCCGGCGGCGCTTTTCTCGGCAGCAGCAGGTAGTAGCGGCCTTTCGCCTTCATGGCCCCGGCGCGCTCGCCGGCGTCGGCTCCCGAACCCCAGAACAGGTCGCCGCGGACCGGCCCCTTGATGGCGCCGCCGGTGTCTTGCGCCACCACCAGCCGGCGTAACGGCGTCTTCGTCAGCGGCTCTTCGGTTTCGAGCCACAACGGCACGCCGAGGGCGATGAAGGCGGGGTCGACCGCCAGGCTCCGCCCCGGGGTGAGCACGACGCTCTGCGCGCCCACCGGCCCCGGGCCTTCGATCTCGCGGAAGAACACGTACGACGGGTTCATCGCCATCACCTCCGCCGCCTGCTCGGGATGCGCCGCCAGCCAGCCGCGGATCGCCTGCATCGACATCTGCTCCTCGGCGATGGCGCCGCGGCGGATCAGCTCGCGGCCTATGGCGTAATAGGGCCGGCCGTTCTTGCCGGCGAAGCCCACCCTAACCGCCCTGCCGTCCTCCAGCAGCACCCTCCCGGAGCCCTGGATGTGGAGGAAAAAGGCGTCGACGGCGCTATCGACCCAAAACAGTTCGAGGTCGCGGCCGGCCAGCGCGCCACGGTCGATGTCTGCGCGCGCGGGCACGGGCACGACCTTCTGTCCGGTGAGTTGGCCGATGAGCTGTTCGCCATTCGAGTCGGGTCGGAAGGCGCCGAGGTCGATGGTGACGAGATTGTCCGGCACGCGGTGGATCGGCACCTGAAACGCGCCGCCGCGGTGCTTGGAGCCGCGCAGTTCGGGCTCGTAGTAGCCGGTGAAAAGCCCGATGGGCTCGCCGTTGTTGGTGGCCAGCGCCGGGGTGAAGTGCTCCTCGAAGAAGGTCCGGGCGGCCTCGCGGTTGCCCGGCGGCACGGCGGCCGCCAGGGCGCACGCCTCGGCCAAGGTCTCGCGGGCGACGCCGAGGCGCTGCCAAGCCTCGACGCCGTTCGTTCCGGGCGGCCGCGAGCAGGAGGCGACGAACGCCATCAGCGCCAGGCCATGGTCGTCCTCGGCCCAGCCGGGAACGTCGGCGAAGGCGGCCGGCTCCAGCCGCAGCGCCGGCGGCAACGGCCGCGGTGCACAGCCAACCATGGCGAGGAGCACAACCAGCAAGGCGGCGGCGACGGCCGGCACTGGCCGCGACCGGCTCGTCAGGCCTGGCGGCATGCCTCGGATCGCGGGCTAGTCGACGGTTCCCGTCGCGACCAGCGTCCAGTTGGGGTCGGGGCTGCGGGTGTCGCGGGCGAAGGTCCAAAGGTCGGTCACGGTCGTCACCCGTTCCGGGTCGCCTTCGACGATCTCACCGCTGGCGTTGCGGGTGACCGTCACCTGCTCGCTGACGAAGCGGACGGTGACGTGCGCCATCCGCCCGGCCATGTAGGCCTCCTCGATGGTCGCCTTCTGCACGCCCACCAGGGTGGTCTCCAGCACGTCGCCCGCGGCCGCGCGCTCCTCGATGGAGCGGGAGAAGTTGGCAAACACCTCCGGGCTGAGCAGCGGCTTCAGCGCGGCGCTGTCGCCGGCGACATACGCGGTCAGGATCATCTCGAAGGCAACGCCGGCGCCGGAGAGGAACTCGTCTTCCTTGAAGCTCGGATCGGCGATCTTGATCTGGGTCACGCCGGCCTGCAGCGATCCCGGCGCCTGGTCGGGGGCTGGCGCAGGCGCCGGCTCCCCGCGCTCGGGCAGGCGAACCACGTCGGCTTCGGCCTTGTCCTTCGCCGCCGGCGGGCGGAACGGATCCTGGGCCGGACCCTGATGCCCGTCGCGGCGGCCGAGCACGCTGCGCAGGCGCAGGATCAAAAAACCCGCAACCAGCGCGAAGAGGATGATGTCGATAAACTGAAAGCCGCCGCCCATGCCAGATCCTGACGTGATCGCATATGGTTAAAAGATCGCCGCGGGTCGCTGTGCCGAATGCACAATAGCGGCGTGTGCATCGACCGTCCACCCAGCCATTGCTTTTGCGGAAAACAGGCCTTTCTCGTTGTTGAGATGGACCTGGACGCACCGGGAGGCAACGATGGGTTTAGTGCTGTTTACGGTGATGATCGTGGTTCCGATCCTGGAAATCACGGTCTTCATTCTCGTCGGCCGATACATCGGCCTGTGGCCGACGCTGGTCTGCATCGTGCTGACCGCGCTGATCGGGACGGTAATCATCCGCTTTCAGGGGATCGGGCTCATTGCCACGGCGAGGAAAAGCATCGCCGCCGGCGAAGCGCCGGTGGGCGAGGTGCTGCAGGGTCTGGCCCTGCTTGTCGCAGGCGCGCTCCTGATCACGCCGGGGTTCATTACCGACACCCTGGGCTTCCTGTTGCTCATCCCACCGCTGCGGCGACGGCTTGCCGTGGGCCTCGTCGCCCAGGCGACCCGCCGCGCGGAGGTGCGGGTGCATGCGGCAGGGACGGGGGCCGGTGCCGGCCCGAGAGCCAGGAGCGACGTCATCATCGAGGGAGAGTGGCAAGAGGTCGAGCCCGCCGGCGCCGAGCCGCCGGCGCCGGGACGCGGCTGGGGGAAGAGCGAGGTCGCCCCCGCGGACGGCGGCGCCCCCGACCTGCCGCCGGCAAGGCGCGCGGGAGGCTAGCGTTGTGCCCTGTCCGGATCCGTGTTAGCCAGCCGCAGAGGATGACCTTCCGGGGGTGACGATGAGCGACGAAATCGGCAACGGCGGCGACGCGACGGCGGCAGGCAAGGGCGACGGCGCCCCGGCGCAGCCGCCGCTGATCGTCAACGCCCAGTACATCAAGGATTTTTCCTTCGAGGCCCCGGCCACGCCGCAGGTGTTCAGCCAGATGCAGCAGTCGCAGCCGGACATCAGCGTCAACGTCGATGTCCAGGCTCGGGCGCTGGAGGCTCCGGTCTACGAGGTGGTGCTCAACGTCCGCGCCGACTGCAAGGTCGGCGAGACCCAGGCCTTCCTGGTCGAGTTGTCCTACGGCGGGGTGTTCACCCTCAACGTGCCCCAGGGCGACGTCCACCCGGTGCTGCTGATCGAGTGCCCGCGGCTGTTGTTCCCGTTCGCGCGGCAGATCCTGGCCACGACCACGGTCAACGCCGGGTTCCTGCCGCTGATGCTGGGGCCCATCGACTTCGCCAGCCTCTACCAGCGCCAGGCACGCGAGGCCGAAGGGGCCGGCGCGACCGTACCGACGCCGCCGACCTCCCTGGCCTGACTCCCACCCAGTTTCGGAGCCCTCGCCCGCGTCTTTCCGGCGGGTCCGGCTTCGCCTCGCCCCGCCCTACGGCGTCGTCGGCGACCGCCCTCCGGTGGCTTTGCGTGGATCCTCGCGACGAGCGCGAGGATGACGAGGCCGAAGGAAACAGGCGACGCACTCCGCTCCCCGGACGTCACGGCTACCCGGACGTCATGGCCAGGCGGGGCCCCGCCTGGCCACTCTCTCCCCCGACGTCATGGCCGCACTCGTTGCGGCCATCCAGGTCTTTTCAATGAAAAGCATCGAGGCGCGGAGCGGCGTGGCGACGTAGGCCGGGTCGAGGCGA
>JAXMOZ010000043.1:0-29469 GCA_034382075.1 Rhodospirillales bacterium
GCGGCAAACCCCATACCGTCGCCCTCGTCGCCTGCGCCCGAAAACTCCTCGTCTTCGCCAACGCCGTCCTCGCCCGAGGCACCCCCTGGACCGAAAAACCGGCCGGTGCTTAATGGTTGCTACGGCTCTGTCGGCTACCGCCTCCTCGCAGTAAGCAGCGTCCATGGTAAGCTTCATGGATCCGGCAGAGCCGGCGAGTACGGGAGGGCGCGGGTGAACATCACCTACGATCGAAGGACCGACACCCTCAGCATTGTCCTGGCATCGCGCGAGGTCGCCGAGAGCGACGAGGACAAGGCCGGGGTCATCCTCGACTATGACGCCGAGGGCCGGGTTGTCGGCATCGAGATCCTGGAGGCGTCGAAGACCATGCCGGATCCCGCCAGCGTCAACCTGAAGGTGACCATCTGACGGCTCCGAGCCGTCCGCCCTACGCGCGGAGGCGGGGTCCCGGGTTCACGAAAGCGTCGCCGGCCGCGTGGTATCAGCCGCAGATCGCCTTCGAGCCGGGACCGGGGTCACCATCGTGCCGCTGCTGCCCTTCCACAGAAACGAGCACGCTCGGCTGAAGCAGGCCGTCCACCGTCACGACGCCGGCCTCGGCGCCGGCGCGCTCGAGCGCCTGTTCACCACCGTCTTCAAGGGCCTCGTCTACCCGCAGATCTGGGAAGACCCGGGGGTCGACCTCGACGCCCTGGAGCTCAGACCGGGCGCCCGGCTGATCGCCATCGCCTCCGGCGGCTGCAACGTGCTTTCGTATCTCACCGCTGAGCCCGAGCGCATCGTCGCCGTCGACCTCAACCGCGCCCACGTGGCGCTCACCCGGCTGAAGCTCGCCGCTGCCCGGCATGCGCCCACCTACGAGGTTTTCTACCGGTTCTTCGGCGAGGCCCGGGGCAAGGCCAACCTCGCGGCCTACGACCGCTATGTCCGCCCGCACCTGGACGACGAGACCCGGCGCTACTGGGAGCGGAGAGACGCCCTGGGCCGCCGGCGCATCACCCTGTTCGCTCGAAACCTCTACCGCCACGGCCTGCTCGGCCGGTTCATCGGCCTGAGCCACGCGGTGGCCAGGCTCTACGGCATCGACCCGAAAGAGCTGGTCCGCGCCCGCACCCTCGACGAGCAGAGGGCCTTCTTCGCCGCGTCGCTGTCGCCGCTGTTCGACAAGCGGCTGGTGCGCTGGGCGATGTCGCAAAAGGTTTCGCTCTACGGCCTCGGCATTCCCCCCGTCCAGTACGAGGCGCTGGCTTCGACCGGCGGCGGCGACATGGCGGCGGTGCTGTGCGCCCGGCTGGAGCGGCTGGCCTGCGGCTTTCCGCTCGCCGAGAACTATTTCGCCTGGCAGGCCTTCGCCCGCGGCTATGCCGCAGACGGGCAGGGGCCGCTGCCGCCCTACCTGGAGCGCGCCCATTTCGAGGCCATCAGCGGCCGCACCGACCGCGTTTCGGTCGTCAACCGCTCGTTCACCGAGCAGCTCGCCCTCGAGCCCGAGGAGAGCCTGGACGGCTTCGTCCTCCTCGACGCCCAGGACTGGATGACGGACGCACAGCTGGGCGCCCTGTGGGCGGAGATCACCCGCACCGCCCGTCCCGGCGCCCGGGTCATCTTCCGCACCGCGGCCCTGGCGAGCCCGCTCCCCGGCCGGGTCGCACCCGAGGTACTGGGCCGCTGGACCTACCTGGAGGACCGATCCAAGGAACTTGCCGGCCGCGACCGCTCGTCGATCTACGGCGGCTTCCACCTGCTCCGCATGCGAGGATGATCCGGTGCGAGCTGCCGGCAGTAGCCTAGGGCGGGTCGAGGCGAAGCCGGACCCGCCTCAATGCGGCGGGTTACGCCTACGGCTTACCCGCCCTACGCCGCTGTCGCGGATGCGGCCTGCGCCGACGACGCGCTCGACCATGTCAGAAGCTGACGTCCCGGCCGCCGGTCCCCAGTTTTACGTCACCCTCGGACTCGTTCCGCGGGTCCACGAAGGTCTGGATCGCCGTGACAAGCACGGCGATGACGATAAAGAAATGCGGTTGCCGTCCCATGGGCCACGATGCCGCCCACGGGGTCGCAACGTTCATTGCGGTTGATGGCCACGGAGGGAGGCGCGCCCGCCGCCCTGCTGATGGACCGGATCTACCGGCGCCAGCGCCACCTCTATGACGCGACCCGCAAGCACTACCTGCTTGGCCGCGACCGGCTGATCGCCGAGCTCGACCCGCCGGCGGGCGGGACGGTGCTGGAGATCGGCTGCGGCACCGGCCGCAACCTCGTCGCCGCGGCCAAGGCCTATCCCCACGCCTCGCTCTGCGGCCTCGACATTTCGGCACTCATGCTGGAGACGGCCGCGAGCGGCATCGGCCGCGCCGGCCTTGCCGAGCGGGTTCGCCTGGCCCGTGCAGACGCCGCCTGCTTCGACCCGGAGGTGCTGTTCGCCCGCCCCGCCTTCGACCGGGTGTTTTTTTCCTACAGCCTGTCGATGATCCCGGAGTGGCGGGCGGCCATCGACGCGGCGCTGGCCGCGGTCGCTCCCGGCGGGCGGCTGCATCTCGTCGACTTCGGCCGCCAGAAAGGGTTGCCCCCGCCCTTCCGGGCGCTGCTCTACGCCTGGCTCCGCCGCTTCCATGTCGCCCCGAACGCGGCACACGAGCAGGCGCTGCGGGCCGCGGCCGCTGCCTTGGGCGCGCACTGCGCCTGCCGTTCGCTCTACCGAGGTTATTCCTGGAGCGCCATCGTAACCCTGCCGGGCCCGGGCGCATGAAGAAAGCCGCCGGGTTCCCCGCCCGGCGGCTTTCCGTCCTTGTTCCCCTGCGCGTTCGGTCGTGCCCTCAGAACGTTCTTTTCGCCAGCAGGCTCTTGATCTCGGCGATGGCCTTGCCCGGGTTGAGGTGCTTCGGGCAGGTGCTGGTGCAGTTCATGATCGTGTGGCAGCGGAACACCCGGTAGGGGTCGTTCAGCTGGTCCAGCCGCTCGCCGGTCTCCTCGTCGCGGGTATCCGCGATCCAGCGGTAGGCCTGAAGCAGGATGGCGGGGCCCAGGTAGCGGTCGCCGTTCCACCAGTAGCTGGGGCAGCTCGTCTGGCAGCAGAAGCAGAGGATGCACTCCCACAGCCCGTCGAGACGCTCGCGCTCCTCCGGGCTCTGCAGCCGCTCGCCCGCCGGCGGCGGGGTGTCGGCCTTGAGCCACGGCTGGATCAGCCGGTACTGGGCGTACGGGACCGAGAGGTCCGGGACCAGGTCCTTGACCACCGGCAGGTGCGGCAGCGGGTAGATCTTGACCTCGCCCTTGATGTCCTCGATCGCCTTGATGCAGGCCAGCGTGTTGGTGCCGTCGATGTTGAAGGCGCAGCTGCCGCAGACGCCCTCGCGGCAGGAGCGGCGGAAGGTGAGCGTCTGGTCGATCTCGTTCTTGATCTTGATCAGCGCGTCCAGGACCATCGGCCCGCAGGCGTCGAGGTCGACGTCGAAGGTGTCGAGCCTCGGGTTCTCGCCGCTTTCCGGATCATAGCGATAGATCTTGAACCGC
The DNA here is from genome assembly GCA_034382075.1 of Rhodospirillales bacterium. Lineage (GTDB taxonomy): Bacteria > Pseudomonadota > Alphaproteobacteria > Rhodospirillales > Defluviicoccaceae > JAEULH01. Next base: position 3,520 of record JAXMOZ010000043.1, read on the forward strand.
CGGACCCTCGTCGCGCCGGCGGGCGCCGGAAAGGTCTTGCCTTCCTTGATCCTGGAGTTCGGCGGCAGGTTGAATTCGACCATGGTTTGTCCCTCTACGGATCCTAGTAGACCCGCTTTTGCGGCTCGATGTACTTGGCCTCGTTGGTCAGCGTGTAGGTGTGCACCGGCCGGTAGCTGAGCGTCACCTTGCCCGCCTCGTCGATGCTGGCCAGCGAGTGCTTCATCCAGTTGGCGTCGTCGCGGTCGGGGAAGTCCTCGCGGGCGTGCGCCCCGCGGCTCTCCTTGCGCGCCTCCGCCGAGTAGAGCGAGGCCTTGGCGCAGATCATCAGGTTTTCGAGCTCCAGCGCCTCGACCAGGTCGGAGTTCCAGATCAGCGAGCGGTCCGACAGGCGGATGTCGGGGAGCGTGTCCCAGACCTCGTCGATCTTCCGGCAGCCCTCGGCCAGCACCTCCTGCTCGCGGAACACCGCGGCGTTGCTCTGCATGGTCTTTTGCATCTTGAGCCGGATGTCGGCGGTTGTCTGCCCGCCCTTGGCGTGGCGCAGCCGGTCCAGGCGGGCGAGCGCCTCCTCGCCGGCGCCGTTGACAAGTGGCGGATGCGACGAGCCGGGCTTGATCTTCTCCGCTGCCCGCAGCGCCGCGGCGCGGCCGAAGACGACGATGTCGAGCAGCGAGTTGGTGCCGAGGCGGTTGGCGCCGTGCACCGAGGCGCACCCGCATTCACCGACCGCCATCAGCCCGCGGCAGATCGCGTCCGGGTCGTCCGCGGTCGGGCGCAGCACCTCGCCGTGATAGTTGGTCGGGATGCCGCCCATGTTGTAGTGCACCGTCGGCAGCACCGGGATCGGCTCCCTGGTGGCATCGACGCCGGCGAAGATCTTCGCCGTCTCGGTGATGCCGGGGAGCCGGGCGAGCAGGATGTCGGAGCCGAGATGCTCGAGGTGGAGCATGATGTGGTCGTTCTCGGCGCCGATGCCGCGACCCTCACGGATCTCGACGGTCATCGACCGGCTGACCACGTCGCGCGAGGCGAGGTCCTTGGCGGTCGGGGCGTAGCGCTCCATGAACCGCTCGCCGGCAGAATTGGTGAGGTAGCCGCCCTCGCCGCGGGCGCCCTCGGTGATCAGGCAGCCGGAGCCGTAGATCCCGGTGGGGTGGAACTGGATGAACTCGTGGTCCTGCAGCGGCAGGCCGGCGCGGGCCGCCATGGCGTTGCCGTCGCCGGTGCAGGTGTGCGCCGAGGTGCAGGAGAAGTAGGCCCGGCCGTAGCCGCCGGTGGCGAACACCGTGGTGTGGCCCTGGAAGCGGTGGATGCTGCCGTCGTCGAGGTTCCAGGCGATGACGCCGCGGCAGGCCCCTTCGTCGTCCATGATCAGGTCGATGGCGAAGTACTCGACGAAGAACTCCGCGTTGTGCTTCAGCGACTGCTGATAGAGGGTGTGCAGGATGGCGTGGCCGGTGCGGTCGGCGGCGGCGCACGCGCGCTGCACCGGGGCCTCGCCGTAGTTGCGCATGTGGCCGCCGAAGGGGCGCTGGTAGATCCGCCCGTCCTTGGTGCGCGAGAACGGCACGCCGAAGTGTTCCAGCTCGTGGACCGCGGGAACGGCGGCGCGGCACATGTATTCGATGGCGTCCTGGTCACCGAGCCAGTCGGAGCCCTTGACGGTGTCGTACATGTGCCACTGCCAGCTGTCTTCGGCCATGTTGCCCAGCGCGGCGCCGATGCCGCCCTGGGCGGCGACGGTGTGGCTGCGGGTGGGGAACACCTTGGTGATGCAGGCGGTCTTCAGCCCGGCGGCGGCCATGCCCAGCGTCGCCCGCAGGCCGGCGCCGCCGGCGCCGACGACGATGACGTCATAGGCGTGGTCGGTGATGGGATAGGCGGTAGACATCGGTGCTATCTCCCCATGGCAACGAGAACGATGGCGAGAATGCAAGACACCGCCAACACGAAGAGGACGAAGCGCGAGGCCAGCAGGGCGATGACCCGGGCCGGCTCATGATGGACGTAATCCTCGAGCACGACCTGCATGCCCAGGTAGGCGTGGTAGAACAGGGTGCCCACCAGCACGATCATCGCCAAGGCATTGCCGAACACCGAGATCCAGGCGCGGAAGGTCTCGTAGTCGGCGCCCATCAGCGAGATCGCGGCGAAGACGAACCAGATCGACAGCGGCACCAGGGCGATCGCGGTGAAGCGTTGCGCCCACCAGTGGCCGACGCCTTCCTTTGCCGAACCCAGGCCGCGGACCCGGCCGAGCGAGGAGCGGAGTTCCATCATGCGCCTCCCGCCGCGTAGGCGGCGATCAGGGTGATCACGGTGGCCACGGCGGCGAAGGCGACGACGGCGATGCCGGTCTTGCGCACCTGGTCGATCTCGAAGCCCCAGCCGAAGTCCCACAGCAGGTGCCGGACGCCATTGGCGAGGTGATAGAAGACCGCGAAGGTGAAGCCCCACAGCAGCAGCTGGCCGATCCAGGAGCCGAGGAATGCCTGGGCGTCGGCGAACTGCTCCGGCCCATAGGCGGCGGCGGCCAGCCACCAGGTGAGCAGCAGGGTGGCGAAGGTCAGCGCGACGCCGGTGATGCGGTGCAGGATCGACAGGATCGAGGTGATCTGCGGCCGATACACCTGCAAGTGCGGGGACAGAGGACGATCAACGGAAGGCATGGGAATTTCCCCTTGTTCTTCAATGCCCGGGCGAACCAAGACCAAAACCATTAGACCTTGGATCAGCGGAAGTCAATGTTCGCATACGCGAAATGCTAGCGCCCAGATGAAACCGGCCCGCCGTCCGTGGCCATTACAGTCGATAGCCATTCGCATTACTAGCGACTATCGTTCGCGCCTTGCGGTGGAGGGCCGCGGCGTCGCCCGTCCGCGCCGGGTCAGAGCTGCCCGCGGGCGCTCATTGTGCGCGTGCGGTGAAGCGTCCTTGCGGCCGCGGGGCAAGGAGCGCGATCCGCCGGGCGCGAACAGGCCCGACAGAGCTCCGCCGCCGTCCACCGGGCGCCTCCGCAGCCGCGAGCGTTGCCCGCCTTGCCGGGTGCCGGCATCGCCTGCCGGGACAGCAGGCGGATGCATCGGGCGGCGGCAAGGTCCGCTGCGGGCCAGCGGCGCGACGCGGCCCCCGGGTTCATCCGGTTCGGTGGCATCCGGGGGCGGTTCCGGCGTCCCGCCGGCGTTGACAGCGGGCGGGGAGTTTGCTCCTGTCGCCCCCGATGTCCGCTCGCGGTGCGGCGCCCCGAGGGCGCCGGGAGCGCTTTCAGGTAGCGGACGATGGAAGGGGTCGCGGGGCGATGGAAGGGATGCGCGTCGGAGGTCTGTTCGGGCTCGTCGTTCTCGCGGTGGACGTCTGGGCGATCATCCACATCGTCCAGAGCACCACGTCCACGGGCAGGAAGGTCCTGTGGGTGGTGCTGATCCTGCTCCTGCCGCTGGTCGGCTTCCTCATCTGGCTGCTGCTCGGCCCGCGCAAGACGCAGTAACGGCCTGATCCTTCGGCCTCGCGCGGTCGCTGCTTCGCACGCACTGCTGCCCGCCGCGCATCGCGGCCGGTTGCGTCCGGCCGGCGGCGCCCTCAAGCCGCCGCCGCGCGTCAGGACGCCGGGATCCTCGGACTGGCGCTCAGATCGGCAGGGTGAGCACGGCGGCGGGGCCGCCGACCAGCATGCGCACCAGCTCGGCCTGGCGGTCGGTGCCGGTCTTGCTGAAGATCTGCTTGAGGTGCTTGCGCACGGTCTCGTAGGCGACGCCAAGGATCTGCGCCGTCTCGTCGAGGCGGTGGCCCTGCGCCAGAAGCGCCGCCACCCGCGCCTCGGCCCGGCTCAGGCCGTAGAGGTCGCAGAGCCGCATCGGGTCGATCTCGCCACGATGCTCGGGGTCGCCAATGAAGACGACGGCAACCGGCTCGTCCGGACCGACCTCGCTCGCGTCCGGCAGCGGCCAGATCAGGAGGCTCACCGGCCGCTGCCGGGACGGCCGCGGCACCGCGATGGCGCGCGGCGACACCTGCTCGCCGTCCTTCACCATCGCCGCGATCCGGGTGAGGAGCTCGCGGAAGCGGCCGCGGCGCCCCGGCTGGCCGAGGGCCAGTGCGCCGTTGCTGAGGGAGAGGATGTCGCCGTTGTTGATGACGGCATTGGCCGCGGCGTTGGCGAACAGCACGCCGCCGTCGGCGCGGATCAGCGCGACCCCGAGGGGCACGCCGCGAAGCGCCGTCGCCGCCGCCCCCTGCACGGTCTTCGCCAGTTGCGCCGCTTCACCGGCCGCAAGCCGGCGGTGGAGGTGGGGAAGCAGATCTGCAAACAGGGCGGCCGCCTCCGCCGGGAACCTGCCGCGGCGCCGGCTCCTGCCGAGCAGGACCAGGTCGACGTCGCCGTCCGGACCGGCGGCAACGCCGATCAGGACGTAATGAAGGTTCTGCGCCTGAAGCCAGTCGGAGCCGAAGCTGCTGCGGCCGAGCGGCCTGCCGTCGATGACGATGTCTTCGCCGTCCCAGACCCGCGGCGCCGAACCGGCCGTCTTGGCCTCGCGCAGCCACGCGCTCAATGGGACGGCGGCTTCCGGGTAGGTGACCAGGAGCTTGGTATCGACGCCCCAGGAGTGGGCGATTCGCCCGGCGTCGCCGCCGGCCGTATGCTCGGCCGTGAACGCCGTGTCGGCGTCGACGGCATCGGCCAGCGCCGCCATGGCATCCGGCCAGAGCGCCGGGTTCACGCTCGCATCACAGAAGGCGGACATCGTTTGCAGCAGGAGGTTGGTCATAGCCGTCGCCACTTTGTTTGCATTTCTGGGCAAGCCTACGCGAATGAGGCCCTCTGTGCTGTGATGCCCATCATTGCACCCGCTGCTTTAGCGGGAAGCTGCAATTGTGGCTCACGGTATGGTTGATGCAGGCGACGCAAACCGTGTGCATACGCTCCAACCCTAAAGCATCGTCCCCCCGGCTTGATCCGAACAGCGAAAGGCGTGACATGCCGTCAGCCGCAGGCGATTGACCGGCGCCGCGCCACCGCGATTGAGTGCGGCGATGGTGGCCGTTTCATGACGGCTTCGACCATGGGCAGCAGGCGTTGCAAGAGGACCCTCATCGGCTGCAGGCGCCTGATCTCCCCGGTCGGCCGCCGCTCCGCGGGCCGACACCCCCGCTCGCCGGCCGCCCCAAGCCTGGGAAAGGCCTTCCGGACGCCGACAGGGGCGCCGACAGCGGCAGCGCCGGATTGCAGCGGGAGGAGTTGGATAGGGAGAAGGGCGCCGTCGGAACCGCGTCGACGGCCGCGGCTACCGCAGCCGCTCACCGTCGGTCACCGCCGCCCCCGGCCCCTGGTGACATCCATCCCCGCAGGCCGGCGGCAAGCGGGCGGTCCGTTTCGCCCCACACATCGTCCCAGATACCCGTCGCCCGAGTTGTCACCTCCACCTCCGCCCAGACGCCCGTCTTGTTGATGCCCCTGTTGGCAAAGCATTTTCGGCAGGCGGCGTCGCCCACCGCGGCGTCCCCGGAGACATGGGCTACGGCAGGTCGTTCCTCAATACAACCGATCGACGTTAAATTAACACCAAAGTGGTATGCACCATTGGAAGGGGGACTTCGGCCGGCAGGGGAAAAGGCCGGCCTGAGCCGGCGGCGGAGGAGGGGGCTGACTTCAGCCGGCGAGGGCGCGCTCCCTGGCGACGTCCAGCATCCGGCTCAGCACCTGCGGCTCCTGGGCGCCGGAGATCACGTAGGTCCGTTCGAACAGGAAGGTCGGAACGCCGTTGATGCCCAGCCGATGGGCGCGGGCGTTGGCGGCGAAGACGTCGGTGACGTCGCGGTCGCTCTGCAGGTGCGAGCGGACCTCCTGCGGCGGAAAGCCGAGGTCGAGGCCGATCCTGATCAGTTCCCCGACCTCGCCGATGTCGCGGCCGAGGACGAAATGGTTGCGAAACAGCGCCTCGACGGCGGCCGAGGCAAGGCCATGCATCTCGGCGAAGCGGACCAGCCGGTGGGCGTTGAGCGTGTTGGGCGTGCGCTGGATCCGGTCGAAGGCGAACTCGATGCCGACCGCCTCGGCGAAATCCGAGATCGCGCCGAAGACCCGGCTGATGCGGGCCTGGCTGCCGAACTTCCGCATCAGGTAGGTCGACCGGTCGACCCCCTCCGCGGGCATGTCGGGATTGAGCAGGAACGGCCACCAGCGCACCGTCGCCTGCGCCCGCGGCCGCGCCGCCAGGGCCCGCTCGAGTTGGCGCTTGCCGATGAAGCACCAGGGACAGCCGGGGTCGTAGATCACCTCGATGAGCATCACCTGCGCCTCGAGCCGGCCGCCTGCGGCAACCGCCCCCGCCTGTGGTCGTCGGTCCGGGCTCCCGTCCGGCCCCTCCGGAACAGCCCTTGAAAAGCCGGGCCGGCCCTGTCTACCTGATAATCTGCAGACGGGGATGCCTTAATGGAAGTCAGACGCGCCAAGTTCCAGATCGGCGACGTTGTCCGCCACCGCCTTTACCCGTTCCGTGGCGTGATTTTCGACGTCGATCCGGTGTTCGCCAACACCGAGGAGTGGTGGCTGTCGATCCCCGAGCATGTCCGCCCGCGCAAGGACCAGCCGTTCTACCACCTGCTCGCCGAGAACGCCGAGGCCACCTACATCGCCTACGTCTCCGAGCAGAACCTGCTTCCCGACGACACCGGCGCGCCGGTGGCGCATCCGCAGGTAGGCGAGATGTTCTCCGGGGTGGAGAACGGCCGCTATGTCGTTCGCCGGGAGTCCCACAACTGAGGTCGTGAACGCCACAGCCCGGGCCGAAGCGCCGGGGGCACTCGCGGCGCTTTGGGACCGCTTCAGTGGGAGTGGTACAGGCTGCTGATGGTTCGCGGCGAAACTCCGGCCTGGTACAGGGCCAGGCAGACCAGGTTGCGGAGCGGCCGCAGCAGGTAGCCGTCGCGGCGGTAGCGCTCGGCGGAGGTCAGCGCCGCGGCGTTGAGCACCGAAAGCCGCTTGCGGCCGATGCGCCGGACGATGTCGACGTCCTCCATCAGCGGGATCCTGGCGTAGCCGCCGATCTCCTCGTAGAAGGCGCGGCCGATCAGCAGGCCCTGGTCGCCATAGGGAAGGCGGAACAGGCCGCTGCGGATCGCTACCGCCCGCTCGACCAGGCGGGCGGCCACGGCGCCGTCGTCCAGGCGGAAGCGGAAAACCGCGGCCCGTCGCCGGCTGTCCGGGCCGTTGATGAACTTGCGCAGGGCAGGGATCCAGCCCTCCTGCGGCCGGGTGTCGGCGTGGAGGAAGAAGAACCAGTCGCCGGCGGCCGCCGCAGCGCCTTCGGCCAGTTGCGTTCCCCGGCCGCGGGGGCTGTTCAGCACGATGGCGCCGTAGCGGGTGGCGATCTGGGCGCTGTCGTCAGTCGAGCCGCCGTCGACGACGATGGTCTCGCAAGGGAGGAAGCGCTTGGCCGCCGAGACGGCTTCCAGGGTCGGCCCCAGCACCTGTCCGGCGTTCAGCACCGGTATGATCACGCTCAGCATGGTCAGCTCGTCCCCTGCGGCTGGCCTTAGCGATTATCGGCCAATCCGGGCGGAGGGGAAGTGGGCGGATGAAGCTGCTGCGTCTTCGTGTCGCTCGGGCCACAGTCCGGCCACAGGCGGCTTTGCCGCGATGCAGCCGTCGTGGTTCTTGAAATGTTCCATCCGCATCCCCATCAGCACAGGGATGCGAGGTCCACACAAAGGCCGCGGCGCCATCGGCAACCCTACGGGGCGGTACGAAGCCCTGAGCTACGCGCTCGAGGAGGCCGAGGCGGACGACGGCGCGCCGGCCCCGCCGCTGCGCACCAACGTCGTCGACGAGGCCTGCCGCACGGTCATCTCCCGTAACAGCTCGCCGGACATCCCATTCGACCGCTCCATCAACCCCTACCGCGGTTGCGAGCACGGCTGCGTCTACTGCTACGCCAGGCCCACCCACGCCTATCTCGGGCTTTCGCCCGGCCTCGACTTCGAGACCAGGCTGTTCGCCAAGGCCGATGCGGCCGCCGTCCTTACGCGCGAACTGGCGAGGCCCGGCTACCGGCCGCAGCCGATCATGCTCGGCGCCAACACCGATCCCTACCAGCCGATCGAGCGCGGGCGACGGATCACCCGGGCGGTCCTCGAGGTGCTTTCGGCGCACCGCCATCCGGTCATGGTCACGACCAAGTCGGCGCTCGTGGTCCGCGATCTGGATCTGCTCGCGCCCATGGCGGCGTCGGCCCTGGCCTCGGTCGGGATCTCGGTCACGACGCTGGACGGCGCTCTGGCGCGAAGGATGGAGCCGCGCGCCTCCTCGCCGAGACGGCGGCTGGAGGCCATCGCCGCCTTGGCCGAGGCGGGTGTGCCGGTCACGGTCATGGCGGCGCCGATGATCCCGTTCGTGAACGACCACGAGCTGGAGGGGATCCTTGCCGCGGCCGCCCGCTCGGGGGCGACGAGTGCCGGCTACACCTTGCTGCGCCTGCCCCTGGAGCTGAAGGAGGGCTTCGCCGCCTGGCTGGACGCCCACTTCCCCGACCGGGCGGGGCGGGTGCTCGGCCGCCTGCGCGACTGCCGCGGCGGCAGCCTCTATGTCTCGGAGTTCGGCGAGCGCATGCGCGGGGCCGGCGGCTATGCCGAGCTCTTGTCCCAGCGCTTCGCGCTGGCCTGCAGGCGGCTCGGGCTCGCTTCGGGACGGGGAGCCGCGACCCTCGACTGCAGCCGGTTCCAGCCGCCCGCGGCGGAAGGCCGGCAGCTCCGGCTTCTGTAGCGGCCTACACCGCCCGGGAGTGTCGGGCCTTGCCGGTGCCGAGGTAGGCGTCGAAGGCAGCCGCCGCGAGGCGAACGAACGGCCGCCCCGCTTCGGTGACCGCGATCCGCCGCCCCTCCACCTCGATCAGCCCGTCGGCGGCGAGCGGCCCAAGGGCCGCCATCGCCGGATCCAGAACCGCGGGCTCGGCGCCGTGGCGTTCGCAGATGGCGGCGGCATCGACCGCGAGGTCGCACATCAGTCGCTCGATGATCTCGGCTCGCAGCCGGTCGTCGTCGCCCAGCGCAAGGCCGCGCGCGACCGGCAGCCGGCCGGAGAACACCGCCTCGCGGTAGTCCTTGAGCGGCATCAGGTTCTGCACGTAGCCCTGCGGCAGGCTGCCGATGGCGGAAGCGCCGAGGCCCAGCAAGGTCGCCGCGGCGTCGGCGGTATAGCCCTGGAAATTGCGATGCAGCCGGCGGTGCGCGGCCGCCACCGCAAGTGGGTCGTCGGGGCGGGCGAAGTGGTCGAGGCCGATGGGCACGAGCCCGTGCTCCTGCAGCCGCCGCCCGGCCGCGGCGCTCTGGCGCCAGCGCTCCGCCGTTCCCGGCAGCGCCGCCTCGTCGATCAGCCGCTGGTGGCTCTTCATCCACGGCACGTGGGCATAGCCGAACAGGGCGACCCGCGCCGGCTCGAGGCGGACGGCCAGATCGACCATGGCTTCGACCCGTTTCACCGTCTGGTGGGGCAGGCCGTACATCAGGTCGAGGTTGATGGCGGTGATGCCGTGCCGGCGCAGCCAGCCGCAGACCCGTTCGACCACGGCGAACGGCTGGTGGCGGTTGACCGCGGTCTGAACGTCGGGATGGAAGTCCTGCACGCCGATACTGGCGCGGTTCACCCCGGCTTCGCCGAGGGCAGCGATATATTCTTCCGTGGCATCGCGCGGATCGATTTCGACGGCGAGCTCCGCGTCGGGCGTCAGGGTAAATGCGCCCCTGAGCCGTGCGGTCAGCTCCAGCCAGTCGCGAGCCTCGAGCATGGTCGGGCTGCCGCCGCCCCAGTGCAGGTGCTGGGCGCGAAAGGGGCCGGGAAGGGCATCGGCGATGAGCGCGATCTCCGCCTCGAGGGCGTCGAGATACTGGCGAACCGGCTCGTAGCGATTGACGATCTTGGTGTAGCAGCCGCAGAACCAGCACATCTCGTCGCAGAACGGGATGTGGAAGTAGAGGGAGAGGGGCTGCGCGGGGTCGAGCCCCGCCAGCCAGGTCCGGTAGGTCGCGTCATCCGCCATCGGCCGGAAGTGCGGCGCCGTCGGGTAGCTGGTGTAGCGCGGGACCGCGCGGTCGTACTTTTCGGCGAGCGCTTCGCTCATCGGCGGCTCACGGGTGGTTCGGCGAACGCGAATTCGTTCGCACTGAAGATAGGCCGTCGGGCGTTGCCGAAAAAGCGGCTGCGACCCGCCGAACGCAGGCGGATCGCAGCACGTGGGCAGGGTCAGGATCGCGAAGAGGCTGTTGAAGGGGATCTGGCGGAAGCGCCGCTGCTTACGGCGCGAGCCAGACGCGGACGTAGTCGATGGTGATGATCTCCTTGTCCTTCGAGCCGATCAGGATGGGATAATCACCGTCCTTGAGCTCGCGGATGAAAGAGGCGGTCTTGACCCCGCTGGTGTTCCGCTCCGAGCACGTCGACGAGGTGGTGCGGGTGAACACGAGCTTGTCGTCCTTGTAGTACTTCATCTCCGGAACGTCGGTCACCAGCGTCCCCGCGGTGAACCACTGGTCTTCGGCCATGCGGATGCTTCCGTTCTGGTCGGTGCAGCGGGCGAGGTCCTTCGCCGGCGACGTGTTCTCGTAGTAGTGCGTTCCCCAGGCGGCGAAGTAGTACTCCCAGAAGTCCGGCTCGATGAACCGGTTGTTGTTCTTCGTCGTGCACGAAGCCGGCTTGCCGTAGAGGTGGCAGGCGTCCATGGACCAGAAGGCCGGCTGCTGCGAGGTGCTGGCGCCCTTCTTGAACTTCCAGCGGATCTCTGCATAGAACTTCGGCTTCTTGGCGATCCAGAAGCCCTTGAGCGCGTTGTCGCGGAGCACCGTGCTCGACATGAACCACTGGTATTGCTGCTGGTTCGGCGTGACCGTCAGGGTGCCGTCGCTGTTGAAGACGAAGCTTTCGGCGGAGGTGGGCGGAACGAGGCCGAAGTTGGCGGCCCGCTCGGTGGTCCACTTCTTGGTGCCGGTGATGTCGCGGGCCGCGGCGGTCGTGCCGCGAGCCACCGTGTCGGTGGAGAAGTCGTCGCAGAAGGCGAGCTTGGTCAGCCCGGCGGCCGCCGCCTGGGCCGGCGGGTTCGCGCCGGCGGCGCAGACGCCCGTCGCCGGGACGGTGCCTCCGCCGGTGCCCGCCGGTGCCTGCACCGCCTGGAGCTGCCACTGCGGCTTGGCGCAGGCGGTGTCGCTGCAGCCGCATTGCCACGCCCCGGCACTGCTCTGGCAGACGTAGCCGAGCAGGTAGCGCGGGGTCTCCCCGATCGGCATCGAGGCGGTGGCGCTCCCCTTGTACCAGGTGTCGCTGATGAGCGCCGATCCGGACAGCGGCAACTCCTGCCAGGCCGAGCCGGTCCAGTAGAGGGCGTTCTTGTAGACGTATTGCTCGGCGGAGCCGCTGCCGACGCTGATCTTGGCGGCGCCGGCTGCGCAGTCGGCGCCCTGGAGCAGAAGCTCCTTCGCCGGGGTGAAGGGGTTGTAGGCGGCGGCAAAACCCGAAGGCGTTGCCGCCGACGCGGTGAGCAGGTTGCCGCAGGGCGCCGCCGAGGCGGCGCCAGCCGTCGAGAGCGCGGCAAGAACCGTGAAGGCGCAGAGGGCGAGTTGCGCGCGGCTATATTGCGCACGGCGGGATGTGGTCGAGAATGTGTGCGAACTCATCTTTCACCATGAAATGTATTTTCAGTAATGCGAGCATGACGAACGGCCGCGCCGGCGGCGCGCTTGGCTCAAGCGTCCGAAAGTCCGGCTCGGCTGGGATCTTGAAACAGACGAAGAGGGGCGCCCGCGTGCGAAGACCTTCAGCGCGTGGCGCCGAACCGTGCCTCCGCTTGCCACCGCTGTTCGGCGGCGCGCGAGTTCGGTTCGTTGCGGATGAAGGAGACCGCGGCTGGAAGGTCCTGGACCGCCGAAGGCAGCGGCCTGGTGGCGGTCCCTTCCGCCCCGGTCTCTACCCCGCAAGGGTACCAAAAGGCAGTTATTGCCGCAACCGGTAGCAGTTCTCCGGGCGTCTGGCCGGCCGTCGCCGCGACGGTGCACGGAGACGGGCCAAGCTCTTTGCCTCTTGTAAAGCGGGTGAAATATCCCCATAAGGGGAAGGCCGGAAAGGGATCTGGCTTCGAGCGGCTCGGGTGGCGAGCAGGCAGCACGCTTGCGTCGCACCGGACCGCGCCGCGGTTGTTGCCGGGGTCACGGCCGCGCCACCGCACACCAGGAAGGAACACGCGTGCCGGACTATCCAGCAGCAGCCCCGCCGCCCGTCGCAGCCAAGGGGATTGCGGACCTTGATCTCGAGCACGAGTGGCGCACGCCGATGACGGTCATCCAGTCGGCGGCCGAGGTTCTTCGCGGCCACGACGACCTCAGCGACGAAGAGCGCACCCTGTTTCTCGACGCCTTGATCGTGGAGGCGGCCCGCCTGCGCACCTGCCTCGAGACGGTGATGGCCGGCACCTTGCTCGCCGCCCGGAGCCGCTGACGCCCCTCCGGGTGCGGGCGCGGCTACGTGCGATCGCCGGCTACTTCTGCTTGGCGATGATGCGCTCTTTGATCCCGTCGTAGACGTTCTTCGGCAGGATGTTCCGCTTCACCAGGTCGTCCTTGCCGGCAAAGGGCCTGCCGGCGATGATCGCCTGCGCGCGCGCGGGACCGACACCCGGAAGGGTGCGCAACTGCTCTTCGCTGGCGCTGTTGAGGTCGATCGGCGCAACCTGGTTCGCGACCAGATGCACGCCGGCGGGCTGGACGCTTTCGCCGCTCAGCGCCGGGAGTGGCGCCAAGGCGATGACCGCTGCGGCAAGCCGCACTCCGACCGCGTATTTCATTTTTCGTCTCCCCGTTTCCCACAACGACAGGTACCAGCACTGCGGGTGACGGGGGAAGACCCTTGCGCCGGGCGGCGACCCGACCGGGTTGGGAGGCCGACCCGGGCACAAAAGAAAAAAGCCCGCGAAGTCACTCCGCAGGCCCAAGACGATTTTATTGTTATTCGCTCTTTATCAGGCTGTTATTGGTCTTGGTTCCCGCGACCTTGGCAGCCGATGCATCCTTGATTCTTGCTTGATCTCGGCTGTCCGCAGTCTGTCCTCGCTCCAACTTGCGCAGCCCAAATGGGCGGCCTCTTTTTTGCGGCTCCGCGTCCCCGGCTACTTACGCCGGGTGCACGGTCTCTCAACCCGCAGACGGGAAAATAGCACCCATTCACGGACGCAATCAAGCGCTGTTTTGCGCCGTAGAGTAGTCATCGACGGTGGCGCGGTCCGCCGAAGCAGCCGCCGCTTCTATTAGTAGAGCAAACCATGCGCGGTACAACCGGTATCGACCGAAGCGCGGAGGAAAGGCGCGGCCGCGCCGCTTCAATAGCCGAAATACTTGACGATCGACCAGAGGTAGACCGCCCCGATCACGCCAATGATCGCCATGCGCGGACCCCACTGATAGGGCGTCGCGATCCCGCTTTCGCAGTGGCCGCACCGCCAGGCCCATTTCCGCACCGGGTGGCCGCAGAACCGGCACCGGGGCAGCGCAGCCTCGCTGCTTGGCTCGGGGTCGGTCACGGCGCCTCCTGCTCTGGTTCGATGGGTTCCGGCTCGGCCGGCAGGGCGGCAGATCAAGCGGTACACCGGCAGCACGTTTGCCGGCCGCGGCTGGTGCCCCCGGGGAGACTCGAACTCCCACTCCGTTGCCGGAAACAGATTTTGAGTCTGCCGCGTCTACCGATTCCGCCACAGGGGCAGGCGCGGCGCCACTATAGTCGCTGGCCCGGCCCGGTCAAACAGAGTGACACCGGCGATGCGGGCGATGTGGGAGCGAGCGCCCTGCCGCCAGCGCCCGAGCGGAATGCGCCGTGAGATTAACGCCGGATAATGCGCGAAAGACGGGCAGCGCCTCAGATGGCGGCACCCGCGCCGCATGACGCCGAGGCGGCGGGTGCGGGTCGCCGGCCAGCCTTTCTGGCGCGCTGCGCGGTACGGCCGGTGTGCCGAAGTCTTGGCAACTGGAGTGTGATGATGGGCGAACAGCGGCAGAAGACGTCCGCCGGGAAGCCTCGGGTCGAGGACGATCGGGACGACCAGAAGGAGGACGATCCGGTCGAGGAGTCGATCGAGGACACCTTCCCGGCCAGCGATCCGCCGTCGTGGTCGACGCCGGCGCCACCGCCACCCGAGGACCGGCCCCCGTCGCCGGACCCGAAGACGAAATAAATTGCCGGGGGCGGGTGTGGCGAGACGCCCCGCTCCAAGGCCTCAGCCTCAGGAGATACCGAGTATGGCGAAGAGCGACAGCAAGCAGGGACAGGGCAAGGGCGTCGATCCGAAGGTGGTCGCGCGCGTCGAGGAGAAGGCGAAGCAGGAAGGTCTGGATCCGAGCGTGGCCAAGGAGATCGTCGAGGAGAGCGTTGAAGCCGGCGTTGCTCCCGATAAGGTCGAGGAAGTCGCCGAAGAGGCGGTTCGGGTGGAACGGGAAGATCAAGGCGGCCGCCGCTAGTTGGCATTCCCGCAGGAACGGTCTAGCCTGACCGCTCACATCATTTCAGGGGACGCTCGATGGGCATTCTGTCGTGGATCGTTTTCGGCCTGCTCGCCGGCCTCATCGCCAAGTTGCTCATGCCCGGGCGTGACCCGGGCGGCTTCTTCGTCACCATCCTCATCGGCATTGCCGGCGCGCTCGTCGGCGGCTTCATCGCTCGGGCGTTGGGCATGGGCGACATCAGCGGCTTCAATCTCGGCAGCTTCCTGATCGCGGTTGCCGGCGCGGTCATCCTCCTGATCGGCTACCGGATGATCAAAAGCCGCGGTTGAGCACCGCCCGCACACCGAGATCACAATTACCACCAGTTCATAAAGAGAAGCCGGGACCGTCGCGAACGTCGCGACGGTCCCCGTCATTCTGCGGGCGCAGGCCCCGCCGCTGCCGCCCGCCGGGAATGGCGGAGCTTCAGCACCAGGATCCCCCCGGACAGCAGCAAGCTGGCGATGTTGAAGACGATGATCGGCCAGCTCTCGATCATTACCCCGTAGGCGATCCAGAGCGTGAAGGCGCTCACCGTGACGATGTACATCCTTTTCGAAATCGCTTCGGTGTCGCCCTCGCGCCAAGCCTTCAGCACCTGCGGAACGAAGCTGCTGGTCGAGCACAGCCCGGCGACGAGCCCGACCAGCGTGGCCAGCGAGAAATCCATCCGATAGCCTCTCCGCCGAAAGCCTAGCGCTTCGCGGTCTCGCCGGTCTCCGAGCGTCGCAGGTACTCTTTCATCACCACCGGCAGGATCGGCTTCAGCCGGTTGGCCAGCGTCTCTTCCTCACGGATGATGTCGTCGGAGACCCGCTTGGTCTCCTGATCGCCCACGGCCTCGGCTGCGGCGCTGAGGCTGACGTACGCCGCGATCTCGTAGTGCTTGAAGCCGTAGTCGGTGATTGCGTTCTTGACGACCTCGTCGGAGGCCATTGAGCCGGTCAGCTCCTGGATGTTGCCCATGATCGAGAGCGCCATGTCCTTCAAGGTCGAGGCGTCGGTCCCGTGGCGCTCGAGGCACTGGCGGATGCGCTCGCGCTGCCGCTTGGAGCTCTCGACGTGGTCGCGGACCCACGACTGCATCTCGGGATAGTTCTGCAGCCGGTCGATCTGGTTCTCCATCGACTCGATGGCCTGCTTCTCCATGGCGTGGGCGTTGCGGAGGCCTTGCATGAGGGTTTCTGCGGCGGTGGTCATCTTTGGATATCTCCCGACGTGGATTGACATGGCGCGTATTCGAACGCGCGGACCGAGCGGCTGCTGCCGCGGCGATTGGCGCTTGCCGCCAACCGCCTTGCCAATGAACGTGCTCGGATGCGCCGGGTTCCTCGGGGCGGGCAAGCCCCCAGCCCTGCCCTTGCTTTAGATTAAGGCGCGGACCCAGCGGAGGGAGACATTCGGCGGATATTCTTCCGCTGCGGGATCTTTCGGGGCGGCGGAGCCTGTGGAGGACCCGGTAGTGTTTGGAATGAGCCAGCAGACTTGGTTGCTCGCCGACGCGTTCGTATCGGTCGTTGGCCTGATCATTCTGATCACCCGCTTCCGGGTTCACCCCTTCGTCGCCCTGACCATCGCCGCCGGCTTTCTGGGCTTGGTTGCCGGCGTGCCGCTGCCGGAGATCATCAAGTCGTTCCAGAAGGGGTTCGGCGGGGTGGTCGGCTTCGTCGGCATCGTCCTCGGGCTTGGCACGATGCTGGGGAAGATGATGGCCGAGTCGGGCGGAGCCGATCGCATCGCCCAGAGCATGCTTACCGCCTTCGGCCGCGACCGGGTGCACTGGGCGATGATGCTGCTCGCCTTCATCGTCGGCATCCCGCTGTTCTTCGAGATCGGTTTCGTGTTGTTGATCCCGCTGGTCTTTCTCGTCGCCAAGCGGGTGCAGATGCCGCTGGTGAAAATCGCGATTCCGCTGTTGGCGGGGCTATCCGTCGTGCACGGGCTGGTTCCACCGCATCCGGGGCCGCTGCTTACGATCAGCATCTTCGAGGCAGACATCGGCAAGACGATTCTCTACGGGCTGATCGTCGGCCTGCCCACGGCGATCATCGCCGGGCCGTTGTTCGGCTCGTTCATCGCCCGTTTCGTCAACCCGCCGATCAACGAGGACCTCGCGGCGCAGTTGGCCCATGAGCCGGAGGCGGAAACCCTGCCCGGGCTGGGGACGACGCTCTTCACCGTGCTGCTGCCGGTGGCGCTGATGCTGCTGAAATCCGCATCCGACGTATTCCTGCCGGAAGGCAGCCCGGTACGGGCATGGATGGACTTCATCGGCGATCCCATCACCGCCCTGCTCGCGGCGCTGTTGCTCTCCTTCTACACGTTCGGCAAGGCCAGGGGCTTCGACTCCAGGCGGATCCTCAAGTTCCTCGACGAGTGCCTGGCGCCGACCGCGGCGATCGTGCTCATCATCGGCGCCGGCGGCGGCTTCAAGCAGATGCTGGTGGACAGCGGCGTCGGCAACGCCATCGGCCAGCTCGCCGTTCAGGCCGATATCTCGCCGATCCTGCTGGCGTGGCTCGCCGCCGGCGCCATCCGCATTGCCACCGGCTCGGCAACGGTCGCCACCATCACCGGCGCCGGGTTGGTCGCGCCGGTGGTGGCGATGGTGCCCGACGTCAACCGCGAGCTCCTGGTGCTGGCCACCGGCGCCGGCTCGCTGATCCTGTCCCACGTCAACGACGCCGGCTTCTGGCTGGTGAAACAATATCTCAACATGACGGTGCTGGAGACGTTCAAGACCTGGACGGCGATGGAAACGATCCTTTCGGTCGTCGGCATCATCTTCATCATGCTGCTCTCGACCGTGCTTTAGGAACACGTGCTTTAGGAACACAGGCCTCATGGGCGAGGGCGGCCCCTTCATCGTCGGCGTCGATATCGGCACCACCAGCGTCAAGGCGGTGGTCTTCGACCGCGTCGGCGCCGTTGCCGGCCACCACAGCATCGGCTACCCGCTGCATGCGCCGGCGCCGTCCATCGCCGAGCAGGACCCGGAGGAGATCTTCGCCGCCACCGTCGGCGCCATCGCCGGCGCGCTCGCGGCCGCCGGCGTCCGGCCCGAGGCCGTTGCCGGCGTCGCCTTCAGCGCCGCGATGCACAGCATCATTGCCGTCGATGCCGACGGGCAGCCGCTGACCCGCAGCATCACCTGGGCCGACAACCGCGCGACCGCGTGGGCGGAGCGCCTCCGCGGCGAGATGGACGGGCGCTCCATCTACCTGCGCACCGGCACGCCGATCCACCCGATGTCGCCGCTGGCCAAGCTGCTCTGGCTTCGCCATGAGCGCGCCGACATCTTCGCCCGCGCCGCCCGCTTCATCGGCATCAAGGAGTATGTCTTCCACCGGCTTTTCGGCCGCTACCTCGTCGACCTGTCGATCGCCTCGGCGACGGGGATGCTCAACCTGGAGGCGCTCGACTGGGATGCGGGGGCCCTGGAGGTCGCCGGCATCGGACCCGAGCGGCTGTCGGCGCTGGCGCCGACCACCAAGGTGGTGACGGGCCTGGCGAAAGAGGTGGCCGACGCCACGGGGCTCGCGCAAGGCACGCCGTTCGTCGTCGGCGCCAACGACGGGGTGCTCTCCAACCTCGGGGTCGATGCGGTCCGCCCGGGCGACGTGGCGGTGACCATCGGCACCAGCGGCGCTATGCGGGCCGTCGTCGGCCGGCCGCTGACCGATCCCGAGGAACGCACCTTCTGCTACCACCTCACCCCCGACCACTGGGTGGTGGGTGGCCCGATCAACAACGGCGGCATCGTCTTCCGCTGGGTCCGCGACGAGTTCGCAGCCGCCGAGACCGAAACCGCCAAGCGCCTCGGCATCGACCCCTACGACGTGCTGACCCGGATCGCCGCGCGGGTGCCGCCGGGCTCCGCCGGGCTGATCTTCCACCCTTACCTCGCCGGCGAGCGGGCGCCATGGTGGAACCCGCGCATGCGCGGCTCCTTCTTCGGCCTCGCCATGCACCACCACAAGGAGCACATGGTTCGGGCGGTGCTGGAGGGGGTGATCTTCAGCCTGCACAGCATCCTCGGCGCGGTCGAGGCGTCGATCGGGCCGACCTCGACGATCCGCGCCACCGGCGGCTTCGCCCGCTCGGAGTTGTGGCGGCAGATGCTGGCCGACGTGTTCGACCGCGAGGTGGTGGTGCCGGAAAGCTTCGAAAGCTCGTGCCTGGGGGCCGCCGTCCTCGGCATGGTCGCGCTCGAATTGGCGCCGTCGCTCGACGTCGTCTCGACGATGGTCGGCGCCACCCACAGGCACCGCCCGATCCCGGCGCACGTCGCCAGCTACGACCGGCTGAAGCCCATCTTCATGAGCCTGCCGGCGAAGCTCGCCGACGAATACAGCGCCATCGCCGCCTACCAGGAGGCCGGTGGGCCCGAGGCGGAGGGCCGGTCCTGACCGGCGAGGAGCAAAAGCCGTGAGCCTGCATCCCGAGTTTCGACGCGTTACCGACCGCATCTTCGAGCGCAGCGAGGCCAGCCGCGCCGCCTATCTCGCCCGCATCGCCGAGGTGCCGCCCAAGGGCGTGGCGCGGAGCTGCATCTCCTGCACCAACCTCGCCCACGGCTTCGCCGCCTTCGGCGAGCACGACAAGGCGGTGCTCAGGGAGAACGAGAAGCCCAACATCGCCATCGTCTCCGCCTACAACGACATGCTCTCGGCGCATCAGCCGTACGTGCGCTTCCCCGAGATCATCAAGGACGCGGCCAGAGACGCGGGCGGCGTCGCCCAGTTCGCCGGCGGGGTGCCGGCGATGTGCGACGGGGTGACCCAGGGGCAGGTGGGGATGGAGCTGTCGCTGTTCAGCCGCGACGTCATCGCCATGGCGACGGCGGTGGCGCTGTCGCACAACATGTTCGACGCCGCGCTCTGCCTCGGGATTTGCGACAAGATCGTGCCGGGCCTGCTCATCGGCGTACTGAGCTTCGGGCATCTGCCGGTGATCTTCGTCCCCGGCGGGCCAATGCCCTCGGGCCTCACCAACACCGAGAAGGTGAGGGTTCGCGAACTCTACGCCGCCGGCAAGGTCGGCCGCGAGGAGCTGCTTGCAGCCGAGGCCGCCTCCTACCACAGCCCCGGCACCTGCACCTTCTACGGCACCGCCAACAGCAACCAGATGATGATGGAGGTGATGGGCCTGCATCTGCCGGGCGCCGCCTTCATCAACCCCAATACGCCGTTGCGCGACGCTCTTACGGCGGCGGCGGCAAAACGGGCGCTCGAGATCACCGCGCTCGGCGACAGCTATACGCCGGTGGGCAAGGTCGTCGACGAACGCGCCATCGCCAACGCCATCGTTGGCCTGCTCGCGACCGGCGGGTCGACCAACCACACCCTCCACCTCGTCGCCATCGCCCGGGTCGCCGGCATCCGCATCACCTGGGACGACTTCTCCGACCTCTCCGCGGTGACGCCGACGCTGGCCAAGGTCTACCCCAGCGGCAAGGCCGACGTGAACGGCTTCCACGCCTCCGGCGGCATGGGCTTCGTCATCCGCGAGCTGATCGCGGCCGGCCTGCTCCACGCCGACAAGCTCACGGTCGCGGGAGGCGGGATGGAGCGCTACTGCGAGGAACCCTACCTCGACGGCGACGAGCTGCGCTGGCGGCCGGCGCCTGCGGACAGCCGCAACGAGACCATCCTCCGCAAGCAGGACCAGCCCTTCAGCCCCAACGGCGGGCTGAGGCTGCTCACCGGTAAGCTCGGCCGGGCGGTGATCAAGGTCTCGGCGGTCGCGCCCGAGCACCGGGTGGTCGAGGCGCCCGCCATCGTCTTCGACAGCCAAAATCAGGTGTTGGAGGCGTTCTACGCCAACGAGCTGCGGCGCGACTTCGTCGCCGTCGTCCGCTACCAGGGCCCGCGCGCCAACGGCATGCCGGAGCTGCACAAGCTCACGCCGTCCTTGAGCGTGCTCCAGGACGAGGGCTTCAAGGTGGCGTTGGTGACAGACGGGCGGATGTCCGGGGCGTCGGGAAAGGTTCCAGCGGCGATCCACGTCACCCCGGAGTGCCTCGCCGGCGGAGCGCTGGCCAAGGTCCAGACCGGCGACGTCATTCTGATCGACGGCGAGCGCGGCATCCTCGACGTGCTCGTTGACGCCGACGAGTTCGACCGGCGGCCGTCGGCGAGCGTCGACGTGAACGCCAACCGCTTCGGCTTCGGCCGCGAGCTGTTCAACGGCTTCCGCGACCACGCTTCCGGCGCCGAGCAGGGCGCCATGAGCTTCATGTTGCCGGACGAGGTGGTCTCGGTAGAACCGAAACGCACGCCGGGTCTCGGCGATCGTTTCGCCTTCAGCGCAGTGGGGGGACAATGACCATCGCAGGCATCCTCCGGGTCAGCCCGGTCATCCCGGTCGTCGTCATCGACGACGAGGAGGACGCGGTGCCCTTGGCCCAGGCGCTCGTTGCCGGCGGCGTCAAGGTGATCGAGGTCACGCTGCGCACGGATGCGGCGCTGGCCGCCGCCCGCGCCATCAGCGCCAATGTCCACGACATCGTCGTCGGCATCGGCACGGTGACGCGCGCCGAGGACTTCGCCGCGGCCGCCGAGGCCGGTGCCCGCTTCGTCGTCAGCCCCGGCATCACCGACGAGCTGCTCCGGGCCGCGCAGGCGAGCGAGCTCAACTACCTGCCCGGGGTGATGACCCCGTCCGAGGTGATGCGGGCGCGCGAAGCCGGGCTGAGCGACCTCAAGCTGTTTCCGGCGGAGGCGGCGGGCGGCGTCGCCCTGGTGCAGGCGCTCGCCGGGCCGTTCCCGGACGTCACCTTCTGCCCGACCGGAGGCATCTCCGCCGACGCGGCCCGCCGCTACCTGGAGCAGCCCAACGTCGCCTGCGTCGGCGGCTCGTGGCTGACGCCGAGGGCGGCCGTCGACGCCCAGGACTGGCCGGCCATCACCGCCCTTGCCAGGCAAGCGGCATCGCTGAGCTGAGGCCGCAACGGACCGGCCTCCTCGTAGGGCGGGTCGAGGCGAAGCCGGACCCGCCGAGCCGGCTCCTTGCGTATCAGGTGTGCCGCTGCGCGCGCAATGCCCTCACCCTCCCGCTACGCGGGTGCGCCGCTTCGCGGAGCACCCCTCTCCCGTGCTTCGCCCGGGCGAGGGGAAGGAGGCGCCGATGATGCCGATCAACCCCCTCCCGCGCGCCGATAGGCGCAAGTTGGAGAGGGCCGGGGTGAGGGCCGCCCGCCCCTACATCGCCAGGCCGCTGCGCGGCCCGCGATGACGGCGTTACAGAGGCAGGGTCATCGACCCGATCACGAACGACTGGAATGTGCCGGACGCCCTGCCTTCAGCCGCCGGCGGTGGTGGGGTCGATGATCCGCTGCACCTCGGTGATCCGGTTGGCCGGAAAGCCGCTGAGCTCGGAGTGTCGGCGGATGATCTCTTCGTCCTCGGCGAGGTAGACGCAGAAGGTCTTGTCGGCGGCGACGTACGACTCCTGCCACTGGATGCTCGGGCCAAGCGCCGCCAGCGTCTCGTTCGACTTCATCGCGGCTTGCCGGAGCGCCTCGCGCTCGGCGCTGCCGATGGCGGGCAGCTCGCGTTCGATGATGTATCTGCGCACGGTCGTCCTCCCTGATGCTTTTACCGACGGCCTTGGCGGCCTTTGACCCGCAAAACGTATCCCGGCGCGGGCGAAGCCGCACCGCGACCTTGGTCGGAGGCGCACCGGCTCAGACCAAAGTCGGCTTCTGCCGAACACCAAAACGTCGTAAAAGAGAAAGAACGAACAAAGCCGGGCCAAGCCGGCATCGGCCGGCTTCGAACGCCGGCGCTGACCGCGGGGAGGAATGTCCAGGCGCATGGGCCGCGGCATTCGCATCGGCTACTCGCGTGAGCGCGAGCCTCGTTGCGCCGCCCGGGAGCTGCACGCGGCGCTGGCGCAGCCGGACGCCTGCGTCGCCGTCTTCTTCTGCTCCGCCGAGTACGATCTGCAGGCGCTCAGCGACGAACTGGCCGCCCTGTTCGGCACCGTCAGGCTGATCGGCTGCACCACCGCCGGCGAGATTTCGCCGGTCGGCTATCTCGACGGCGCCATCGTCGGCTTCTCCCTGGCCGCGCCGGACTTCGCCGCGGTGGCCGCGCCGCTCCGCGAGCTGCCGTCCTTCTCCATCACCGAAGGCGAGGCCATCGTCCGCGAGCTGCGCCAGCGCCTGGAGCGCGAGGCGAGGGGCATGGCCGAGAACGACTTCGCCTTCCTGCTGATCGACGGCCTCGACAAGTGCGAGGACCTGGTGGTCAGTTCGATCTACTCGGCGTTGGGGAAGGTGCCGCTGTTCGGCGGCTCCTCGGGCGGGGCGATGTCGTTCGGCTCGAGCTCGGTCTACTGCGACGGCGCCTTCGTGCGAGACTGTGCAGTGCTGCTGCTGGTCCGCACCCGGCGGCGGTTCAAGCTGTTCACCATCGACCACTTCCTGCCGTCCGGCACCCGGATGGTCATCACCGAGGCGGACCCGCGCTCGCGCGTCGTCACCGAGATCAACGCCGAGCCGGCCGGGCGCGAGTACGCCCGCCTGGTCGGCCTCGACGTCGACAAGCTGACGCCGATGATCTTCGCCACCTACCCGGTGCTGGTGCGGGTCGGCGGCCGCTACTACGTCCGCTCGATCCAGAAGGTGAACGAGGATGGCAGCCTCACCTTCTTCTGCGCCATCGACAAGGGGCTGGTGCTGACGGTGGCCAAGGGCACCGACATCATCCGCAACCTGGCCGATCAGCTCGCCGCGGTCCGCGCCGAGATCGGCCGCCCGGAGCTGCTCATCGGCTGCGAATGCATCCTCCGCTCCCTGGAGCTGGAGCAGAAGCAGCTCAAGGGCGAGGCCGGGCGGCTGTTGGCGGAGCAGAACATCGTCGGCTTCAACACCTTCGGCGAGCAGTTCCAGGCCATGCACGTCAATCAGACCTTCACCGCCGCCGCCATCGGCTACGAGGCGGCCGGCGAATGACCGACGCCTTCGCCGTCGAAGTCGCGGAAGATCCGACGGATCCGGCCGCCCAGACGCGCAAGCTCAACAAGATCATCAAGGTCCTGATGGACCAGGTCGAGCGCGGCACCGACTTCCAGGGCAACGCCTACTCGCTGTTCCAGACTGCGATCGTGCTGGAGGACCGGGTCCGCGAGCGCACCCGCAACCTGGAGCAGGCGCTGCGCGAGCTGGGCGAGACCAACGCCCAGCTCAGCCGCGCCAAGGACGAGACCGAGGCGGTGCAGACCCGGCTCCGGGAGGCGATCGAGAGCATCTCCGAAGGCTTCATGCACTGCGACGCCGACGACAGGCTGGTGCTCTGCAACCGCAAGTTCCTGGAGTTCTGGCCGGGGATCGAGGCCGTGGCGAAGGTGGGAACGCCGTTCGCGACGATCTCCCGCTGGACCGTGGAAACCGGCCTCGCCACGCCGCTCGATCTCGATCCGGAAGCCTGGCTGCGCCGGCGGCTGCGCCGGCACCGGAGCCCCGGCGAGCCCATCGTCGTGCACCTGCGCACCGGCGGCTGGCTGCAGATCCGCGAGCGGATGACCCGCGACGGCGGCATCGTCGGCATCTACACCGACATCAGCGAGCTCAAGGTGTCCGAGGAGCGCCGGCGGGAGCGCGAGCTCGCGGAAAAGTCGGTCCTGCTGCAGTCGACCCTGGACAACCTGATGCAGGGCGTCTCGGTGTTCGACCGCGACCTTCGCCTGGTCGCCTGGAACGACCAGTTCATCGACCTGCTGGAGCTTCCCGATTGGCTGGTCCAGCCGGGCGCGCCGCTCGCCGACTACCTCAGGTTCCGCTCCGAGCGCGGCGACTACGGCCGAAACGGCGCCGCCGCCGCGGCGGTGCGCCTGGAGACGGCGCGCCAGCGCAAACCCTTGCAGAACGACCAGGTGTTGCCCAGCGGCCGGGTGCTGGAGGTTCGCCGCGATCCCATGCCGGACGGCGGTTTCGTCACCACCTACACCGACATCACCGAGCGCAAGGAGTCGGCCGAGGCGCTGCGGGAGGCCAAGGAGGGCCTGGAGCGCCGCGTCGCCGAGCGCACCGCCGAGCTCACCGACCTCAATGCCAAGCTGCGCCAGGAGATCTTCGAGCGGGCGAAGATCGAGGAGGCGCTGAGGGTGGCCAAGGCCGAGGCCGAGATCGCCAACCTGAGCAAGACCAAGTTTCTCGCCGCCGCCAGCCACGACCTGTTGCAGCCGCTGAACGCCGCCCGGCTGTTCGTCGCCGCCCTCCTGGAGCGGCCGCTGGGCGACAAGGAGAGCGAGTTCGCCCAGCGGATCGACGGCGCGTTGAAGAGCGTCGAGGCGCTGCTGGCCACCCTGCTCGACATCTCCAAGTTCGACGCCGGCGCGGTCAGCGTCGAGCGTGCCGAGTTCGACATCGGCGACGTGCTCTCCGGCCTGGAGCACGAGTACGCCCCGCTCGCGCGCGAGGCCGGGCTCGAGTTCCGCGTCGCGTCCTGTTGCGCGGTGGTGCTGAGCGACGCCGCCCTGCTCGCCCGGATCGTCCGCAACTTCGTCAGCAACGCCATCCGCTACACGCCCTCGGGGCGGATCCTGCTGGGGTGCCGCCGCCGCGGGCGGATGCTGCGGATCGAGGTGTGGGACACCGGGCTCGGCATCCCCGAGGCCAGCATCTCGGAGATCTTTCAGGAGTTTCGCCAGCTCGGCAACCGCCACGGCCGGGAGAAGGGCTTCGGCCTTGGCCTCGCCATCGTCCAACGCATTGCCAAGGCGCTCGGCCACCCGATCACCGTCCGCTCGTCCGTCAACTCCGGCTCGGTCTTCGCCGTCGAGGTGCCGCTGGGCATCGGCGCGGCGACACCGAAGCGGCGCGGGCCCTTGGCCGCGTCGGTCGCCAACACGGTCAGCGGCGCCCTGGTCGCGGTGATCGAGAACGACGAGGTGGTGAGCGAGGGCATGCGGGTCCTGCTGGAGGGCTGGGGCTGCGAGATCGTCAACGCCTTCGACGGCGACGACGTCGTCCGCGCCGCCGACGAGAAGCGGCGGTGGCCGGGCCTGCTGGTCGCCGACTACCACCTGGACGACGGCCGGACGGGCGTGCAGGCCATCGCCCGGGTTCGCGAGGCGGCGGGCAGCCCGATCCCCGGCATCGTCATTACCGCCGACCGCAGCCCGGAGGTGCTCAGGCTGGTGCGAAGCTCCGGCTTCTTCCTGCTCAACAAGCCGATCCGCCCGGCCAAGCTGCGGGCGCTGATGTCGCACATCCTCGCCTGAGCGCCCTGATCAAGCTTCAGTCGAAGGCGGCAGGCTTCAAGTAGCGCGTGGATGGCCGCAACACGTGCGGCCATGACGGAATAATACCAAACTTCACTAGGCCTGACCGATGGTAGCCCAGGATCTGGTTGCGATGGACTGGATGCGGCCGGTTTCGGCGGTGAGCTTTCGCCAGACGTCGCAGCAGGTGTCGCGGATGCCCTCGTAGCT
>JAXMOZ010000044.1:0-28065 GCA_034382075.1 Rhodospirillales bacterium
GCACGGCTATGCTGCTCGCGGGTGGTCGGTGTCCACATGACGCTCTCCAAACCGGCTTCGACAACCGTTTGGAATCACATCTGGACCCGGCCATCCACCCCAAATCCGGTTTCAAGACGGCCTCTAAGCCGCGAACGTCCGCGTAGTTCTTGATGCCGGTCCAACATGGCGAAGTTGGCAGTGTTGGATCATTTTGGCTTTAGCCAAGGCGACGTCATTGCGAGGAGGCGAAGCCGACGCGGCAATCCGGTGCCTTCAATACTGGATCGCCACGCCGCTTCGCGGCTCGCGATGACGGTGTTGTGAGGCAAGCGCATCCAGGCTATTCGCAAGCCGCTCCGCAAGAAGGCACGTCGTCGTCACCGCTTGGGAGTTGTTCCGGCAGCCATTGGAGACGTCATGGCCACAACAAGTATAACAAGTGCAGCCACGACGTTGATGAACCACATGCTCCCAGCGAGTCCTTCAGGTTCTCGAAGTCGACCTAATGCTGTCGCCAGGCTATAGTTGGAAGCTCGGACGGGCCGCGGAACCGCTACGGGGCGAGCGCCGCCTGCGGCAGGGCGGCGATGGCCGCGGCGAGTTCAGCGAAATCCTCGAAAACTGCATCGGCGCCCAGCTCTTCGGCCGGCACCGCCGTGTAGCCGCCACGCCGCAGCAGCACCGGCAGGCCGGCGGCGCGGGCGGCCAGCACGTCGTTGGGGGCGTCGCCCACCATCACCGCCTCGTCCGGGGCGACGCCGAGCCGGTGGACGGCGGCCAGCACCATGGCGGGATCCGGCTTTGGCCGGCCGGGGACGCTGTCGCCGCCGACCACCGCGGCGAAGTAGCTCTCCAGCCCAAGGGCGGCGAGGATCCTCCGCGTCGCCTGCTCCGGCTTGTTGGTGCAGATGGCGAGCGCGAACCCCTCGGCCGCCAGCACCGCCAGCGCCTCGGCCGCCCCGGGAATGGGACGCGTCCGCTCCGCGGCATGGGGCTCATAGTGGGCGAGGAAGCGCTGGGTGAGCTCGGGCAACAAGCCGCCGCCGGATCGCCCGCCGCCGGCGGCGGCGAGCGCGCGCTCGACCAGCTTCGCTGCGCCGTCGCCGATCATCGGCACGACCTCGGCCAGGGCCAGCGGCCGCAAGCCTTCGTCGGCCAGCATCCGGTTCAGCGCCGCGCACAGGTCCTCGGCGCTGTCGATCAGCGTGCCGTCCAGGTCGAACACCAGCGCCTTGATCATCGCCCTCTCCCGCCATGAAGCCCACCGTGAAGCCCACCGTGAAGTCCTGCCGCCGCCGCCACTCGTTCGCCACTCGTTCGGGGCCCTTGCGCGGCAATGGGAACCTTGGCGAACGGCCCGGCTCATGGCAAGGTCATGGCGCAGTCCCGCCGCGGCCTACAACCTGCCTCAGCATCTCTGCACATCATGGGGGAGCCTCTTGGGGAACAGCAGCCTTAGCATCGTCGTGCTTGCCGCCGGCCTCGGCACCCGAATGAAATCGGAGCGGGCGAAGGTCCTGCATCCTTTGGCCGGCCGGCCGATGATCCTGCACATCCTGGAGACGCTGGAGCAACTCGCCCCCGAGCGCATCGTCGTCGTCATCGGCGAGGAGATGGAGGGCGTCCGCGACCTGGCGGCACCGCATCCGGCGGTGGTGCAGACGGAGCGGCTCGGCACCGCCCATGCGGTGATGGCGGCCGGCGAAGCCCTGGCGGGGCTTAAGGGCGACGTGCTGATCGCCTACGCCGACACCCCGCTGATCAGCGCCGAAACCTTCGCCACGGTGCTGGCCGCACGCCAGGCTCCGCCGCACCCCGCCATCGTCGTCCTCGGTTTCCGTCCCGAAGATCCCGGTGCCTACGGCCGGCTGGTGACCAACGCGGACGGCGGGCTGGAGGCGATCGTCGAGGCCAAGGACGCGACCGCCGAGCAGCTCGCCATCGGCCTCTGCAACTCCGGAATGATGGCGATCGACGCGGCCCTCCTGCCGGACCTGCTCGCCCGTGTCGGCAACGACAACGCCAAGGGCGAGTATTACCTCACCGACCTGGTGCACCTGGCCCGCGCCGACGGCTTGGCCTGCGCCGTGGTGGAAGGCGACGCCGGCGAGCTGATCGGGGTCAATTCGCGCGCCGAGCTCGCCGCCGCGGAACGGGTGGTTCAGGGCCGGCTGCGGGCCCGCGCCATGGCCGAGGGCGCTACCCTGACCGCTCCGGAAACCGTCTTCTTCAGCTGGGATACCCGGCTCGGCCGCGACGTGGTCGTGGCCCCGTTCGTGACATTCGCACCGGGCGTGAGCGTCGGAGACGACGTCGAGATCCGTTCGTTTTGCCACCTCGAAGGCGCAAGTGTTGCCTCGGGCGCGCAGATCGGCCCCTACGCCCGGCTCCGCCCGGGAGCCAAAATCGCCGAGGACGCCCACATCGGCAACTTCGTCGAGGTGAAGAACACCACCGTCGAGACCGGCGCCAAGGTCAATCACCTGACCTACATCGGCGACGCCAGGGTGGGGGCCAAGGCCAACGTCGGCGCCGGCACCATCACCTGCAACTACGACGGCTTCAGCAAGTCGCTGACCGACATCGGCGTCGGCGCCTTCATCGGCTCGAACAGCTCGCTGGTAGCGCCCGTACGCATCGGCGACGGCGCCATCGTCGGCGCCGGCAGCGTCATCTCCGGCCAGGTCGCCGCCGATGCCCTGGCGCTGACCCGCGCGGCCCAGAGCGAGAAGGCCGGCTGGGCGAAAGCATTTCGCGAACGCAAGCGCGCCGCCAAAGCGGCCGAGAAAACCCAGGGGGAGCGGGCGAAATGAAAGGGGAACCGAACTAATCCATGTGCGGCATCATTGGCATCATCGGCCGGGCCGAGGTGGCGCCGTTGCTGGTCGACGGACTGCGCCGGCTCGAGTACCGCGGCTACGACTCCTCCGGCATCGCCACCATCTCCGACGGCCAGATCATCCGCCGGCGGGCGCCGGGCAAGCTGATCAACCTCGATAACAGCATCCGCGAGCATCCCGTGCCCGGGCACATCGGCATCGGCCACACCCGCTGGGCCACCCACGGCGCGCCGACCGAAAACAACGCCCATCCGCACGGGGACGACCGGGTCGTCCTCGTCCACAACGGCATCATCGAAAACTTCCGCGAGTTGCGCCGCGAGCTCCTGGCCGACGGGCACACGTTCGCGACCGAGACGGACACCGAGGCGGTCGCCCATCTCATCAGCAGCTACCTCGCCAAGGGCGCGTCTCCCCAGGAGGCGGTGCGGGCGTCGCTGCAGCGGCTGGAGGGCGCCTTCGCCCTGGCCATCCTGTTCGCCGGCCATGAAGACCTTCTCATTGGCGCCAAGCGCGGCAGCCCGCTCGCCATCGGCTACGGCGACGGCGAGATGTACATCGGCTCCGACGCCCTGGCGCTGGCGCCGCTCACCAGCCGCATCTGCTACCTGGAGGAGAACGACTGGGCCGAGGTGACGGCTTCGGGCGCCACCATCCACGACGCCAGCGGTGCGCAGGTGCCGCGCGAGGTGAAGCTGACGGCGACGTCGGGGGCGATGATCGGCAAGGGGAACTATCCCCATTTCATGCTCAAGGAGATCTACGAGCAGCCGACGGTGATGGGCGACACCCTGCACGCCCTGCTCAACCCCTGGAACCACTACATCCGCCTGCCCAACCTCCCCTTCGACCTCACCCGGATCACCCGGCTCACCATCATCGGCTGCGGCACCTCCTACCACGCCGGGCTGGTCGCCAAGTATTGGCTGGAGGGCATCGCCAAAATCCCGACCGACGTCGACATCGCCTCGGAGTTCCGCTACCGCGAGGCGACGATGCCGCAGGGCGGGCTTGCCGTTTTCATCTCCCAGTCCGGCGAGACCGCCGACACGCTGGCGGCCATAGCCTACGCCCGCAAGCAAGGGCAGAGCGTGCTCAGCATCGTCAACGTCGCCGAGAGCTCGATGGCGAGGCACTCCGACGCCGTGCTGCAGACCCAGGCGGGGCCCGAAATCGGCGTCGCCTCGACCAAGGCCTTCACCACCCAGCTCACCGTGCTCGCCTGCCTGACGATCGCGATCGCGGCCAAGCGCGGCGCCATCGACCGGCAGACCGAGCAATCCTTGTGCCGGGCGCTGACCGAGGTGCCGAGCCGGACCAACGACGTGTTGCAGCACGACGAGCGGCTGGCCGAGATCGCCAAGCAGATCGCCGACGCCCGCGACGTCCTCTACCTCGGCCGCGGCACCGGCTACCCCATCGCCCTGGAAGGGGCGCTCAAGCTCAAGGAAATCAGCTACATCCACGCCGAGGGCTATGCCGCCGGGGAGATGAAGCACGGGCCGATCGCCCTGATCGACGAAAACATGCCGATTATCGTCATCGCCCCCTCCGACCGCCACTTCGAAAAGACGGCGTCGAACATGCAGGAGGTGATCGCCCGACGCGGCAAGGTCATCTTCATGTCGGACGCCAAGGGGATCGAGAAGCTGGGAACGATGGCGGCGGCGACCATCGAGTTGCCAGAGGTTCATCCGTTCGTGGCGCCGATCCTCTATACCATTCCGGTGCAGCTGCTCGCCTACCACGTGGCGGTGCAGAAGGGCACGGATGTCGATCAGCCGCGCAACCTGGCAAAGAGCGTGACCGTTGAGTGATCCCGAACGCAAACCCCTCCCCCTCTCCGAGCCCGGCCTGCTGCGCGAGGCCTGCTACATCGGCGGATCGTGGCGCTGGGCGGCTTCGGGCAAGACCTTTCCCGTTCATGATCCGGCAGACGGCGCACTGATCGCCGCGGTTCCGGACATGGGAGCGGACGAGACCCGCGAGGCGATCGACGCCGCCGCCCGCGCCTTCGTCGAGTGGCGCGCCCTGACCGGCAAGGCCAGGGCGGTGCTGCTCCGCCGCTGGCACGAGCTGATCTTGCAGCATCAGGAGGACCTGGCCCTGCTGATGACCGCCGAGCAGGGCAAGCCGCTGGCAGAATCGCGCGGCGAGATCGCCTATGGCGCGTCGTTCATCGAGTGGTTCGCCGAGGAGGGCAAGCGGCTCTACGGCGACGTCATCCCCTCGCACGGCCCGGACAAGCGCATCCTCGTCTTCAAGCAGCCCGTGGGGGTCGCCGCCGCGATCACGCCGTGGAACTTCCCAATGGCGATGATCACCCGCAAGTGCGCGCCGGCGCTGGCGGCGGGCTGCACCGTCGTGGTCAAGCCGGCGGAGGAGACCCCGCTGAGCGCGCTGGCGCTCGCTGTCCTCGCCGAGCGCGCCGGCCTGCCGCCGGGGGTGCTCAACATCGTCACCGGCGAGCCGCGGGCGGTCGGCGGCGAGCTCACCGCCAATCCCAAGGTGCGCAAGCTCTCCTTCACCGGCTCCACCGAGGTGGGCAAGCTGCTCTACGGCCAGTGCGCCGGAACGGTGAAGAAGATCTCGCTGGAGCTCGGGGGCAACGCCCCGTTCATCGTCCTCGACGACGCCGACCTCGACGCCGCGGTCGCCGGCGCCCTCGCCTCCAAGTACCGCAACTCCGGGCAGACCTGTGTCTGCGCCAACCGCTTCCTGATCGAAGACGGCATCTACGACGCCTTCACCAGCCGCTTCGCCCAAGCCGTCTCCGGCCTGAGGGTCGGTCCCGGAACCAGGCCCGGCGTGACCCAGGGGCCGCTGATCAACCCACAGGGGCTGGAGAAGGTCGAGCGCCTGGTCGCCGACGCTCGAGCCAAGGGTGCGCGCGTCGTCCTCGGCGGCGGCCGGCACTCGCTCGGCGGCACCTTCTTCGAGCCGACGGTGCTGGCCGACGTGACCTGCGAGATGGACTGCGTGCGCGAGGAGATCTTCGGCCCCGTGGCGGCGCTGATCCGCGTCAACGGCGACGAAGAGGCGGTCGCTTTGGCCAACGACACGCCCTACGGCCTCGCCGGCTACCTCTACGGCCGCGACCTCGGCCGGATCTGGCGGATGGCCGAGGCGCTGGACTACGGCATCGTCGGGGTGAACGAGGGCATCATCTCCACCGAGCTCGCGCCCTTCGGCGGGATGAAGGAGTCCGGGATCGGCCGCGAGGGCTCGAAGTACGGCATCGACGAATTCATCGAGGTCAAGTACGTCTGCCTCGGCGGCCTGTAGCAGCCCGACCGGCGGGAGAGCTCGATGCGAACCTTCGACTACGACCTCGTGACCATCGGCGCCGGCTCCGGCGGCGTCCGCGCCACCCGTCTCGCCGGCGGCTACGGCGCGCGCACGGCGATCATCGAGAAAAGCCGGGTCGGCGGCACCTGCGTCATGCGCGGCTGCGTGCCGAAAAAGCTCCTGGTCTACGGCGCCCACTTCGCCGACGAGTTCGAGGACGCGCTTGGCTATGGCTGGCGGTTCGACGCCCCTCCCGAGGTGGACTGGGGCCGGCTGATCGAGCGCAAGGACGCCGAGCTGGAGCGGCTGGAGACGGTCTACCGGCGGATCTTGCGCGAGAACCACGTCGAGCTGGTCGAGGGCGCCGGCCGCCTCGCCGATCCACACACGATCGAGGTCGACGGCCGGACGCTGACGGCGGAGAAGATCCTGATCGCTGCCGGCGGCTGG
This sequence comes from Rhodospirillales bacterium, assembly GCA_034382075.1. Taxonomy (GTDB): domain Bacteria; phylum Pseudomonadota; class Alphaproteobacteria; order Rhodospirillales; family Defluviicoccaceae; genus JAEULH01. The sequence continues at coordinate 6,561 of JAXMOZ010000044.1, forward strand.
CCGGCGATGCCGGACATCCCCGGGATCGAGCACGTGATCACCTCCAACGAGGCGCTCGACCTCGCCGAACTGCCGAAGCGGATGGTGATCGTCGGCGGCGGCTATATCGCCGTGGAGTTCGCCGGCATCTTCAACGCCGCCGGCGTCGAGATCACCACCATCATCCGCGGCGCCAACATCCTCCGCGGCTTCGACGAGGACGTCCGCACCTGCCTCGCCGCCGAGATGGAGAAGAAGGGGATCCGCATTCGCCGCGAAGCGGTGGTCCGCTCCATCGAGCCGGCGAACGAGGGCTACACCCTGCGCCTCGACCACGGCGACTTCATCGCCGCCGACCAGATCCTCTACGCCACCGGCAGGGCGCCCAACACCGCTCACCTGGGCCTGGAGCAGGTTGGCGTGAAGCTGAACCAGGTCGGGGCCGTCGTCGTCGACGACGACAACCGCAGCTCGGTCGAAAGCATCTTCGCCGTCGGCGACTGCACCGACCGGGTGAACCTGACGCCGGTCGCCATCGCCGAGGGCCGCGCCTTCGCCGAGACCCACTTCAACAACAACCCGATCCGGATGGACTACGCGGACATCCCCTCCGCCGTGTTCAGCCAGCCGCCGGTGGGGTCGGTGGGTCTGAGCGAGGCGGCGGCCCGCAGGCTCGGGCCGGCCGACGTCTACGTCAGCCGCTTCCGGCCGATGAAGCACACCCTTTCGGGCCGCGACGAGATGGCGATGATGAAGCTCGTCGTCTCCCGGGAGACCGACCGGGTGCTGGGCTGCCACATGGTCGGCACCGACGCCCCGGAGATCGTCCAGGGCCTCGCCATCGCGCTCAAGTGCGGGGCGACCAAGGCGCAGTTCGACGCCACCGTCGGCATCCATCCGACCGCGGCCGAGGAGTTCGTGACCATGCGCGACCGCCGGCCGGACCCCGAGGAGTGCGACCAGGCGTAAGGAGAGTGCCGCGCCGGCCTCGCCTCCCCGCCCGCGACGAGCACGGCCATGACGGTGCGAGGGCGAGGACGGTTGCCCGGGGGCTCTGCCCCGTCATCCTCGCGCTCGTCGCGAGGATCCACGAAAGCTGAACGGCCCCAGCGTGGTCCCGCCCGACGGGGCCTGGACCAACCGGTCGCTCCGAGCTTCAGGCCGTGAGCAGGACCCGGAAGCCGCCCCAGAACATGCGCATGCCGTCGAACGGCATCGACTTCGGATCCATGGCCTTGATGCGCGGATCGTCCATCACCGCGGCGTTGACCCGGTCGCGGTCCTCGCGGGAGCCGTAGACGATCCACGAGAACACCACCACTTCGTCGTCCTCCAGCTTGACCGCCTGCGGAAACGACGTGACCTTGCCCGGCTTGACGTCATCGGCGATGCATTCGACGTACTCGAGCGCGCCGTGCTCCTTCCACACCATCCCCGCCGTGGCAGCGATCTGTTTGTAAGCGTCGATGTTGCTCTTTTTTACGGGGACCACATAGGCGTCGACGTACTTTCCCGTCATATCCATGACCCTATCCTTTCGTTCACCGTGTTGAGGCACCCGGTTTCCGGCGGCTGGCCCGCGCGCCTTGCTTCGGTCTTGCGGTACGAGCTTGCTGGCGGCTTCTTGCGCCGCCGTATCATGGGTGAAGGTCCACGGCCGCCCTGAAGCTCCCGTCCATGTAGAAGGGGACCGAGACGTGCTCGTGCGCGACCCTCCACTCGCCGCCGATCCTGCGGTAGCAGATCGTCGCCCGCACCCAGAGATCGATCTCTTCGCCGCTGGTCTTTCTCCCGCTCACCCGGTTGAGGCTGCGACTGAAGGCGATGCCGCCGGCCGAGGTGATCTCGAGCTGGCTGACGGTGCAGACGATCGGCGATGCGAACGAGGCGAACCACTGCTGCATCCCCTCGCGATAGTCGGCGGCGCCGTGGCGCAGCGGCGGCGCAAGATCGAACGAAACGAAATCCTGCGTGCAGGCGGCCATCAGCGCCTCGACGTCCCTGGAGCGGAGGGCTTCGGTCCAGGTGTGGATCAGCCGCTTGATCTGCGCCTCGGTGTCCGTGTCGGCGTCCCAGTCCATGTTTCTCCTCCCACGTTGCGCCGGCTTTCAAGAAGCCATCTCCTGCTCCAAGGACGGGCGGCCGGGCGCCGACCCGACAGACAATCGCGGTCTCATTGCGTGCCCCCGCGAGAGGGCGCGCTGCCCTCCTTCAACTGGTCGATCCGGTTGCGGATGTGCGCGGCCTCGGCGGGCGTGTTCGCCAGCGCGACGGCGCGGTCGAAGGCGACCCGAGCCTCCTCCGCCCGGCCCAGTTCGAGCAGGAAGGCGCCGCGCGCGCCGTGAAAATAGAAGTAGCCGGCGAGCTTCGCCGCCAACGGCTCTATCAGAGCCAGGGCTTCGCCGGCGCCCCGAACCTTGGAGACGGCCACCGCCCGGTTGAGGGTGACGACCGGCGACGGCTGCAAGCGCTCGAGCGCGGCATACAGCCGTTCGATGCCGGCCCAGTCGGTGTCCTCGGGCCTGTCGGCGCGGACGTGCAGCGCCGCGATCGCGGCCTGCACTTGGTAGGGACCGGGCCGGCGGTGGCGAACCGCCTTGTCGATCAGCGCGAGACCCTCGGCGATCAGCCGCCGGTTCCACAGCCGCCGATCCTGATCCTCCAGCAGCACGACGGCGCCCGCGGGATGGAACCGGGCCCGTGAGCGCGCATGCTGAAGCAGGAGGAGCGCCGCGAGCCCCATGATCTCGGGCTCGGCCGGAAACAGCCGCAGAAGCAGCCGCGCCAGGCGGATGGCCTCCTCGCACAGCGGGGCGCGGGCGCCATGCTCGGCGACGTTGGTGGTGTAGCCCTCGTTGAAGAGGAGGTAGATCATGGCGGCGACGGCGTCCAGGCGCTCGCTGCGCTCGACCGCGCCCGGCGCCTCGAAGGGGATTGCGGCCGCCGCGACCCGGGCCTTCGCCCGGGTCAACCGCTGCTCCATCGCCGCCTCGGAGACCAGGAAGGCGCGGGCGATCCGCGCGACCGGAACACCGGAGACGATCCGCAACGCAAGCGCGACCTGCTGCGTCGCCGGCAGCTCGGGGTGACAGCAGACGAACAGGAGCCTCAGGATGTCGTCGCGATACTCCCCATCGTCGACCCCCTCGACCAGCGCCTGCTCGGCATCGGAAAGATCCGAGATCAGCTCCTCCGCCGGCAGCGGCCGCTCGCGGGCTTGCTTGCGCACGCCGTCGATGGCGGCGTTCTTGCCGACCATGATCAGCCACGCAGCCACGTCCCGCGGCGGGCCGGTCCGCGGCCAGGACTTCAGCGCCCGCAGGCAGGCCTCCTGGAACGCCTCCTCAGCCGTGTCGAGGTCGCGGAAATAGCGCAGCAGCGCGGCGACGGCTTGCGGCCGCGCCGCCGCCAGCGCCGCGCCCAGCCATTCGCTATCGCTCACCTGGCCGCCTGTCCCGACGCGAACAGCCCGATGGGCCGGATCTCGTAGGCGCCGCCCGGGTTCGCCCGCCCGAGTTCGCGGGCGACGTCGAGGGCTTCGTCGAGGTCGGAGCAGTCGACGACATAGAAGCCGAGCAGCTGCTCCTTGGTCTCGGCGAAGGGGCCATCCAGGACCAGCGGCGGATCGCGGTCCTTGCGCAAGGTCGTCGCCGCCGTGGTCGGCAGCAGCCGGGCCACCGGCCCGAGCTTGCCCTCTCGGGCAAGCTTCTCGTGCACGACCGCCAGCCTCGCCATGACCGCGTCGTCCTGGTCCTGCGACCAGGCGCAGACGACCTTCTCGTCGTGATAGCAGAGTATCGCGTAGTGCATGCCGGCACGCTCCCTGGGGCTCGATGTTGCTGCGGTGCTACGTCCTGTTCCGGGAAGCCTCTGCGCACAGGCGAGCCTCCTTCGCCCGAAGCTCCGGGGTGAACGCTTCGCCGAAGTCCTCCGGCTCGTACAGCGGGCGGATCTCCACATCGCCTTGCGGAAACCTTTGGAAGGGGCTGCGCCGGATCCAGGCGATCGCCTCCTGCATGGAGGTGACCTGCCAGAGCCAGAAACCGGCGACCAACTCCTTGGTCTCTGCAAATGGCCCGTCGACGACCGCGCCCCCGGGAAAGCCGACGCGGACGCCCTTCGCGCTCGGCTTCAGGCCATCGCCGCTGAGCAGGATGCCGGCCTCGAGCAGCTCCTCGTTGAATTGCAGCATCTGGCTCAGCAGCTCACGGCCGGGCAGAACCCCGGCCTCGGTGTCCGCGTTCGCCTTGACGATCACCATGACCTTCATCTCGATCCCTCCTGTCCATGGTACCGCTTCGGTTGTCGCGGTTGCTGCGCATTCGCGAAACATCCATGGCAACCGTCCCAAGGACGCGGCCGGAGCGCACGATCCGACGTCAAAGACAAAATTTATCCAGCAGCGCGATTAGCTTGCGACAGGGGCCGGTTCGAGCTTCTCTATCATCGTCGGGAAGTCGGCTGGGAACCGCACCCCCGGCGTCGCTGATCGGCCTCTGTTTGATCTCCCCGGAGCGCGAGACCAGCATCGGCACCGGTGCGGCGAGGGAGGATCGAGAGCGATGCCGCGTTTCACCGAAGCAATGAAGAGCGATCTGTTGGCCAAGGTGGTCGAGATCGCCAAGTGGCGCCTGGGCGAGGAGCAAGCGGCGACCTTCGCCCGCTTCGCCCAACACTACTTCGCCCGGGTCCCCGGCGAGGACATCTACCGGATCAGCCCGGACAACCTGTTCGGCGCCGCCTACGCCCATTGGCGCCTGGCCGAGAAGCGGCCGGCAGACCGCGCGCTGGTGCGGGTCTACAACCCGAGGCTCGACGAGGACGGCTGGCGCTCGGACCATTCGGTGGTCGAGATCGTCACCGACGACATGCCGTTCCTGGTCGATTCCGTCACCGCCGAGCTCGGCCGGCGCGACATCGCCGTGCAGCTCGTCATCCACCCGGTCATCCGCGTGCGTCGCGGCGACAACGGCGAGTTGATGGGCCTGGCCGACGACGGGGGCGAAGCGGCCGACGGTACGCTGACGACAGACTCCTTCATGCATTTCGAGATCGTCCGCCAGCCGGACGCCGCGGTCGTGGAGATCGCCGAAGCGATCGCCCGGGTGCTGGCCGACGTGCGCCGCGCCGTCGAGGACTGGCAGGCGATGCGCGACACGCTGAAGGTCGTCCTGACCGAGCTGGAAACGCCGCCCCCCTGCATCGCCGCCGACGAGGTCGCCGAAGGCCGCGACTTCCTCAACTGGCTGGACAACAACTTCACCTTCCTCGGCTACCGCGCCTACGACTTCGTCGCCAGCCAGCAGTCCGAGAGGCCGATCGCTTCGGTCGTTCCGGGCTCGGGCCGAGGCCTGCTGCGCGAGGCGGACTTCCTCGTTTTCGACGAGTTCCGCGACCAGGCGCCGTTGCCGCCGGCGGTCACCGCCTTCGTCTCGCGCCCCGACCTGCTGATGGTCACCAAGTCCAACCGGCGCTCGCCGGTGCATCGCTCGGTGCATATGGACGTGATCGTCGTCAAGCGTACCGACCAGCAGGGCGCCGTGATCGGCGAGCACATGTTCGTCGGGCTGTTCACCGCCATCGCCTACAACCTGAGCGCCCGGAGCATTCCGCTGCTCAGGCGCAAGCTCAACAACGTCATCGCCCGCGCCGGCTTCGACCCGCGCGAGCACGACGGCCGGGCGCTGATCAACATCATCGAGACGTATCCGCGCGACGAGCTGTTCCAGATCCCGGAAGACCACCTGCTGAACACGGCGCTCGGCATCCTCGATCTGCAGCAACGCCGGCGGGTTCGGCTGTTCCTGCGCGAAGACGACTTCGGGCGCTTCGTCTCGTGCATCGTCTACCTGCCGATCGAGCGCTACACCACCAACCGCAGGCTCGCCATCCAGTCGATCCTGGCCAAGGCCTTCAACGGCACGATCTCCGCCCACTACAGCCAGGTCGGGAACTCGCCCCTCGCCCGGCTGCAGATCGTCGTCCGCACCACCCCCGGCGCTGTCCCGGAGTACAACGCCGACGAGCTCGAGGCCGCGATCGTCGATGCGACCCGCAGCTGGCCGGACCACCTCCACGACGCCCTGCACGCGGCCCTCGGCGAGGGCCGCGGGCAGATCCTTTACGACCGCTACCGGGACGCGTTCCCGCCGGGCTACAAGGAGCGCTTCAACGCCGAGCAGGCGGTGGCCGACGTCGACGTGATCGAGCGGACCATCGCCGACGGCAGCCTGGGGATGACCCTCTACCGGCCCTTCGGCAGCCCCGACTGGGCAATGCGGTTCAAGGTGTTCGTCCCCGGCGAGCCGATCGTGCTGTCACAGGTGCTGCCGATGCTGGAGCACCTGGGCCTGCGGGTGATCGACGAGGTGCCGCACGCGGTGCGGGTGGCCGGCGCGGGCGCGCCGATGGTGATGATCCACGACTTCGGCCTGCAGACCCGCTCCGCCGCCCCCATCGACCTCGGCGCCGTGCGCGCCAACTTCCAGGAGGCGTTCCTCGCCGCCTGGCAGGGGCGGGCCGAAAGCGACCTGTTCAACGCCCTGGTGCTTGCCGCCGGCCTCTCCTGGCGCGAGGTGGTCATCGTCCGCGCCTACTGCCGCTACCTCCGCCAGGTCGGCATCGCCTTCTCCCAGGCGTACATGGAACAGACGCTCATCGGCAATCCGGCGCTGGCCCGGCTGGTCGTCGCCCTGTTCAAGGCGCTGTTCGACCCCGCCGGCGCCGACGATCCCGAGCTGCGGGCGGCGCCGATCCGCGAGGCCATCGCCGCAGGGCTCGACCAGGTCGCAAGCGCCGACCAGGACCGCATCTTGCGCCGCTTCTTCAACCTGGTCGAGGTGACCCAGCGGACCAACTACTTCCAGCCCGGCGAGGACGGCGAGCCGAAACCCTACCTGTCGTTCAAGCTCGACAGCCGCGCCGTCGACGAGCTGCCGCTGCCCCGGCCGATGTTCGAGGTGTTCGTCTATTCGCCGCGGATGGAGGGCATCCACCTGCGCGGAGGCAAGGTCGCCCGCGGCGGCATCCGCTGGTCGGACCGGCGCGAAGACTTCCGCACCGAGATCCTCGGCCTGATGAAGGCGCAGATGGTCAAGAACGCGGTGATCGTGCCGGTGGGCGCCAAGGGCGGGTTCGTCCTGAAGCAGGCTCCCGAGGCCTCTGACCGTGAGGCCTTCGCGGCCGAGGGTGTCGCCTGCTACAAGACGCTGATCCGCGGCCTGCTCGACATCACCGACAACCTGCAGGCCGGCGCGGTGGTCCCGCCCGCCTCGGGCGTGCGCCGCGACGGCGACGACCCCTACCTGGTGGTGGCGGCCGACAAGGGCACCGCGACCTTCTCCGACATCGCCAACGGCCTCTCCGCCGAGTACGGCTTCTGGCTCGGCGACGCCTTCGCCTCCGGCGGCAGCCAGGGCTACGACCACAAGAAGATGGGCATCACCGCCCGCGGCGCCTGGGAGTCGGTCAAGCGCCACTTCCGCGAGCTCGGCCTCGACACCCAGAGCCAGGACTTCACCGCCGTCGGCATCGGCGACATGGCCGGCGACGTCTTCGGCAACGGCATGCTGCTCTCCGAGCACATCGAGCTGGTCGCCGCCTTCAACCACCTGCACATCTTCATCGACCCGAACCCGGACCCGCAGGCGAGCTTCGCCGAGCGCAAGCGACTGTTCGAGCTGCCCCGCTCCTCCTGGGCCGACTACAACGCCTCGGTCATCTCGGCCGGCGGCGGCGTTTTCGAGCGCAGGGCCAAGTCCATCACGCTGAGCCCGGAGATCCGCGCCCGCTTCGGCATCGATGCCGAGCGGCTGACGCCGAACGAGCTGGTCCGCATCCTGTTGAAAAGCCAGGTCGACCTGCTTTGGTTCGGCGGCATCGGCACCTTCGTCAAAGGCGCAGACGAGTCCAACGCCGACGTCGGCGACCGGGCCAACGACGCGGTCCGCGTCAACGGCGGCGAGCTCCGCTGCAAGGTGGTCGGCGAGGGCGCCAACCTCGGCGTCACCCAGTATGGCCGCATCGACTTTGCCCGCAACGGAGGGCGGATCAACACCGACTTCATCGACAACTCCGCCGGCGTCGACTGCTCCGACCACGAGGTCAACATCAAGATCCTGCTCGACGCCGCGGTGGCCGATGGCGACCTGACCGAGAAGCAGCGCAACGCCCTGCTCGTCGAGATGACCGACGAGGTCTCCGGCCTGGTCCTTCGCGACAATTACCTGCAGACCCAGGCGATCACCCTGATCGCCGCCGAGGGGCCGGGATCGCTCGATAACCAGATTCGGCTGATGCGCACCCTGGAGCGCCAGGGCCACCTCAACCGGACGGTCGAGTTCCTCCCCGACGACGAGGGTTTGGCCGAGCGCAGCGCCGCCCGCCAGGGGCTTGCGCGCCCGGAGATTGCGGTCTTGTTCTCGCACTGCAAGATCTGGCTCTACGAGCAGGTGATCGGCTCCGACCTGCCCGACGACAACCACCTCGCCATCGACGCGCTCCGCTACTTCCCGACGCCGATCCAGACCAGGCTCAAGCCAAGGATCGTCGGGCACAGGCTGCGCCGCGAGATCGTCGCCACCTCGATCACCAACAGCCTGATCAACCGGGTCGGCGGCACCTTCGTCACCGAGATCCTGGAGAAGACCGGGATGCCGGTGGTCGACATCGCCCGCGCCTACATCGTCGCCCGCGACGTCTTCTCCGTCCGCTCCATCTGGGACCGGATCGAGGCTCTGGACAACGTCGTTCCGGCGACCGTGCAGATCACCCTGCACCGCGACGTGCAGCGGCTGGTCGAGCGGGCGACCATGTGGTTCCTGCGCAACGGCGGCTCGCCCATCGACATCAGCGTCAACATCGCCGCCTTCGACGCGCCGGTGGCGGCGCTGTCGGAGCGGATCGAGACGGTGCTGCCGGAGGACGTGAACAGCCGGATCCTCCACCGGGCAAGGCGCTACACCGACGAGGGCGTTCCCGACGACGTGGCCTCGCGGGTGGCCTACCTGATCGTCATGCCGTCGGCCTGCGACATCGTCCGCATCGCCGCCGCCCAGGGGGTCCCGGCGGAGGAGGTGGCCAAGCTCTACTTCGGCCTGGGCGAGGTGTTGGGCTTCGGCTGGCTGCGTTACCAGGCGGAGAAGCGGGCGGCGACCAGCTACTGGGAGCGGCTCGCCATCGCCGCGGTGATCGAGGAGCTCTACGGGCACCAACGCGACATCACCACGCGCATCTACGACAACGGAGCCGGCGCCGGCGATGGCGCCGTCGAAGCGTGGACGCGTTCGCGCGGGCCGGTGTTCGACCGCACCCGGGCGCTGATGAGCGAGCTGGCCGCCGCGCCCGCCGTGGACCTGTCCATGCTGGCGGTGGCGAGCCGCCAGCTCCGCGCGCTGGCGGAGGGCTGAGGCTTGCCGGCCGACCCGGTTCTCGAGCGGCCGGCGGAGACGCAAGCCTTCGCCGGCCGGGTCGGCCTCGCCGCCTGGTGCGCCTACGACTGGGCGAACTCGGCCTTTCCGACGGTCATCACCACCTTCGTCTTCGCCGCCTACTTCGCCAAGGCGGTTGCCGCCGACGACGTGAGCGGCACCAGCCAGTGGGCCTACGCGATGAGCGCCTCGGCGTTCGCCCTGGCCCTGGCCGGACCGATCCTGGGCGCGATCGCCGACAGCGCCGGGCGGCGAAAGCCGTGGGTCGGCGCCTTCACGCTGGTTGCGGTGATCGGCAGCGGCATGCTCTGGTTCGCCGAGCCTGACCCTTCGTCCGTACTCTGGGCGCTGGTCTTCGCCGCCATCGCCAACTTCGCCTTCGAGATGGCCGGCATCTTCTACAACGCGATGCTGCCGTCGCTGGCGGCGCCGGCGATCCTCGGGCGGATCTCCGGCTGGGGCTGGGGCCTCGGCTACGCCGGCGGCCTGACCTGCCTGGTGGTGGCGCTGCTGTTGCTGGTGCAGCCGGATCCGCCGCTGTTCGGCCTCAATGCCGATGCCGCCGAGCCGGTGCGGGCGACGGCGCTGCTGGTCGCCGTCTGGATCGCGGTCTTCTCCCTGCCCTTCTTCCTGTTCACCCCCGACACCCGGTCGAAGGGCGTCCCCGCAGGCGCGGCCGTCCGCCAGGGCATGGCCTCCCTTGTGAACACCTTCCGCCGCGCCCGCGACTACAAGCCGGTGCTGATCTATCTCCTTTCGCACATGATCTACACCGACGGGCTGAACACGCTGTTCACCGTCGGCGGCATCTACGCCGCGGTGACCTTCGGGATGGACTTCAACGAGCTGCTGATCTTCGGCATCGCCATGAACGTGACCGCCGGGCTCGGCGCCTTCGCCTTCGGCTGGATCGACGACTGGATCGGCCCGAAGACGACCATCTTCATCGCCGTGGGCGCGCTCACCGTGCTCGGCGCGATCCTCATTGTGGTGGAGTCGAAGACGCTGTTCTGGGTGTTCGGCCTGCCGCTCGGGATCTTCTTCGGTCCGGCCCAGTCAGCGAGCCGCTCGTTGATGGCACGGCTCGCCCCGCCCAACCTCTACGCCGAGATGTTCGGCCTGTTCGCGCTCTCCGGCAAGGCGACGGCGTTCCTCGGCCCCTTCCTGTTCGGCCTTGTCACCGGCCTGACCGGCAGCCAGCGCTGGGGGCTCGCCACCATCCTCGGCTTCTTCGTCGTGGGCCTCGCCCTGTTGATCCCGGTTCCCAACACCCGCTACGTCGCGGGGCCGCCGCCCCCAGCCGTGGGCTGAGGGCGGCGCCGCGGCGATCGTTCATCCGCACGGCGGACCGAGCGGCCTCAGAGGACGCGGACAGAGCCGGACCCGGCTCCCGCCGGCGCGAGCGCCCGCCGGTCGCGCCGCCTGCCGCCCATGGATGTACCGACCTCCGGGCGGAATGGTCTACCCAAGGCGACATCTTGCGGTTACCGATTTCGATAACGACTATCATGGCGCCAGCAGGGTGGTGGAGAGAGACATGAGCGGACAAAACGATCGGACCACGGACGGACGCGGACGGCTTTACGACAGCATCATCGACACCATGGGCGACACGCCGTGCGTGCGGATCAACCGTCTCGCGCCGGAGCACGTGCGGCTGTACGTCAAGGCGGAGTTCTTCAACCCGGCGGCCTCGGTAAAGGACCGCCTCGCGGTGAGCATCATCGAGGAGGCCGAGCGCTCGGGCGCGCTGAAGCCAGGGCAGACGGTGATCGAGGCGACCAGCGGCAACACCGGCATCGGGCTTGCCATGGTCTGCGCCGCCAAGGGCTACCCGCTGGTCGTGACCATGGCCGAGAGCTTCTCCATCGAGCGGCGCAAGCTGATGCGCTTTCTCGGCGCCAAGGTGGTGCTGACGCCCAAGGAGCAGAAGGGCTACGGCATGTACCTGAAGGCGGTGGAGTTGGCCGAGGCCAACGGCTGGTTCCTCGCCCATCAGTTCGAAACGGACGCCAACGCCAAGATCCACGAGAACACCACCGCCCGCGAGATCCTGGCCGACTTCCAAGGCGAGAGGCTCGACTACTACGTCACCGGCTATGGCACCGGCGGGACCGTTGCCGGCGTCGGCCGGGTTTTGCGCAAGGAGCGGCCGGAGACCAAGATCATCCTCAGCGAGCCGGCGAACGCCCAGCTCATCGGCAGCGGCCATGTGCAAAAGCGCAAGGCCGACGGCTCGCCGGACGAAAGCCACCCCGCCTTCGAGCCGCACCCGATCCAGGGCTGGACGCCGGACTTCATCCCGCTGGTCCTGCAGGAGGCGATCGACAAGGGCTACTACGACGAGCTGATCCCGATCGCCGGCACCCGCGGCATCGAGTGGTCGAAAAAGCTCGCCACCCAGGAGGGGATCTTCACCGGCATCTCCGGCGGCTCGACCTTCGCCGTCGCCATGGACATCGCCGCCAAGGCGGAGCCCGGCTCGGTGATCCTGTGCATGCTGCCGGACACCGGCGAGCGCTACCTCACCTCGCCGCTGTTCGAGGGCATCGGCGAGGCCATGAGCGAAGAAGAGCTGGCGCTGTCGCTGTCGACGCCGGGCTTCCACATGCCGGCGCGGGCCGCGTAAACCACCACCGCAGCGATCAGGCCGCGGCCGCCCTGCGCTCTTGCGCCGCCTGCTCGTAGATCGCCATCAGCATCTCGTAGTTTCGCTCGGCGGTGTAGCGCGCCTCGTAGACGGCGCGGGCGTTGCGGCCCATTTCGGCGATGGCCTCGGGATGGTCGTAGGCCCAGCGCACCTTGGCGGCGAGATCGGCCGGATCGCCCGGGTTGACGTGCAGCCCGGTGACGCCGTCCTCGATCACCTCGGCCATGGAGCCCAGCTTCGAGACCAGCACCGGCCGGCCCAGGGAGAAGGCCTCCACCAGCGTCATCGGGAAGCCCTCGTACCATTCCGACGGCATCACCATGAAGCGGCAGCGGCCCATCTCCGCCGCCACCTCCGCGCTCGACCGCCAGCCGATGGCCTTGACCCGAGGCGAGGGCGAGGCCTCGACCGCGGCGCGCATGGGCCCGTCGCCGGCGACGATCAGCGGGACGTCCAGCCCCTCCCAGGCGCGCAGCAGCGTGGTGATGCCCTTCTCGGCGGCCAGGCGGCCGACGAAGAGGACGTGCGGGGCCGCGCCCGCGGGCAGCTCCGGCTCTCCCGGATCCGCGACGAAGTTGGGCTTCGCCACCACCTTCTCCGCCGGGAACCCGGCGGCCAGAAAGCGCGAGCGGGCGAATTCGGTGAGCGCGATGAAGCGGTCCACCCGCCGCTGCCAGGTGCCGGCGCTCCTGTGGCTGGCGATCATGTGCGCGAGCGGCAGGGAGCCGACCACCGAACCGCGGTAGCAGCGATGGCGCACGCCCTGATAGGGGCTGCCGGTGACGCAGAGCTCGCAGGGGCGGTCGTTCCTCAGCAGCATCCCGTTGGAGCAGACCGTCCGGTAGTTGTGCAGGGTCTGCACCACCGGCACGCCCCGTTCGTTGCAGACGGCATAGATCGACGGGCTGAGCAGCGGGAAGAAGTTGTGGACATGGACCACGTCCGGCCGGCTCTCGTCCAGGCGCTCGCGCATCCACCTCGCGCCGAACGGCGAAGACGCGGTGTAGAGCGCGGTCCTGAGCTGGGCCGCGGCGCCCTGAATGCTCTTGTTGGAGACGGTGGCCAGGCGGACGTCGTGGCCATGGTTCTTGAGCAACTCGGCCTCGTTGGCGAGGACCACGTCTTCGCCGCCTTTGTTCACGTATTCGTTATGGACAAGCAGGATCCGCACGGATGCCTCGGAAGTAGCGGTGGGAGGATCGGCTCGGCGCCCCTACGTCGGCTGTGGGCTCGGCTGGCGGCGCCAGACCCAGAACAGGCAGCTCCACTGGCCGGCGGTGAACACCATCTGGGTGAGCAACAGCCCAAGCGCCGCGCCGCGGATGTCGTACAGGATGACCAGCGGCACGCCGACCAGCATCGCGCAGGTGGCGGCCATCGATTGGCTGTAGAACCGCATGTTGGCCCGCTGCAGGGCGGAGAGGAAGACGCTGGCGGGCATCGGCGCCGCCAGGAACAGCGGGACGAACGCCATGATCTTGACGATGTCGACGGCGTCCTCGATGCGCTCGCCGAACAACGCCCTGAGCGCGTATTCGCCGCCGAAATAGACCGCGGCGGCGTAGACGGTGGCGAGGCCGAAGAGGGGGATCGACAGCCGCAGCGCCTGGGCGCGCTGCTCGGCCAGCGGCATCTGGTCGACGTTGCGCGAAACCATGGGGATGATCATCAGGCTCAGCCCCATGGCAACCTGGGAGAACGGCGCGATCAGCGTCTCGGCGGCCTTCAGGTGCCCGGCGGCTTCCGCTGACACCAGCGAGCCCACGAAGAAGAAGTATCCCTGGTAGGTCACCAAGCCGATCGGCACCGTCAGCAGCACCCACTTCCCGTACGACCAGTGCTCGCGGGCGTAGCGGCGGATGTCCGCCCTGCCCACCCGCGTCAGCCGGTGCCAGAAGCGGCCGCCCTGAACCACGCAGACGACGATGCTGCAGACGCAAAGGAGGACGTAGACGTCGACCAGGGTCCAGCCGTCGGACCGGGACATGACCGCGAAGCCGGCGGCGACCAGCAGCAGAAACGACAGCGACTGGACCATCGCCAAGTATTGGCGGAACTCGATGTAGAACTGGCGGCGGAGGAAGTACTGGAAGCAGCTCAAGAAGGCAAACACTGCGCCTGCCCAGAAGGCGTAGAGGACGTCGGTCTCGATCCTGCCCGCCGCCCAGACCAGCGCGGACAAGGCCATCATCAGCAGCATCAGGCCGCCGATCCAGGCATTCTCCAGGCCGAGAAGGAAGCTGAAATAGCTTTCGTGCTCGGCCTTGGTTCGCCTCGGCCCGTACACCGACATCGGCTCCAGCACGATGCTGTTTTGCAGCGAGCGGATCAGGGTGACGAAAACGTTGGTGATGGCGTAGATGCCGAGCGGCTCGGCGCCGAGCTTGCGGCCGATGAAGACGCTGGCAAGAAAGCTGATCGCCGCGGTCGCGCCCTGATCGGCGATGCTGGCCATGCCGCGGGCGCCCAGGTTGGCGAGCCGGCGGTAGGGGATGCGTTTCAGCATGGCGCAGGCCGAGGCGCCGACGGCGTGCCACCGCGAATGCCGCGCGCCGCGAGCGGGCGGTCGGCCGGGCGCATGGTTTGAGGCGACCCGACGCGCATGACCATCCATCGCGGGTTGAGCAACGGCAATCTGCCGGAGGGTGGCGTCCCCTAGGGGATTCGAACCCCTGTTGCCGCCGTGAGAGGGCGGTGTCCTAGGCCTCTAGACGAAGGGGACCTGCATGAGCGCTACCTTTACAGGATCTGCTCGTTCCCAATCAAGCCTCCGGCTGAAGACGAGATGGAGATGAAGCGGATATCGAGGTCCCAGCGCCCATCGGAGTGCGGGAAATGGCGCTCGCATCCGCCTCCTGCCGTCCCACATTGATGGGACTGCGGCTAGGCCAGGCAAGGTAGCCAGGGACACATGACGGCATGTTCGGCCTGACGCCTGCTCCGGAGCTCAGCCGGCCGGGACTGCAGTGGTTCAACGTCGACCGACCGCTCACCATGGCCGACCTGCGCGGCCGCCTGGTGGTTCTGGAGTTCTGGACTGGCTGCTGCGTCAACTGCCTCAACGTGCAGCAGACCTTGCGGCGGATCCCCAGCGCCTTCGCCGACGACGCGGTCCTCGTGGTCGGGGTGCATTCCCCGAAGTTCCCTCACGAGCGCGAACCCGAAACGCTGGCGCACACCCTCGATCGCCAGGACATCCGCTACCCCGTCGTCCACGACCCGGACCTGCTGCTGTGGCGCGACTACGGCGTGCGAGGCTGGCCGACGCTGGTGTTCGTGGGTCCCGACGGCAAGGTCCTGGGCGACCTGCCGGGCGAGCCGGACGCCGACAAGCTGCTCTCGGGCATCGGCCAGATGGTGCAAGGCTGGCGCGCGGGCGTCCACGGCGCGCCGCCGCCGCTGCCGATCGCCCACGGCTCGCCGCGCGGGACGGGCGCAAACGGCTCGCGGCTGCGCTACCCGACCAAGATCAAGCCGGCAGGCGGCGCGGCTCGGCGGCAGTGGATCTGCGCCGACAGCGGCCACCACCAGGTGGTGGTTCTCGACGACGAGGGAAACGAGCTTCGCCGCTTCGGCTCCGGCGAGGCGGGGTTCATCGACCTCGGCGAGCAGGACAGCGCCTTCAGCAGCCCCCAGGGGCTGGTCGCCAACGGCCGTTCGCTGTTCGTCGCCGATACCGGCAACCACGCCATTCGCCGCATCGATCTGGCGACCGGCAAGGTCAGCACGCTTGCCGGCACCGGCGTTCGCGGCGGCGTCCTCTGCCGGCCCCGGTCCGGCCAGGACACGGCGCTGGCCTCGGTTTGGGATCTCGCGCTCCGCGGCCGGTCGTTGTTTTTCGCCAACGCCGGCACGCATCAACTCGGCGTTATCGGCCTCGACGCCGGCATCGTCCGCCCCTGCGCCGGAACCGGGCAGGAGGACCTGGTCGACGGCGATGCGGGCTCCGCCTGCCTGGCGCAGCCGTCGTCGCTCGCCTTCGGTGCGGACGGCGAGGCGCTCTACTTCCTCGACAGCGAGGCCTCCGCCTTGCGTTCACTGGACTTGGGCGCCGGCGGCAAGGTGACGACGCTGGTCGGCGCCGGCCTGTTCGAGTTCGGCCACGTCAACGGCGCGCTCCAGGCCGCGCGCTTTCAGCACTGCCTCGGCCTCGATTGGTGGGACGGCCGGCTGATCATCGCCGACAGCTACAACGGCGTTCTCCGGATCGTCGATCCGGTTCGGGGCGAGGTCAGCGACCTCGGCGAACGGTCCTTTGCCTGCGCCGACGGCGACTTTGCCTGCCTGGAGCCCGCGGGCGTCGCGGTCGCCGGCCCCGGCCGGTTGCTGGTCGCGGATACCAGCAACCATCGCCTGGTCGAGCTGTCGGTCGAAAGCCGCACCGCCCGCACCTGGGGCTAAAGCGACGTGTGATCAGGTTGACGCAGCAAGACCCGCAAGCAGCGGCGCCAACGTCCCCCACATACTTTCCGTCACCCCCGGACTTGTTCAGACTTGTTCCGGGGGTCCATTGAAGACGCGGATGGCCGCAACAAGTACGGCCATGACGCCGGAGAAATGACGTCCCCTAGTGAGGTTCTGATTCGACCTAATCGAACTTTTTCCCTAGAGCGACAAATTGTACTCAGGTTGGACCAGCAATTCGGCCGTCATTGCGAGGAGGCGGTAGCCGACGAAGCAATCCAGTGAAAGCTCTTCTGGATCGCCACGCGGCTCCGCGGCTCGCGACGACGAGGTCTTGCTTCTGGGGGATCAACCTTACTCCAAGCTGCTCTAAGCCCTCTCCCCGCCCCTCTCCCACTTGCGCCTGTCGGCGCGCGGGAGAGGGAGCCGCGCAGCCCGCAGCGTAGCGGACGATCGAATGGCCAATCGTCCGCTACGCTGCGGGGCGCGTTGAACCGGAAAACCAATGCCCTCGCCTGAGGCTTGTCGGCCTTGCCCGCGAGCGCGTACCTTGGCGCGAACAACGGCTTCGCCCGCAGGATCAGCGATCTGCGCGCCGAAGCGGACCAAGGGAGGCTTTGGATGGGCAGACAGTTCAGGGCTGGTTCGGCGGCGCTCGGGGCCGCGGCGGCCCTCGGCGTGGCGATGCTGGGCGCGGGCGCGGCGGCGCGGGATTTGAGCGTCGTCTCCTGGGGCGGGACCTATCAGGACGCGCAGCGGAAGGTTTACTTCGAGCCGTTCGAGGCCGAGACCGGCACCCCCCTCGTCGAGGACTCCTGGGACGGCGGCATCGGCGCGCTCCGGGCCAAGGTCGAGGGCGGGGCGGTGCCCTGGGACGTGGTCCAGGTCGAAGCCGAGGAGCTCAGCATCGGCTGCGACGAGGGCCTGCTCATGCCCATCGACTGGGAGAGGCTCGGCAGCCGCGACGCCTTCCTCCCCTCGGCGGTCAGCGACTGCGGCGTCGGCGCCATCATCTGGTCGACGGCGCTGGCCTACGACGCCACGAAGTTCCCGCAAGGGGGGCCCAAGTCCTGGGCCGACTTTTGGAACGTCGAGAAGTTCCCGGGCAAGCGGGCGATGCGCAAGGGTCCCAAGTACACCCTCGAGTTCGCGCTCATGGCGGACGGCGTCGCGCCCAAGGACGTCTACGGCGTGCTCGCGACCAGGGAGGGCGTCGAGCGCGCCTTCGCCAAGCTCGAGGAGATCAAGCCGCACCTGATCTGGTGGGAGGCGGGAGCGCAGCCGCCGCAGCTGCTCGCCTCCGGCGAGGTCGTCATGACCTCGGTCTACAACGGCAGGCTGGACGCGCCGCGGCGCGAGGGCCGGGATTTCCGCGTCGTCTGGCCCGGCAGCATCTACGCCACCGACTCCTGGGTGATCCTGACCGGCAGCCCCAACGCCGAAGCCGGGATGAAGCTGATCGAGTTCATGAGCGAGCCAAAGCGGCAGGCGAAGCTGCCGGAGTTCATCTCCTACGGCGTGACCAACAAGGCGGCGATGCAGAGCATTCCGCCGGACCTGCTCGCCAACCTGCCCAGCGCGCCGCAGAACCTGGAGGTTGCGGTGGCGCTCGACGTTCGCTTCTGGACCGACCGCATCGACGAGCTGAACAAGCGCTTCACCGCCTGGGCGGCGCAATAGGCCCAGCCCGGGCCTCGGCGGGCCGCGGGGTGGCGGATGCAGCCGCACCGGCGCTGAAGGCACGACTGCGCCGGGCGGAGCGGGGGCGTACGCTGCGCGCGCTCGCCCTGGTGGCGCCCCTCGCCCTGTTCTTGCTGTTCACCTTCTTTGCCCCCATCGGGCAGATGCTGTTCCGGGCCGTCCACGACCCGGTGCTGTCCGACGCGCTGCCCGAAAGCGCAGCCGTGCTCAGGGCCTGGGACGGCATCGGCGCGCCGCCGGAGAGGGTCCACCAGGCCCTGCTTCGCGAGGTGCCGGAGGCGTTCCGCGCCCGCCGCCTCGCCGCCCCGGCCCAGCGGCTGAACCACGAGATCTCCGGCTTTCGCAGCCTGCTGCTGTCGACCGGGCGAGCGCTGGCGGCGGCGCCGGCCCGCGAAGGCGATCCACGCGCTGTGCTCGGCTCTATCGACCCGCGCTGGCAGGACCCGGCGCACTGGGCGGCGCTGCGCCGCGCCGCCTTCACCGTCACCGACTTCTACCTTTTGTCCGCCCTCGACCTTCGCCGCAACGAGCACGGCTGGGTCACCGCCGTTCCGCCGGAGGAGGCGGTGTTCGTTTCCATCCTCGCCCGGACGCTGACGATCTCGGCGGTGGTCACGCTGATCTGCCTCGTGCTCGGCTATCCGCTCGCCTACGTCGTCGCCACCGCGCCGGCGCGCATCGGCAACATGCTGATGATCCTGATCCTGTTGCCGTTCTGGACCTCGCTCCTGGTCCGGACCAGCGCCTGGGTCGTGCTGTTGCAGAACGAGGGGATCGTCAACGGCCTGCTGCTTGCCTCCGGCCTGGTCGACCAGCCGGTGCAGATGATCTTCAACCGGTTCGGCGTCTACGTCGCCATGAGCCACGTGCTGTTGCCGTTCATGATCCTGCCGCTCTACAGCGTCATGAAGACCATCAACCCGGCGACCATGCGCGCCGCCTCCTCCCTCGGCGCCCCGCCGATCACCGCGTTCCTCCGCGTCTACCTGCCGCAGAGCCTGCCCGGCATCGGCGCCGGCGGCCTGCTCGTCTTCATCCTCGCCATCGGTTACTACATCACCCCGGCGCTGGTCGGCGGAGCCAACGACCAGATGGTCAGCTACTTCATCGCCTTCTACACCAACCGCACGATCAACTGGGGCCTGGCCGGGGCGCTGGCGACGCTGCTGCTGGCCGCCACCGCCGTACTCTACGCGGTGTACGTGCGGATCGCCGGCGCCACCGGCGTCAGGATGGGCTGAGATGCGCCAGCGCCTGCCGCGGTTGCTGCTCTTCGCCTACGCCGGCCTGGTGATCGTCTTCCTGGTGGCGCCGATCCTGGCGATCGTGCCGCTGTCGTTCAACTCCGGCTCCTTCCTCGCCTATCCCCTCGATGGCCTGTCGCTTCGCTGGTACGAGGAGGTGCTCACGACCGAGCGCTGGCTGCGGGCGCTGCGCAACAGCCTGATCATCGCGGTTCCAGCCACGGCGCTGGCGCTGATCCTCGGCACGCTGGCGGCGGTGGGCGTGGCCCAGGCGCGGATCCGCGGCAAGGCCATCATCACCGGGCTGGTGATCTCGCCGATGATCGTGCCGCACATCATCATCGCCGTCGGGCTCTACTTCTTTTTCGCCCCGCTCGGCCTGGTGAACAGCTTTCCCGGCCTGATCCTCGCCCATGCGGCGCTCGGGACGCCCTTCGTCTTCGTCACCGTCTCCGCCACCCTCGTCACCCTCGACCCCAGCCTGGCACGGGCGGCTGCAAGCCTCGGGGCGCCGCCGTCGGTCGTCTTCTTCCGGGTCATCATGCCGCTGATCGCCCCCGGGTTGATCGCCGGCGGCCTGTTCGCCTTCGCCACCTCGTTCGACGACGTGATCGTGGTGTTGTTCCTGGGCGGCCCGGGCGAGCGGACCCTGCCTCGGGAGATCTTCGACGGCATCCGCGAGCACGTCACCCCGGCGATCACCGCCGTCGCCACCATCCTGATCATCCTGGCGACCGCGCTCCTTGCCGCGACCGAAGCCCTGCGCCGGCGAAACGAGCGCCTCGCCTTGCGCCGGGATCGCGGGTAGAGCCGGAAGACGCCGCGAGCCGGTAGGAGGGGTGACGGATGCCGAGTGTGCTCAGCAAAATCGTGAAGTTCTGCCGAAAGAGGCTGTCGGAGGCCTGCCTCAACGGCGCCATGCGCCGCGACGGCCAAGCCTGCACCAAGCTGCTGAACCTCGCATCGGCGCTGAAGAAGACCGGCGTGTCGTTCCGCTACGATCCGAACACCAAGATCTACAGCTACATCGGAGAGGGATACGGGAAGCCAGTACACTTTTTCCACAAAAAACGGGCCATCATGTACCGCAAAGGCATCGCCGCAAGAACGTCGCTGTTGGCGAGAGACTACTTCTTGTCGCGGATTGCGTTCAGCGATGGGGACGTCGTCATGGACTGCGGCGCCAACATCGGCGAGCTGTATCTGTGGTTCGCGCTCAACGGTCTCGGCATCCGCTACGTCGCCTTCGAGCCGTCGCCTTTGGAGTTCTCGGCGCTGCGGCTCAACTGTCCTGACGTCGAGGGCCACAACGTCGCGCTGTGGAACCGCAACGAGACCTTGACGTTCTACCTGGCGTCGGAAGACGCCGACTCCAGCGTCATCGAACCGGCCCAGCATCAGGGAGCGATCGCCGTCGAGGCGAGGAGGCTGGAGGACTACATCACCCGGCCGGTCCGGCTGCTGAAACTGGAGGCGGAGGGCGCCGAGCCGGAGATCCTGGAGGGTATCGGCGAGAAGCTGCCGCTGATCCACTACATCGCCGCCGACCTCGGCTTCGAGCGCGGCGTCGGGCGCGAGAGCACCCTGGCGCCGGTGACGAACATGCTCCTGCGGCGGAACTTCTCGCTGGTCGACGTGGCTTACCCGCGGGTCACCGCGTTGTTCAAAAACGACAAGCTTCCCTGAGGAGCACGAGCTGCCGGTCCACGCTGCGGGCGACGCCTGTCTGAAGCGCACGGCGAAGACGTTGACGCGCCGACACCCGCAGCGGCTTTTTCATTGGGTTGCCCGCCAGAAACAAAACTTCGGCATCGCGGTTCGAGCAGCGGCGAGTAGGGCGGGTCGAGGCGAGGCCGGACCCGCCGCGGACAGGCGGGATACGCCTGCGGCTATCCCGCCCTACGGCTTCGTCGGCAAGCGCCTCCTCGCAATGCTGGGTGGACGGCCCCCTGACGGCATCGCGATGTGCCAGACTGGGGTGCATTGAACCGACCAGCGAAGGAGACCGTCCAGATGAACGCTACCATGATCAGCTTGGACATTGCCAAGTCCGTCTTCCAGGCTCACGGCGAGGATGGAAGCGGCCACGTGGTGTTTCA
>JAXMOZ010000045.1:0-27934 GCA_034382075.1 Rhodospirillales bacterium
CTACGGCAAGCCCGGCCCCGTCGTCATGCTGGCCGGTTGGCTCGAATTCCAAGCCAGAAAACGAGGCGCCGACCTCCTCACGACACACTGCCCTCAGGCCTCCCCGCATGATGTGTGAATCTGGTAGCTCAGCGGGAGAGGGTCGGGGTGAGGGCGTCTGCGTCGTCGCCTGTGCCTTCTCGCACAAGCCGGCCCACAGTCCTACGCCGGCCTACCGCTTGGTCCGGATCAGCTCGTCCAGCATCTCGTCGGCGGTGCTGATCACCTTGGTCGCGGCGGAGTAGGCCCTCTGGGTGACGATCATGCTGGTGAACTCTTCGCCGATGTCGACCGTCGCGCCCTCCAGCGAGAACGAGTTGATTTTGCCGGCCGGGCCGGAGTCGGCCTCGCGGAGCGTCGGGTCGCCGGAGTTCTCGGTGGCGATGAAGACGTTGCCGTTCCGCGACTGCAGCCCGTCCGGGCTGGCGAAGGTCGCGACCGGGATGCGGTAGATGGGCCGGCGGGAGCCGTTCTTGAAAATCGCCTCGATGACGCCGTCGGGGCGGATGGCGACATCGGTGAAGGTGCCGAACTGCGAGCCGTCCTGCTGGATGGCGCCGGGGACGAAGTCGCCGCCGAACTGGGTCAGGTTGTCGGCGCCGTCGTCGGCGCCGAAGCGGAGGTCGATGCGGCTCACGTCGGTCAGCCCGTCGCCGTCCAAGTCGACGTCGTCCATGTCGGCCGCGCCCGCCTCGAAGCCGCGGATCGACATCCGCTCGGCGGTGATCGTGGTGGGATAGCCGGTGGCGCTGAAGACGAAGGCGGGGTCGGTGTTCACCCGGGCGTCGACGACATAGGCGGTGGTCTGCTTCGTCGCGGGCTGGCCGCCCGCGGAGACGCCGTTGGGATCGACGGTGATGGCGGCGGCGCCGCCGGTCAGCAGCAGCACGGTGGCGTTGTCCGGCTTGGCGGCAGCCGCCCCGGGCAGGTTGGCGTTGATCCGGTCGCGGAGGTCGCCCACCACCTGCGCCAGGTTGCGGCCGCCGTCGACCTGAACCTGGTTCAGCACGGGGTTGGCGGCGCCAGCGACGAACGCGTAGGTGACGCCGTCGATGATCATGCTTTCGCCGGCATCCGGCACGGCGGTGAACTCGAGCTGGCCGACACTCTGGGTAGCATTGCCGGCGTTGTCGTAGAGGGTGACGACCCCGGCGCCGGTGGGCGGCTCGACCCGCAGATCCCACTCGTTCATGCCGGTCTTGATGAAGGAGAACGCTACCGCGTTGGTGTTGCCAAGGGTGTCGTAGACGCGAACGTCGAGCGCATGAGTGTCGCCGACGTTGGAGTTCGCCGGCAGGTTGGCGCCGATGGAAATGGACGTGGTCTCCTGGGCGTTGACCGCGACCCGGTTGAGGTCGACGGTCTGGAGGAAGTCCGGCGAGATCACGTTCTGATTGGTCAGCGCGGCATCGCTGCCCGGCGGCAGGATGATTTCGCCGGCGGCGTTGGTCGGCCAAGCCTGCAGGTAGTAGCCGGCGGTATTGCGCAGGAAACCGTCTGAGTCCTTGGTGAACGAGCCGGCGCGGGTGAACAGGAACTGGTCGCGGTCGGTGGGCGTGCTGGCGGCGTTGACGACGAAGAAGCCGTCGCCGGAGACGGCGAGGTCGGTCTCGGAGACGGTGGGCTGCAGCAGGCCCTGGACGTCGATGGCGTTGCGCGGCCGCGCCTGCACGCCGCCGGCCGAATACATGGTCGACGACGCTTGCTTGGTGACCAGGGTCTGGAACGCCACCTTGGCGTTCTTGTAGCCGACGGTGTTGACGTTGGCGATGTTGTCGGCGATCGCACCCATCGCTCCGCTCTGGGCGCCGAGGGCCGACACGCCGGAAGTCATCGCACCGAACAAGCTCATCGAGGGTCTCCTGCTGCGTTATGTGCGTGGTGGCCGGCCGCGATCAGGCGCCGGAAGGTTGGTGTCTTGGTGTCGCTCGAAGTCGGGAACGGCTCGAGGCTCGGCCGCGGTTTCCGCAAGCGTCAGCCGGCGGCCTTGACCACGGCCTCGGCGATGGAGCGGACCTGGCTCATCGGCACCTCGGCTCTGCCGAGGGAGAGGATCGCGCCGTCCTCGCCCTTGGCCGCGGCGGTTACGGTGCCGATGGTTCGCTGCTCGACGTCGATCGCCGAGCCGTCGCGGCGGGTGGCGGTCACCGTCAGGGTGTAGGCGCCGTCCGCAACGGCCCGGCCGTCCTCGTCGCGGCCGTCCCAGCTGAACTCGTGGCGGCCGGCTTCGGTCTTGCCGGCGCCCGAATACACCACCTGGCCGCTCTCGTCGGTGACGCTGAGCTCGGTCTCCGCCGCGGCCTCGGCCAGCGTGTAGGCCGCTTCCGCCTTGCCGGCGTTCAGGGCCAGCATGGTGCCCCCGGCCTCGATCCGTTTGCCGATGACGTTGACGATGGCGGCCACCTCGCTGGCGCGGCCGATGTCGATCAGCGTCTCCAGGTTGGCGTTGTTCTGGATCTGCTGCTCGACGCCGGCGAACTGGACGAGCTGGGCGGTGAACTCGTTGGTATCGAGCGGGTCCAGCGGATCCTGGTTCTGCAGCTGGGTGACCAGCAGGGTGAGGAAGCGGTTGAGGTCGCTGCCCAGCGTCTGGGCGTCGCCGGCGGCCTTGCCGATCGCGGCCTGCTGGGCGGTGGAAGCGGAAACGGCGCTGACTGCCATCGTCGTGCTCTCGTCCGTGGTCCTAGGCGTGGATGTCGATGCGGCCCTGGCCGCGCGATGCGAGGGGCGCCGGCGCCGGTGTCTCGCCGGCGCGGCCGGCGGGCGGATCGTCCGGCTCCCGAGCTTGCGGATGGGGGCCGTAGCCGGGGCGGGAGCCGCCGTCGTGGCCCGGGCGCGCCCCCTGATCGCGGAGCTGGAAGCTCAGGCTGCCGGGGTCGGTCTTGAGCCCGGCGTCGTTCAGCGCCCGCTCCAGCGCCCGCGCGTCGGAGCGGAGCAGCTCCAGCGCCTCCTTGGTCTCGGCGCTGATGGTGGCGCGGACCTGCTGGCCGTCGCTGAGGTCGAGGGCGATCTCGACCCGGCCGAGCGAGGCCGGCGCAAGCTGGATGTCGATGCGGTCGACGCCGGCGCGGACGGCCTTGGCGATGTGGACGGAAACCTGGCCCGCCGCCGGTTGGGCGAGGAGCGGGAAGGGCGCGGCGCGCTCCGGAGCAGCGGCGGCCGGCTGGTTGCCGGCGGTGCCGGCGAACGCGGGAGTCTGGTTCGCGGGCGCCTGGCTATAGCCGGCTTTCGCCGCGGCGGGAGCCGGGTCCTGAGCGGTCGCTTCGGGACTGGCCGGCGAAGCGGACCGAGGGAGGAGGGGGTTGCCGGAGTTCCGTTCGCCACTGCTTCGGCAGGCGTCGGAGCCATGTCGGCCTTGTGCTGCGCCGGCCCAGCGAAATTTCCTGAGGCGGTTGCGGCCGGCTCGGAAGCCGGCGCCGTTTCGACGGCCTCGCCGGCGGCGGGGCTGGCAACGCCGGCAACCGCCGACGCCTTCTTCGGCTCCTGCGCGATAGCGCGGATGAGCGGCTCGGCGGCGGCTGCCGCGGCCGGCGCCTCCTGCAGCGCCGCAGCAACCACGGCGCCGCTCGCCGCCGGTGCGGGCGGGGACGGGGCAGTGGCCTCCGTGGTGACATCAACCCGCGTGCCCGCCGGCAGCACCTTGGCGAGGTCCATGGCCTGCGCCCTTGGCGGTGGCGCTGCCTGTGGCTCCGCGGCGGAGACCGGGGGCGGAACCGGCGCGCCGGCGCCTGGCGACGTGGCCGCGCCGGCTTGCGGAGCAAGCGGGCCGGCGGAAGCGGCTGCAAGATCGCCGATCGGCATCGTAGGCGCGGGCAGCGGCGGGACGGGAAGCTCGAGGCCGGGGAGCTGGACGAGGGTGGGCACGTCGGTCTCTCCCGAGCCTTTGCCCTCAGGCCCGTCCGTCCCGCCCTCCGCCGTCGCCGCGGCGGCTTCGTTAGCGAGCTTGCCCGCCGAAGTTGTGTCCGGCGCTGTCGAAGCGGCCGGCGTGCCCGTCAGCGCCTGGATCAGCGCGGCGAAGATCGAGGCGTCGCTGCCGGGCTTCGCCGCAGCGGACGGCTGCGCGGCCTGTCCTGTCGGGCTGGTCGTGGCGGTCGGGGTGGTTTGCATCGGGCCTCCGGTCCTTGCCGACAGCCCTTCAGCAATCCCCGCGCCACACCCTCACCTGCCGCTAAGCCTCTGCATCCACACGATGATCGTCTTGCTCTTCCCTACTCGCGGCGCGGCGGGAGAGGTCTCTCGGCAAGTTCTGCCGAGGCGCGGCTGCACATTCTGCCGCTGCTCTCCGGCAATATTCCTACAAACATAGGTAGAAATAAATCATTCGACCTGCTCGGTAAACGAGCATAAAAGCTGCGGCTGTCCCGGCCCCAGAACGGGGCCTTCTTCTCCAGCCTTAGAAACGGAGGCTTTCACGTGGCTACCAATGTAACTCTGTCCTCGACCGCGCGGACGAACCTTCTCTCCATCCAGAACACCGCGAGCCTGATCGGCCGCACCCAGGACCGGCTCTCGACCGGTCTGGCTGTCAAGAGCCCCATCGACGACGCGGTGAAGTATTTCCAGGCCAAGTCCCTGAGCGACCGGGCAAGCGACCTCACCGAGCGCAAGGACGGGATCGACCAGGGCGTCCATGCCCTCGAGGCCACCATCAAGGCGACCGAGGGCATGGAGAAGCTGGTCAAGCAGATGAAGGGTATCGTCGACGCGGCGCGCAGCCAGAGCGTCAGCGAGCGCACGGCGTCCCAGAACCAGCTCAAGGAGCTGGCCGTGCAGGTCCAGCGGTTGGTCGACGATACCAGCTACAAGGGTCTGAACCTGCTGAACAGTTCCACCTCGACGCTCTCCGTGCGGTTCAGCGAGAAGAGCGACTCCAAGCTCGACGTCAACGGCGTCAACTTCAACGCGTCTGCCTTCTACCTCGACGACACTGGTACCGCGCTCCAAGTGGACGTTGCTGCTACTGGTAGCAGCGATCTCGTCATGGAGCTTGGCTTTACTGCAGAGCTTGCGGACTACAACTTGTCCGAGGCCGCCGATCTGGCCTTGTTCAACAGCAAGGCGGACACCGTTCTTCGGGGTCTCGACCGGACGATCACCAACCTGCGCTCGAAGGCCTCGAACATCGCCAATAATGCCGCGATCCTGCGCGTCCGCCTCGACTTCACCAAGGAGTACGTCAACGTCCTCCAGGGCGGCTCGGACAAGCTGACGCTGGCCGACCTGAACGAGGAAGGCGCCAATATCATGGCCCTGCAGACCCGCCAGCAGCTCGGCATCCAGGCCCTGTCGCTGGCCGGCCAGGCGGAGCAGTCGATCCTGCGGCTCGTCCAGTAGCCGAAGATCGGCCTGCACGGACGGTGGCGGGGAAGCGCTTCCCCGCCACCTTTTCTTTTTGTTAAGGCCTTTCCGCTAAAAACCGCAGTCGGTCCTTTCCTCGTCACCCGCGGACTCGTTCCGCGGGTCCACGAAGGAACTTGGATCGCCGCAACGAGTGCGGCGATGACGGGGTGAAGGTCGATGTTGGGCTGATGCCCTCACCCCGACCCTCTCCCACTTGCGCCTTCGGCGCGCGGGAGAGGGAGACGCTCGCAGCCGGTGCCAGGCTGCCCTCGCCCGCGGCGAAGCCGTGGGAGAGGGGTGCACCGCGAAGCGGCGCACCCCGCGAAGCGGGGAGGGTGAGGGCGGGGCCGGCGAAAGCCGTCATCCCGCGCCCCGCGGTCCACGTCGGCAGTGGCGATATGTGGAGGTGCTTTCCGTGGCGCTTGTCATCCATCTGAAAAAAGACCAGCAGATCGTGCTGAACGGCGCGGTGATCGAGAACACCTCCGGCCGAACGATCTCGCTCTCGGTGAAAAACGAGGCGGCGATCCTGCGCTCGTCCGACATTCTCGCGCCCGAGGACGCGGCGACGCCGGCGTCGCGCGCCTACTACGCGCTGCAGTGCGTCTATCTCTTCCCCGAACGCGCGGCCCATTATTTACCGATCTTCAATGCGCTTGTTGAAAGCTATGCGGACGCGGCGCCGAGCGCGCGCCCGATCGTGACCGAGATCCGCGATGCGGTCGCGGCGGGGAAGACGTACGCCGCGCTGAAGCTGGCGCAGCGGCTGATCATCCATGAGGGAAAGGTGCTTTCCGATGCCGAACACAAGCTTGGTCAGGAGCTACGCCGCGGCGCCTTCGCCGGGCAACCCGCGGGCGACGGAAGCTTGGGCGCTGACCAGGCTGGCGCTGAGGCTGAGGGACAGCAAGAGCGGCGCTGACGCCGGCGAGATGCTGGAGGCGGTCCGGGTCAACTGGCGGCTTTGGACCATCCTTCAGGCCGAGCTGCTCGACCCGCAGTGCCAGCTTCCCGACGAGCTTCGCGGCAACGTGCTGTCGCTGGCCCAGTTCATCGACAAGCACACCGTCGACATCATCGCCGAGCCCAAGCCGGAGAAGCTCGACGTTTTGATCGCCATCAACCGCGAACTGGCCGGCGGCCTGTTCACGATGCCGACCGAGGCCGGCGAGACCGCTGAGACCGGCGCTGCCGTCAGCGGTACGGCGGCTTCCGCCGAGCGCGCCGTGGCGGTGTCGGCATGACCGCCAGGCTTTCAGCACCGCGGGAGCTCGCCCGCTTCCGCCGCGCCGTGAAGGCGGCCGTGGGGCGCGAGGATTGGGCCGAGGTCGCGGCCTTGGCCGAGGCTCGGCTCGCCGAGCGCCCGGAGTGCGACAACGCGCACTACGTCGTGGCCTTGGCCGCCGTCTACCGCGACGATCTCGCCGGCGCGCTGCAGGCGGCGACGCAGGCCTGCGAGCTTGCGCCCGACATCGCCGATTACCAGGACCTGCTCGCCATCGTCTATGGCCTGGCCGGCGACGTGAACCAGGCCCTGTTCCACGGCAAGGCCGCCGCCGGCTGCACCCGGCGCTCCGCGTTCGCACGGATCGTCCCCGAGACTTTTCCGACTGTGGCGCAGGTGTTCATCCAGATCCGCGAGCAGCCGCTCCTGACCCGCGGCCGCGAGGCGATGGCCAGGGGCCGCTGGACCAACGCGGAGGTCTGGTTCCGCCAGCACCTTGGCTTCGCCCCCGATTGCGCCGAGGCTGGCGTCGGCCTCGGAGAGAGCCTGCTCGCCCAGGACCAGCCTTTGGCCGCGGCCGAGGCGCTGCGCGGCCTTCGCCATCTCCTGCCGCAGGAGCCGGCGCTGGCAAGCCTGCTCGGCCGCGCGCTCGCCCGGATCGGCGACTTTGACCAGGCGGCTGCCTGCCACAGGATCGCGCGGCGCCTTGCGCCCGAGGACGGCGTGGCCGCCGCGTTGGCGCTGCTCGACGCCGCGTCCGACCCAAGGGCCGACGCGGCCGAACTCGCCGCTGCCATCCGCGGCTGGGGGAAGAGCTTCGGCGTCGACGATGGCAGGTCCGTGCCCGTCGCGGTTCACAACGACGGGCGGCCGTTGACCATCGGCTATCTCATCGCCAACGCCGCCGGCAGAAGCGATGCGCCGTGGCTTGCGGACATCCTCTCGCGCCGCCGGAGCGACCGCTTTGCCGCCGTCGGCTTCGGCTATGGCTCCTTGAGCACGCCCGCGAACCTGATCTTCCAGAAGTGTGTCGACCGCTGGCAGGACGTGAGCGGCGCCGATGCGTTTACGTTCGCGGCGATGGTCCGGGCCGAGGGCATCGACATCCTGGTCGATCTGGCCGGGCTCGATGCGCCGGCGCTGCATGCGGCCTTCGCCTCGCGGATGGCGCCCTGCCAGGTTGCCTGGCTCGGCACCCCGTCCCCAGGGCTTCCCGGCTTCGACGCGGTCCTGACCGACCGCCACGTTGCGCAAGCGCCGGCGGTTCGCGCGAAGATGCTGCGCCTGGGCAGCGTGCCAGTCCCGCCGCCGGCCCTCGTGGCGCGGCCGGCGCGTGAGCAGGGGAGCGAGATCCTGCTCATGGCCGACGCCGGCTTGGGCCAGCTCAACGCCGTGACCGTGGAGCGCTGGTCGGCGATCCTGCATGCGGCTCCCGAGGCGAAGCTGGTCCTGCGCGACCGGGGCTTCACCCAGGCCGATGCGCTGAAAAGGGTGCTCGACATCTTCGGCACCTTCGGCGTCGCCCACCGCGTCGACGTCATCGCCGAGGCCTCTCCGGCGGCCTTCTTCGCCCACGGCGACGTCGCCCTTCTGCCTTACCCGTGTCCCAGCCCGGCCTCGCTGGCCGAGGCGCTGTCGGCGGGGCTGCCGGTCGTCTGCCCCTCCGGCCATGCGCCCTGGTCGCGCGCCGCGGCCAGCGTGCTCGATCATCTCGGCCTTGGCGCAGAGACCATCGCGGGGAGCGGCGATGCCTACGTTGCGCTGGCGTTGCGCTGGGCGCGATCGCCCGCGGACCGTGCCGCCTTCCCTGCGCGGCTGGAGGAGGCGGCCCGGAACAGCCGGGTTTGGGACGCGGCCGCGCGCTGGAAGGATTTCTCAGCTGCGCTGGAGGCGACATGGGGCGAGGTCGCCGGGCGCGAGGCGCCTCTCGCCCTGGCTGTGCAAGGTTAGCGGGGCGCATTGTGGATTAACGCCTGAGAGCAAGAGGACGTCATCGCGAGCCGCGGAGCGGCGCGGCGATCCAGTAGACTGGATTGCTTCGTCGGCTAACGCCTCCTCGCAATGACGAACCCGGCACTCAGCTTGACGAACCGGGACTGTAGCCATGCGCGAACTTGGCGCGAGCGAACGGCAAGCCAGCGAAGACGCGTTCCGCAATGCGTTCCCGCAGGCGTGGGCCAAGGCCATGGCGAGCGACCCGCCGCTGGCCAGCCTCGTCATCGACTGTGGCGAGGTCGTCAATCTCGACCTGGGCCAGGGCACGCTCTACCCCTGCCCGGAGCCGGCCTGGACCCGCGCCCGGCTCGAGGAGGCTCGGCTCGATCCCGAGCGGATCGGCTTCTCCGACCCCAGCCACTGCAACCTCTCCACGGTGTCCATGCCACTCCTCGAGCGGCTGGTCACCTACCTGCGCGAGCGGGCGGTGAAGCTGGAGGCGCTGCCGGGCACGGACGTGGGCTACCTGTTCGTTTTCGGTATCGGCCTGGGCGGCCACATCCCCGAGCTGATCAGAACGACGCCGGCGCGGCACGTGGTGCTGATCGAGCCGGTTGCCGAGTTCATCCGCCATGCCTGCGCCGCCGTCGATTGGCGCGAGGTCTTCGCCAGTGCCAAGGACCGCGGCATCGAGATCCATGTCTGCGTTGACGCAGACCCGGAAGGGATCTGCGCTTTCGTCGAGACGCTGGTCTCGCGCGAGGGCAACACCTTCCTGGACGGCTCGTTTTTCCACCCGCACTACTACTCGTGGCCCCTCAAGCGGGCGTCCGCGCTGATGCGCGAGCGGCTGAAGGTGCACGCGCTCTCCTCGGGCTTCTTCGAGGACGAGGTCGAGATGGTGCGGAACTGCCACGGCAACCTCGCCCGCTGGCCGTTCCACCTGGTCGAGAGCCGGCCTTTCCGGGCACAGACACTGCCGGTGTTCGTCGTCGGCGCCGGCCCGTCGCTGGACGCCGACCTCCCGGTCATCCGCAGGTGGCGCGAGCAGGTCCTGCTGGTCTCCTGCGGAACGACGCTGGGCATCCTGCTCAAGCACGGGCTCCGGCCGGACATTCATGTCGAGCTCGAGCGCGGCGCGCTGGTCTACGACCTGCTGGCCGCCGTCGAACAGGAGCATGGCTTCGCCGGCATCACCCTGCTGGCCTCGACCACGGTCGATCCGCGTCTCGGCGACCTGTTCGACACGTGCTGGTTCTTTTTCCGCGCCGGGCTGAGCCCCGCGGTGTTGCTCCGCAGCGGCGGCGCCGGCGTTCTGCGCGGCGCCGATCCCCTGTGTTGCAACGCCGCCTTCGCCGCCGTGGCCGGCCTCGGCTTCGGCGAGATCTACTTCTTTGGCCTGGATCTGGCGCAGAAAGAGCCTGGGCGTCATCACGCCAAGGACTCGCTCTATTTCGAGGACAGGCACGCCGACCTCGACGAGGTCTACCGCAAGCGGTTCAACAGGTCCGTTCCCGGCAACTTCGGCGGCACGGTCCAGACCTACTGGGCCTTCGACTCCGGCCGGCAGATGCTGTCGCGGGTCCAGCGGCTCTACCGCACCAATCTCCACAACTGCAGCGACGGCGCCAGGATCGACGGCGCCAAGCCCAAGGCCGCGGCCTCGGTGCGCATCGCCTCTGGCGCACCGCCGCGGGCGATGGTGCTGCGAAAGCTCGAGGCCGAGCTGAAGGTCTTCTCCCCCGGGGAGATGCTCGCTGCCGCCGATCTCGACGCGCACGCGGCGGGCTGCAAGGCGTTTCCTTCAGCCTTCGCCGCCATGCTCGAAGAGGCCCGCGGCAACGACCGGAGCTTCGTCGCCCTGGAGGCTCGGCTGCATGCGTTTTCCACCGAATGGCGGGACGAGTTCGCCGGCTTCTTCAGCCTGGCTTTGTCCTCGCTGGTGTCGATGCTGAGGCTGGCGGCGTTCTTCGCAAGCCGCATTGCCGACGAGGGCGAGCGGCACGCGTTCTTCCAGCGCTTCCTCGAGGAGTACCTGGAGCGCGGCTCGTTCCTGGCGGCCGAGGCGGCGGCGCTGCTGCGTGCGCAAGCGGCGTTGTCTTCAGAGGTTGCGCCGGTTTCCGCCTGCGGCTGAGGCCGGCGTTGCCCGGGCGCCGCTAGGAATTGCTTAAAACTTGCCGGCTATCCTCGCCGTCATCGCATCCGCACCAGTCCCGCCGGAGCCATGACCAGCACCCAGCCCTTTTCCGCCCGCCCGTCTGCCGCAGCCGCCGCCTCGTCCGCCGAGGCCAGGGGCAACGGCGGCGACCCCGCGTCTGCGCTCGGAAGCTACTACCGCCTGCCGCTGTCGAACTATTACGACCTCTCCGTCGATCTGGCCGGGAAGTCGATCCTGGTGACCGGCGGCACCGGCTCGTTCGGCAAGCGCTTCGTCAAGACCGTGCTCGACCGCTACGATCCGCGCCGGCTGATCGTTTTCTCCCGTGACGAGCTCAAGCAGTACGAGATGGCGCACGAGCTGACCGGGCCGCGCTCCGGCTGCCTGCGCTATTTCATCGGCGACGTCCGAGATCGCGAGCGGCTGGAGATGGCGATGCGCGATGTGGATTACGTGGTCCATGCCGCGGCGCTCAAGCATGTCCCGGCCGCCGAGTACAATCCCGGCGAATGCATCCGCACCAACGTGCTCGGCGCCGAGAACGTGGTCCAGGCGGCGATCGCCTGTGGCGTGCGCAAGGTCATCGCGCTGTCCACCGACAAGGCGGCGAACCCGGTCAATCTCTATGGCGCGAGCAAGCTCGCCGCCGACAAGATCTTCGTCGCGGCCAACAATCTGAGCGGCCGGGTCGGCACCCGCTTCGCGGTGGTCCGCTACGGCAACGTCGTCGGCTCGCGCGGCAGCGTCATTCCGCTGTTCCAGAAGCTGAAGGGCGAGGGCGCCGACAGCCTGCCGATCACCGATGCGCGGATGACCCGGTTCTGGATCACCCTGCAGCAGGGCGTCGACTTCGTGCTGTCGTGCCTGAAGATGGCGCGCGGCGGCGAGCTGTTCGTGCCGAAGATCCCGAGCATGCGCATGACGGAGCTGGCGGCGAGCCTGGCGCCCGGCATTCCCATCCGCATCGTCGGGATCCGGCCCGGGGAGAAGCTGCACGAGGTGCTGATCACCGCGGAAGAGGCGCGATCGGCGGTCGAGCTCAAGGACCGCTTCATCATCCGCCCGACGCTGCAGTTCTGGACCGATCTCGCAGGCGAACCGGATGGGCCGCAGGGGGCGCCGGTTGGGGAAGACTTCGTCTTTTCCAGCGATCGCAACAGCGACTGGCTGGACGCGGGCCAACTCGACGAGATGCTGAGGGAAGTGGCATGAACACGGCTTGCGAACCCGCCAGGATGCTTCCCTACGGCCGGCCGCTGGTCGACGAGGACGACATCGCCGCCGTCTGCCGGGTGCTGCGTTCGCAGTGGCTCACTACCGGTCCGGCGGTGGAGGCCTTCGAGACCGCGCTCGCGGCGAAGGTCGGCGCCGCCCACGCCGTCGCCTGCGCCAACGGCACGGCGGCGCTGCATCTCGCTTGCCTCGCCCTTGGCGTGGGCCCCGGCGACGCGCTCATCGTGCCCTCGATCACCTTCGCCGCCACCGCCAACTGCGCCCGCTTCGTCGGCGCCGAGGTGGTGTTCGCCGACGTCGACCCCGACACCGGGCTGATGGAGGCAGAGCATGTCGCCGCCGCGGCGCGCCGCGCCCACGCAATGGGGCTGAAGGCGAGGGCGGTGCTGCCGGTGCACTTCGGAGGCCAAGTGGTCGATCTCGACGCCCTGGGCGAGCTCGCCCAGAGGCTGGGCCTGGTGGTGATCGAGGACGCCTGCCATGCCCTCGGCGCGGCCTCGGCCCATGCCGGGCCGCCCATGCCCGGCCATGTCGGCGACTGCCGCGCCAGCGCGATGACCGTGTTCTCCTTCCATGCGGTCAAGACCGTGACCATGGGCGAGGGCGGGGCGATCACGACGAACGATCCGGTTCTGGTCAAGCGCCTCAGGCGCTTCCGCGGTCACGGCATCACCCGATCGCCGGATGCCTTTACCGACGCCGGAGCGGGGCTCGACGCCAGCGGCCGGGTCAACCCCTGGTACTACGAGCTTGCCGACATAGGCTTCAACTACCGCGCCAGCGACATCCAGTGCGCGCTCGGCCTCAGCCAGCTCGGCAAGCTCGACGCCTTCGTCGCCGAGCGGGCGCGGCTTGCCCAGCGCTACGATGCGGCCCTTGCGCCGCTGACGCCGGTCGTAGCACCCCTCTACCGCCATCCCGGGCGGCCTCATGCCTGGCACCTCTACGTCGCGCTGGTCGATTTCGCTGCCGCCAGGCTGGACCGCAGCGAGCTGATGCGGTCGCTGCAGCGCCAAGGCATCGGCTCGCAGGTGCACTACATTCCGCTCCACCGCCAGCCATACTACCGTCGGCGCTACGGCCCGCTGGCGCTGCACGGCGCCGACGAGTTCTACCGCCGCTGCCTCAGCCTGCCGCTGTTCGTGGGCTTGCGCGAGGCGGACATCGACCGCGTCGCCGATGCGCTGGCGATGGTGCGCCGGTCGGCGAGAGCGGCATGACCAGCGGAGTGATCGTCCAGGCGCGCATGGGCTCCACCCGGCTGCCCGGCAAGGTGCTCATGCCGCTCGCCGGGCGGAGCGTGCTCTCGTGGGTGCTGGAGCGCTGCGCCGCCATCCCCGGCATCGACGGGGTCTGCTGCGCCATCCCCGAGGGCGTGGCCGACGATGACGTTGCCCGTGAGGCCCGGCTCTGCGGCGTGCCGGTGTTTCGCGGCAGCGAGCACGACGTTCTCGATCGCTATCATCGGGCCGCCGGCGCCTTCGGCTTCGACGTGGTCATGCGCGTCACCTCCGACTGCCCGCTGATCGACCCGTGGCTGTGCGCCCGAGTGCTGGGCATGCTCGCCGAGGCGGACGTCGATTACGCCTGCAACAACCTGCCGCCCAGTTGGCCGCACGGGCTGGACTGCGAAGCCATGAGCTTCGACTGGCTGGCCCGGGCCGCCAGGGAGGCGGACGAGGCTTACGACCGCGAGCACGTGACGCCCTATATCCGCCGCCATCCGGAGGCGCTTCGGGCAAATTTGGGAAGGCCCGGAGCCTCGGCCTATCACCACCGCTGGACCCTCGATACCCGGCTCGACCTGTGGTTCCTGCAGGAGATGGCGCGCCGGCTCCCGGCGGGACCCGCCGGCTGGGACCACCGCGTCGTCCTCGCCGAGGCCGAGGCCGACCCGGCGCTGGCCGCGGTCAACAGCGTGCCGCAGCCGCCGCCCGTGGCAGATCTGCTGGCGCACTACCAATGAGCGCGACGCGGATGGCGGTGTTTCGCTGCGACGCCTCGGCCAGCATCGGCGGCGGCCATCTTCGACGCTGTCTGACGCTGGCCGGCGCGCTCAGCGCACAGGGGTGGCGGGTGGCGTTCGCGGTGAGGGGCGAGACGCTGTCGGCGACGCCGACGGAGTTGCCGGACCTGCTTGGCTGGATCGTCCTCAACGGCAGCGGTCGCGACGAGCCCGGGCAGATCGCGGAGGCGCTGGGGCGCCAGGATGTCGATCTCCTGGTCGTCGATCATTACGGTCTCGACCAGGTCTTCGAGAGGAGTTGCCGCGGCTTCGCCCGCCGGATCGCGGTCATCGACGATCTCGCCGACCGCAGCCACGATGCCGACCTGCTGCTCGACCAGACCTTCGGCCGCTGCGAAAGCGACTATTTCGAACTCGTGCCCCGCCGCTGCGCGGTCCTCTGCGGCAGCCGTTACGCGCTGCTGCGCCCCGCCTTTGCCAAGATCCGCGCGGGCGCGTTGGCGCGGCGGCGCGCCGGCGGGCCGGTCCGGCGGGTTCTGATCGCGATGGGCGCGGCCGATACGGCGGACCTCAGCTCGGCGGCGATTTCGGCGCTGCCGCGGGTTTCAGAGCGGCTCGGCCCGCCGCTGGCGCTCGACGTCGTCCTCGGCCGCGGCGCGCCGCATCTCGACGCCGTTCGCCGCCGGCTGAGCCAGCTTCCCGCCTGGAGCATCCACGCCGAAGCCTCCGGCAATGCCTTGGCGAGGCTGATGGCGTCCGCGGATCTCGCCATCGGCGCCGCCGGGACGAGTTCGTGGGAGCGCTGCTGCCTTGGGCTGCCGAGCGTGGTCATTGTCGCTGCCGACAACCAGGCGAAGATCGCAACAGAGCTTGCCGCCGCCGGCGCTTGCGAGGTGGTCGGCGCGGCCGCTCAGGAGGACATCGCTGCGGCGATCGAAACCCTGTGCCGCGACGATGGCGCAAGGCTGGCCATGGCGGAAGCGGCGGCGGCCGTGTGCGACGGCGGCGGGACCGCCCGTGTGGTCGATGCCATCGAGGACATGGTCGCGTGCGCCGCCTATGGGCACCAGTTGGCGGGAATGGAGATGACGGAGACGTGCGGACAATGAATGCGTTCCAGGCCGGCGAGGTTGCCTGCATTTGGATAGACGGCCGGCGGGTCGGCCCCGGCGAGCCGCCCTTCATCGTCGCCGAGCTTTCCGGTAACCACAACGGCGACCTCGGCCGGGCGCTGGCGTTGATCGACGCCGCGCACGCGGCCGGCGCCGACGCGGTGAAGCTGCAGACCTACACCGCCGACACCCTGACCATCGACTGCGACGGGCCGCACTTTCGGATCGAAAGCGGCCCGTGGGCCGGGCAGCGGCTCTACGACCTTTATGCCTCGGCCCACACCCCATGGGCCTGGCACGAGGCGCTGTTCGACCGCGCCCGCTCTTTGGGCTTGAGCATCTTCAGCACTCCGTTCGACCCCAGCTCCGTTGCCTTCCTCGAACGGTTCGAGCCGCCGGCCTACAAGATCGCCTCCTTCGAGGCGGTGGACCTGCCGCTGATCGAATGCGTCGCCGCCACCGGCCGGCCGCTGATCCTGTCGACGGGGCTTGCGACGTTCGAGGAGGTCGACGAGGCCATCGCCGCCGCGGCCTGCGGCGCCGGAATAGCCTGTAAGGAAAGTCGTCATTGCGAGGAGGCGTTAGCCGACGAAGCAATCCAGGCCTCCAGGGGAACATCTGGATCGCCACGCCGCTTCGCGGCTCGCGATGACGAGTTAACGTTTCCGGGCAAGGATCCAGCGGTCGGAGCTCGCCGTGGCGGCTTGATCCTGCTCCACTGCGTCAGCGGCTATCCGAGCGCGCCGGAGGAGGCGGGGCTCGGCAGGATGGCGGCACTTGCCGCCAGGACCGGGCTCGCGGTCGGCCTTTCCGACCACAGCCTGGGCACGACGGTCGCCGTGGCCGCGACCGCGCTCGGCGCGGTGATGATCGAAAAGCACCTGACCTTGAGCCGCGCCGACGGCGGCGCCGACGCCGCCTTCTCCATGGAGCCGGACGAGTTCGCCGCCCTTGCCCGCGACTGCCGCACCGCCTGGCGGGCTGCGAACGGGTCGGCCGAACCAGGCCGCACCGGCAGCGAGCAGGCCAGCGTCGCCTTTCGCCGCTCGCTGTTCATCGTCGATGACGTCGCCGCCGGTGAGGTGTTCACCCCGGCCAACGTGCGGTCCATTCGCCCGGGGCACGGGCTGGCGCCGAAGCATCTGCCGCAGGTCCTGGGCCGCCGCGCCGCCTGCTCGATCGCCCGAGGCACGCCGCTCGCCTGGGAGATGATCGCCGATTAGCGGCTCGCCTCAGCCTTCGGCTGCGCACAGCCGGCGATAGGCCGGCTCGGTCAGGAAGTCGACGAACACCGGCGCGGTGGCAACGTCGAGGAATAGCTCGGTTGCGTCGTCGAAGTGGCCGCGGGCGAAGCGCTCCTGCCCGAGTGCCCGCCGCAAGCTAGCCATCTCCTCGTCGAGGAGGCTCCGCACCAGCGCCTCGTCGAGCGTCCGGCCGTCGGCCAACGCAGCGCCGTGTCGCAGCCACTGCCAGATCTGCGAGCGGCAGATCTCTGCGGTCGCCGCGTCCTCCATGAGGTTATAGAGCGGAACGCAGCCGTTGCCGCCGAGCCAGGCCTCCAGGTACTGGACGGCGACACGGATGTTGTTGCGCACGCCCTCCTCGGTGATCGGCCCCTCCGGCGCCGCCAGGAGGTCGCGTGGCGTCACGTGCACATCCTCGCGCATCTTGCCGAGCTGGTCGGGCCCCGGCATGTGCGCGTCGAACACCTCTTTCGCGATCTCGATCAGGCCCGGATGGGCGACCCAGGTACCGTCGTGGCCGTCAGAGGCTTCGCGCTCCTTGTCCTTGCGGACGTTGGCCAAGGCCGCCTCGTTGGCGGCGGCGTCGCCCTTGATCGGGATGAACGCCGCCATCCCGCCCATGGCGTGAGCGCCGCGCTTGTGGCAGGTGCGGATCAGCAGCAGGCTGTAGGCGCGCAGGAACGGCACGCTCATGGTCACCGCGTTCCGCTCGGGCAGGACGAAGTCGGGCCGGTTCCGGAACTTCTTGATGTAGCTGAAGATGTAGTCCCAGCGGCCGCAGTTGAGGCCGGTGGCGAAGTCGCGGAGCTCGTAGAGGATCTCGTCCATCTCGAAGGCGGCGAGGATGGTTTCGATGAGCACGGTCACCCGCACCGTTCCGCGCGGCAGTCCAAGATGCTCCTCGCCGGCGCCGATCACCTCGGCCCACAGCCGCGCCTCGCGGTGATTTTCCAGTTTCGGCAGGTAGAAATGCGGGCCGCCGCCCTTGGCCCTCAGCGCGCCCACGTTATGGAACAGGTAGAGGGCGAAGTCGAACAGGCCGGCCGAAACGGGCGTTCCATCGACCAGAACGTGCGCCTCTTCGAGGTGCCAACCGCGTGGCCGAACCACCAGCGTCGCCGGCGTCTCGCCGACGCGGTACTCCTTCCCGCTCGCCGGGTCCCAATAGGAGATCGTCCCGGCGACGGCGTCCTTGAGGTTGATCTGGCCCTCGACGACGTTGCTCCAGGTCGGCGACAGCGAGTCCTCGACATCGGCCATGAAGACGTTGGCGCCGGAGTTGAGCGCGTTGATGATCATCTTCCGCTCGACCGGCCCGGTGATCTCGACCCGCCGGTCCCGCAGGTCGGCCGGCGCGGGCTGCACCTTCCAGTTGCCCCGGCGCACGCGCTCGGTTTCGGGCAGGAACGCCGGCAGCTCGCCCCGGTCCAGCCGGTCCTGGCGATCGGCGCGGGCGGCCAGGAGCCGCCGGCGCTCAGCGCCGAAGCGCCGCTCGAGCAGGCCAACGAACGCCAGCGCGTCCACCGTGAGCACCGCCTCGTAGCCGGGCAGCATGGGGCCCGTCACCCGTACGCCCGGCGCGACGTCCACTCCGGCCGAAGCCGGATCGGCTGTTGATTGCGACATCCTCCGCCCTCCCTCACTGCGCGCAGCCGACCGATGAGGCCGACCGATGAGGCCGACCGCGGCGCGTGATCCCAGACGTGGTCGTAACCCCCGATCCAGGCAACTTCGCGGGCGAGGACGCGGCAAAGTACGCCGCTGGCCTCCCTTGACAAAAAGCACATACAAGTTTATGTAGTAAGTGTCGGTCGCCGCTCGGCGGGGCCGGCTATGAAGGGCGCAGCCGGCCCGGACGGTGGGCGGTGCGCCCGTCGATATCGTTTCGCTTCGAAAGGAGGGAAAGATGTTGACCATGCGTGACCTGATCCCCTGGAGCCGCGAGCGCGACGTTGCCGCCGGACGCGCCGCGGAGCATCCGCTGATGTCGTTCCAGCGGGACATGAACCGGCTGTTCGAGGATCTTTGGCGCGGCTTCGACCTGCCCTCGGCTGGCCGGGGAGAAGCGGCCGCAGCCCCCATGATCTCGCCCAGGATCGACCTGAAGGAGCGAGAGGGAGAGATCCAGGTCTGTGCCGAACTGCCGGGGCTGAAGGAGAGCGATGTCGAAGTTGCCCTGACCGACAACGTTCTCTCGATCCGCGGCGAGAAGAAGCACGAGCGCAAGGAGGAGGAGAAGGGCTACACCTACTCCGAGCGATCCTACGGCTCCTTCGAGCGGCGCATCCCGCTGGACGCCGAGGTTCTGGCCGATCGCGTCGAGGCCAGGTTCGCCGACGGCGTCCTGACCGTGACGCTGCCGAAGAACCCGCAGGCCAAGGGACATGCCCGCCGCATCCCGATCGGCGCGGCGGCCGAGACCGGGGCCGAGGAGGCGCCCAAGGCCGCCTGAGGCTGCGGCGCAACCGCGAGCCAGACGTGGGCCGGCCCAGCGCCGGCCCATTTTGCCGATCGGGCTGTTCTCCTCGCAGGAGACGGGAGCCGCGCCGCCGCAGTCTTTTCCCCAGCCCGGCCGGTGCCCAATACACGAGCTTCGACAACCCGTTACTGCCTCCTCTTGCACATCTCACCCACATGGGTAATATGCGCCCACTTTTGCAGCGGTTAATCCCGTGCCGGCATTCCGGTGCGCGACCGTCTCTGGGAGTGGCAAAGAACGGCAGCCGGTGCTTTGCGCCGGCAGGCCCTCGCCGGGGCTGGCTGAACACTGTTCGACTGAGGAGTAGCAGGTATGGCTCTGGTCACTTCCCACAAGACGAACGGCTCCGGCGGCGAGCCGCATCCCGCCGTGTCCGCCAAAGGTGCCGTCGGCGATCCGGCGAAACGCAACGCCGACCAGAAGCGCCAGCAGGCGCGAACCCTGGCGCGCCAGCAGCAGGCCGCCGAAAGGATCGCTTCGGCCGCGACCCAGCTCGCCAGCGGCGTAACCGAGGCCTCGTCGGCCGCCGAGGAACTCGGCAAGGCGATGGTTCAGATCTCGAAGGGCGCCGAGCAGGCCGCCTCGGCCAGCGAGGAAAGCACCACCGCGATGGCGCAGATCGCCTCCCGGGTGAAGGTGCAGCAGGAGGCGGCGGAAACCTCCCGGCGCAAGACCGAGACGCTGCAGACGGTCGTGGACAGCACCAGCGCCGGCGTCGGCAAGCTGGTGGAGAACGTCAGCGCCGCCTCGGAGCGCCAGGCCGAGTCGGTCAAGATGATGGGGCAGCTCGAGCAGCAGGCGAACAAGATCATCGAGGCGGTCAACCAGGTCATCCGCATCGCCGACCAGACCAACCTGCTGGCGCTGAACGCGGCCATCGAGGCGGCGCGCGCCGGCAAGCACGGCAAGGGCTTCGCCGTCGTCGCCGACACCGTCCGGACCCTGGCCGAGGCCTCGGAGAAGAACGCGACCAACATCGACGGCCTGATCAAGCAGATCCAGGAAGGCGCCCGGAAGATCTCCGACGGCGTGAAGACGTCGGCCGACGACGCCCGCGCCGAGGCCGAGAAGGGCAAGGTGGTTACCCAGCAGCTCGGCCAGGTGAAGGAAGACATGGCCGTCATCATGGACGGCGCCGCCGAGATGGAAAAAGCCGCCCTGGAGATGCAGACGGCGGCCGGCCAGGCGCAGAAGGGTGCCGAGGAAGTGGCTGCCGCCGCCGAAGAGCAGTCTTCCGCCGCCGAAGAGGCGCGCAAGTCGGTCGAGCAGCAGGCGCAAGCGCTGGCCGAGGCCGAGCGCGCCGCCAACGAGCTCGACACGCTGTCGGACGAGCTGAAGAACTCCACCGACATTGCCAAGAGCGCCGAAGAGGTGGCCGCCGCGGCCGAGGAGCTGTCGTCCGCCATCCAGGAGATCAACCGCTCGAGCACCGAGATCCTGACCGCCATCGCCCAGATCAGCGACGGCGCCACGACCCAGGCGGCCGCGGTCGAAGAGGGTGTGGCCGGCATCAACCAGATCGAGAAGGGCGTCCATCGCGCCGAACAGCGCGCCAGCGTCGCGCTGGAGAAGGGCGACGCGATGAGCACCC
The DNA here is from genome assembly GCA_034382075.1 of Rhodospirillales bacterium. Taxonomy (GTDB): domain Bacteria; phylum Pseudomonadota; class Alphaproteobacteria; order Rhodospirillales; family Defluviicoccaceae; genus JAEULH01. The sequence goes on from JAXMOZ010000045.1 coordinate 20,323, forward strand.
TGCTCGGCGCCAACAAGACCAGCGTCGAGGACATGATCCGTGGGATCGTGGTCGCCATGGAGGCCGGCAAGAAGAACGTCGCCGAGATCCAGGAACTCGACGTCATCAGCCGCAAGATCGACAAGATCGTCGACGCCATTGCCAACGTCGCCATCCAGACCAGCATGCTGGCCGTGAACGGCGCCGTCGAGGCGGCGCGTGCCGGCGAGTTCGGCAAGGGCTTCGCCGTCGTGTCCACGGATATCCAGAACCTGGCTAACGACGCCGCCGAGAACGCGGAGCAGATCAAGGACTTGGTGAAAGCGATCCAGGACCAGATCGCCATCGTCCGCTCCGACCTGATCAGCATCGCCGAAAGCTCGATGACCGAGGTGGAGAAAGCCAAGGCGACGACGGAAGTCCTCGGCTCGATCGCCCGCGACATGGGCGGGGTGCTGGGGAACAACAAGAAGATCGCCGAGGCGGCGCAGGAGATTGCCGCGAGCGTCGTCCAGGCCAAGACCGGCATGGAGCAGATCGCCGCCGCCGCCGAGCAGGCGAAGACGGCGGCCGGCCAAGCCTCCACCGCGGCAAAGCAGCAGGCCCAGGGCGCCGAGGAGCTGTCGGCGGCCGTCGACCAAATCGCCTCCACCGCCGACGAGCTGCAGAGCGCGGCTTAGGACTTGGGGCCGCCGCCCCGGTGACGGGGACAGCGGCCCGTGTCTTCGCTCGAACGCGCTCTTAGGCTGGAGGATTATTGATGGCTACGACCGCAGACGTCGAACCGGGCCGCGACGGCGGCCCGGCCGGCGGGCTTGCCGCCAGGACGGAAGACGGCTTCTCCCAGTTCGTGACCTTCCACCTCGGCGGCGAATGCTTCGCCTTCCCGATGGAGTCGGTGCTCGAGATCATTCGAGTTCCGAGCACCGTCAGCGTGCCGCTGACCCCGACCGCGCTCGTCGGCCTTGCCAACCTGCGCGGCACCGTGCTGCCGGTGGTCGACCTGCGCCGGACCCTAGCGCTGGAGGACCGCGGCTACGACGACGCCACCCGCGTCGTCGTCGTTGATTGCGGCCAGCCGGTGGGCCTGGTCGTCGACCGGGTCGCAAGGGTAATGAACGTCGAGCCGGACAATATCGAGACCGCGCAGTCGGTGCGGGAAACCGTCCGCGTCGATCTTCTGACCGGGGTCGTCAAGAACGTCGACGGCCACGACCTGATTCAGCTCCTCGACGCCCCCAAGCTCGTCTCCCTGCAGTTCGAGACGATGGCGAAAGCGGCCGCCGCCGACGCGGGCGTGGACACCGGCATTGGCGCCGCCGGCGCCCGCGACGTTAGGCAGCGCGACGAGGACGACACCATCCAGCTCGTCAGCCTCGTGGTCGACGGCCAGGAGTACGCCTTCGCCATCCACGAGGTGGACGAGATCGTCCGGGTGCCGGAGCAGATCGCCCACGTGCCGCACACCCAGTCGCACGTGCTCGGCCTGATCAACCTGCGCAACCGGCTGCTGCCGCTGGTCAGCCTGCGGCGGATCTTCTCGCTCAGCGAGTTGCCGCTGAACGAGAACAACCGGGTGGTCGTGGTCCGGCTGCAGACGGACAGCGGCGAGGGTCAGCGCGTCGGCATCGTCGTCGATCAGGTGCGCGAGGTGCTGCGCGTCTCGCACAGCGTCCAGGACCGGCTGCCCAGCATCCTCAGCCGCGGCGAGGTCGACGAAATCGGCGCGGTCTGCCGCCTCGAGGGCGGCCGCCGCTTGGTGTCCATCCTCTCCGCCGGGGCGCTGTTCCAGCAGAAGGCCTTCCAGGACGCTCTCGAGCTGCAACGGCAGCACGACGGCGGCGAGGCCGCGGCCGCCAGCGAGGAGGATGCCGCCGTGCAGGACGAAACCGACGAGACCCAGCTCGTCGTCTACCAGTTGGCGACCCAGGAATACGGCGTCGACATCCACTCGGTGCAGGAGATCATCCGCGTTCCGGAAACCCTGAACCGGGTGCCGAAGACGCCGGAGTTCGTCGAAGGCATGATCAACCTGCGCGGCATGGTCCTGCCGGTGGTCGAGATGCGGCTGCGCTTCGGCTTCGACCGGGTCGAGCGCAACGACAGGCAGCGCATCCTGGTGCTGAACGTCGGCGGCGTGCGCACCGGCTTCATCGTCGACTCGGTGGCCGAGGTGTTGCGGGTGCCGCGCTCGGCGGTGGAGCGCTCGCCCAAGCTGTCCGAGGAGCAGGACAAGCTGATCGGCCAGGTGGCGAACCTCAACGACGGCAAGCGCATGATCCTGGTCCTCGACGCCGAGCCGCTGCTCGACCACCACGAGCTCGCGGCCCTCAAAGGCACGGGCTGCGAGGCCGAGGCCGCCGCTCCGCCGCCGAAGCCCGGCGGTCGCAAGGGAAAGGTGGCCGCCGCAGGCAAGACCGGCGCCGCCTGACCCAACTTCGGTTCAAGAGCCCCAGGAAGCATGTGAGCGGCCGCAGCCGCGGCCGATGGGAAGGATGCGTCTGCTTGTCGTCGATGATTCGGCGCTGATGCGCCGCTGCTTGCGCGAATGCTTCGAGACGGAGACCGACATCGAACTGCGCACGGCCCGTGACGGAAAGGATGCGCTGGAGCAGGTCAAGAGCTTTGATCCGGACGTCGTCACCCTGGACATCAACATGCCGGTGATGGACGGGTTGACCTGCCTCAGCCACATCATGACCGATATGCCGAGGCCGGTGGTGATGGTGTCTTCGCTCACCGACGCCGGCGCGCTCGCGACGTTGGAGGCTCTCGAGCTCGGCGCGGTCGATTACGTCACCAAACCGGGGGGCACCGTCTCGCTCAACCTGCGGACGGTGTTCCCCGACCTCATCGCCAAGGTTCGCTCCGCCGCCGAGGCGCGAGGCCGCCGCCGGCCGCTGTCGGAGCGCCTTCGCCATCAGCGCCCAAGGGCCGAGGTCCGCCCGGCGCAGCGGCTGTCCGCAGGCTGCGGAAAGGCCACCGAAGCCACCGCCGATCTCGTCCTGATCGGTGTCTCGACCGGCGGCCCGCGCACGCTGGAGGATCTGCTGGCGCAGCTTGCGGTCGATTTCCCGGCGCCCATCCTGGTGGCTCAGCACATGCCGGCGCGCTTCACCAGCGTGTTCGCCGAGCGCCTGAACGAGCGCTGCCCGATCGCCGTTCAGGAGCTGGCGGGCCCGACGCAACTCAAGCCGGGCCGGGTCTACATCGCCCGCGGCGACGCCGACGTCACCTTGTCGCTCCGGGTCAACCGCCTGACGGCCTTGAGCACGCCCGCCGACGCAAGGTTCCCCTGGCATCCGAGCGTGAGCCGGATGGTGGCTTCGGCCATGAGCGTGGCGGCGCCGAAGCGGCTGATCGCGGTGCAGCTCACCGGCATGGGCGACGACGGGGCGAATGAGATCACCGAGCTGCGCCGGCAGGGCGGGAGGACCATCGCCGAGGCGGAAGAGACCGCCGTGATCTTCGGCATGCCGAAGGAAGTCATCAGCCGCGGCGGCGCGACCAAGGTGCTGCCCGCGCACAAGATCGCCCAGCAGCTTCAAGGCTGGATCCTCGAGCCGGCCTCCCGATCCTGATCCATGGAGCCACACCGTCATGCCGCTGAAGAGCGCTTCCTCGCTTCTGCCGGACGGCCAACGCCTGGATGACCAGGCCCAGGTCGAGCGGCAGTATCCGCGCGACCGCGAGGGGCTGATCGCCCAGCTCGGCGATGCCGATCCGGCCGTCCGCCGCTGGGCCGCCCGCGACCTCGGCCGTCACCCCGACGCGGTCCCGGCGCTGGCGGCGAGGCTGTCGGTGGAGGCGGCGCCGGCGGTGCGCGAGGCGATCCTCGATGCGCTGCTGGCCATCGCCAGCGATGAGGCGGTGGAGGAGCTGCTGGTGTTCCTCCGCAGCGAGGACGCCGCCTTGCGCAACGGCGCCGTCGCCGTGCTGCAGCAGCTTCCGGACCCGGTGAGCCGGCAGATGCAGGGCCTGCTCGCCGACGCCGACCCGGACGTGCGGATCATGGCCATCGACATCCTCCAGACCCTGGCCCACGCCGAGGCGCCGCGGTGGCTGGCCGACCTGCTCGGCCACGAGGGCCAGGTCAACGTCGTCGGCGCCGCCATCGATCGGCTGGCGGAGATCGGCACCGAGGACATGCTGCCGCTGCTGGACGAGGTGCGCGAGCGCTTCGCAGACGAACCCTACATCCGGTTCGCCACCGACACCGTCATCCGCCGCATCCGCGGCGGCTCCAGCGCCGCCTAGTCCCGGCGGGCATCGTGCAGACGCCGCCGGGGCCGGAGCTGTCGGCCGAGGATTTCGAGAAGTTCAGGGACTTCTTCTACCGGAAGACCGGCATCTATTTCGACGAGTCGAAGAGGTACTTCGTCGACAAGCGCATCTTTCAGCGCATGGAGGAAACCGAGAACACAACTTTCAGGGAATATTTCTCCTTCATGCGCTTTCAGGCCTCGCAGCAGGAGTATCAGCAGGTCGTCAACCTGATGACCGTGAACGAGACCTACTTCTTCCGCGAGGAGTACCAGCTCAAGTGCATGGTCGGCCCGGTTCTCGACGAAATCGCCCGCCGCTCCCGGGGCGGCGGACCGATCCGGATCCTCTCGATCCCTTCCTCCACCGGCGAGGAACCTTACTCCATCGCCCTATACCTGATCGAGTATTGGCCGCGCATCGCCGACTTCGACGTACAGATCTACGGCGCCGACATCGACACCAACGTGCTGGCGCAGAGCAAGGCCGGGGTGTTCTCCACTCGCTCGGTCCAATACCTGCCGCGGGCGATCCTGGGAAGGCATTTCCAGCCGCTGCCGCAGGAGCGCTACCTGCTCTCCGCCGAACTGCGCGACTGCGTCGAGTTCACCCACGTCAACCTGGCCGACCCGCTGCAGATGCTGCGGCTGCGCAACTTCGACCTGATCTTCTGCCGCAACCTCCTGATCTACTTCGATGATGCCTCGCGGCGCAAAGCCGCCGAGTCGTTCTACGACGCCCTGAAGCCAGGCGGCTTCATCTTCCTCGGCCATTCCGAGTCGATGAGCCGGATGTCGTCGCTGTTCAAGGTGCGCAAGTTCGACGACGCCATCGCCTACCAGAAGCCCCAGACATGAGAGATGAGGACGGCACGCCGATGAGCCCCCTCGACCCGATGCCCGCCACGAGGCGGCCGCGCGTGCTGATCGTCGACGACGCGGTCACCATCCGGATGTACCACCGGCAGCTCGTGGAGGCCGCCGGCTGCGACGTCGACGCCGTCGACAACGGCATCGAGGCGCTGGAGCACGCCCTGAGCCAGGCCTTCGACCTGTTCCTGGTCGACGTCAACATGCCGAAGATGGACGGCTACCGCTTCATCGAGGAAGCGCGGCGCACCGACGACCTGCGGGCGATCCCGGCGATCATGATCAGCACCGAGGCCGAGGCCCGCGACCGGCAGAAGGGCTACCGCGCCGGCGCCAACCTCTACCTGGTCAAGCCGGTCAAGCCGGCGCTGCTGCAGGCCTGCGTCCGGCTGATGACGGCGGGAGAGGGCCGATGACGCCGACGCTGCTGGCCCAGTTCCTCTCCGAATGCCGCGAACTGTTGGAGCAGGCGAGCCGCGGCTTCCTGGCGCTGGAGAAGACGCCGGACGATCCGGCGGTCATCAACGAGCTGTTCCGCTCGGTGCACACGATGAAGGGCGCGTCGGGCCTATTCGACATCGCGCCGTTTACCGCCGTCGTCCATGCCGCCGAGGACCTGCTCGACGCGGTCCGGTCCGGGCGGATCTCCCTCGCGGCCGAGATGACCGACCTGTTTCTCGAAGGGCTCGACCAGATCGCCCAGTGGCTGGACGACCTGGAGGCCAAGGGCGCGCTGGGCGAGGGCGCCGCCGAGGCCGGCAGGACCCTGAGCGGCCGGCTGCGCGCGTTCCTCGGCGGCGAGGGCCAAGCTCCGCAGCCGGCGCCGGCGCCGACGGCAAGTGGGGCAGAGCGCCCTGCGCTTCCCTGGCTCGAGGCGCTTCCCGCCGAGGTTCGTGCCGGGCTTGCCGCCGAGCTTGCGTCGGGGCGCGGGCCGTTCTGCGCGCTGGAGTACACGCCGCACGAGCAATCCTTCTATTCCGGCGACGACCCGCTGTTCACCGTGCTGCAGTTGCCGGGCCGGCGCTGGTTCGAGGCCCAGCCGGTGACGCCCTGGCCGGCGCTCGAAGACTTCGACCCGTTCCGCTGCAACCTCCGCTTCCGCGCGATCCTCGCCGCCGATCGGGCGGCGCTGGCGCATCAGCTCCGCTATGTCGAGGAGCAGACGACGCTGGTGGAACTCGCCGAAGCGGATCTCGCCGAGGCGGGCGAGGGCGCCGGCCCGCTGTCCGGCGGCAACGCGCTTCCGGCGGAGCTCGTCGCTCCGGCGCTCGACATTCTCGACAGCCAGCGGCAGATGCTGGAGACGCCGGCCGACCCCGAGGCCTGGCCCGGCCGGATCCAGTCCGTCGGCACCGTCTTGAGCCGGCTGTTCGCCCACCTCGCCGGCGCCGGAGCCGCCCTTTCCCCGCGGCTGGACGCGGCGTTGGCCGAGGCCGGCAAGACCCGCTCGGCGGCGCCGCTGATCGGGGTCGTCGATGCCGGCCGCGCGCTGGTTCAGCCGGGGCCGGCCGGCGCGGCCGGTGACGGCCCGGCCGCCGACGGCGAGATCCCGCGCCGGCGCTGGGACGATCCGCAGGCGGCGGAGCCCGGCAAGGAGGCGCGCAAGGCCGCGGCGATCAAGGTCGACCAGGAGCGGATCGACGCGCTGATGAACCTCGCCGGCGAGCTGATCGTCGCCAAGAACAGCCTGCCGTTCCTCGCCCGCCGGGCCGAGGAGGTCTACGGCTCCAGGCCCATGGCGCGCGAGATCAAGGCCCAGTACGACGTCATCAACCGGATCGCCGACGACCTGCAGACGGCGGTGATGCAGGTGCGCATGGTGCCGGTGGCGCACGTCTTCCAGCGCTTCAACCGGCTGGTTCGCGACCTCGCCCGCCGCCTGGAGAAGCAGATCCGCCTCGAAATCGAGGGCGAGGAAACCGAGGCCGACAAGACGGTGGTGGAGGAGCTGGCCGATCCGCTGGTCCACCTGCTCCGCAACGCCCTCGACCATGGCCTGGAGGCGCCGGCCGACCGCCGCCTTGCCGGCAAGCCGGAGGAGGGCGTGCTTCGGCTCAAGGCGAGGCAGGCCGACGACCGGGTGATCATCGAGATCTCCGACGACGGCCGCGGCATCGACGTCGAGAAGGTCAAGCGCAAAGCCCTGGAGCGCGGCCTGATCGACGAGGCGCTGTTTGCCAGCATCAGCGACCAGGACGCGCTGCAGCTGGTCATGGAGGCGGGGCTCTCGACCGCCGAGCAGGTCTCCGACCTGTCGGGCCGTGGCGTCGGCATGGACGTGGTCCGGACCATGGTGCGGCGGACCGGCGGCACCATTGCGCTCGACAGCGAACCGGGCCGGGGCACCCGGGTCACGATCTCGCTGCCGCTGTCGATGTCGGTGCACCGGGTGATGATGATCGACGTCGAGAAGGACGTGTTCGGCGTGCCGATCGAGAGCATCGTCGAGAGCGTGCGGGTGCCGGCGGCCGGCATCCACCGGCACAAGGCGCACGAGACCA
>JAXMOZ010000046.1:0-27925 GCA_034382075.1 Rhodospirillales bacterium
CGACGAGCACGTGGCCCACCTCTACACCCCGCTCCACCCGGCGGTTTTGCGGCTGATGCAGTTCGCGAGCGCGGCGGCGGTGCGGGCCCGCATCCCGATCAGCATCTGCGGCGAGCTCGCCGGCGACCCCCGCTTCACCGCGCTGTTCGTGGGCTTGGGCTTCCGTCAGTTGTCGATGACCGCCTGCAGCATCCCGGCGGTAAAGCGGCGGATCCTCGACCTCGACATGACCTCGGCGGTCGCCCGGGCGAACCTGATCATGCGCGAGACCGACCCCAACCGGATCGCCGCCCTCCTCGACGACGTCCACGAAGCGGCCTGACTGCCCTCACCCGACCCTCTCCCACTTGCGCGTTCCGCGCGCGGGAGAGGGAGTTGCGCCCGATGATCGTCGCCCACCTACCCTCGTCCGCGGAGCGTGACGCTCACCCGTGGTGCGCCGGGATGCCCTTCGTCGTCGAGTACTCGAAGTGCAGGGCCTCGCCAGGGTGGACCAGGGCGTAGGCCGCGTGCGCCGCAGCCGCGGCTTCGGCGAAGCCGGTGAGGATCAGCTTGAGCTTGCCGGGATAGGTGACGATGTCGCCGATGGCGAAGATCCCGGGCTTGCCGGTCGAACAGGTCGAGGGATCGACCTTGATCAGGTGACGGTGAAGCTCGAGCCCCCACTCGGCGATGGGACCCAAGTTCTGCGCCAGGCCGAAGAACGGCAGCAGCGCGTCCGCCGGCAGGGTCCGCCGCTTGCCGTCCAGGTCGCTCACCACCACCGCCTCCAGCCGGCCATTGGCTCCCTCGAGCCCGTGGAGCTGAAACGGGACCACCAGCTCGAGCCGCCCTTCGCCCGCCAGTTGGCCCAGCTTCAGCACAGAATCGGGCGCCGCCCGGAACTTCGCCCGGCGGTGGACCACGGCAACGGAGGCGGCGACGTTCGCCAGCGACAGCGCCCAGTCCACCGCCGAATCGCCGCCGCCGGCGATGACGACGCGCCGGCCGCGGAAGTCCTCGCGGCGCTTGACCAGATAGTGGACGCCGCGGCCCTCGGGCTGGCCCTCGTAGTCCTCGATGTGCGGCAGCGGCGGCCGGTTCGGCCCGAAGGCGCCGACGCCGGCGGCGATGATCACCGCGGCGGCGTCGATGCGCTTGCCTTTGCTGGTCACCAGCAGCCAGCGGCCGCGCTCCGTCCGGCTCATCGCCTCCACTTGCTCGCCAAGATGGTAGACGGGATCGAAGGGCGCCGCCTGGGCGTGCAGCTTGTCGACGAGATCGTGCGCAAGGATGGCCGGATAGGCGGGAATATCGTAGATTGGCTTCTCTGGGTAGAGCGCGGTGCACTGCCCGCCCGCCGCATCCAACGCGTCGATGACGTGGCACTGCATGTTCAGCATGCCGCACTCGAAGATGGCGAACAGGCCGACGGGTCCGGCGCCGACAACGGCGACGTCGGTGCGATGGGGCTGGTCGGGCATGGACTCTCCGCGGCGGCTGTTTTTTGTTTACTGAAGCGTGGTCGCCCATAACATGAAGACATGCACCGTTCGGTTCAACCGACGACCGGCGCTGCCTTGAGTGTTGGCCGGTCGTTGAGCAGGGCAGAGCCGGCCGTCGGCGCGCCCGTCGGAGAATCGGTCACGGTTCTCGACCTCCCCGACGAACAGGCTACCCGGGCCATCGCCTGCCGCCTCGCGGAGTTCGTCCGCGGCGGCGACGTGCTCGCCCTGTGGGGCGGGCTGGGGGTCGGCAAGACCGTCTTCGCCCGCGCCCTGATCCAGGCCCGCGCCGGCGCCGAGATCGAGGTGCCGAGCCCGACGTTCACCCTGGTTCAGATCTACGAGGGCCTCGGCCCGGACGCGGCCGACCTGTTCCACTTCGACCTCTACCGCATCGACGCCCCGGAGGACGCTTTGGAGCTGGGGATCGAGGACGCTTTTGCCGGCGGCATCGCCCTGATCGAGTGGCCGGACCGGCTGGGGCCGTTCCTGCCGACGCGGCCGCTTGATGTGGTCTTCGCCGACGTTCCCGGCCGGCCAGGCGCCCGGCACGTGCGGCTGGCGGGAGATGCCTCCTGGCGCAAGCGGCTGGTCGAGGCCGGACTTGCCTGAGCGGGCGGCGGAGATCGAGGCGTTCCTGGACGCGCACGGCTGGCGCGCCGAGGAGCTGCGGCCACTGGCGGGCGATGCCTCCTTCCGCAGCTATCGCCGGCTGGTTCGTGGCTCGCGCCGGGCGGTGCTAATGGACGCGCCGCCGGCGCACGAGGACGTTCGCCCCTTCGTCCGGATGGCGGAGCACCTCCGCCGGCTCGGCTTCAGCGCGCCGCAGGTCTACGCGGCGGACGTGGACGCCGGGCTGCTGCTGCTGGAGGATCTGGGCGACGACACCTTCACCCGGCTGCTTGCCGCGGGCCACGACGAGACCGGGCTTTACCGCCTCGCCGTCGACGTGCTGATCGCGCTGCATGCGCTGGCGCCGGAGCGAGCAATCCGGCCCGGCCTTCCCGGCTACGACGCCGAGCGGTTGATCAGGGAGGCGCTGCTGTTTGCAGACTGGTACCTCCCCGCCGCCACCGGGGATCCGCCGGTCCCGGCCGGTCGCGAGGGTTACATCGAGGCTTGGCACCAGGTCCTGCCGGCGGTGCTGGCGCAGCCGCGGGCGTTGGTCCTGCGCGACTATCACGTCGACAACCTGCTGCGCCTCGAGGGCCGCGAAGGGCTCGCCGCCTGCGGGTTGCTGGATTTCCAGGACGCGGTTGCCGGGGCCGCCGCCTACGACCTGATGTCGCTGCTGGAAGACGCGCGCCGGGACATCGAAGACGACCTGCGCGCGGAGATGTTGTCGCTTTACCTGGAGCGCGCCCGGCCGGCGGATCCCGAAGGCTTCGCGACCGCCTACGCCATCCTCGCCGCCCAGCGGCATGCCAAGGTGATCGGCATCTTCACCCGGCTCAGCCGGCGCGACGGCAAGCACGGCTACCTGGCCCACATCCCCCGGGTCTGGGGCCTCCTCGACCGGGCGCTCGGCAACGCGGCGCTGGCGCCGGTCGCGGCATGGTTCGAGCGGCACGTGCCGGCAGCGGTGCGCGGCACCGCGCCGCCCCTGAACCTCGCGGCGCAATGACGCAGGCCCGGTCCGCTCGGCCCGGCGGCAGGGTGCCGCGCCGGGCGATGGTGCTGGCCGCCGGCCTGGGGCTGCGCATGCGGCCCTTGACCGACAGCCGGCCGAAGCCGCTGATCGAGGTCGCTGGCCGGAGCCTGCTCGACCGGGTGCTGGATCAGCTGCAGGCGGCGGGGATCTCCGACATCGTCGTCAATGCCCACTACCTCGCCGGCCAGATCGAGGCGCACGTGGCGGCCCGCACGGTCGGCCTCGCGAAGATCACGGTGTCGGTGGAGGCGGAGCGGCTGGAAACGGGAGGCGGGGTAGCCAAGGCGCTGCCGCTGCTGGGCGACGAGCCGTTCTTCGTCGTCAACGGCGACGTGCTCTGGCAGGACGGGCCGCGCCCGACCCTGACCAGCCTGGCCGAAGCCTGGAACGGAGCTGCCATGGACGCGCTGTTGCTGCTGCACCCGACGGCCACGGCGTTCGGTTACGACGGCACCGGCGATTTCCTCATCGCCGCCGACGGTCGGTTGAGCCGACCGGTGGAGGGCGCTGGCGCACCGTACCTGTTCGCCGGGATCCAGATCCTGAGCCCCGCGGTCTGGACCGGCCTTCCCGTTCCGCCGTTCTCGCTGAACTGGATTTACGACCGGGCCGCCGCCGCAGGCCGGCTCTTCGGCCTCGTTCACGCCGGTTCGTGGTTCCATGTCGGCACCCCCGAGGATTTGGCTTTGGCCGAGGCGGAACTCGCGCGCCGGGGCGAACCCGCGGCGGTGTCATGAGCAACCCCAGCGTCTTCACCATCCCGCCCGACCGGCCGTTTCTCGACGACCTCGCCCTCGGCCTGCATGCCGATCCGCGCTTCGGTCTCGGCGCCGAGCCGGCGGCAATGGCCAAGTGGCGGATCTTCCTCCCCACCCGGCGCGCCTGCCGCAGCCTGGCGGAGGCGTTCATCCGCGCCAACGGCGGCAGGCCCTTGCTGCTGCCGCGGATCACCCCGCTCGGCGACATCGACGAGGACGAACTGGCGTTGAATCCGGGCGAACCGGCCGACGAGCAGGGTCACGACCGCGCCGTGATGGCCGCGGTGCCGCCGGCCATCGCGCCGCTCCGCCGCCAGCTCCTCCTGGCCCGGCTGGTGACGAAGCACAAGGACGGCGCGATCTCGCCCGATCAGGCGGTGCGCCTTGCCGGCGAACTCGCCCGGTTGCTCGACCAGGTGCACACGGAGGGGCTCGACTTCTCGGCGCTCAAGGACCTGGTGCCGGACGACTTCGCCCAGCACTGGCAGATCACGCTGACGTTCCTGGCGATCATCACCGAGCACTGGCCGAGGATCCTGGCCGAGGAAGGCGCCATCGATCCCGCCGACCGCCGCAGCCGGCTGCTGCTGGCGCAGGCGAAGCTGTGGCGGGAGCGGCCGCCGGCGACGCCGGTGATCGCCGCCGGCTCCACCGGCAGCATCCCGGCGACCGCCGAGCTGCTGGCGGTCGTGGCCCAGCTGCCGCGGGGCGCGGTGATCCTGCCCGGCCTCGATACCGCCGCCGACGCGGCCACCTGGGAGGCGCTGGAGCCCTCGCACCCGCAGTTCGCCATGGCCAGGCTGCTCGAGCGCATGGGGACCGCCCGCGCCAATGTCGGCACCTGGCCGGCGCTGGCCCGGAGCAGCGGCCCGTCGCGGACGCCGCGGGTGCGGCTGATCAACCTGGCGCTGCGGCCCGCGGCCCGCGCCCACGCCGAGGCCGCTTGGCCGCCGCTGGAGCAGGCGCTGGAGGGGGTCTCCCGCCTCGTCGCGCCGACGCCGCAGGAAGAGGCCCGAGCCATCGCCCTGGTGCTGCGCGAGGCCCTGGAGCACCCGCACCGCCGCGCCATGCTGGTGACGCCCGACCGGGCCATCGCCAGGCGGGTCGCGGGCGAGCTGCAGCGTTGGGGGGTGGCGGTCGACGACAGCGCCGGCGTGCCGCTGGCAAAGACGCCGCCGGGCGCGTTCCTCCGCCTGACCGCGCGGATGCTGGTCGAGGCGCTGGCGCCGGTGCCGCTGCTGGCGGCGCTGAAGCATCCGCTCGCGGCCTGCGGGCTCGCGCCCCACGCCTTCCGCTGGCGGGTCCGCCGGCTGGAGCGGCGGGTGCTGCGGGGTCCGCGGCCGGCGCCCGGTCTGGCCGGCCTTCGCGCGGCGGTCGACCACGCCGGAGACGCCCTGCTGGGCGACACGATCGGCCGGCTGGAAGCGGCGATCTCGCCGTTCATGGAGCTGGACCGGGCCGATCGGCAGCCGCTTTCGGAGCTCCTGGCCGCGCATCTTGCCGTGGCGGAGGCGCTTGCCGCCGGCAAGGGCGAGCCGGGGGCGCGGCGGCTCTGGGCCGGCGAGGCGGGCGAGCAGGCGCTGACGTTCGCCGCGGAGGTGGCCGAAGCGGCAGACGATGCGCCCCCCGTCGGCGTTCGCGCCTATCCGGCGCTCCTTGACCAACTGATGTCCGGGCGCACCGTCCGTCCGCGCTACGGCCGCCACCCGCGGCTCTCGATCCTCGGGCCGCTGGAGGCGCGGCTGATCTCGGCCGACGTGGTCGTCCTCGGCGGGCTGAACGAGGGCACCTGGCCGGCCAGGGCGGACGCCAGCCCGTGGATGAGCCGGCCGATGATGACCGCCTTTGGCCTGCCCGAGCCGGAGCGGCGCATCGGCCTCGCCGCCCACGACTTCGCCCAAGGCTTCTGCGCCGCCGAGGTCTACCTCAGCCGCGCTGCCCGGGTGGAGCGGACGCCGACGGTGCCGAGCCGCTGGCTGGTGCGCCTGGAGAACGTCGTCCTCGGCGGCGAGATGAAGGAGTGGCTGGCCGGCGCCTCGCCCCACCTCCACTGGCAGGGGTTGCTCGACCGGCCCACGGAGGTCGGCCCGGTCGCGGCGCCCTCCCCCTGCCCGCCGGTCGAAGCCAGACCGCGCGCGCTCTCGGTCACCCAGATCGAGACCTGGATGCGCGACCCCTACAGCATCTACGCCCGCCACATCCTGGGCCTGCGCCGGCTCGATCCCCTCGATGCCGATCCGTCGGCGGCGGATTATGGCCAGTTCGTCCATCACGCGCTGGAGGCGTTCATCGCCGTGTATCCGAAGGCGCTGCCGGCGGACGCCGAGGACCGGCTGCTGGCGCTGGGGCGAGAGCGGCTCGGCGTCCATGAGGACCGGCCGAGCGTGCTGGCCTTCTGGTGGCCGAGGTTTCAGCGCATCGTCCGCTGGTTCATCGAGCTGGAGCGCGAGCGCCGCGCCGACGTCGCCGCCATGGCCGGTGAGGTCAAGGGCGAGATCGCCTTCGATGCGCCCGCAGGTCCCTTTACGCTCTCGGCCCGCGCCGACCGGATCGACCGGCTGCGTGACGGCGGCCTGGTGATCATCGACTACAAGACCGGGATGGTGCCGAAGAAGAAGGAGGTGGAGGCCGGGTTTGCCCCGCAGCTGCCGCTGGAGGCGGCCATTGCCGTCCGCGGCGGCTTTGCCGGAGTTTCGCCCGGCGCCGTCGCCGCTCTGGAGCACTGGCGGCTGCACGGCAAGATCGAGGGCGGCGAGCGCTGCCCGGTGAAGGTGGCCGACGTCGGTGCCCTGGCCGAGGAGGCCTTCGCCGGCGTCGCCGCACTGGTCGCCCGCTTCGATCTCCCGGGCACCCCCTATCCGTCGCGGCCCCGCTCCTCGCACGCGCCGAAGTTCAGCGACTACGAGCACCTGGCGAGGGTCAGGGAATGGTCCGCCGGCGCGGACCCGGCGAGCTAAGGATGCTGAGATGAAACAGCTTTCGCTGTTCGGAGGCGACCTCCTCGCCGTCACGCCGCCGCGGCGTCCGGCCGAGGATCGCCGCGGACTCGGCGAGCGCGATCGGCAGCCGCCGCCGATCGAAGATCTCGCCGATCGACGGCAGCGGGCAGCCACCGACCCGCAGGCGTCGGTCTGGGTCGGCGCATCGGCCGGAACCGGCAAGACCAAGGTGCTGACCGACCGGGCGCTGCGGCTGATGCTGACCGGAACACCGCCGTCGAAAATCCTCTGCCTCACCTTCACCAAGGCCGCCGCCGCCGAGATGGCGAGCCGGATCGCGCTGGTTCTGGGCGGCTGGACCAACGCCGCCGAGCCCGAGCTGGATGCGGCCCTGCTGTCGCTGATGGGCCGGCCGGCGAAGGATCGCGAGCGGCAGCGGGCGCGGTCGCTGTTCCCCGCCGTTCTCGACACGCCGGGCGGGCTGAAGGTGCTGACCATCCACGCCTTCTGCCAGTCGCTGCTCGGCCGCTTCCCGCTGGAAGCCGGAGTGGCGCCGCATTTCTCGGTGATGGACGAGCGCGACGCCGCCGAGGCCTTGGCCGAGGTCGGCGAGGCGCTGCTGCTGCAGGCCCAGGACGGGGACGGGCCGATCCCGGCGGCGTTTGCGACGGTCACCGCGCATCTGCAGGAGACGGCCTTCCGCTCGCTGATGCAGACCCTGGCCTGCGCCCGCGACCGCCTCGCCGGCTGCCTCGCCCACTACGGCTCGGCCGAGGCGGCGACAGAGGCGCTTCGCCGCCGGCTCGGGATCGAGGCGGACCAGACGGCGGACGGCGTCCTCGAGCGCGCCTGCCGCGAGCCCGCCTTCAACGCAACGGGCCTTCGCGCCGCGGCCAAGGCCTTGGCCTGCGGCTCCAACGCCGACCAGCAGCGCGGCGGAACCATCGCCGCCTGGCTCGCTGCCGACGTCGCCCTGCGGGTGGAGCGCTGGAGCGACTACTGCCGCGTCTTCCTCACCAAGGCGAGCGGCGACAAGCCGAGCTGCGTGCGCAAGACGCTCATCACCAAGGCCTGCGCCGGCTCGGTCGATGCCTGGAACACCATCCTCGCCGCCGAAAGCGAACGGCTTCTGGCCACCGGCATGCGCAGGCGCGCGGCGCTCTGCGCCGATACCAGCGGCGCCGTCCTCACCCTGGCGGAGACCCTGCTCGCCGCCTACCGCCGGTACAAAACGGGGCGGGCGCTGCTCGACTACGACGACCTGATCGAGCACGCCGCGGCGCTGCTGGAGCAGGACGGTGGCGCCGCCTGGGTCCTCTACAAGCTCGACGGCGGCATCGACCACGTCCTCATCGACGAGGCCCAGGACACCAGCCCGCAGCAGTGGCGGGTGGTCCGGGCGCTGACCGCCGAGTTCTTCACCGGCAACGGCCGCGCCGACGGCCCCCGCACCGTGTTCGCCGTGGGCGACGTCAAGCAGTCGATTTTCAGCTTCCAGGGCGCCGACCCCAGCCTGTTCTTAAGCAACGGCCAGCGCTTCGAGACGCTGTCGGCGGCGGCGAAGCGGCGCTGGGACCGGGTCGACCTCACGGTCTCCTTCCGCTCGACCAAGGCGGTGCTCGCCGCCGTCGACGCGGTATTCAGGCTCGACGAGGCCTGCGACGGCGTGGCCCTGGACGGGGCGCCGATCCGCCACGAGGTTGCGGCCAAGCGGGCCGGCGACGGCGGACTGGTCGAGGTTTGGGCGCCGCTTCGGGCCAAACCCGACGACGAGCCCGAGCCCTGGCGGCCGCCGGTGGAGCGGGTCGAAAGCGATTCCCCGCCACGCCGCCTGGCCCGGGTGATCGCCAAGCGCATCGGCGGCATGCTGCGGAGCGGCGAGATCCTCGCGTCCAAGGGCCGGGCGGTGCGGCCGGAGGACATCCTGGTCCTTGTTCGCCGGCGCACGAGCTTCGTCGAGGAGTTGGTCCGCGCGCTGAAAGGCCGCGGCATCCCCGTGGCCGGCGTCGACCGGATGGTGCTGAGCGAGCAGATCGCGGTCATGGACCTGATCGCGCTCGGACGCTTCGTCCTGCTTACCGACGACGACCTCAACCTGGCGAGCCTGTTGAACAGCCCGCTTGCGGGTTTCGGCGAGGACGACCTCTTCGCCCTGGCCCATGGCCGCAAGGCGAGCCTGTGGGCCGAGCTTCGCCGGCGCCGGGACGAGCGTCCCGCCTTCGCCCAGGCCTACCTCCTGCTCGCCGGGCTCCTCGGCGAGGCGGACACCATGCCGCCCTTCGAGTTCTACAGCCGGGCGCTCGGTCCGCTCGGCGGCCGGCGCAAGCTTCTGGCCCGCCTCGGCCAGGACGCCGACGATCCCATCGCCGAGTTCCTCGACCTGGCGCTCGACTACGAGCGGCGTCACCCGCCGTCGCTGGAAGGCTTCCTTCACTGGTTCGAGGCCGGCGAAACCGTCGTCAAGCGCGACCTGGAACAGGCGCCGGCGGCGGTCAGGATCATGACCGTGCACGGCGCCAAGGGCCTGCAGGCGCCGATCGTGTTCCTCCCCGACACCATGCAGGTTCCGCGGCCCTCGCCGCAGGGCGGCGTCGAGCTGTTGTGGACGGACCCGGGCGACGGCGTCGCCGTGCCGCTGTGGGCGCCGGCCGCCAACGGCTGCGAGGAGGTCGCGGCGCGCGCCCGCGAGCAGGCGAAGGCGGAGCAGCTCCGCGAGTACCGGAGGCTCCTCTACGTGGCGATGACCCGAGCCGAGGATCGGCTGGTCGTCTGCGGCTGGATCGGCAAGAAGGCGGAGGCCGGGGAGTGCTGGTACCGGGTGATTCGGCGCGGGCTGGAGGCGGCCGCGGACGAGATCGGCTGCACACGGGCCGAGGACGAGGCCCTCGCCGGCGACCCAGACTTCGACGCCGATCCCACCGTGCTGCGGCTGAGCTGTCCGCAGGTCCGCCCGGTCGAGGAGAGGCCGGCGGCGGCCGCGGCGATCGGCCTCGATCTTCCGCCCTGGGCGCTGCTTCGGGCTGCGGAGGAGACGGCGCTGGCGCCGCTGGTCCCGTCGGCGCAGGTCGGTTCGCCCGCACCTCGTCGCTCCCCGGAGGCTCGCGAGAGCGCCGGGCTGAAGCGCGGCCGGCTGATCCACACCCTGCTGCAATGGCTGCCGGAGGTGGCGGCGTCGGAGCGGCGCTCGGCCGGACGCTCCTGGCTCTCGCGCGCCGCTGCGGAGCTTGACGCGGCCTCCCGTTCGGCGCTGATCGACGAGGTCGTGGCGGTGCTCGATCATCCCGACCATGCGGCGCTGTTCGGGCCCGGGAGCCTTGCCGAGGTTCCGCTGGGCGGGGTGATCGGCGAGCGGCTGCTGAGCGCCCAGGTCGACCGGCTGGTGGTCAGCGACGACGCGGTCATGATCGTCGACTACAAGACCGACCGGCCGGCGCCGGCGAAACCCGAGGCGGTGCCCGCCCGCTACCTCGCGCAGATGGCCGCATACCGGGCCGCCCTCAGGCTGATCTATCCGGACAAGGCGGTGCGCTGCGCGCTCCTCTGGAGCGACGTGCCGGCGCTGATGCTCCTGCCGGAGCCGCTGCTCGACCGGCACGCGCCTTGACCGGCCTTCGGCCGGTTCATACATTCCGGGCTCACGCGGGCGCGCGCCGCATTCCCTCCTTTTTCTTTCGCACACGTTGATGGGACCCAGACCATGCCGAAGCAGGTGACGGACGACTCCTTTAGCGCCGATGTTCTGAAGGCGGAGAAGCCGGTCCTGGTCGACTTCTGGGCGGAATGGTGCGGGCCGTGCAAGCAGATCGCGCCGTCGCTGGAGGCTTTGGCCGAGGAGCTCGGCGAGAAGATGACCATCGCCAAGCTCAACATCGACGAGAACCCGATGACGCCCTCGAAGTACGGGGTGCGCGGGATCCCGACGCTGATGCTGTTCAAGGACGGCCAGGTCGCCGCCACCCGGATCGGCGCCATGCCCAAGGGCAAGCTGATGGAGTGGATCCAGTCGGTGCTGTAGCGGTGGCTATGGTATGCTCGGCCTTGGATCATCTGGCGTCGAGGTGACGCTTGTCTGACGTAACGCTGACCATCGTCCTCTCGCGCGAACTGGAACGAGAACTCGGTCGCTTGGCTGACGAGACCGGTCGCGACCGGTCATCCCTCGCCTCGGAAGCCATTTCAGCCTTTGTTGCGCAAGAACAGGCCGCCATCGCCGGAATTAGGCGCGGGCTTGAAGACGTGGCGGCCGGAAGAACGGTACCTCACGCTGAGGCCATGGCGCAGATCCGGGCCGCGATACCTGTTCGTTAGCCGGCTTAAGATTAGCTCGCTTCGCCACTTTACAATGGCGTCATCGCGAGCCGCGAAGCGGCGTGGCGATCCAGAAGAACTTTGACTGGATTGCTTCGTCGGCTTCGCCTCCTCGCAATGACGGCGTCCTGGACAAGTCGTAAGTCGGCGCTCTTCCAAACCAACAGTGCAGATTGACCGACGTCCGCGCATGGCGCGACTGGCGGCAAACATGCCGAGCGTCTCCCCCGCCCGCGCGTGGCACGCGCAAGCGGGAGAGGGTCGGGGTGAGGGCAGCTTCAGTGCAGGTCGTGGCCGAAGGCGTTGGCGGCCAAAGCCGCGCCGGCGAGATAGAGCGAGCCGCAGATGAGCACCCTGGCCGGCCGGCCCTCGTCGCGGGCCAGGGCCGCAAGCGCCCCTTCGAGGCTGGTGGCGGCATCGGCCATCAGCCCCACCACCTCGCCGGCCTCGATCCCCATCCGCGGGCTGAGGCTCGCCGGCTCGTCCGGCACCGGCACCGCCACCAGCCGGGCCACGTAAGGGGCGAGCGGCAGGAGGAAGCCGATCGGGTCCTTGCTGTCGAGCATGCCGAAGACCAGGTAGAGCGGCCGGTCCTGCCAGGCGTAGGCCTGTAGCGCCAGCGCCTGTCCGGCGCCGGGGTTGTGGCCGCCGTCGAGCCACAGCTCCCACTCCGGCGGCAACAACGCCCTCAGCCGGCCGCCGGTCAGAGGTTGCAGCCGCGCCGGCCAGGACGCCCCGGCGACGCCGCGGGCGATCGCCTCCTCGCCGATGGCGAAGCCTCCGAGGGACCGGGCGCAGGCAACCGTGGTGCCGGCATTCTCCGCCTGATGCGGTCCGGCCAGCGCCGGACGCGGCAGGACCAGGCGGCTGTCCTGGTCCTCCCAGACCAGCCCACCCTGCTCTTCGCGCACAACCCACTCGTGGCCATGGCGGAGCAGCGGCGCGCCAACCGTCTCGGCCTTTTTCGCGATCACCGCCGCCGCCTCCGCGGTCTGCGGCCCGACGACGCAAGGCACGCCCGGCTTGAGGATGCCCGCCTTCTCGCCGGCGATCTCGGCGATGGTCGAGCCGAGGAAGGAGCGGTGGTCGATGGAGACCGGGGTGATGGCGGTGAGCAGCGGCCGTTCGACCAGGTTGGTCGCGTCCAACCGTCCGCCGAGGCCGGTTTCCAGCAGGGTGATGTCGGCGTCCGTGCGACTGAAGGCGAGGAAGGCCGCGGCGGTGGTGATCTCGAAGAAGGTGATCGGCCGGCCGGCGTTGACCAGTTCGCACTCCTCCAGCACCGCCGCCAGCGCGTCTTCACCGATCTCGCGGCCGGCGACGACGATGCGCTCGCTGAAGCGAAGCAGGTGCGGCGAGGTGTAGACGTGGACCGAGAGCCCCGCCGCTTCGAGGATGGCGCGGAGGAAGGCGATCAGCGAGCCCTTGCCGTTGGTTCCGGCGACGTGCACCACCGGCGGCAGCGCCGCCTGCGGCTCGCCCAGGTCGCTCATCAGCCGGGCAATCCGGTCCAGGGAGAGGTCGATGACGCGCGGGTGCAGCGTCTTCAACCGGGTGAGGACCAGGTCGCTGCGCCGCTGGCTAACGAGCGACACTGTCGTCGGCCGGCTGAGGCTCCGAATGCGCCGGCGCCGGCTCGCCCTGGTCGGCCGCCTCCGCTTCCCCCGTCTCCACAACATCCGCCGGGACCGCCGGTTCGGGGCGCGGCCGGCGCAGCAGGGTGTTGAGCCGGACGATGGTGTCGCGCAGCTCCGAGCGGTGGACGATCAGGTCGACCATGCCGTGGTCGAGCAGGTACTCGGCCTTCTGGAAGCCGGCGGGCAGGCTCTCGCGGATGGTCTGCTCGATGACCCGGGCGCCGGCGAAGCCGATGATCGCGCCCGGCTCGGCGATGGTGATGTCGCCCAGCATGGCAAACGAGGCGGAGACGCCGCCGGTGGTGGGATCTGTGAGCAGGGCGAAGTAAGGCAGCCCCGCCTCGCGGACCAGCTGCACGGCGATGGTGGTGCGGGCCATCTGCATCAGGGAGAGGATCCCCTCCTGCATGCGCGCGCCGCCCGAGGCGCAGACGATGATGAAGCTTGCTCCTTCCGCGACCGCGCGCCTGGCTCCTTCCAGGATCGCCTCGCCGACGGCGATCCCCATGGAGCCGCCCATGAACTCGAAGTTCAGCGCCACCGCGACCACGGGCAGCCCGCCCATGGCGCCCAGGGCGATGACCGCCGCCTCGCTCCGACCGGTCCGGGTTTGCGCCTCCTTCAGCCGCTCGGGGTACTTGCGCAGGTCGCGAAACTTCAGCGGATCCGGCGCCGTCTTCGGGCTGTCGATGGTCGTAAACACCGCGTCGTCGAACAGCATCGCCAGCCGGGTGTCCACCGGAACGCGGAGGTGATGGTCGCAGTGGGGGCAGACCCGGAGCCGGCTCTCCAGTTCGCGGTGGAAGATCATCTGCTCGCACTCCGGGCACTTCTCCCAGAGGTTGTCCGGGACCGCGCGCGAGCCGGCGCCGACCCACTCGCGGAGCTTGGGCCGAACGACGTTGGTGAGCCAGCTCATGCGGTGGCGGCGCGCCGCGCCTGGCGAACGCCGCGCGACAGCTCGCTCACGTAAGCCAGCACGTCCTCCGCCAGCCCGGCGCGAGGCGCGCCATGCTCGTCGAGATGGGCGGCGACCTTGCTCACCAGCGCCGAGCCGACGACGCAGGCATCGGCGATGGCGGCGACCTGCCCGGCCTGCTGCGGAGACTGGATGCCGAAGCCGACCGCGACCGGCAGCTTGGTGTGGTGGCGCAGCCGGGCCACGGCGTTGCCGACCTCGACGATGGAGGGCGAGGCGGTGCCGGTGACGCCGGTGATGGAGACATAATAGACGAAGCCCCTGGCGCGGCTCAGCACCGTCGGCAGGCGGCCCTCGCCGGTGGTCGGGGCAACGAGGAAGATCAGGTCGAGGCCGGCGGCCCGCGCCGGCCCCAGCAGTTCGCCGCATTCCTCGGGCGGCAGATCGACGATGATCACCCCGTCGATGCCGGCGCTCCGTGCCTCCTGGACGAAGGCGCGGAGGCCGAAGACGTAGATGGGGTTGTAGTAGCCCATCAGCACCACCGGCGTTTCGTTGTCGGCGCTGCGGAAGGCGGCGACCATGCCGATGGTGCGCTTCAGGGTTTGCCCGGCCTTCAGCGCCCGGAGCGAAGCGGCCTGAATTGCCGGTCCGTCCGCCATGGGATCGCTGAAGGGAATGCCGAGCTCGATGATGTCCGCCCCGGCCTGGGGCAGGCCGCGCAGGATCGCCATCGAGGTGCCGAGATCGGGATCGCCGGCGGTGACGAAGGTGACCAGGCCGCCCCGGCCTTCCTTGCGCAGGGCGGCGAAGCGCCTGGCGATGCGGTTGTCCGTGCTCAAAGCTCGATCCCGAGGTATTCGGCGGCGGTGAACACGTCCTTGTCTCCCCGCCCGCACATGTTCATCACCAACACCGTCTCCTTCCCCAGCCGCCCGGCGATCTTGCCGACGTGGGCCAGGGCATGCGCCGGCTCCAGCGCCGGGATGATGCCCTCGATCTGGGCGCAGAGCTGGAAGGCGTCCATGGCCTCGCTGTCCGTCACCGAGACGTACTCGACCCGGCCGTTGTCGCGCAACCACGCGTGCTCGGGGCCCACGCCCGGATAGTCGAGGCCGGCGGCGATGGAGTGGCCGTCCTTGATCTGGCCGTCGGTGGTCTGCAGCAGGTAGGTCCGGTTGCCGTGCAGCACCCCGGCGCTGCCGCCGGTCAGCGAGGCGCAATGCTCGCCGGTGGCGATGCCGCGCCCGGCCGCCTCGACGCCGATCATCCTGACCTCGGCATCGTCGAGGAACGGGTGGAACAGTCCGAGCGCATTGGAGCCGCCGCCGATGCAGGCGACGAGCACATCGGGAAGTTGCCCGGCCTGGGCGAAGATTTGCTCGCGCACCTCCCGGCCGATCACCGACTGGAAGTCGCGCACCATGGTCGGGTAGGGATGCGGTCCGGCCGCCGTGCCGATCAGGTAATAGGTGTCGCGGACGTTGCTGACCCAGTCGCGCAAGGCCTCGTTCATCGCGTCCTTCAGCGTCCGCGTCCCCGCGGTCACCGGCCGCACCTCGGCGCCGAGCAGCTTCATCCGGAAGACGTTGGGCGCCTGCCTCGCGATGTCGGTCTCGCCCATGTAGACGATGCACTTCAGCCCGAACAGGGCGCAGACCGTGGCGGTGGCGACCCCGTGCTGGCCGGCGCCGGTCTCGGCGATGATCCGCTTCTTGCCCATCCGCCTGGCGAGCAGGATCTGGCCGAGGGTGTTGTTGATCTTGTGCGCGCCGGTGTGGTTGAGCTCGTCGCGCTTGAAATAGATCTGGGCGCCGCCGAACCGCCGGGTCAGCCGCTCGGCAAAGTAGAGCGGGCTCGGCCGGCCGACGTAGTGCTCGAGGTAGCGCTCGAACTCCGCGGTGAAGGCCGGATCGGCGCAGGCCTCGTCGTAGGCCTTCTCCACCTCGTAGATCAGCGGCATCAGCGTCTCGGCGACGTAGCGGCCGCCATAAAGGCCAAAGTGGCCGCGGTCGTCCGGGACGCCGTGAAAGGTGTTGATGACCGTCATTGCATGGCTCCCTGGCCGTCGATGGCCCTTGCGGCCTTGAGGAACTGCCGGATTCTCTCGGCGCTCTTGACGCCCGGCGCGGTCTCGACGCCGGACGAGATGTCCAGCGCCCTGGCCCCGCTTTGCCGCACCGCCTCACCGACGTTGGCGGCGGTCACCCCGCCGGCGAGGAACCACGGCACGGGACAGGCGAAATCCTTGAGCAGGCTCCAGTCGAAGGAGATGGCGTTGCCGCCGGGCCGGCTCGCTCCGGCCGGCGCCTTCGCGTCGAACAGCAGCCGGTCGGCAACCGCCTCGAACCGCCTCGCCCGGGCGAGGTCGTCTGCGATGTAGATTGGCGTTGCCTTGATCACCGGCAAGCCGAACCTCTGCCTGATCTCGGCCACGCGCTCGGGCGGCTCGCGGCCGTGGAGCTGGAGCATGTCGAGGCGGACGTGTTCGAGGATCCCGGCCAGGTCCGCATCCGCAACGTCGACGACGACGCCGACCTTGAGCACCGTCGACGGCACCAGGGCCGCCAGCGCGGCGGCCCGCTCCGGGCTCACGAACCGCGGCGACTTCGGGTAGAAGATGAAGCCGACGTAGCGGGCGCCGCCGAACACCGCCGCCGAGATGCCCGCCGGCGTGCTCAGGCCGCAGATCTTGACCTCGACCCTCATGCGTCGGCGGCCGCGATCTCTTCGACGATCCGCTGTGCGGCCTCCGCGGGGTGCTTGGCGGCGACGATCGGCCGGCCGATGACCAGATAATCCGCGCCGAGGGCGATGGCGTCGCCGGGGGTGAGCACGCGCTTGTGGTCGTCGGCGGCCGCCCACACCGGCCGGACCCCCGGCACCACCAGCTTGAAGCGGCGCCCGGTGGCGCCGCGCAAGGCCATGATCTCGGAAGCGGCGCAAATGACCCCGTCGAGGCCGCAGGCCCTGGCGAGGATGGCGAGGCGCGTCACCTGGTCGCGCACCGACTCGGCGATGCCGATGCTCTCCAGATCGCCGGCCGCGAGCGAGGTCAGCACGGTGACGGCGAGCACCAGCGGCCGGCCCTGCCCGGCCGCTGCGGCGGCTTCGGCGGCCGCGCGCATCATCCCGGCGCCGCCGACGCCATGGACGTTCAGCATGAACGGCCGCAGCGGTAACGCCGCCGAGACGGCATGGGCCACCGTGGTCGGAATATCGTGATACTTGAGGTCGAGGAAGATCGGCAGCCCGGCCTCGGCCACTTGCCGAACGCCTTCCGGTCCGCAAGCGGTAAAGAACTCGTTGCCGAGCTTGATCCCTCCGACCAGCCCGCGCAGCCCGCGGGCCAACTCCAGCGCCTTCGCGACCTCGGTGGTGTCCAGGGCAACGAAAATCCGCTCGTGCGGCTTGGCCTTCATCTTGTCCTGCCTTGCCCGACGCCGGCGATGAAGCCGGCGGTCGGATATCCTGCGTCAGGCGACCCCGACCGGCGGCGACGGGATCGTCGCGCTCTTCTCCGCCGCCTCCAGCCTCGCCAGGCGTTCGCGCATGGCCGCGGCCTCCTGGCGTTCGGCCTCGAGCCGCCGAGCCAGCAGCCGCTGCCGTTCCCGGCCACGGCCGCCCTGCATCCAGGCGACGAAACCGCCCCAGAGGAAGCCGATGAACAGCCCGATGAGGGCCACCGCGTAGATCGGCAGGGACACCGGGCTGGTAAGGACCGGCCAGAGGCTGAGATCGACCGGCGCATGATTGCGCACGGCAAAGACGATGACGATCAGGAACAGGATCGGCACAATGATCCAGAACAAGACTCTCATCGGCGCTGACCTCTCCCCTGTCCCGGCGTTATTCGTCCTCGGTGTTGAGCTTCTCGCGCAACTGCTTGCCGGTCTTGAAATACGGAATGTACTTGGAGGTGACGCTGACCGTATCTCCGGTTCGGGGATTGCGGCCGATCCGGGCGCCCCGCTCTTTTACCGAAAAGGCACCGAAGCCCCGCAGCTCGACCCGGTCACCCCGCGACAACGCGGCGGCGATCTCTTCGAAAACGGTGGTGACGATGCGCTCGACGTCGCGGTGGTAGAGGTGCGGATTGGCAGCGGCGAGCCGAGCGATGAGCTCGGACTTGGTCATCGATCCTTCCCCTCCCCAGTGTCAGGCCGATGTGTCCCGCCCCGGCCGCGCCGTCAACCCCGCGTCTACAGCCGAGGGTGCCAGACCGACACCAGCCCGTCAAGATTAAGTGTTTCTGGAAAAAGAGCTTTTCCAGCAGCACCATGAAGCCAGCGGCTGACCTGCTCGGCGGTGTCGGCGCTGGCGACGTCGCGGATCGGCAGGCTCGTCGACACCTTCTTGCTGTCCTGCAGCCATTGCCTGGCCTCGCTCTCGCCGCCGATGGCGTCGATCAGGCCATTGGCCAAGGCCTGCCGGCCGGTGTAGACGCGGCCGTCGGCGAGCTTGGTCGCGACCTCGTCGCTCATCTTCCGCCGCTCGGCGACCAGGCTCACGAACATCTGGTAGATATCCGCGACCACCGCCTCGGTCGCCGCCCGCGCCGCCGGGGTGAACGGCTCCAGCGGGTTCGGCTGGGCCTTCAGCGGCCCGCTCTTGACCGACTCCGGCTGGATGCCGAGCTTGTCCAGAAGCCCGGTGATGTCCGCGGTCTGCATGATGACGCCGATGGAGCCGGTGAGCGTGCCCTCGCGGGCGAAAATGCGCTCGCCCGCCAGCGCGGTCATGTAGGCGGCGGAGGTGCCCAGCTCCCCCATGACTGCGACCACCGGGATCCTGCCGCTGATCTCATGGAGCCGGCGGTAGAGGGCCTCGCCGCCGACCACGGTGCCGCCGGGGCTGTCGATGCGCACGACCAGCGCCTTGACGCGGCCGTCGTCCTTCAGCGCCTCCAGCGCCTCGTCCCGCTCGGCGTCGTCGGCAATGATGCCGGTGACCGTCAGCCGGGCGACGTGGGCACGAGAGGCGAAGCCGTCGAACCGGCCGTATGCCACCAGCGCCACCGCCACGACCGCCGCGATGGCGGCGAGCTGCCAAGCCGTCAGCCGCCGCTTCAGCCGCCGCCGGTCGATGAGGTAGTCGGTGGCGAGCGCCATGGTCGCGACCCGGCCGGATCAGCTACTGCTTGTCGGCGTTCTCGCTGCCGTCTTCGCCGGCGTCGTCGGCGTTCTCGCTGCCGTCTTCGCTGACCTCGTCGGGGGCCTCGCTGACGTCGTCGGGGGCTTCGCCGGCATCACCGGCTTCGTCGGGGACTTCGCCGGCATCGTCGGCTTCGACGGGGACTTCGTCGGCAGCTTCGACGGCTTCGTCGGCGACGTCACCGGCATCGGCGTTCCTCGCCGCCCGCGCCGCTGCCGCCCGCTTCTGCTCGGCGGCGCGCTCGCGCTTCTCCTTGATCGCGGCGCCGAGGATTTCGCCCAGGCTCGCGCCCGAGTCGGACGAGCCATAGGTGGCCACCGCCTTCTTCTCGTCGTCGAGCTCGCGGGCGCGGATCGACAGGCTGACCCGCCGCGCCGCCATGTCGAGCTGGGTGATCTTTGCATCGATCTTCTCGCCGGGCGCGAACCGGTCTGGACGCTGCTCGCTGCGATCGCGCGACAGCTCCGCCTTGCGGATCAGCCCGGTCAGGCCGTCGCCGACCTGAACCTCGATGCCGTTTTCGAGGATCGCGCCCACCGTGCAGGTGACGATGTCGCCCTTCTTCAGCTTGCCCGCCGACGCCGCGAACGGATCGTCTTCGAGCTGCTTCACGCCGAGCGAGATGCGCTCCTTGTCGACGTCGACGTCGAGCACCTTGGCGCGGACCATCTCGCCCTTGCGCTGCTCGCCCAGCATTTCCTCGCCTGAGCGGCTCCACGAGAGATCCGACAGGTGGACCATGCCGTCGATGTCTCCGGGCAGGCCGATGAACAGCCCGAACTCGGTGATGTTCTTGATCTCACCCTCGACCACCGAGCCCGCCGGATGCTTCTCCAGGAAGTCTTCCCACGGGTTGGCGAGGCACTGCTTCAGCCCGAGGCTGATGCGGCGCTTGTCCTTGTCGACGTCGAGGACGACGACCTCGACCTCCTGGCTGGTGGAGACGATCTTGCCGGGGTGCACGTTCTTCTTGGTCCAGCTCATCTCGGAGACGTGGACCAAGCCCTCGACTCCTGGCTCCAGCTCGATGAACGCGCCGTAGTCGGTGATGTTGGTGACCCGGCCGAGGAACTTGGCGCCCTTCGGGTACTTGAGCTCGACGCCGTCCCAGGGGTCCGCCTCGAGCTGCTTCATCCCGAGCGAGATGCGCTGGGTCTCCGGGTTGAAGCGGATGACCTGCACCTTGACCGTCTCGCCGATCTGCAGCGCCTCGGAGGGGTGGTTGATCCGCTTCCAGGAAATGTCGGTGACGTGCAAGAGCCCGTCGACGCCGCCCAGATCGACGAAGGCGCCGTAGTCGGTGATATTCTTGACCACACCCTCGAGGACCTGGCCCTCCTTGAGGTTCGCGATCAGCTCGGAGCGCGCCTCGGCGCGGGTCTCTTCCAGAACCGCCCGCCTGGAGACGACGATGTTGTTGCGGCTGCGGTCCATCTTCAGGATCTGGAACGGCTGCGGCGTGTTCATCAGCGGGCTGATGTCGCGCACCGGCCGGATGTCCACCTGGCTGCCGGGAAGGAAGGCGACGGCGCCGGACAGATCGACGATGAAGCCGCCCTTGACCCGGCCGAAGATGGTGCCGGTGATGCGCTCGCCGTTCTTGAACGCCTTCTCCAGCACGTTCCACGCTTCCTCGCGCCGCGCCTTCTCGCGGCTGAGGATGACCATCCCGTCGCGGTCCTCGTAGCGCTCGACGAAGACGTCGACGGTGTCGCCGGGCTCGATCTTCGCCGGCTGCCCGGGAGCTCCGAACTCCTTGAGGCTGACCCGGCCCTCTGACTTCAGCCCGACGTCGACCACCGCCATGTCGTTCTCGATGCCGACCACGGTGCCCTGGACGACGCGGCCTTCGAACCCTTCCGCCTCCCCCATGGCTTGATCGAGGAGGGCGGCGAAGCTTTCCTTGCCGCTCGGGCTCTGCTGGTCGGCGGCGATTGCAGGGTTGGTCATGCGTTGGATGTTCCGTCGATTGGCTGATTTATGGGTTGAGGGGTTCGGCTTGCCGGAGCGCCGGTGAGCGCCGGGCGATGTGGCTGCCGGCGCGGAACGATGCCGTCACAGCAACAGTGCGGTCAGCTCCGCCTTCACGCGCGCGCGTCCGACATGCGTGCGTCGACGATCTCGAGAGCGGCTGCAAAGGCGTGTTCGGCGTCCAGCGTGCTTGTGTCGATGACGACTGCGTCCCGCGCGGGAACGAGAGGGGCGACGCTTCTTTGCGAATCGCGGGCGTCGCGTTCCTGCATCTCCCGCAGAACGCGGCTATGTATAGCGCCCACCCCACGCTGTCGCAACTCCTTAAGCCGGCGTTCGGCGCGCACCTCCAGGCTCGCGGTGACGAACAGTTTGCAGTCCGCGTCCGGGCAAACGACGGTGGCGATGTCGCGCCCGTCGAGCACCGCGCCGGGCCGGTTTCCCGGCGGCGTCGCCGCGAAGGTTCGCTGGAAGGACAGCAACGCCGCCCGCACCTCCCCCATGGCCGCGACCTTCGAGGCCACCTCGGCGACGTCGTCACCGCGCAGATCCGGGCGATCCAGATCCGAAGGCGCCAGCGCCTTTGCCGCGGCCGCCGCCGCTTCAGGCTCGATACCGACCCGCGTCTCGATCAGCTTCGCCGCCACGGCGCGATAGAGCAGGCCGGTGTCGAGGTAGGCGAAGCCCATATGGTCGGCGAGCCGGCGGGCGAGCGTCCCCTTCCCGGCCGCGGCCGGGCCGTCGATGGCGATCACCCGCGCCCGCCTGGCTGTCATGGCTGTCATCTCAATTGGGTCCGCATGAACACGCGCGCCGTCCCCGCCGGCAAGCGAACGCTAAAGCAGGTTGTCCGCGATTTCACCAACCCTGTCACTGCGAGGAGGCGGTAGCCGACGAAGCCGTAGGGCGGGTCGAGGCGAAGGCGGACCCGCCAGAGCCGGCGGGTCACGCCCCCGGCTACCCGCCCTACATCGCCACGCCGCTTTCGCGGTCCGTGATGACGGTGTTTAAACTGGTTGCGACCCTACCAGGGTGCAGGTCCTTGAAGAGTCCGATGAACACGCTTGCCCGCCGCCTCTTCCGCTTCGTCCAGGCGGCGCTCCGCGACCTCGCCCCGCTGGTGTGCGTAATCGCCTTCTTCCAGATCGTGGTGCTGCGCCAGCCGTTCCCGAACCTGGCCGAGGTGCTGGTCGGCTGCGTCTTCGTCGTCCTCGGCCTGACCCTCTTCGTCCGCGGCCTGGAGATGGGGCTGTTTCCCTTGGGCGAGGCCATGGCCGTCGCCTTCGTCCGCAAGGGCAGCCTGGCCGCCCTGCTCGCCTTCGCCTTTGCGCTGGGCTTCGGCACCACCTTCGCCGAACCGGCGCTGATCGCCATTGCCGGCGAAGGGGCGCGCGTCGCCTCGGAGGCGGGCAGCATCGGCGCCGAGGTCGAGGACGCGGCCGCCTATGCGCTGCAGCTTCGCCTGTGGGTGGCGATGGCGGTGGGCGTGGCCTTGGTGATCGGCGTCTTTCGCATCCTCAAGGGCTGGCCGATCCCGGTCCTGATCATCGCCGGCTACCTCTGCGTCGTGGCCCTGACCCCCTTCGCGCCGGCGTCGATCATAGGCATCGCCTTCGACTCCGGCGGGGTCACCACCTCGACGATTACGGTGCCGCTGGTGGCGGCCCTCGGCGTCGGCCTCGCCCGCTCCATCCGCGGGCGCAACCCGATCGCCGACGGCTTCGGCCTGATCGCCTTCGCCAGCCTGACGCCGATCGTGTTCGTGCTGCTGTTCGGCATCGTCGGCGCCATCAAGGCCGGCGGCTGAGATGGAGCTCGCCGGCCTGATCGGATCGACGGCCTGGGCCAGCGCCCTCGACCTCCTGCCAGTGGTGGCGGTGCTCCTGCTCTTCCAGCTGGCGGTGCTGCGCCGGCCGCTGCCGAACCCGAGGCGGATCGCCATCGGCCTGGCCTACGTCTTCGTCGGCATGACCCTGTTCCTGGTCGGCCTCCACGAGGCGCTGTTTCCCATCGGCCGGACCATGGCCCTGCAACTCGCCGAACGCGGCGCCGAGATGAGCGACGGCGGCCCGGTGCCGGACTGGCGCGACTACCTCGGCGTCTATGCCTTCGCCGCCGCCATCGGCTTTACCGCGGCCATCGCCGAGCCGGCGCTGATCGCGGTCGCGTTGAAGGCGGAGGAGACCTCCGGCGGCGCCATCCCCGCCCTGGGGCTGCGGCTCGCAGTCGCCGTCGGCGTCGGCTTCGGCGTCGCCTTGGGGACGTTTCGCATCGTCACCGGCCTGCCGCTGCCCTACTTCATCGTCGCCGGCTACGCCATCGTCATGCTCCAGACCTGGACCTCGCCGCAGGCGATCGTGCCCCTCGCCTACGACACCGGCGGCGTCAGCACCTCCACCGTAACGGTGCCGGTGGTGGCCGCCCTCGGCCTCAGCCTCGCCGCCACCGTGCCCGGCCGCAGCCCGCTGGTCGACGGCTTCGGATTGATTGCATTCGCCTGTGTCTGCCCCATTATGTCGGTGCTCGCCTACGTTTGGCTGGCGCACCGGCTGCGGCGAAAGCCCCGATCGGGAGGTGCGAAGTCATGAACCTCAAGGTGATCTTCGCCCTCGTCAGCGAAGAGCGGAGCGACGCGGTGCTGAACGCCGCGCGCGCCGCCGGTGCCACCGGCGCCACCGTGATCACCAATTGCCGCGGCGAAGGCCTGACCCCGGAAAAGAGCTTCCTCGGCCTCGAGATCACCGCCCAGCGGGACATCCTCATCTTCCTCGTCGCCGAGCCCAAGGCCCGCGAGATCCTGGAGACCATCGCCCGCGCCGGCAAGCTCGACAGCGAGCCCGGCGCCGGGATCGCCTTCCAGGTGGCCATCGAAGACGCTGTCGGCCTGCGCACCCAGGCCCGCGCTCTGTTCAGCGCGATCACGGAGCGGATATGAGCGACGCCGCTCCCAAGCCCGTGGCCGGCCCAGCCAGGGAGCTCGTTAGGGTCGGCGACGTAATGAGCCCGACGGTGCGGACCATCGCGCTCACCGCCAGTGTCGCCGAGGCGCTGGAGGCCATGCGCGACGCCGGCGTGAGCTCGCTGGTGGTCGAACGCCGCGACGACGACGACGAGTTCGGGCTGGTGGTCGTCACCGACATCGCCCGCGAGGTCGTGGCCAAGGACCGCGCCGCCGAGCGGGTGAACGTCTACGAGGTCATGTCCAAGCCGGTGCTGGCGCTGCCGGTCGACATGCAGAGCAAGTACGCCGTCCGGCTGCTGGTCCGCTTCAACCTGTCGCGGGCACTGGTGGTCGACGAAACCCGCTCGCCGGTCGGGATCGTCACTCTGCGCGACTTGGTCCTGCGCCATGCTGCCGGCGGCGGCGCAAGCCAATCATGAGCGGCGTCGAGGCGCGGGCGCTGCTGCGCCGGGCACGCTCGGCGGCGTTGGCGACGGCGCTGGCTTCTGACGGCAGCGGCGGCGGCTGGCCCTATGCTTCGCTCGTCACCATCGCCTGCGATGCCGACGCGAGCCCGATCCTCTTGCTCTCCGACCTCTCCGACCACACCCGCAACGTCGCCCGCGACGACCGGGCGAGCCTGTTGATCGAGGCGGCGTCCAATCGGGCGAACCCGCAGACCGGGCCGCGGGTGAGCCTGCTCGGCCGGGTCACCAGGACGACCGAGGAGCGGCACCGCCGCCGCTTCCTCGCCCGCCACCCCTCCGCCGGCCTCTACGCCGGCTTCGCCGACTTCAACGTCTATCGGATGCGGGTGGAGCGCGCCCACTTCGTCGGCGGTTTCGGCCGCGCCATCTGGCTGTCTCCCGAGGACGTTCTGCTCGATCCCTACCGCGCGGCTGCGGCCGCCGATGCCGAGCCGGCGCTGCTCGCCGAGTGGCAAGGCCAGCGCGCGGAGCAGGCGGCCCGGGCCGCGGAACACCGGCTTGCGCGTCCGGGTGCCGGCTGGCGGCTGATCGCCATCGACCCGGAGGGCTGCGACCTGCGCCGCCGAGGAACGCTGTCCCGCCTCGACTTCTCCCGAATTGTTGACAGCGCGGATGAACTTTCCGCGGCCCTGGGTGCGCTGTTTTCCTCCAAAGCCGGCGGCGGCTCCGCAGCCTGACTTCGCAGCTGCGGCAACGGCCTGGAACGGGGCCGTTCGGCCAAGTTCCGGCAGCGAAGCAGCAATCGTCTCGCGCTTGCAACGAAGTCGAAAAGGCTTAGTATCGGGCTGAAGATTGAGCGGGAATGCCCATCTAGATGGCGAGCGAGGGTCCGCCGGCGGTGCCTGTCATGGGGATCGCGGGACGGGTTCCATGGGAACGACGAAAAAGCGAGGGAAAGACTCATGACAGCAACTGGACGTGACCGAACCTCCAACGCCAAATTGTTGGCGTGGGTCGAGGAGATCGCGGCGCTCTGCAAGCCGGACAGCGTTTACTGGTGCGACGGCTCCGAGGAGGAGTACGACCGGCTCAGCGAGCTGATGGTCAAGGGCGGCACCTACATCAGGCTCAACCCGGAGAAGCGGCCCAATTCCTATCTTGCCCGCTCGCACCCGAGCGACGTCGCCCGCGTCGAGGAGCGGACCTACATCTGCTCGGCCACCAAGGAAGATGCCGGTCCCACCAACAACTGGATGGACGCCGGCGAGATGAAGACGGTCCTCAAGGGCGTCTTCGACGGCTGCATGAAGGGGCGGACGATGTACGTCATTCCCTTCAGCATGGGCCCGCTGGGCTCGCCCATCGCCCAGATCGGCGTCGAGATTTCGGACTCCCCCTACGTCGTCTGCAACATGCGGATCATGACCCGCATGGGACAGAAGGTCCTCGACGTCCTCGGCTCCGACGGCTTCTTCATCCCCTGCATCCACTCCGTCGGCGCGCCGCTGGAGCCCGGTCAACAAGACGTGCCGTGGCCGTGCGAAGGCGACATCAGCAAGAAATACATCTGCCATTTCCCCGAGACCCGCGAGATCTGGTCCTACGGCAGCGGCTACGGCGGCAACGCCCTGCTCGGCAAGAAGTGTCTGGCGCTGCGCATCGCCTCGGTGATGGCCCGCGACGAGGGCTGGCTTGCCGAGCACATGCTGATCCTGGGCCTGGAAAGCCCGCAGGGCGACAAGACCTATGTCGCCGCCGCTTTCCCCAGCGCCTGCGGCAAGACCAACCTGGCCATGATCCTGCCGCCGAACGGCTTCGAGGGCTGGAAGGCCACGACCATCGGCGACGACATCGCCTGGATCAAGCCGGCCCCCGACGGCTCGCTTCGCGCCATCAACCCGGAGAGCGGCTTCTTCGGCGTCGCTCCGGGCACGTCCTACGACTCGAACCCGATGGCGATGGACTCGATCAAGGGCAACGCGATCTTCACCAACGTCGCGCTGACCGACGACGGCGACGTCTGGTGGGAGGGCATGGGCCCGGCGCCGGCGCACGCCATCGACTGGAAGGGCAACGAGTGGACGCCCGCGTCCGGGACGCCGGCGGCGCACCCCAACGCCCGCTTCACTGCCCCGGCATCGCAGTGCCCGACGATCGACCCGGCCTGGGAAGATCCGCAGGGCGTGGCGGTCGACGCCTTCATCTTCGGCGGCCGGCTGTCCAAGACCTTCCCGCTGGTCTACGAGGCCCGCGACTGGAAGCACGGGGTGTTCATGGCCGCGACCATGGGCTCCGAGGCGACTGCCGCCGCCATCGGCCAGGCCGCCATCCGCCGGGATCCGTTCGCGATGCTGCCGTTCATCGGCTACAACATGGCCGACTACTGGACCCACTGGCTCAGCATGGAAGGCAAGGGCTACAAGCTGCCCAAGATCTTCCGGGTCAACTGGTTCCGCAAGGACGAGAACGGCAAGTTCATCTGGCCCGGGTTCGGCCAGAACATGCGCGTGCTGAAGTGGATCGTCGATCGGGTCCAGGGCCGCGCCGAGGCGGTGGAAAGCCCCTTCGGGCTCATGCCCCGCTACGAGGACATCACCTGGGCCGGGCTGGACTTCAGCCGCGACAAGTACCACGGCATCATGGACATCGCCCGCCAGGGACTGATGGCCGAGGCGGCCGAGATCCGGCAGTTCTTCGACACCTTCGGCGACCGCCTGCCCGAAGAGCTCGAGCGCCAGCGCAAGGCCCTCGAGGAGAAGGCCGGCAGCTCGCCGGAAGTTTGGAAGATGGCCGGCTAAAGCCAGCCAGAGCGGCGTCTGCACCGCCGAACGCGCATTGCCCTCACCCCGACCCTCTCCCGCAAAAGCGGGAGAGGGAGGGACCCTCGGGAGCGTGTGAGGGCAAAGCCACGGCATGCAGCCAAAGATCGCGGCTCCGGCCGCTGCTGAACACGACCGAGCCCCGCCGCACCCCGGCGGGGCTCTTTCGTTGGACGGAGACGGCAGACGGCAGCGGCCAGCGCTACCCGAAGGAGGTGGGTCTGGTTTCGCCGGGGCAGCCAGCCGCCGGTCGCCGGTTCAAGACGAGCACCGGCGGAGAGACTCGCCGGTGCCTCTTCAGCGGCATGAACCCACGCGACATCGACGTCACCGCGGTCTCGTGCCGTAATCACGACCGGCTGCCTGACCGCTTCGTCGCCCGATAGTAAACAAGATGGAGGCGCAATCAGGTCGAGTCAGAATCTGTAGCGCCTCGCTGCAATGAATTCGGTTTGCGACGTCATGGCCGGTCCTTGTTACGAGCATCCACGACTTCATTATACCAGGAAAAATATCCATTGGTGACGATTGATGAGTTGCGGGAAACGTTGACAACTTCTCTTTCTGGCCCTGCTGCGTCAACCTGATCACGACTTGCTCTGTTCGGAGCCGGTGGTCCCGATGAGAGTTACGCGGCAGACCCTCCGGGCGGCGTCACGACCATTCATCTTCGCCTCTGGAAGATTACTCATTCGTCACCCGCAGGATTTCTCTGCGGATCCAGGGACGCGTGATGGCTGCGAGACGGTAGCCCTCCCGCATTTCGATTTTGCGCCACCTGGGCAATTTCGGTAGCGTGCTGGAGGTTCTGCAGAAGCGGAAAGTTGAAGGTGGTCATGGTATGCGGGTGATGTGTGAGTCACCGATCCTGATCAGAGGAAGCACACCATGACCGAGCGGAAAGGTAAGGGCGAAG
>JAXMOZ010000047.1:0-27815 GCA_034382075.1 Rhodospirillales bacterium
CGATCGAGGTCGCGGTCACCGACGCCAAGGGGGTCACGACCAAGCAGGGCTTCACCATCACCGTTCTCGACGTGAACGAGACGATCCCGGCGGTGGTCAGCCTCAGCGGCGGGTCGATCCGCGAGAATGCGGCGGCCGGCGAGCAGGTTGCGACCGCGGCGGCGAAGGGAGCCGCGGGCGACGTGTTCCGCTATTCCCTGTCGAACAACGCCGGCGGCCGCTTCGCCATCGACGCCCAGACGGGCGTAATCACGGTCGCGGCGGGCGCCGTGCTCGACTACGAGGGCGCCACCTCGCATGCGATCGAGGTCGCGGTCACCGATGCCAAGGGGATCACGACCAAGCAGGGCTTCACCATCACCGTTCTCGACGTGAACGAGACGATCCCGGCGGTGGTCAGCCTCAGCGGTGGGTCGATCCGGGAGAACGCACCGGCCGGTGAGCAGGTCGCGACGGTCGCGGCGAAGGGGGCCGCGGGCGACGTGTTCCGCTACGCCCTGTCCAACAACGCCGGCGGGCGCTTCGCCATCGACGCCCAGACGGGCGTGATCACGGTTGCGGCGGGCGCAGTGCTCGACTACGAGGCCGCCACCTCGCATGCGATCGAGGTCGCGGTCACCGATGCCAAAGGGATCACGACCAAGCAGGGCTTCTCCATCGCCGTTCTCGACGTGAACGAGACCACGGGCGGGCTGAAGCTGACCCACTTGATCCCGGAAAATGCTCCGGCCGGCACCGAGGTCGGGGTCGTGACGCCGCTTGATCAAGTCGTCACGAAGCCGTTCTTCTCGCTGAAGGACGACGCCGGCGGCCGCTTTGTGATCGACGCCGATACCGGCACCGTCCGCGTCTGCGAGGGCGCGGTGCTCGATGCCGAGGAAAGCCGGAACCACTCGCTCACCGCCGTCGCCGACGCGGGTTCCGGACGGGTGGTCGAGCAGTCGTTCCAGGTGTCGCTGGCCGACGTGAACGAACCGCCCATCGCGCTCTTCATGAGTGCGCAGGCCGTCGACAAAGGAGCTGCTGCCGGCACGCTGGTTGGCGTCGCCTCGACCCTCGATCAGGACGCGAACGATACGTTCAGCTACGCGCTGGTCGACGACGCGCAGGGCCGGTTCGCGATTGACGCGGCAACCGGGGCGATCAGCGTTGCCCCCAACGCCAACCTCGATCCCGCGTCGGCGCCGTCGCACCGGATCATCGTCAAGGCCACCGACAGCGCCGGGCACTCCCTCACCAACGGCTTCACCCTGACCGTGCGGACGTCCGCCGGCACCTCGGTGCAGCCGATGCTGATCGACGCCGGCAGCACCGCCGACCTGGTCGATGCTCAGGGCCGCAGGTGGACCGCCGACACCGGCTTTGCCGGCGGCGGCATCGTCGACCGCGGTGCCATTGAGATCGCCGGGACGACGAACGACCGTCTGTACCAGACGGAGCGCTGGGGCATGACCGGATACTCGCTGCCGGTCTCCCCTGGCCTCTACACTGTCAAGCTGCACTTCGCCGAGACCTATGCGACCGCGCCAGGAGCGCGGATCTTCTCGGTCGACGTGGAGGGGCAGAAGCTGACGGACATCGACCTCGTCGCCGCGGCCGGAGCGCGCACGGCGATGGTGAGGTCGGTCCCGAACGTCGCTGTCAGCGATGGAAAGCTTGATATCGGCTTCACCGCCAAGGCGGGCGCTGCCGTGATCAACGCCATTGAGGTCGAGCCAGCTCAGGCTCAGTAGTCTTCGCTGCATCGCTCGGCGGCCCCGGTTCGGCCGCCGAGCGACTTTATCACCTACTCGCCCGACACCTGTGCCCGGCCAGCTGCGACGACATCGTTCAGCATGGCAACCGTGTCGCCGACGCCGTAGAGCGCAATGAACGATCCCATCCTCGGCCCTTCGTCCTGGCCCAGCAGGATCTGGTAGAGGGCGCGGAACCAATCCTTCAGGCCGGGGAACACGGCTGCATAGCCCTTGCCTACCTCGTAAACGATCGTCTGCAACTCTTCGGCGGTAGCCGACTTCGGCGCAGCCGAGAGCGCTTCTGCCAGGTCGGCGAGCGCCGGTATCTCCTCAGGGCGAGGGAGCCGGTGCTTCTGCCTGGGCTTGATGAAGTCCTGGTAATAGGCGATCGCGTGCCCGATCAGCCGCCTGATCATCTGCTCGTTGCGAGCAGCGTCCTCGCCATAGTACGCGGAGACATAGTGCCAGATGAACGACGGGTCTTCGCTGTGGCAGGCGGCGACCAGGTTCAGAAGAAGCGCGTAGCTGACGGCATCCTCTTGTTGCGGGGGATTGCCCGCGTGGATATGCCAGACGGGATTGTTGAGCCTGTCCAGGTCTCCCTGTTCCACATACGCATGCAAATCACCCACGTATTCATCGACCGTGCGCGGGATGATCCCAAGGTGCAGCCGCTTGGCAGTGCGCGGCTTGCTGTACATGAAATAGGCTAGGCTCTCCTGCGGCGCGTAGCGCAGCCACTCGTCCACCGAAAGCCCGTTTCCTCTGGACTTGGAAATCTTCTCTCCGTTCTCGTCCAGGAAGAGCTCGTAGATCAGGTTCATCGGTGGCCGTCCGCCGATGACACGGCAAATCCGCGTCGCCAGCTGGACCGAGTCGATCAGGTCCTTGCCGGCCATCTCGTAATCCACCTCCAGCGCCGCCCAGCGCATCGCCCAGTCCGGCTTCCACTGCAGCTTGCAGCGGCCGCCGGTGACGGGCGTTTCGACCCGAGTTCCCCCCTCCTCTTCCTCGTAAACGACGGTTCCGGCGCCGGCGTCGGTGTGCACGACACGGGCCTGCAACACCTGCCCGGTCTTCGCACAGACGGGCAGAAACGGGCTGTAGGTCGCCCGCCGCTCCGGTCCCAACGTCGGCAGCATGATCTTCAGCACCTCGTCGTACCTTTCGAGGACCTTCAGCAGCGTCGCGTCGAACCGGCCGCTCTTGTAGTACTCGGTCGAACTCGCGAACTCGTAGTCGAAGCCGAACCGGTCGAGGAAGCCCCTCAGCATCGCGTTGTTGTGGTGGCCGAAGCTCTCGTACCGGCCGAAAGGATCCGGAACCGACGTCAGGGGCAGCCCGAGGTTGGCCGCCAGCATGTCGCGGTTGGGCACGTTGTCAGGGACGCTGCGCAGCGCATCCATGTCGTCCGAAAACGCCAGCAGCCGCGTCGGCTTTCCGGTGAGCACCGCAAAGGCGTTGCGAACCATGGTCGTGCGGACGACCTCGCCGAAGGTCCCCACGTGCGGTAGCCCCGACGGCCCGTAGCCCGTCTCGAACAGGACCGGCTTGTCGTCCGCCCGCGCCTGCCCCGAGAGTTTCTGGGCCAGTCCACGCGCCTCGACGAATGGCCAGGCACCGGCTTTACCGGCAGGCTCCCGGGTAGAGATTGCGCCTTCGGGCACTTCGAGCTCCGCAGTCATCTTACAGCTCCCGGTCTCGGCATCCGCCGGATGCGCTCCCCGTCATCCCCATATGGGCTTGCCGCTCCCCGGCAGGCCGTATCGCGGCCACTTCCGCGTGACCTCGTCGACGATGTCGTCGGACATACGGATGCGCCGCCCCCAAGGCCTCGTCGTTTCCGGCGGGATCTTGGTCGTCGCGTCGATGCCGATCTTGCCGCCCAGCCCGGAGACGGGCGAGGCAAAGTCGAGGTAGTCGATGGGGGTGTTCTCGATCAAGGTTATGTCGCGGACCGGATCAACGTTGGTCGAAGCGGCCCAAATCACGTCGGTCCAGTCTCGGGCATTTATGTCCGCATCCACCACGATCACGAACTTGGTGTACATGAACTGGCGCAGGTAGGACCAGGTCGCCATCATCACCCGCTTGGCGTGGCCCGGGTAGGCCTTGCGCATCGAGACGACCGCGACGCGGTACGAGCAGGCTTCCGGCGGCAGCCAGAAATCGACGATCTCCGGAAACTGCTGGACGATGAGCGGCACGAACAGCTCGTTCAGCGCCTCCCCAAGAATGGACGGCTCATCTGGGGGGCGGCCGGTGAAGGTCGAGAGGTAGATCGGCTGACGCCGCATCGTGATGGCGGAAACGGTGAACACCGGGAAGGGCTCAACGGCATTGTAATAGCCGGTGTGGTCGCCGTACGGCCCTTCGTCCTCGAAGCGGTCGAGCGCCACGTGGCCCTCGATCACGATCTCGGCGTTGGCGGGGACCTTGAGCGGCACCGTCTTGCAGTCCACCAGGTCGACCTTGCTCCCGCGCAGCAGCCCGGCGAACTGGTACTCGGACAAGGTATCCGGCACCGGCGTCACCGCCGCCAGGATCGTTCCCGGATCGGCACCGATGACCGCGGCAGCCGGCAGCGGTTCCTGGTGCTTCGCCTTCCAGCGGTCGTAGTGTTGCGCCCCGCCGCGGTGCTTCAGCCAGCGCATCAGCGTCGTCCGCGGGCCGGTGAGCTGCATGCGGTAGATGCCGAGGTTGAAGGCGTCCCGCTTGTCTCCGCCCTGCTCGCCGGCGGTGGGCCCCTGGGTCACGACCAGCGGCCAGGTGATCAGCGGCGCCGGCTCGCCAGGCCAACAGGATTGAACCGGCAGGCGGCGGAGATCGATCTCGTCGCCGAGCACCACCACCTCCTGACAGGGCGCGCGGGCCGTCGTCCTTGGCTTCATCGCCATGACGGTCTTCAGTAATGGCAGCATGTCCAGGGCTTGGCGCCAGCCGCCCGGCGGCTCCGGCTGGCGCAGGAAGGCGAGCAGTTCCCCCACCTCACGAAGCTGCGACGGCTCGCGTCC
This sequence comes from Rhodospirillales bacterium, assembly GCA_034382075.1. Taxonomy (GTDB): domain Bacteria; phylum Pseudomonadota; class Alphaproteobacteria; order Rhodospirillales; family Defluviicoccaceae; genus JAEULH01. The sequence continues at coordinate 4,751 of JAXMOZ010000047.1, forward strand.
CATTCCCCAGGCAACGCGCTCCACCGTTCCGAACAGGTTGACCAGAACGGGCATTTCGTAGCGTCCCCGCTCTGCGTCGATCACCGTTTCGAAGAGGACGGCCGGCCCGCCTTCGGCAAGAAGCCGGGTCTGGATCTCGGTCATCTCGAGCACGGGCGACACCGGTTCTCGCACCCGGACCAGCCGGCCGGCCCCCTCCAGCCTCGCCATGAACTCCCGCAAAGATCCGTATGCCATGGGACCGTCAGCCCGTGACCCGGCCGGCGACGATCCCGGCCAGAACGATCAGGCCGAAGTCGCGGTTGGACCGGAACTTCGCCAGACAATTGCGGGGATCGTCGAGGTCGACGCGGATCACCTGCCAGCGCGCGTGACCTCCCGCCACGGCAAGGGCGACGACCAGCGCCGGGGTGGCCGCGTCCGCTGCCACGGCGGCGGCGGCGAACAGGACCAGGGCGATGCCGAAGAACGCCACGAGCCAGCGCTTCGTCGCCGGGCCGAGGAGGAGCGCGGTCGATTTCACCCCGACGCGGACATCGTCGCCCTTGTCCTGATGCGCGTAGATCGTATCGTAGGCCAGCGTCCAGAAGACGCCGCCCGCGTAAAGGAGCAGCGGCGCCACCTCCAGACCACCGGTGACCGCGCTCCAGCCCAACAGCGCTCCCCAGTTGAAGGCAAGTCCGAGGACCGCCTGCGGCCAGTACGTTATCCTCTTCATGAACGGGTAAGCCGCGACCACGGCGAGCGAGGCAATCCCGAGGCCGATCGAAAACGCGTTCAACTGCGCGAGGACGGCGAGGCCGATGCAGCACTGCAGGATGAAGAACGCGGCTGCCTGGCGGACGCTCAGCGCGCCGCTGGGCAGAGGGCGGACCGCGGTGCGCGCAACCTGGGCGTCGATGTCACGGTCGATGATGTCGTTCAGGGTGCAGCCGGCGCCGCGCATCACGATGGCGCCGACCGCGAACAGAACCAGCAACCGAGGATCTGGCCAGCTCGGCCCGGCGAGGCTTATCCCCCACCAGCACGGCAGCAGCAGCAGCCACGTTCCGATGGGGCGGTCGAGCCGCGCGAGGCGCAGGTACGGCCGGAGCGACCGCGGAGCCTGGCGGTCGATCCAGTCGTTCGCGGGAATGTCGGTCGCCGTCTCCGCCATGACTGCCTGCTGTGGGATCTTCATGCGCGCCGGACCCTATAGCGCCGAGCCCGGCAGCGGAAGCGGCGGATGAGCGCAGCGCTGGCGCAAGCGGAAGGGCGGGTTCGCCTGTTCGTCGGCGCCGATCTTGGCGAGGGCCGCTCGCTGGCGCTTAGGGAAGGCCAGGCCCACTACCTGGCGAACGTCATGCGGCTGGCTTCCGGCGATGCGGTCCGGGTGTTCAACGGCCGTGACGGCGAGTGGCTGGCGCGGATCGAGCGAATGCAGAGGGCGGCTGCGGCGCTCACCGTCGAGCGGCGGCTGCGCGCCCAGGAGGCCGATGCCGGGCCTTGGCTCATCTTCGCGCCGGTGAAGAAATCCGCGACCGACTACATCGTCGAGAAGGCGACGGAGCTCGGGGCGGGCCGCATCTGGCCGGTGATGACCGAGAGAACGATCGCCGCCCGGGTGGCCACAGCGCGAATGCAGGCCACCGCCATCGAGGCGGCGGAACAATGTGGGCGGTTGACGGTGCCCGAGATCGCAGCGCCTTCTACGCTTGTCCAACTGGTTGCCGACTGGCCGCCGGAACGCGCGCTGCTGCTGGCGCATCCGCCGGGCAGCGGGCGAGCAGAGCCCGTCGTCGAAGCCATGTCCGCGCTTGCGTCGTCCGCGCCGGCCTCGCTCCCGCCCGCAGTCGGGCTTCTGGTTGGACCGGAGGGCGGATTGACCCGCGGCGAGGTTGATGTTCTCGCCAGCTTGCCCTGTGCTAAGGTCGTTCATCTCGGCCCCCGTACCCTTCGGGCCGAGACGGCAGTGGCGGCGCTTCTCGCCTGCTGGCAGTGCCTGGCCGGTGACTGGCGAGATGGCGGGACCCCGCCGAAGCGCTGAGCGGGAACCTGGACCTCCGCGAATGGCCACAGATCCCTTGCACCAACGAGAAGCGGTCGTCACCGACAAGCGTCAGCTCGTCGAGTACATGGCGGGCGGATGCAAGCCGGAGGCGGAGTGGCGGATCGGAACCGAGCATGAGAAGCTCGCCTACCACCTCGAGGATTTCCGCCCCCTCGCCTACGATGAGCCCGGCGGCGTCCGCGCGGTCCTGGACGGGCTGATCGGCCTTGGCTGGCAGCCGGTCAACGAGAACGGCCATGTCATCGCCCTGGTCGATGGCAAGGGGTGCTCGATCACCCTGGAGCCCGGGGGACAGCTGGAGCTCTCGGGCGCCCCGCTCGGCAATATCCACCAGACCTGCGGCGAGATCGACCGGCACCTCAAGCAGGTGAAGGCGGTGGCGGCGGAGCTCAACGTCGGCTTCCTCGGCATCGGCTACCAGCCGAAGTGGGCGCTCGAGGATATCCCGTGGATGCCCAAGCAGCGCTACGCCATCATGCGCAGGTACATGCCGACCCGGGGCTCGCTCGGTCTGGACATGATGCTCGCCACCTGCACGGTGCAGGTGAACCTCGATTTCGACAGCGAAGCGACGATGGCGCGGATGTTCCGCATCGGCATCGCGCTGCAGCCGGTTGCGACGGCGCTGTTTGCAAACTCCCCCTTCCGCCACGGCCGCCCGAACGGCTTTCTCAGCTACCGAAGCTACATCTGGACCGACACCGATCCCGACCGCAGCGGCATGCTGCCGTTCGTCTTCGAACCGGGCTTCGGCTTCGAGCGCTACGTCGACTACATGCTCGACGTGCCGATGTACTTCGTCTACCGCGACGGCCGCTACATCGACGTCGCCGGGCAATCTTTCCGCGATTTCCTCGCCGCGCGGCTGCCGGGCCTTCCCGGCGAGGCGCCGACGCTGCGCGACTGGGAAGACCATCTGACGACGGCGTTTCCGGAGGTCCGGCTGAAGCGCTTCCTGGAAATGCGCGGCGCCGACGGCGGCCCCTGGAACCGCTTGTGCGCGCTGCCGGCGTTTTGGGTGGGACTGCTCTACGACGCCTCGGCGCGCGACGCCGCCTGGGACATGGTCAAGAGCTGGAGCGCCGAGGAGATGGCCGCGATCCGCGAGGGGGTGCCGAGGCTCGCGCTGCGCACCCCCTTCCGCAATGGCACGGTTCGCGATCTGGCTCTGGAAACCCTGCGCATCGCCCACGAAGGCTTGTCCAACCGGCGCCGCGAGGATGGGGTCGGCCTCGACGAGACGAAGTTCCTCCATCCGCTGTTCACCATCGCCGAGTCGGACTTCACTCCGGCGGAGGATCTGCTCGCGGCCTACGCCGGACGATGGAACGAAAGCGTCGATCCGGTCTTCCGCGAGTTCGCCTATTAAGGCCTACACCTTCATCATTCGTTACCCACTGGAAGGCGCTGAGGAAGCTTGCCGGGAACTTCCCAACCAGCACCTTGCCATCGACCAGGACAAGGTGATGTCGAGCTACGGGTCGTGGCGGGGTTCCGTACCACGTGATGACCCCGTCACCTGACCGGGAGACGTTGGTGCCCCTTCTTGGTCAATGCGAGATCGATCTCGCCTTTTGCGCCCGCTCGTCCACATTGTGGATGTTCCGCAGATAGGTCTGGCGGTCGCGGATCCGTAACGAGGAACCTGGGACGATCAACCTGTATCTGCCGGCCGAGGTGATGGAGCAGAGCCAGCGGAGGGCGGCATGAGCCCTCCTGCCCCTCGCGTCACGGCACCTTCTTGAGTGGGGCATGCCCGCGGGCCACGCGAAAGCCGACGAGATAGTTGCGTGTAACCGCCGGGAAGTGAAAACGTGACGCCGATCGGAGGAACCTCGCGTCGTTGTTCCAGGAGCCGCCGCGGAGGACGCGGTCATTTGAAGAAGCCGGACCTTCGTGATCCGTCCATGCCGACCCATCAGCAGGAGCAACTTCGTAGCCGTAGCTGTCGTGCCATATGTCCTCAACCCACTCCAGAACGTTCCCGTGCATATCGTGGAGGCCCCAGGGGTTTGGCAGGTAATCCGTAGCCTCCGTAGTTGATCCAACCATACCACCGAAGTTAGCGTCCCTCGTAGTAATCTGGTCGCCGGTCCAATAACGCTTTGTCGTTCCTGCGCGGCAGGCGTACTCCCACTCCGCTTCCGAAGTTAGCCGGTAAGGCTCTCCGGTAACTTCGGCAAGCCAATCAACATATGCTTTTGCGTCTGTCCATGAGACGTTTATCACGGGCCGCGAAGCTCTGCCCCAGTTCTCGTCGTGGGGCTTCGCGCGACGCTTGGTCTCAGAGCAAAAGAAGTCGTACTCGGAAAACGTTATGGGGAAGCGCCCGATCGCGAAAGGGCGGCCGATGGTCACAAGGTGCTGGTAACGCTCTTGGCTTGTTTTCTGTTCGTCGCTATCAGGCGACCCCATCATGAATTCGCCGGGTGGCAACTCCACCATCATGGGGAATTTGGGATGGTCAACACCTCTCGGACCCCGAACCATCGGCGGCTCAAGTCCGGGCGCGTCCCGGAGGATCCGCAGTGAACTTGTACCATGACTGTCCCACGGATATCGCGTGACCCGCTCGAAAATATCTACAGTATCTGAATGTAGATTGTCTTGCTTGGGAACCTCCTTTACTTCCTCGTTCCGCACAGAAAACCTGATCACCACCGGCGCGCGCCCCTCCTGTTCACGCGCTGCCTCCACGGCCGCCGGCTTCGGCTGTTTGGGCGGAAGAGGCCTCGCAGCGTCCGCGCCCGGCTTCTCCGTGCCGACGGGAGGCTTCTTGACCGCGGGCTCATTTCGCAGATGGCCCCACAGCGCGCTGAAACCTTCATCGACATCCACCTGATGGCGAGTGAAGCTACTTACCATCCAGGGGACGTTCTTGTCGCTTCCATCCGAGAACAGGACCGGCACAAACTTACGGCTGACAGAGCCAGAATTATACAGGATGTGCCGTATGAAGTTGGCCTCCCAGAGCACGCCCAACCCTCTGCCGGCTTCTTCTTCACCTTCAACCCGCCGCAGGTATGTGTCGGTGCACACCATCAGCACGAAGTCAGCTCGAACAATCTGACGTTGGCACCATAACGGCCACCCTTCCGCCGGAGAGACCTCGTATTGGTCGACCTCGGCGTCGACGCCGTTCTGCCGAAGCCGGTTGGCAAGCTCCAGCACCCGCTGTTCGTGCTGCGGGCTGTCATGGCTGTAACTGATGAAGACCTTCGGCGGGTTCGCCAACCGTCCTGCCTCCTTGCGCGCTGCACCTCATAGCTGAACCCCGCGCCCTGGTGAAGCATGCCGCAGCACGATGGCAGCTGAGACCGCGACGCTCACCGGTTCGTCCTGAGCAAGCGAGCAGCGCCGACCTCCTCCCTATTCGTGATTCCTGCTTGAGCCTTTTCTTTGAAAGCCACCTGCCCGCGGCGTTCGCCCTGCACCGCGGCGCAGGGCGCAAGGCGTCAGCTCCTTCTCGCCGCAGCCATGGCCGCTTTCAGCCGGTCCGGATCGACGGCCACGAGCAGCGCCGTCCCCGTGCGGCTCGAAGCGGCGAAGTAGAAGCGCGCACCGGCGGTCGCATCGTGGCCATAGAGGAAGATTTTCTGTGCAAGCGTCGGCTCCAACGCCTTCAGGTCGCCGAGGAAGGAGGCCTTGTTGGCGACCAAGTCGAACTCGAAGAACTTGCCGTTGGTGGTCAGCACGTAGGCCTTCTTCTGCTCGGGGAAGACCTGGAAGACCCAGGCGTAGCCGAGGCGGTCGCTCGACTCCTGGCCGATGCTGCCCAGGTAGGTCCAGGTCTGGCCGCTGGGCAGGTCCCTGAACTCGTAGATATGACCGACGTTGTCCATGAGGAGGCAGCTGCGTTCTTCCACTGCGGAGAAGCATTGCGCGGCATCGACGGCGCGCTGGTTGTGCAGCATCCACGTCTTCTTCTCGGCGATCGTCTTGCTGGTGGGGTCGTAGACGTAGACGTGGTTGAACACGGCGGGGTCGTACGAGCCGCCATAGCCTGTGGACTGGTCGTTGCCGGCGGTGAAGTAGAGCCGGCCGGCGCGGTCCAGCCACATCGTCCGGCCCGGATAGACATACGGCCTGCGGTAGTCCGGGCGGCCGAGGTGCGTGCTCTTGCCGGTGGCGATGTCGTAGCGGTAGAGGTCGCCCGTGGGGGCGATCGCCGCGTAGATGCAGTTGTTGGCTGGATCGACCACCTGGGCGATGACCCCGCCATGAGCCGCGCCCGTCCCGCCCGGCTGCGCCGCGCTGAGGTCGAGGAACCGGTTGGCGCCGGTGTCGTATGCGTACCAGTGGAAGCCGCGGCGGCTGAGGTAGGTGGCGTCGAGGCTGGAGGTGTCGAGCGTGGCGACGTAAGCGCGGCCGTTGTGCCAGGCCGGCCGCGTGTGGAACTTCTCTGCCGTCTCCCCCGAATGCCAGTTGCCTGCGGCTTGGGATGCGCTCTTGGCGTCCCCGACGTAGCTGAGGACGCCGTCGTGAAGCCGGTAGAGCGCCGAGTTGGTGGTGTGGTCCATGCCGGCCACGTAGACGTCGCCGGACGGCGTCGATGCCGCCCCGGACCAGCTCTGGGTCGGGAGGAGCCCGTTCGGGGTCTTCGGCATCGGCCAGTACCAGATGCCGTCGAGCTTGCCGTTGATCGCTGTTGCGCTGGGCTCTACCGCGCCCGCCGGTGCCTGCACCGCCTGGAGCTGCCACTGCGGCTTGGCGCAGGCAATGTCGGTGCAGCCGCATTTCCACGCGCCGGCGTTGCTCTGGCAGACGTAGCCGAGCAGGTAGCGCGGGGTCTCCCCGATCGGCATCGAGGCGGTGGCGCTCCCCTTGTACCAGGTGTCGCTGATGAGCGCCGATCCGGACAGCGGCAACTCCTGCCAGGCCGAGCCGGTCCAGTAGAGGGCGTTCTTGTAGACGTATTGCTCGGCGGAGCCGCTGCCGACGCTGATCTTGGCGGCGCCGGCTGCGCAGTCGGTGCCCTGGAGCAGAAGCTCCTTCGCCGGGGTGAAGGGGTTGTAGGCGGCGGCGAAACCCGAAGGTGTTGCCGCCGACGCGGTGAGCAGGTTGCCGCAGGGCGCCGCCGAGGCGGCGCCGGCGGCCGAAAGCGCGGCAAGAACCGCAACGCTCCACAACAGAGTTTGCAGGCGCTTTTGGGGCAAAACGCCGATGCCCGTAACGAGACGGCGAAACTTCATCTCTTTGCCTTCGGTGTATGAGTAAAGGTGGCCGGGCATACCGCCCACAATGGCGGCACCCACTGCTGATTTAAGGCGGACGTTGCTTCCGGCTTAGGGGCGCGTTCTGGGCAGAAAATGCTGCCCTTTTTGCGGGCGGCTGAAGCCGCCCCGCCGAAGAGGCAGGCTCAGGCTGCCCGCCGGCGCCACCAGCAGCGGAGCTGCGGCGACGTCATGGTGCTGATGTGGCTGCCGGTGGAGAACGCGAGGATGCCGTCTGCGGCGAAGTCGATGTCGAGGGTCATGGACGCGAGGGAGGTTGCGGTCGACGGAAAGCTCAGGGTCTGGAGCGTCACGCCGTTGCGGATGATGTTGAGGTTGCCCCCGCGCGCCGGCTGCCAGACCATGCTGATGCCGACGATGGTGGCGTCGTAGGGGATGAGAATGCCGTGGGTCGCGCTCATGTCGCCGCCGGCAAAGCGGCGTAGATAACTCATGCCATGCTCGCCGCCCCAGCCGGCGCCGTCGCTTTCCAGCTCCCCCAGCCACTTCCCGCGGACGCCGTCGTAGAAGAACAGCCAGGAGAGGTCGGTGCGATAGAAGGCGTCGCCTGCTGCCGGAGAGGCGGGGAAGCTCGTACCCTTGGGGACCCCGCCGGTGCCGCCGCCCCCTGCGGGCACCCGCCAGGTGGCGTCGGCGGCGAGGAACTTGCCGGCGGCCGCATCGCCCGCGGCCGGTGCCGGAACCGATCCGGCGAACCCACCTGCGCCCGCGTCGCCCGCAAGCAGCGGCAGCCTCGCACGGGCGATGGTGCCGCTGGCGATGGCGGCCGCGTCGTGGCCGTGGTTACCGGCGGCGACGTCCGTGGCGGCCGCGCCGAAGTTGCGGTTGAAGGCGGTGTTCTTGGTGAAGGCAGGCTCGTAGACGCCGGCGTGGTCGTGGTCGCTGCGCGCAGCGGTCTCCGCCCCGCCGCTTCCGGCGAAGCGCATGTAGCGGTTCGCTTCGCCGTCGCCCAGCGCGTCTGCGGTCTTGCCGGCAAGCCAGCCATCGGCGCGCTCGCTGGTCAGGTAGTGCAGGTGGTCGTCGGCGCTGAGGCCGACGAGCATGGCGTGAACGGACACGTTGGAGCCGCCGCCGGAGGTGCCGGCGGGAGGGACGAACCGGTGGACGAGGTCGACCACGTCGCGCGGCGAGAACGTCCGCGGCTCCCACTCGGAGCCCGAGAGCTTCTCCGCCTCGCTGACCCGAGGCGGGTTGGCCTCGGCGTCACCCGGCAGGGCCGACAGCTTGCCCTTCTCTTGCGCGGTGTAGCGCTTGGCGGCGAAGCCGTCGCGCAGGTCGTCCAGCGACTTCGTCGCCATCCAGGCCTCGGCGCGCGGAGCCGTGAGGTAATGCGGGTGGTCGTCGCCGTCGAGCCCGCGCAGCTTCCCGTGGACGAGGCTGCCGGCGACCTCGTCGCGGCTCTCCGGCCTGGGCCGGCCGCCGGCGTCGAAGGCGAGCACCCGTCCCGCCCGCCCGGGCACGGCCGGCAGGGTCATGTCGACGACCGGCTCGGTCGCGGCGATGCGCAGGCTCGTTTCCGTATCCGCCGCCACCTGCTGAAGCGCCGCCGTGAGGTAGTCGAACTCGTCGTTGATCAGCCGGGCGCTGAAGGCGCCGGCGGGCTGGAAGTCCGTCGTCCGTTCCACCACGATGCGCCTGCATACCGTGACGAGCACGCCTTCCGCCGGCGCCGCGTCGAGGACCACCGAGCCGCCGGCGCTCTCGCCGGCGCCCAGCACCGTCATCCCGGAGGCGAGCCGCTCGCCGTCGAGGAACACCTCGACGTGCTCCGGCTTGAAGATGGCAAAGGGGAAAAAGAACTCCCTCTGCGTCCCGTCGCCGACGTACTGGATCCTAGGCGGCGCGGCTGTGATCTTGATGTGCTCTTGCATGAAAATTCCTCGGGGATCGGAGGCAGGGTGGTAGAAGCGGGGGGTCGCGCGGAAATGGGAACCGCTTGCCGCGGTCAGGCGCCCGGCGGCAGCTTTAGATCATATTCCTTATGTAGGTCTGTATACCTATGAGCGGGAATCGTCAAGGAATGGCCGTGCCGCCGGCGGGGCTGTCCGGCGCGCGGTGAGGCAAGGAGGGCGAAGCCCATGGTCAAGGTCTACGCCATCGATGGCGTCATCCCGGTGGTGCACCCGAGCGCCTTCGTCCATCCCTCGGCGGTGCTGATCGGCGACGTCGTCGTGGGTGCCGGCTGCTACATCGGCCCCTCCGCCTCGCTTCGCGGCGACATCGGCCGGATCATCGTCGAGGAGGGCGCCAACGTGCAGGACCAGTGCGTGCTCCACTGCTTCCCGCAAGCGGAGTGCCGCATCGGACCGTGGGGGCATATCGGCCACGGCGCCGTGCTCCACGGCGCCACGGTGGGCGCGCACGCGCTCGTCGGGATGAACGCGGTGCTGATGGACGGCTCGGAAATCGGCGACTACGCGTTCGTCGCCGCCATGTCGTTCGTGGCCGGTGGCTTCGTCGTCCCACCGCGCTCGCTCGCAGCCGGCGTCCCGGCCAAGATCAGGCGCACGCTCGGCGACGACGAGATCGCCTGGAAGCGCCGCGGCACCGAGGAGTATCAGCGCATCGCCAAACGCAGCCGGGAGACGATGCGGCAGGTCGAGGCGCTGAGCGAGCTCGACGCGAACCGCCCGACCCTCCCCGTCGAGGCGCACCACCCGCTCCACGTCGTCCGCGGGCGGTGAAGCTGCACGCGCCGGCGGCGTCGTTGCCGCCGCGCGCCGAAGGCCCGGGCCCAGGCCCCGAGCCCACTGCAAGCGCCGGAAAGCCGCGGGTGGTAGTGTCTCAGTTTGAAATGGGTGCTGGCGCTTAGTGCCTTACGATGGCAGCCAAGCCATTCACGGAGATTATGTCCGTGAAAACGGGCGACGGATATCCGCGAGGATGTCTCGGCGGTGGGACGGAGAAGTGCTCCCCGCTAGGGGAGATCCATATGGTTCCACCGTGCCACCGGTCTTGTGTCTGGACACACCCTCTGCAGAGAAGCTCCTGAAAAAGCTCTTCTTCAGACCAGAACTTCATGCGGCCAGCCGGCTGCTGAACCTAAACCTAGCCGCGTCGACCACCGCTGGGCTTGATGATCTGGCATCTCCCGCGCCTATGAGACTCAAGAAATCCTCAACAGCCATAACCGGCTCGATTCTGGCATCTACGTTCTCGTTGAGCCGCAAGATGAGCTGGAGTCCGCACGACACCTCTTCGAACGCCTCACGTGGGTCGGTGCTTGCCACGTAGAACCCCTTCACGTCGGGCGACGTGAATATATGCATCCCATCGATGTTCCTATACTTCACGCTTATTGCGCCCGCGCACATGGTGCCCTCGCATAATAAAAACCAACGTCAGCAACGCTCGCTGCTGGTATAGCAGTACGAGCCTCCTGGCGCGAGTTTCAAGCGCAATCGTGCGTGTCTTGCCGCTTCTTGTACGGGCCGCGCTTCGGCGCCGGGCGGTCAGCGTCCATGGCCTCGACGATCTCTTCCCACGACCAAAGCCGATCCGACAGCCCCGCAGCCATTGCCGGCGTCACGCGCAGCGTCTTGTGGATGCGTATCCAGTTGTACCAAACCGCGTAGATCGCCACCATGTGGGCGTGGTTCTCGAACTTCTTTGAGAAGCCGTTCGTCAGCCTCGTGAAGCGGCGCATGTGCATGCGCATCGTGAGGTTCTGCCGCTCTGCGTAGCTCGTGCTGACGTGCTTGGGGTCGGGATTGCCGGTGCAGCACTTGGTGCGGGTGCCGACGATGACGGGAGGGCTGTAGCGGCGCTGCCCCTCTGGGGACTGCCCGAAAAGCTTTTCCAGCATAGCGTAATCCACATCATCGCCAAAGGCCTGTTCGACCGCCTCAAGGTATGCCTTGTGGCCGTCGCTCGTGAGCTGGACCCTGTTCGCCAGCCGGCCGGCCAGGTCGCAGATGAACGCCTTCGCGCACTCGCCATCGCGGCCACCGACGAAGTGCGAAACGATCAGCTTCGTATCCGCCTCGATGCCGGTCCACGTCCACGTGTCGCCAGCGCCGTCAGGAGCCGCCTTAGCGCTGCCGAGCGTGCGCTGCTTGGCGTAGGTGAAGCTCCAGATCTCATCAACCTGGACCCGCCGCGCCTTCACGCCACGAACCTTGTCATCGTGGAAGCCGGCGCAGAAGCGGCCAGCGTCAACCAGCAGCTTCGCAACCGTGTTGATGCTGGTATCCGTCAGCCGGGAGACGGCCCGCATGGACGAGCCCTCGCAGAGGAGGCTGAGGATCTGGACGCGCTTGGCAGCCGAGAGCTTGTTCATACCCATGATCATATGAACTTCTGTGCTTAGCGTCAAGGATACATTCCACCAGCTATGTGTTGCTGAGGCAGCCCCACCTCTGTAGAATCTCCCCTGGGCATGAACGTGACGGGGGCTTGCAAGGAGTAACTAAGGATGAGCCGCAGCAATAAGAGCATTGCAGATAAGTACGAAGAGCTTAAAGAAGCAGGCTATATTGTGCACGTTCACGTTCCAGATGCGTTGGAGATGCCAACGGCGCTAGTGTACGTGCCTACGTATGTTTCCGATGGCGCCGGCCGGTATGATTGGGATACAAGTCTGGGAGGCGCGCGTGGGGAGTTGGACAGACATTCTAAATGAGCTGCAACAAAGGACCCGTTTCCACGAACAAAAGGCCGCTTCTGTTTTAGACGACGTTAGGCGTGAAAACCTCAAAAAGCTATTCGAGTACACAAAAAGAAACACAATAGCCTATTATTCAGCGTTTCTAAGCAAGCCCAGGATCCAAGGGGCCGAAATAGTCGATGACGACAAGAATGCGCTTATGAACTGTATACACAATTTAGACAGGAAGAGAGGTCTTGACCTGATACTTCACACCCCGGGCGGCGATGTTGCTGCCGCGGAGTCTATTATCAACTACCTACGTGAGATGTTCGGCAACAATATTCGCGCGCTTGTCCCGCAGATCGCAATGTCTTCAGGAACGATGATAGCCTGCTCCTGCAAGAGCATAGTAATGGGAAAGCAATCTAGCATCGGCCCCATCGACCCACAATTGTCTGGGATCCCTGCTGACGTAGTCGTTTCGGAGTTCAAGAGAGCCTACGAAGAGATAAGCGAAGACGCTAAAAAGGCCCAGGTCTGGGCGCCGATCCTAAGCCGGTATCCACCATCATTCGTTACTCAGTGTGAGTACGCGGTTCAATGGGCAAAAAATCTAGTTGAGGACGCCCTCAAGCGGAACATGTTTGCAGAGGACAAAGATGATAGCAGGGCCAAGGAGGTCACAGAGTCGCTGTCTAGCTCCGAGCTCAACAAGACACACAGCAAGCATCTGCATTATAATGACTGCCGCAATATAGGCCTGAACGTAGAGATGCTAGAAGATGACCAGCAGCTGCAGGATTTACTTTTGACGGTTCATCACTCCTATATCCATACTACGAGTAACTCAACGTGCCTAAAGATTGTTGAAAACCACGATGGCCGCGCGATGGTCCGGCACGCTCCTCCGGCTTCGGCTCCGCAGAACCCATCAGTCGGATTTGGCGGCCCATCTTAGCTTCGCCGCCTTCCTTGCGATCTCGGCTCGCTGCTCAGGCGTCAGCTTCTCGGCCCGCGCTGCGCCGCCCTTACGCCCCATGGCCTGTGCGGCCTTGTCCTTTCCGTCGTCCTCCGGCGGCGCTTCTTCGATCTCGCCCGTCGCAAGCTTCATCACGTGCACAGCGTTGCTGGTAACGTCGGCTGGCCGCTTCTCGCCCTTCGGTCCGCGTGGCATGATGCCCTCCCGGCTTTGATGCTTGTCGTTAAGCATATAGCCGGTGGGGCTGGCCTGCGAGAGTCGCGTCAGGAAAACCAGATTTCAAACTGAGACACTACCCCGCGGGTCGGTTTCTTGACCCGCCCGGTACGGTGCCTTACGGTGCCTCGGCAAAAAAATCGACGCAGGTCGCGTGGGAAGCGCCGAGAATTCGGCGTCCTTCGCGCCCCGCGGTCGCAAGCGATCGATCAACTCAAGCCGACGCGGGACACCGATGGCCGAACACGAGCTCAACTTCTCCGAAGGCTTCCCGATGCCGACCTACGACGAGTGGGTCGCCGAGGTCGAGAAGGCGCTGAAGGGCGCACCCTTCGACCGGAAGATGCTGACGAAGACCTACGAGGGGATCACCCTTCGGCCGATCTACACCCGCAACGACTGGCCGCCGAGCGGCGATCCGTCGGGCTTCCCGGGGGCAACGCCGTTCACCCGCGGCGGCCGCGCGGCCGGCAACCGCGTCGACAACTGGGACGTCCGCCAAGCCTACGCCGATGCCGACCCGGCGGCCGCCAACGAAATCATCCTCCAGGAGCTCGAGCGGGGCGTGACCTCGCTGCTGCTCGTCTTCGACCACGCCGCGCGCGGAGGCCAGGACGGCGACGCCGCCATGAACCTCGCGGGCGACGGCGGGATGATGCTCTACAGCGTCGACGACCTCGACCTCGCCCTGACCGGCGTCTACCTCGACCTCGTCACCGTCGCGCTCAAGGCCGGCGCCCAGTTCCTGCCCGCCGCCGCCCTGCTCGCCGCGCTCTGGCAACGCCGTGGCATCGCGCCCTCGGCCGCGCGCGGCGCCTTCAACGCCGACCCGCTAGGCACGTTGGCCGAGACCGGGGCGCTGCCGGTTGCGCCGGAAAAAGCGATGGCGCAGCTGGCCGACCTGGCCCGCTACACCGCGTCGGCCTACCCGCTTGCCACCGCCGTCGCGGTCGATACCTCGCCCTACCACAACGCCGGCGCCACCGAGACCCAGGACCTCGCCGCCTCCATGGCGACCGCCGTCGCCTACCTGAAGGCGATGACCGAGGCCGGGCTCGACGTCGACGCTGCCTGCCGGCAGATCCAGTTCGTCTACGCGGTGAGCTGCGACCAGTTCCTGTCCCTGGCCAAGCTCAGGGCGGCGCGGAAGATGTGGGCCAGGATCGCCGAGGCCTGCGGCGCTTCAGAGCCGGCGCGGGCGATGCGCATCCACGCGGTCACCGCCGAGCGGATGCTGAGCCAGCGCGACCCTTGGGTGAACACGCTGCGCACCACCGTCGCCTGCTTCGCCGCGGCGACCGGCGGCGCCGACAGCGTCACCATCCTTCCCTACAACGCCGCGCTGGGCCGGCCCACCGAGCTCGCCCGCAGGGTCGCCCGCAACACCCACGTGATCCTCGCCGAAGAGTCGAACATCGCCAAGGTGGTCGATCCGGGCGGCGGCTCCTGGTACATCGAAAGCCTGACCGACGCCGTGGCCGAGGCCGCCTGGAGCGAGTTCCAGGCCATCGAGGCGGCCGGCGGCATGCTGGCGGTGCTGAAGGACGGCAGCTTCGCCGGCAAGATCGCCGAAGCCTACGCCAAACGCGAGGCAAACCTGGCGAAGCGGAAGGACGCCATCACCGGGGTGAGCGAGTTCCCCAACGTCCAGGAGCCGGGCGCAGAGGTGGCGGAGCTCGACGTCGCACAGGCGTTCTCCGCGGCCACCGAACGGCTGCATGCGGCGCGCGCCCGCGGCGCGTCGGTAGAGGCTTTGGCCGCGGCCAACGGCGGCGGCGTCAGCGAAGCCGCCGCCGCCGCCGCGGCCGCCGGCGCCACCCTCGGCGCCATGGCCAAGGTTCTGGGCGGCGGCGAAACCGCGATCACGCCGTTGCCGCGCCGGCGCTACGCCGAGAGCTTCGAAGCGCTGCGCGATGCCTCGGACGCCTGGCTGGAGAAAACAGGCGCCAGGCCGGCGATCTTCCTCGCCAACCTCGGCCCGCTCGCCAAGCACACCGCCCGCGCCACCTTCGCCCGCAACTTCTTCGGCGTCGCCGGCATCGACTGCCTGGACAGCGCCGGCTTCGACGACGCGGAGGCTTGCGTCGCCGCGTTCAAGACCAGCGGCGCGAAGATCGCCTGCCTCTGCTCCGCCGATCCCATCTATGAGGCGAAGGTCGCCTCGGTGGCGCCGGCGCTGAAACAGGCGGGCTGCCAGTACCTGTTCCTCGCCGGCAACCCGGGCGACAAGAAGGCGGACTACCAGGCCGCCGGCGTCGACGACTTCATTGCCTTGGGCGGCAACGTGCTGGAACAAACTCGAACCGTCCTCGCGCTGCTGGGAGTGATTGACCGATGACCTCGATCCCCGATTTCTCCGCGCTCAAGCTGCAGCCCGGGAACACCCCGCCACAGGAAGGCGGCTATGCCGCCTGGGCCGAGCGCTTTGCGGCCGAGACCGGCAAGTCGCCCGAGGAGTTTCTCTGGGAGACGCCGGAGAAGCTGATGGTCAAGCCGCTCTACGCCGCGGCCGACCTGGAGGGGCTCGACCACCTCGACACCATGTCGGGGATCCCGCCGTTTCTGCGCGGACCCTACTCGACGATGTACGTCACCCGGCCTTGGACCATCCGCCAGTACGCCGGCTTCTCCACCGCCAAGGCCTCCAACGCCTTCTACCGGCGCAACCTGGCGGCCGGGCAGAAGGGCCTGTCGGTCGCTTTCGACCTCGCCACCCACCGCGGCTACGACTCGGACAATCCCCGCGTCGCCGGCGACGTGGGCATGGCCGGCGTCGCCATCGACTCGATCATGGACATGAAGGTGCTGTTCGACGGCATCCCGCTCGACCAGATGACCGTGTCGATGACCATGAACGGCGCGGTGCTGCCGATCCTCGCTCTCTATATCGTCGCCGCCGAGGAGCAGGGGGTCAAACACGAGCAGCTCGCCGGGACCATCCAGAACGACATCCTCAAGGAGTTCATGGTCCGCAACACCTACATCTACCCGCCGGAGCCCTCGATCCGGATCATCTCCGACATCTTCGCCTTCACCTCGCAGAACATGCCGAAGTTCAACTCGATCTCGATCTCCGGCTACCACATGCAGGAAGCGGGTGCGACGGCCGACCTGGAGATGGCCTACACCCTGGCCGACGGCGTCGAGTACGCCCGCTGCGGGCTGAAGGCGGGGCTCACCATCGACCAGTTCGCGCCGAGGCTGTCGTTCTTCTGGGCGATCGGCATGAACTTCTACATGGAGATCGCCAAGATGCGGGCCGCCCGCCTGCTCTGGGCGAAGCTGATCAAGCAGTTCGACGCGAAGTCCAACAAGTCGCTGGCGCTCAGGACCCATTCGCAGACCTCCGGCTGGAGCCTGACCGCGCAGGACGTCTACAACAACGTCGTGCGCACCTGCATCGAGGCCATGGCGGCAACCCAGGGCCACACCCAGTCGCTGCACACCAACTCCTTCGACGAGGCGCTGGCGCTGCCCACCGACTTCTCCGCGCGCATCGCCCGCAACACCCAGCTGTTCCTGCAGCAGGAGAGCGGCACCACCAGCGTCATCGACCCATGGGGCGGCTCCTACTACGTCGAGCGGCTGACCCGCGAGCTTGCCGAGAAGGCCTGGGGCCACATCCAGGAGGTCGAGCAGTCGGGCGGCATGGCCAAGGCCATCGAGGCCGGCATTCCCAAGCTCCGCATCGAGGAGGCCGCCGCCCGCACCCAGGCGCGGATCGACAGCGGCCGGCAGACGGTGGTGGGCGTCAACAAGTACCAGCTCACCGAGCACGAGAACATCGAGGTGCTGAAGATCGACAACGCCGAGGTGCGCCGCGGCCAGATTGCCCAGCTCGAGGAGTTGCGTGCCAAGCGCGACCCGAAGGAGGTGGAGGCGAAGCTTTCTGCGCTCACCCGCTGCGCCGAGACCGGCGAGGGCAACCTGCTGCAACTGGCGGTCGAGGCAGGCCGCGCCCGCTGCTCGGTGGGCGAGATCTCGGACGCGCTGGAAAAGGTGTACGGCCGGCACAAGGCCGAGATCCGGGCGATTTCCGGGGTCTACAGCAGCGAGGTTGGCGAAAAATCGGACGCCATCGCCAAGGCGCACGGCTTGGTCGAGGCGTTCGAGGGCAACGACGGCCGCAGGCCGCGCATCCTGGTCGCCAAGATGGGCCAGGACGGCCATGACCGCGGCCAGAAGGTGATCGCCAGCGCCTTCGCCGACTTGGGCTTCGACGTCGACATCGGCCCTTTGTTCCAGACGCCGGCCGAGGTCGCGAGGCAGGCGGTGGAAAACGACGTCCACGTCATCGGCGTCAGCACCCTGGCCGCCGGCCACCTGACCCTGGTGCCGGAGCTGAAGAAGGAGCTGAAGGCGCTGGGCCGCGAGGACATCCTGATCGTCGTCGGTGGCGTCATTCCGCCGCAGGACTACAACGCCCTCTATGCCGCCGGCGCCGAGGCGATCTATCCGCCCGGCACGGTCATCAGCGAGGCGGCGCTTGGCCTGATCGCGAGCCTGAACAAGCGCCTCGGCTACACGAGCGAGGCCGCGTAACGGCATGGCGGCGGCGGCACAGGCAGCGCCGGCGACCATCCCGCGCTCGGCACTTACCGACGAGGACTATGCCCGCGGGGTGCTTTCGGGCGACCGGGCCATGCTCGGCCGCGCCATCACCGTCATCGAGAGCAGCAGCCCCCGCCACCGCCAGCTCGCCCAGGACATCCTCCACCGGCTCCTGCCGCACACCGGCCGGGCGCATCGGATCGGCATCACCGGCGTGCCCGGCGCCGGCAAGAGCACCTTCATCGAGGCCTTCGGCACCTACCTGATCCGCCAGGGGCTGAAGGTGGCGGTCCTCGCGGTCGATCCGTCCAGCCCGGTCAGCGGCGGCAGCATCCTCGGCGACAAGACCCGCATGGCCGAGCTGTCGCAGGAGCCGAACGCCTTCATCCGCCCCTCGCCGTCCGGCGGGACGCTGGGCGGGGTGACCCGAACGACCCGCCAGACCATGGTCGTCTGCGACGCCGCCGGCTACGACGTGATCCTGGTGGAGACCGTCGGCGCCGGCCAGTCGGAGGTCGCCGTCTCCGACCTCACCGACGTCTTCGTCGTCCTCATGCTGCCCGGCGCCGGCGACGAGCTCCAGGGCATCAAGAAGGGCGTGCTCGAGATCGCCGACATGATCGTCGTCAACAAGGCCGACGGCGGCAACGAGATCCGCGCCAAGCAGGCGGCGGTCCACTATCGCAACGCCCTTCACATCATCCAGCCGCGCTCGGCGAGCTGGTCGCCGCCGGTGCTGATGTGCAGTGCGATCAAGAACATCGGCGTCGATGCGGTGTGGGGAAAGCTGGTCGAGCACAAGGAGAAGCTCAGCGCCACCGGCGAGTTCCAGAACCGGCGCCAGCAGCAGCGGGTCAAGGCCATGTGGACGACGCTGCAGGACCGGGTGATGACCGACATCAAGAGCCACCACCTGGTGGTCGAGCAGCTGCCGGAGCTGAAGGCGCAGCTGCTGTCCGGCAACCTCACCGTCACCCGCGCCGTCGACCGCATCCTCGAGCTGTTCCACCAGGACTGAGGTGGCTTGCCGTAAGGTCGATTCGCGGAGCGGCGTGGCGCCGTAGGGTCGGGATGGCCGGAGGCGTATCCCGCCGATGATGGCGGGTCCGGCTTCGCCTTGACCCGCCCTACGGCTTCGTCGGCTTCGCCTCCTCGCAATAATGGCCGGTTTCCTGGTTCAAACTGATCACAAGCAACAGGCGCGGCAAAGCCGGTGAATGCCGGCGACACAGCTGCTCCTCACCCGCCATCTCCCCACTTCGCCGCGGCCCGCGGAATCCGGCGCTACTACCCTCGCCCACGGCCGAGGCCGTGGCAAAGGCAGAGACCCGTGTCGAGGAACGCCGCGCCGCTGCTCCTTGGTCGCAGTCTCCGGCAATGGGCAGTCCGCATGGCAGCGGCTCGCAGCGATCCTCCGGCATCCCGGCCCTAGTTCTGCGTCGTCTGCGAAAAACCCTTGCGTGTGCTGTGCGGGACGCTATCCTGCCGCTATGGAGAAGTTCCTGGCTGAAGCCATTGAGGAAGAGCGGCAGCTTCTGGCTCGCCTTGAAGCAGTGCGTGCCGTCATTCGCGCCTACGCTGCCTACGGCAGCGGCCCGTCGGCTGCGCATGTCGGTCATGCGACCTCGCAGGGATCTATTTCACGTGTTACGCGATCCGCGTCGGCGCACACGCAGCGCATAAAAGCTGTTGTCCGGGACCTTCTCGCGGGCGCGGACGAGCCAACGCCCACCCGGGACCTCGTAGCGCACTTGGAAGGCAAGAGCATCGAGATCGCAGGCAAGAGCAAGGTGGCATCGCTTTCGGCGCTGCTCTCGCACTCAGGGGAATTCGAGCCGATCGGGCGGCAGGGGTGGGTAATCAGAAAGGGCGAGACGTCGGATGTTGTAGCATCCGACGCCGCTCCTAACGACGAGGTCACACCCTCGTCTCTCGAGAGCCAACCGGACAGCGTCCGGATTGGCTGCGCTTCCGATGGTCCATCGGCACAGCGGGGGGTGTAGTCCCCTGCAAGGAGGTTACCAGGGTGCTAACGTACCCTGTCGCCCGCCGGCTGGTCCGGCGGGCATGGCTCTTGATAACCGATCCTCGGTGGGCGGCTATATGCCGCCCACTTCTTTCTTTGGTAACTCTTCGGCCACCACGTGTCAAACTGGTCGTGTTCCGTTCTCGGTTGCGTCGGCGGATCGCGGAGGCACCGATAAAGCTGACCTTGATGTGCTGCTTCTCTCTCGCTCGTTCGTTGCTCGCAGTCTGCTCAACCTTGGCAGGCATTCGAACCGAGACCTCTATGGCAGAGGGCTGGCGCCATCTGCCTGCGGTTCGAAGCGCCTGCACTGCAACGCAGAGATGCCGCGCGATGGACTTACCGGTGCTCCAACTCCTATCGCCCTCTCGCTCGTTTTGCCGCCACGATGAGCATACTGCAATTGCGAGCCGCGCGGCCGTGCGGCGTTCCATGACGCCAATCCGGGATTTGCTTCCCAGCCCGCCTCCTCGCACTGATGGCCGGTTCCCTGGTTCAACCTGATCACAAGCAACAGGCGCGCCAGCCGGTGACGGCGACACAGTGTATGCCACCCCTCATCCTCCACATCCCGCATTCTTCGCCCCTGATCCCGGCCGAGGAGCGGGCGCAGCTCCTTCCCGATGACACGGCGCTTGCGCGTGAAGTCTTGGCAATGACCGACGCGTGGACGGATGGGCTGGTAGCGGATCTCGACCTGCCGGCGCGGCGCCTCGTCTTCCCGGTCAGTCGATTGGTGGTCGACGTCGAGCGCTTCCCCGACGACGCCGAGGAACCGATGGCGCGCAAAGGAATGGGCGCCGTCTACACCCGCCTGTCCACCGGTGAGCGCCTGCGTCGGGACGATCCGGCCGAGCGGGAGCGGCTCATGGAACGCTGGTATCACCCGCACCATGCGAAGCTGACCGACCTGGTCCAGAGGGCGCTGGACGGAAACGGCCGCTGCCTGATCATCGACGTCCACAGCTTCCCGTCGCGGCCGCTGCCGTACGAGTCAGAACAGACACCAACTCGTCCGGAGATCTGCATTGGGACGGACCCGCACCACTCCCCCTTCGGGACAGATGCGGTTGCCTCGGCAATCGGCGAGAAGGCGGGCTTCGTCACCGCGCTTAACCGACCGTTCGCCGGCAGCATCGTGCCGACATCCTACTGGCAGAGCGACCGGCGGGTGCGCTCCATGATGGTCGAGGTGCGCCGCGACCTGTACATGGACGAAGAGACGGGAGAGCCGTTGCCGGCGTTCGGCAACATCGCCGCGAGGATCTGCCGGCTGCTGGAGGCGCTGGTTACCGCCGCGGCATAAGCTCGGGACCCTGCGCTGCGGTTGCGAATGATTTTGCCGGCGGGCGCGCGAGCCGCTAGAGTGCCGGCTGGCCAGCACAGCACAGGAGGCCTTGGCCCGTGAGCGTCGCCAGCCGGCAGAAGCGCATCACCGTTCCGCAGATCCGGGCAATGAAGGGCGAGACGCCGATCGTCTCGCTCACCGCCTATACCTCGCTCACCGCCGTTCTCCTCGACGACAGCGTCGACCTGCTCTTGGTCGGCGACTCGCTGGGGATGGTGCTCTACGGCATGGAGAGCACCCTGGGCGTGACGCTGGAGATGATGATCGCCCACGGCAAGGCGGTGATGCGCGGCTCGAAGAAGGCCTGCGTCATCGTCGACCTGCCCTTCGGCAGCTACCAGGAGTCCCGCGAGCAGGCCTTCCGCAACGCTGCCCAGGTGATGAAGGAGGTGGGCTGCGCCGGGGTGAAGCTGGAAGGCGGCGTCGAGATGGCCGAGACGGTGCGCTTTCTCTCCGAGCGCGGCATCCCGGTGCTGGGCCACATCGGGCTCTTGCCGCAGTCGGTGAACACCGCCGGCGGCTTCCGCTCGCTGGGCCGCGGCGAAAAGGAGGCGGCCGACATCGTCGCCGACGCCCATGCCATCGCCGAGGCCGGGGCGTTCGCCACCGTCATCGAGGGCACGGTCGAGCCGGTCGCCCGTGAGATCACCAACCAGATCCCTATCCCCACCATCGGCATCGGCGCCTCGCCGGCCTGCGACGGGCAGATCCTGGTCACCGAGGACCTCGTCGGCCTGTTCTCCGACTTCAAGCCCAAGTTCGTCCGCCGCTACGCCGAGCTCGGCGACGGCATCGCCGCCGCCGGCAAGGCCTACGCCGCCGACGTGCGGGCGCGCAAGTTCCCGGCGCTGGAGCACTGCTTCGGGGTGAAACCGCCGGCGGACGCCCCGGCGCAATGACCGCTGCCGAGGGCGGCGGCAACGCCGCAAGATTGGCGACGGCGAGAACCATCGCCGAGTTGCGCACCGGCGTGCGCGCCTGGCGCGGCGAAGGGCTGAGTGTCGCGCTGGTTCCGACCATGGGTGCGCTGCACGAGGGGCATCTGTCGCTGATCCGCCTCGCCCTCGCCGAGGCCGACCGGGTTTGCGTCAGCCTGTTCGTCAACCCCACCCAGTTCGGCCCCAACGAGGACTTCGACCGCTACCCCCGCGACGAGGCCGCCGACACAGCGAAGATCGCGGCTGTCGGCGCCCACCTCCTGTTCGCGCCCGACCCGCGAGAGGTCTACCCGCCGGGCCACCTGACCCGGATCCAGGTTCCGGTCCTCGGCGACGAGCTGGAGGGCGCCTTCCGCCCGGGCTTCTTCACCGGGGTCGCCACCGTCGTCGCCAAGCTGTTGCTGATGGCGCTGCCGGACGTCGCCATCTTCGGCGCCAAGGACTACCAGCAGCTGCAGGTGATCCGGCGGATGGTCGCCGACCTGGACATCCCGGTGCGCATCCTTGGCGGCGAAACCGTGCGCGAGGCCGACGGGCTGGCCCTGTCCTCGCGCAACGCCTACCTCGGCGAGGACGAACGCCGCATCGCGCCGGGGCTGCACAAGACGATCGCGGCACTCGCTCGCAGTGTCGCCGCCGGCGCCGACCCCGCCGAGGCCGAGGCCAAGGCCCGGCAAGGCCTGCTCGCGGCCGGCTTTAGCAAGGTCGACTACGTGGCGGTGCGCGACGCCGAGACGCTGGCGGCGTGGCCGGGCCGGTCCCGGCCGGGGCGTGTCCTGGCCGCGGCCTGGCTCGGCCGCACCCGGCTGATCGACAACGTCTCGCTCCCGGCGTAGCCGCCCTTCGGTCCAGTTGCCCTCACCCCGACCCTCTCCCGCCAAGAGCGGGAGAGGGAGCGGCGCCCGGCGGGGAAGATCCGCCGCAAGCTCCTCGCCCGCGGCGCAGTCGTGGAGAAGAAGAAGGCGACAGCGGCTCCCTCTCCCGTGCGGAGCATGGGAGAGGGTCGGGGTAATACCAGCCTGCGCGGTTACTGACTCTGGGTTTGGGGGATTGAACGAACCCGCTGTCGCGGGAGTGGGATGAGCGGTTAGGAGGGAGGGCTCCTTGTCGGGGAGGATTGCGGTTTGTCGAAGCG
>JAXMOZ010000048.1:0-26594 GCA_034382075.1 Rhodospirillales bacterium
TTCATGGCCGCGACCAGTTGGACCTGCGCCGGATAGGTGACGTGGCCGTTGGCGCGGGCGACGCTGGCTCGGCCGCTCTCCAGCGGCTGGCGCAGCGCCTCCAGGGCGAAGCGGCTGAACTCCGGCAACTCGTCGAGGAACAGCACGCCGCGATGCGCCAGCGACACCTCGCCGGGCTTGGCGCGCAAGCCTCCGCCCACCAGGGCGGCGACCGAGGCCGAGTGGTGCGGATCGCGGAACGGCCGCCTGCGGATCAGCCCGCCGTTCTTCAGCGTGCCGGCGACGCTGTGGATCATGCTCACTTCCAGCGCCTCCGCAGGGTCGAGCGGGGGCAGGATGCCCGGCAGGCGCGAGGCCAGCATCGACTTCCCCGAGCCCGGCGGCCCGGACATCAGCATGTTGTGGCCACCGGCCGCGGCGATCTCCAGTGCCCGCTTTGCCGTCTCCTGGCCCTTGACGTCGGCAAGGTCCGGGTATGGGACCTGTTCGCTCTCGAGCTTGGGCGTCGGCGGCTCCAGGATCTGCGTCCCCTTGAGGTGGTTGATGAGCGCCAAGAGCGACGGCGCGGCGAGAACCCCGCTGCCGGCCGACCACGCCGCCTCGCCGCCCTGCGCCGCCGGGCAGATCAGAGACAGGTTTTTCGCGCTGGCGTGGATCGCTGCCGGCAGCACGCCGGTGACCGGGGCAATCGCGCCGTCGAGGCCGAGCTCGCCGAGGGCCAGGCAGCCGCAAATGGCGTCCTCCGCCACCGCCCCCAGCACGGTCAGCAGGCCGAGCGCGATGGGCAGGTCGAAGTGGCTTCCCTCCTTGGCGAGGTCGGCCGGCGCCAGGTTCACCGTGATCCGTTTCGGCGGCAGCGCCAGCCCCATGGCCGAGAGTGCCGCGCGCACTCGCTCGCGGCTTTCGGCGACCGCCTTGTCCGGCAGGCCGACGACGGCGAAGGACGGCAGGCCGTGCGCCATCTGCACCTGGACGTCGATGTCGAGGACGTCGATGCCGGCGAACGCCACCGTCGCGACCCTGGCCGTCATGCCACCTCTCCACCGAACCTGCAACCATGCTACATCAACACAATTGCTTATGCAATCTTTACGGGAAGCATCGTTTACGGTACAATTCCCTTGAATCGACCGGAACGATCCGACGGGAGGTCAGCTGGAAGCAGACGAAGAGACAGCAGGCAGAGGAAGCCGCCGCACCCGGCGGATGAGCCGCCGCAGGCAGCGAGGCGGCGACCGAAGAGGCGGTGGACGACACCGTGATGGCGGCGCGGGCGGCAAGCATCGCAGCGGGTCCCGAGCGGGCACACGCGGATTTGCGCGAACACGTCGTTCGCGAGCCGGGCGTTCGAGCGGGCGCAGCGCACCCGCCGGAGGCGGACCGTGCCGGTTGTGGCCGCGGCTCTCGCCCGTGCTCCCATGCCGGCGGCGGGCAGAGCCGGCGGAGAGGCGACGTGTGGCCGACTGTGGCCGACGCCGGGTCGCCCGCTGAGTCTGCGCGCTCCGTCGGAGGCACGGTCGGGGGCTACGAGCCGAAGCGGATGCCCAGATGCGCAAGCGCAGGCACACCGAGGACCCACGCGCAGCGCGGCAGGCGCGTTGGAACGGCCGCTCCCGCTGCGGCGTGGCCGCCTCGGCGCACGGGGCCGCCAGCTTGGCTGCGGCTGCGCGCAACGGCCGGCGCCTTCTGAAGCAGGCTGTAGTTGGGTTGTGTTAGTGCACTCGGCTACAAAACGCGGTCATCGCAGCCGAAGCGGCGTCGCGATCCAGTCCAAGAGCCGCTGGATCGCTTCTTCGGCGTGCGCCGCCTTGCAACTGCGGCGGTTTACGGGCGTGTCAATGGCACGCCTTGCCCTAATCCACCGCAGCTATTGGCCTCCGCGCACGCCAGTCTAGTTCTTCGACTTGTCCACCAGCCGCTTTTCGGCGATCCAGGGCATCATCGCCCGGAGCTTCTCGCCCACCTTCTCGATGTCGTGCTCGGCGGCGCGCCGGCGCATGGCCTTGAAGCTGGGCTGGCCGGAGGCGTTTTCCAGCATCCAGTCCTTGGCGAAGCGCCCCGACTGGATGTCGGCCAGAACCTCGCGCATTCGCTGCTTGACCGAGGCGTCGATCAGCCGGGGACCCGAGGTGTAGTCGCCGTACTCGGCGGTGTTGGAAATCGAGTAGCGCATGTTGGCGATGCCGCCCTCGTAGATCAGGTCGACGATCAGCTTCACCTCGTGCAGGCACTCGAAATAGGCCATTTCCGGGGCGTAGCCGGCCTCGATCAGCGTCTCGTAGCCCGCCAGGATCAGCGAGGTGAGCCCGCCGCAGAGCACCGACTGCTCGCCGAACAGGTCGGTCTCGCACTCCTCGCGGAAGGTCGTCTCGATGATCCCCGACCGGCCGGCGCCCAGCGCCGAGGCGTAGGACAGGCCCAGCTCCAGGGCGTTGGCGGAGGCATTCTGGAACACCGCGACCAGCGAGGGCACCCCGGCGCCGCGCAGGTACTCCGAGCGCACGGTGTGCCCGGGGCCCTTCGGCGCCACCATGAACACGTCCAGGTCGGGCCGGGGTTCGATCAGCCGGAAGTGGATGTTGAAGCCGTGGGCGAAGGCGAGCGCCGCTCCCTCTTTCAGGGTGCCGGCGAGGTGCTCCGAGTAGAGCTTCGCCTGCAGCTCGTCGGGGGTGAGGATCATGACCACGTCGGCCCAGGCGCCGGCCTCGGCGGGCGTGACCACGGTGAGCCCCTCGTTCTCCGCCTTCCTGGCGCTGCCGGAGCCGGGCCTGAGCGCCACGCGCACCTCGGCCACGCCGCTGTCGCGCAGGTTCAGGGCATGGGCATGCCCCTGGCTGCCGTAGCCGACGACGGCGACCTTCTTCGCCTTGATCAGGTTCACGTCGGCGTCCCGGTCGTAGTAGACGCGCATGGCTGCTTCCTCGCCTTCCGGTGGTTTCTTGACGCTGTGCTGGATGATGCGCCGGCGGGGCGGAGGCTTAGAAGCCTTCCGCGCCGCGCGCAATGGCGACGACACCGGTCCTGGCGACGTCGACGAGGCCCAGGGCCTGCATCAGCTTGATGAAGGCGTCGAGCTTGCCGGTCTTGCCGACGATCTCGAAAACGAAGGACTCGTTGGTGCTGTCGACCACCCGGGCGCGAAAGATGTCGGCGATGCGCAGCGCCTCGACCCGGTGCTCGCCTTTGCCGCGCACCTTGATCAGCGCCATCTCGCGGTCGACGTATTCGCCTTCGACGGTCAGGTCGCTGACCTTGTGCACCGGCACCAGGCGGTTCAGCTGCGCCTTGATCTGTTCGATGATCATCGGCGTCCCGGAGGTGACGATGGTGATCCGCGAGCGGCGCGCGCTGGGGTCGGTCTCCGCGACCGTCAGGCTCTCGATGTTGTAGCCGCGCCCGGAGAACAGCCCGATGACGCGGGCCAGAACGCCAGGTTCGTTATCGACCAGAACCGCCATCGTGTGGCGTTCGACGAGGGTGTTGTCGTACATGATTTTTCTTGTCCCGGAAGGAGGAGGTCGGGCCGTTCCCCGCGGCCCGCTGACCTGGGAAGGAAGCGGAAGGAGGAAGGGCGGCGCGATATCTTGCGCCGCCCCTCGATGTGCGTGGGCTAGACGAGGACCATGCCGTCTTCGGAAATCGGCTGCTCCGCCTTGTCCGCCGGGCCCATCAACATCTCGTTGTGGGCGGCCCCGGACGGGATCATCGGGAAGCAGTTCTCGGCCTTGTCCACCATGATGTCGGCGATGACGCAGCGCGGCGTTTCGATCATCTCGCGGATGACGTCGTCCAGCTGCTCCGGCTTCTCGGCGCGCAAGCCGACCCCGCCGAAGGCGTCGGCCAGCTTCACGAAGTCGGGCAACGAGGCCATGTAGCTCTGCGAGTAGCGGCTGCCGTGGAGCAGCTCCTGCCACTGCCGGACCATCCCCATGTACTCGTTGTTGAGGATGAACACCTTCACCGGCAGGTTGTACTGGGCGATGGTCGACATCTCCTGGATGTTCATCATGATCGACGCCTCGCCGGCGATGTCGACCACGAGCGCGTCCGGATGGGCGAGCTGCACGCCCATGGCCGAGGGCAGGCCGTAGCCCATGGTGCCGAGCCCGCCCGAGGTCATCCAGCGGTTGGGCTTGTCGAAGCCGTAGTGCTGGGCCGCCCACATCTGGTGCTGGCCGACCTCGGTGGTGATGAACACGTCGTCGCGGTCCTTGGTCAGCTCGTAGAGCCGCTTGATCGCATGCTGCGGCTTGATCAGCTTGCTGTCGTTGGCGTAGCCGAGGCAGTTGCGCTGGCGCCAGCGGTTGATCTGCTGCCACCACTCGTTCAAGGCGTTGCGGTCGGGGGTCACGCTCCGCCGCTGCCAGACCGCGATCATCTCCTCGAGCACGTTGGCGACGTCGCCGATGATGCCGATGTCGACCATGACGTTCTTGTTGATCGACGACGGGTCGATATCGACGTGGATCTTCTTCGACCCGGGCGAGAAGGCGTCGAGCCGGCCGGTCACCCGGTCGTCGAAGCGCGAGCCGATGGCGATCATGACGTCGCAGTCGTGCATCGCCATGTTCGCCTCGTAGGTCCCGTGCATGCCGAGCATGCCCAGGAACTGCGGGTCGGAGGACGGAAACGCGCCGAGGCCCATCAGCGTCAGCGTCGTCGGATAGCCGCTCATCCGCACCAGCTTGGTGAGAAGCTCGCAGGCCCGCGGGCCGGAGTTGATGACGCCGCCGCCGCAATAGAAGATCGGCCGCTTGGCCTCCGCCATGATCTCGACCGCCCGCTCGATGTCGGTCGGGTTGCCGTTGACCACCGGCCGGTAGGTGCGGTGGCTGATGTCCTCCGGCGGGATGTAACTGCCGGTGCCGAGCTGGACGTCCTTGGGCAGGTCGATGAGCACCGGGCCGGGGCGGCCGCTGCGGGCGACGTAGAAGGCCTCGTGGATGGTCCGGGCCAGGTCCTCGGTCTTCTTCACCAGGTAATTGTGCTTGGTCACCGGCCGGGTGATGCCGGTGGTGTCGCACTCCTGGAAGGCGTCGTTGCCGATCAGATGCGTCGGCACCTGGCCGCTGAAGCAGACCAGCGGCACGCTGTCCATCAGCGCGTCGGCGAGCCCGGTGACGGCGTTGGTGGCGCCGGGGCCGGAGGTGACGATGACGCAGCCGACCTTGCCGGTGGAGCGGGCGTAGCCCTCGGCGCCATGAACGGCGCCACCTTCCTGGCGGACGAGGATGTGGCGGATCTGGTTCTGCTGGTGCAGCTCGTCGTATACGGGGAGGATGGCGCCTCCAGGATAGCCGAATACATCCGTGACGCCCTGATCGATCAGCGCCCGGATGAGGATCTTGGCTCCTGTCATTTGCTCGTACGCCATCGCGGAAATCTCCATAGTGCCCCGGCGGATAGCTCTGCTGCCGGTGCAGGCAAAAAATGGCCCGGGTCGCGTCCCGGGCCAGCATGTTCGGAACCTAGTCCTTCAACGCCGGCGGGTCAATAGCCGCTGGCGAATAAACGAAAAGATTTTCGGCCTTAGGCTTTCCGAAAATTGCTCGTCGATCCGGAGGTCCGCGTCGAGCCGGTGGCGGAACCAAGTCATCTGCCGCTTGGCGTAGCGGCGCGTCGCCTGCTTGGCCAAGGCCGAGGCTTCGGCGAAACCGGTTTTTCCCGCAACATGGTCGAGAAGTTCGCGGATGCCGACGGCGCGCAGCAGCGGCAGCGCCGGGTCGAGATCCAGGGCGTGCAGCGCCCGCGCCTCCTCCAGGCCGCCGTCTTCCAGCATCCGCTCGAACCGGGCCTCCAGCGCCGGATACAGGTCCTCGCGGGGCGGGAGCAGGAGGATGACCGCCGCTGAGCGGGCGCGGGCGTCTCGGGCGCCCTGCCTCTGCTGCCACTCCGCCAGCGGCGTGCCGGTCGCGGCCAGCACCTCCCAGGCGCGGAGCAGCCGCTGCCGGTCGCCTTCGTGAAGCTTGGCTGAGGCCGGGTCGCGGGCGATCAGCATCGCCCGGAAGCGCTTGCCGCCGAGCCCCCCATGCAGGCGCTCCGCCTCCCGCCTGACCTCGGGCGGGACCGCTGGCACCGGCGCGAGGCCGTTGAGCAGCGCCTCCAGATAGAGCCCGGTGCCGCCGACGACGACGGGCAGCAGGCCCTCCACCCGGGCCGCCAGGATTTCCGCCTCGGCCATTTCCAGCCACCGGCCCGCCGAACAGCGATCGGCGGCGGCGAGCACACCGAACAGCCGGTGCGGCGCGCGCGCCTCGTCCGCGGGCCCCGGCCTTGCCGTCAGCACCCGCGCCTCGCGGTAGACCTGCATGCTGTCCGCGTTGATGACGCTGCCGCCGAAGGCTTCGGCCAAGGCGACGGCCAGCGCCGACTTGCCGCTGCCGGTGGGGCCGGCGACGACGACGATGTTTGCGGCCGCAGCGGAGGCGGACGGGGGCGCCGCTTCCGCCACTACAGCAGGTAGTGCACCGCGAGGAAGCCGCCCAGCAGCAGGACGAAGAACGCGAGCGTCAACAGCCCCAGGTTCTTCTCGATGAAGGTGCGGATCGGCGGCCCGTACAGCCACAGCAGCCCAGCGACCAGGAAGAAGCGGCCGCCGCGGCCGAAGACCGAGGCGACGTTGAAGGTGAGGAAGTCGAGGTGGGTGACGCCGCTGGCGATGGTGATGACCTTGTAGGGGAATGGCGTCAGGCCGGCGCCGAAGACGATCCACCAGCCCCACTCGTTGTAGAGCTGGCTGAACTCGGTGAACTTCTCCTGATAGCCGTAGAAGTCGAGCAGCGGCCGGCCGACCTCCTCGAACAGGAAAAAGCCGATGCCGTAGCCGGCAACGCCGCCAAGCACCGAGGCGACGGTGCAGACGGTGGCGATCCACCAGGCCTTTTCCCGCGACGCCAGCACCATCGGGATCAGCAGCACGTCCGGCGGGATAGGGAAGAACGAGCTCTCGACGAAGGCGATGGCGGCAAGGACCCAAAGCGCATGCGGATGCGCGGACAGGCTCATGGTCCAGGAGTAGAGGCGGTGCAGCACGGGAGGGGTCCGGTGAGTGGCGGGAGCGTCTGGCGCCGAGATGTACCCTTCCGCCGGCGCGAAGGAAAGCGCGGCGTGATCGCCGGCCGATGGGCATGCCCGCCATCCATTCGGCGGCCGGGCCGCGGGCGTTGCTTTTCGGCAGCGGCGGCGATTAAGTGCGGCATGCCGGCCCAGCGGCGGCGCAGCCCAGGGGATGACGATGAGCCTGACCGTCGCGATCCAGATGGACCCGATCGAGTCCATCAACATCAACACCGACTCCACCTTCGTCCTGGCGCTGGAGGCGCAGCGCCGCGGCCATCGCCTCTATCACTACCTGCCGCAGGAGATGTCGCTTTCGCGCGGCAAGGTCATGGCCAGCGTCCGAACGCTGGAGGTGCGCCGCGAGTTCGGCCGGCACTATACGCTAGGAGGGCCCGAGCGGGTCGAGCTTGCCTCCTTCGACATGGTGCTGATGCGCCAGGACCCGCCGTTCGACATGGCCTACATCACCGCGACCCACCTGCTCGAACACATCCACCCGAAGACCTACGTGCTGAACGACCCGGTCGAGGTCCGCAACGCTCCGGAAAAGCTGTTCGTCGCTCACTTCCCCGAGCTCATGCCGCCGACCCTGATCAGCAGCGACCGCGCCGAGATCAGGGCGTTCCGCGAGGAGCACCGCGACATCATCATCAAGCCGCTGTTCGGCAACGGCGGCGCCGGCGTCTTCCACGTCGACGCGCAAGACGACAACCTCAACGCGCTCTTGGAGATGTTCACCCAGCTCTACCGCGAGCCGGTGGTGGTGCAGCGCTACCTGCCGGAGATCCGCGACGGCGACAAGCGCATCATCCTGGTCGACGGCCGCGCCGCCGGCGTCGTCCGCAGGGTGCCGCAGCCTGGCGAGGCCCGCGCCAACCTCCACGTGGGCGCGCGCGGCGAGAAGGCCGGCCTGAGCACCCGCGACCACGAGATCTGCGAGGCGCTGGGACCGGAGCTGAAGAAGCGGGGGCTGGTCTTCGTCGGCATCGACGTGATCGGCGACTACCTCACCGAGATCAACGTCACCTCGCCCACGGGGATCCAGGAGATCAACGGCTTCGACGGGGCGATGATCGAGGCCGACCTCTGGGACGCCTTCGAGACCCGGTTTCAGCAAAGCCGGGGGTAAGGGTCCCGGCCAGCGTCGAGCCGGGGAGCTGACGGAGAGCGCCTTCCCGTCCACGCTGGCCGGTCGTAGCTGTTCAGCCGCCGGCCTTTCCCGATCGGGCGGCTACACAACGGGCGCGGAACTCCCGGCTGCGGGGGTCAACCGGTCCGAACCGGTCGAGGGCGAAGGGCGCCGGATCGACGCTCGGCTCATCCCCCAGCGCCATGGCGGCGAGCATCTGCCCCAGGCCCCCGGAGGCCGCCACGCCAGCCCCGCAACAGCCCCCTGCCGCGTACAGGCCGGCGATGCCCGGGACCGGCCCGGCGAGGAACAGGCCGTCGGGCGTGTAGGTGGAGACGCCGGCGACGTAGCCGCGGATGCCGACGTCGTCGATGGCCGGGCAGTACTCCCGCAGCGCCGGCGCGCCCGCCTCCAGCGCCTCCCAGCCGCTGGCATCGTCCGCGAAGCTGAAGCCGGACGTATCCCCCGGGAGATCGAAAGGATCCAGGCTTGCGCCGGCACGCTCGCGCAGGCCGAAGAGCAGGGAGCCAAGCTCCGGCCGCGCATAGGCGCGGGCATCGGGCATGACCACGGTAGGGTGGCCGAGCGGGAACCGCGGGCCCGGCTCGGTGATCCAGTAGTGGCTGCGCACCGGCGCCATGGCCAGGCCGAAGCCCAGCGGCAACGTCAGCCGGTTCGCCCAAGCGCCGGCCGCCAGCACCACCACCGGCGCATGCAGCGTCCCGGCGGTCGTCGCCACGCCCCGCACCTCCCCCGAGGCGGTCTCGATCTCCAGCGCGTCCAGGCCAAGGCGGAAGACCGCTCCGCGCCCGCGGGCCGCGCGGGCGTAGCCGTCCGCGAGCAGGTAAGGATCGGCGACGGCGTCGTCCGCCATGAAGACGCAGCTGCGGACACACGTCGGGTTCAGCCACGGGACCAGCTTTCGCAGATCTCCCGGATCCGGGCGCTCGACGCAAAGCCCGGCCGATGCCGCGGCGCCGAGGAGCGCATCGAGGGCCCGAACGGCCTCGTCCGACGAGGCGACCGACAGCGTCCCGTTCCGCCGAACCGGCAGCGGCTGGTCGATGTCGTCTCCGAGCTCGTCGAGCGCCGCATAGGTCCGCGCCACCAGCGCCGCGACGCCCGCATGGCTGCGGGCACGGGTCAGCAAGCCGGCGGCCTGAGCGCTCGCCTGGGTCGCCACCGCCCGCTGCCGGTCGATGACGACGACCCGCGTTCCCGGCCGAAGCCGCAGGATGTGCCAGGCGATGCTGCAACCGAGGATGCCGGCGCCGGCGATGGCCACGTCGGCTTCTCCGGGAGGCGAGGGCCTCATCGCGCCGCGGCGCACGTGCCGCCGACGGGGGTCCGAAGAGGGGGGTCCGACGAGGGGGTGAGATGATGACGAACGCAACCGCTCGATGCTATCATCATGCTATCATCCCATACGGGGCTCGGATGGCACAGGTCGTGATCCGCAACATCGATGACGCCGTGGTCGAGCGGCTGAAGGCTCGGGCGGCTGGCGAACAGAAATCGCTCGAGCAGAAGCTGCGCGAGGTGCTGGCTGACGCAGCCCAGCCTCTCCCTGCCGACGTGATGGCCGAGCTTGCCCGATGCAGGGCGATGTCGCCGGCCGTTCCGCCGGACGCTCCCCTCGCCGAGGACTTCGTCCGCGAGATCCGCGACGCCTGATGGTGGTCGTGGATGCGTCGGTGGCCTTGAAATGGTTCGTTCAGGAGGAAGGCACGCCTTCGGCGTTGTCGATGCTTGCCAGTGCCGACTCCCTGATTGCTCCCGAGTTGGTGATCGCGGAGATGTGCAACGGTGCGTGGAGGATGAGCCAAACCGGCAGGATGACGAAGGAGCAGGCGATGATCGTTGCGGCGCAGGCCGAGGCTGCGGACCTCGCCGATGCACCGCCGGCTCCGAGCGATGCGCGCACCGCGAAGCTGGCGTTGAAGCACGGCAGGAAGACCCAGGCGAGCCCACGGCTAGCTGCCTCCATGGTGGTGATCCCGGCGAGCCCGGCGCTACCATCCGGCTGAAGATCCGCACCATCGCTGATATACAGCCGCAGAGCTTGGCCCGATCTTATCGCGGATCCGGTCATCCCCCCGCCGGTAAGGAAAAGTTCACGCCGCGCGTCTCTGCCCCTCCCTTATAGCTCCGCCGTCGGTCTCGCAGCCCGACCAATGCGGGGAAAAGGGACGCTAAGCAATGACGTGGATCGTGGGGATCGTTCGCGCTGGTGCGCTGGCCGCGAGTCTTGTTTCGGCTTCACCGCTGCTCGTGAACAACCATGCCGAGGCGGCGACCAAGCTCAAGGTCTACACCGCCTTCGAGCCGGAGCAGCTCGACACCTACAAGAAGGCGTTCGAGAAGGCGAACCCGGACATCGAACTCCAGTGGGTGCGCGACTCCACCGGCATCATCACCGCCCGGCTCCTGGCGGAGAAGGCCAACCCTCAGGCCGACGCGGTTTGGGGGCTTGCTGCCTCCAGCCTGATGATCCTCGACCAGCAGGACATGCTCGAGCCCTACGCGCCGAAGGGGATCGAGGCGATCAAGCCCAAGTTCAAGAGCGACAAGACCCCGCCGACCTGGGTCGGCGCCGACGCCTGGATGGCGGCGGTCTGCTACAACACCGCCGAAGCCAAGAAGGGCGGTCTGCCGGAGCCGGCCATGTGGCAGGACCTGTTGCGGCCGGAGTACAAAGGCAAGATCGTGATGCCGAACCCGGCCTCCTCGGGCACGGGTTTCCTCACCGTGTCCGGCTGGATGCAGACCATGGGCGAGGAGGCGGCCTGGGCCTACATGGACAGGCTCAACGAGAACATCGCCGCCTACACCCACTCTGGATCCAAGCCCTGCAAACAGGCGGCGGCGGGCGAGTACCCGCTCGGGATCTCCATCGAGTACACCGGCGCCTCGCTCAAGTCCAAGGGCGCGCCCATCGACGTGATCCTGCCCAAGGAAGGCTCGGGCTGGGACATGGAGGCGACCGCGATCCTGAAGGGCGCGAAGAACATGGAGGCCGCCAAGACCTTGGCCGACTGGGCCGTAACGCCCGATGCCAACGAGCTCTACGGCCGCTTCTATGCCGTCGTCGCCCGCGCCGACGTGAAGCCCGACATCCCCAACTACCCGGCCAACGCCGAGGCGCAGATGATCGAGAACAACGACTTCGCCTGGGCTGCGGCGAACCGCGAGCGCATCCTCGCCGAGTGGTCGAAGCGCTACGATGCCAAGTCGGAGGCGAAGAAATGAGCGGCAGCGGCAACGGCAACGGCAAGACCGGCGGCTCGCGCCCTTACCTGCGCATCGAGGACGTGGACAAGAGCTTCGGCTCGTTCCAGGCGCTCAGCGACATCAGCCTCGACATCTACGAGGGCGAGTTCGTCTGCTTCCTCGGGCCGTCCGGCTGCGGCAAGACCACGCTGCTTCGCGCCATCGCCGGGCTGGACCCGCAGACCTCCGGACGGATCGAGCAGGCGGGCCGCGACATCTCGCTGCTGCCGCCGGCCCAGCGCGACTTCGGCATCGTCTTCCAGTCCTACGCGCTGTTCCCCAACCTGACGGTGGCGAAGAACGTCGGCTACGGCCTGGCCAGCCGGCAGGCCAAGCGCGAACAGATCGAACAGCGCGTCCGCGAGCTGCTCGACATGGTCGGGCTCGCCGACCAGGCGAAGAAGTACCCGGCGCAGCTCTCCGGCGGCCAGCAGCAGCGCATCGCGCTCGCCCGGGCGCTGGCGACCTCGCCCGGCCTGCTGCTCCTCGACGAGCCCCTGTCGGCGCTGGACGCCAAGGTCCGGGTGCATCTGCGCAAGGAGATCAAGGAGCTGCAGCGCAAGCTGGGGCTGACCACGATCATGGTCACCCACGACCAGGAGGAGGCGCTGACCATGGCCGACCGGGTCGTGGTGATGAACAACGGCGTCATCGAGCAGGTGGGCACGCCGAACGAGATCTACGGCGAGCCGACCAACCGCTTCGTCGCCGACTTCATCGGCCAGATGAACTTCCTCCCCGGCATGGTCATCGACGAGGAGCGGGCGAGGCTCGGCAGCGTCGACCTGCGCCACCCGCGCTCGCCGGCCGGGCTCACGCCCGGCTCGGCGGTGACGCTGTGCGTGCGGCCCGAAGACGTGGTGGTCCGCCGCCGGCCGGAGGGCGGGGAGGCCAACGCCTTCCCGGCGCAGGTCAGCGACCTCGACTTCATCGGCAACTTCTTCCGCGCCAGGCTCGCCGCGGACTGCCTCGACGGCATGTTGCTGGCCGCCGACCTGCCGTCATCGCTGGTGCGCACCAGCTCGGTCGCGCCCGGCATGCCGCTGTCGGTGGCCCTGCCCAGCGACCGCATCCGCGTCTTCCCCGCGGCTTGAGCCGGTGACCGGCGCGACCGCGGGTGCGGCGACCGCTCCGGCCGCGGAACGGCCGGCGATCACCGCCGAGACGATCGTCAGGTGGGCGAGCCTGACGGCGCTCGCCGCGTTCCTCGGGCTGGCGGTGGTGCTGCCGCTCTACGCGATGCTCTCGAAGAGCTTCCAGAGCGCCGACGGCGCCTTCGTCGGCCTCGCCAACTACGCCGCCTACTTCTCCAGCCCGACGCTGTTCCAGTCCATCGGCAACAGCCTGTTCATCGCCGTCGTCTCGACCGCGATCACCACCGTCATCGCCTTTCTCTACGCCTACGGCCTGACCCGTACCTGCATGCCGGGGAAGGGGCTGTTCCGCGCCATCGCCACCATCCCGATCCTGGCGCCGTCGCTGCTGCCGGCCATCTCGCTGGTCTACCTCTTCGGCAACCAGGGAATGCTGAAGGAGCTGATGCTGGGGGCCAGTATCTATGGCCCCATCGGCATCATCGTCGGCATGGTCTTCTTCACCCTGCCGCACGCGGTGATGATCCTTTACACGGCGCTGTCGCTGGCGGACGCCCGCCTGTACGAGGCGGCCAACGTGCTCGGCGCGTCGCGGCGGAAGACGTTCCTCAGCGTCACCCTGCCGGGCGTGCGCTACGGCCTGATCAGCGCCATCCTGGTCGTCTTCACCCTGGTGATCACCGACTTCGGCGTGCCCAAGGTCATCGGCGGCCGCTACAACGTCCTCGCCACCGACGTCTACAAGCAGGTGGTCGGGCAGCAGAACTTCGAGATGGGCGCGGTCGTCGGCATGATCCTGTTGATCCCGGCGGCGCTGGCCTTCCTCGCCGACCGGATCGTCCAGCGCCGGCAGGTCTCCCAGCTGGGCGCCCGGGCGGTGCCCTACCAGCCGAAACGCGCCCGCACCGTCGACCTCGCCTACCTGATCGTCTGCCTCGTCGTCGCCGCCTTCCTGGTCGGGCTCCTGGGCGTCGCCGGCTACGCCTCGCTGGTTCGCTTCTGGCCCTACGACCTGTCGCTGTCGCTCGCGAACTACGACTTCACCTCGGTCGACCCCGACGGCTGGGCGGCGTGGTTCAACAGCCTGCGCATGGCCGCCTGGACCGCGCTGATCGGCAGCATGATCGTTTTCGCCGGCGCCTACCTGGTGGAAAAGGGCCGCGGCCTCGGTTGGCTCCGGGGTCTGGTGCACTTCATGGCGATGGTGCCGCTGGCGGTGCCGGGGCTGGTGCTGGGCATCTCCTACATCTTTTTCTTCAACCACCCGGCCAACCCGCTGAACGGCCTGATCGGGACGATGGCGATCCTGGTGCTGTGCACCATCGTTCACTTCTACACCGTCAGCCACCTCACCGCGGTCACGGCGCTGAAGCAGATCGACCCGGAGTTCGAGGCGGTGTCGGCCTCGCTGAAGGTGCCGTTCTACAAAACCTTCTGGCGGGTCACCGTGCCCATCTGCCTGCCCACCATCCTCGACATCGCCCTCTACCTGTTCGTGAACGCGATGACGACGGTCTCCGCGGTGGTGTTCCTGTTCAGCGCCGATACCAAGCTCGCCGCCATCTCCGTCCTGGCCATGGACGACGCCGGCGCCACGGCCGCCGCCGCCGCCATGGCGATGATGATCGTCTACACCTCGGCCGTCGTGCGCGGGTTGCACACGCTGGTGAGCTGGTGGCTCTCCTCCCGGACCCATGCCTGGCGAAGGCGGTAGGCAATGATGCCCGAGATCCCGTGGCTGCTCACCCCCGGCCCGCTCACCACCTCGCTCTCCGTCAAGCAGGCGATGCTCCGCGACTGGGGCTCGCGCGACGGCGATTTCATCGCCATGAACCAGCGGATCCGCGAGCGGCTCTTGGGCCTCGCCGGAGGCGGCAGCGATTACGTCTGCGTGCCGATGCAGGGAAGCGGCACCTTCGCCATCGAGGCGGCCATCGGCACGCTGTTGCCCCGTAACGGCAAGCTTCTGGTGCTGGTCAACGGAGCCTACGGCGAACGCATGCGCCGGATCGCCGAAACGATGGGCCGCGCGGTGCGGACCATCGAGACCGCCGAGGACGTGCCGGTCTCGGCTGAAGACCTGGGTCGGACGCTCCGCGAAGACAGCCACGTCACCCACGTTGCCGTCGTCCACTGCGAGACGACGTCCGGCATCCTCAACCCCGTCGAGGCGGTGGCCGAGGTCTGCGCCACGCACGGCCGGGCGCTGATCGTCGACGCCATGAGCGCCTTCGGGGCGCTGCCGCTGGACGCCCGCCGGCTGCGCTTCGAGGCGGTCGTCGCCAGTTCCAACAAGTGCCTGGAGGGCGTCCCCGGCATGGGCTTCGTCATCGTCCGCCGCGAGGCGCTGGAGCGCGCCAAGGGCAGCTCCGCCTCGCTCAGCCTCGACCTCGAGGACCAGTGGCGCGGCCTGGAGCGCAACGGCCAGTGGCGGTTCACCCCGCCGACCCACGTCCTGGCAGCCCTCGACCAGGCCCTCGACGAGCACGTGGCCGAGGGCGGGGTTGGGGGCCGCGGCGCCCGCTACCGGCGCAACCACGAGATCCTGGTGGACGGCATGGCGGCGATGGGCTTCGAGACGCTGGTTCCGCGGGAGCTGCAGGCGCCGATCATCGTCACCTTCCGCATGCCGGCGGATCCGAGGTTCGTCTTCGAAACGTTCTACGACCGGCTGCGCGAGAAGGGCTTCGTCATCTATCCCGGCAAGCTCACGGTTGCGCCCAGCTTCCGCATCGGCTGCATCGGCCGGCTGGGAGAGGCGGAGATGCGAGGCGCGCTGGCGGCCGTCGGCGAGACGATGGCGGAGATGGGCGTCGCCTCCGGTGCACCGACGGTCGAAGAGGCGGTGCCATGAGCTTCACCTACCGCCGCAGCTATCGCGGCCGGCTGCGGGCGGCGATCCTCGACTGGG
Source organism: Rhodospirillales bacterium (assembly GCA_034382075.1). GTDB lineage: Bacteria > Pseudomonadota > Alphaproteobacteria > Rhodospirillales > Defluviicoccaceae > JAEULH01. The sequence continues at coordinate 15,464 of JAXMOZ010000048.1, forward strand.
CCGGCACCGTCGTCGACCACGGCTGCATGGCGCCGGCTGCGACCTTCATCGAGGCGTTCGCCGGCTTCGGCGTCGCGGTAACGGTGGCGCAGGCGCGCGCGCCCATGGGCATGGCCAAGCGCGACCACATCAAGGCGATCATCGAGCATCCCGAGGTCGCGGCGGCGTGGCTGGCGCGGCATGGCGTGCCGGCAGCCGAGAGCGACGTCGACGCGATCTACGACCGCTTCCTGCCGCTGCAGGTGGCGGTGGTCGAGCAGCACTCGGACCTCATTCCGGGCGCCCTGGAAGCGGTCCAGGCAATGCGGGCGCGCGGCATGGCCATCGGCTCGACCACCGGCTATCCCCGCGCGGTCATGGCGGTGGCCGCCCGCGCCGCCGAGGCGCAGGGATACGTGCCGGACTGCGTCGTCGCGGCCGAGGACACGCCCAAGGGGCGCCCCGGCCCCTTCCCGGCGCTGAAAGCGCTGATCGAGATGGCGGTCTTTCCGGTCGAGGCGGTGGTCAAGATCGGCGACACCGTCGTCGATGTGGAGGAGGGGCTGAACGGCGGGATGTGGAGCGTCGCGATCACCGCCACCGGCAACGAGGTGGGGCTCGGCGTCCGGGAGTGGCTGGCGCTGCCCGAGGAGACGCGGACGCGGCTGCGGACCGCGGCAGAGGACAAGCTGCTTCGCGCCGGCGCCCACTATGTCTGCGCCTCCCTCGCCGAGGTACTGCCGATCCTCGACGACATCGACGCCAGGCTCGCCCGCGGCGAGAAGCCCTAAGCGCGGTTCCCGCCCCCGCCCCGTCGCCGCCGCCCTCCGAGGTCGACGTCAACCGCGGCGCCCGGCGAACGTCCCGGGATGCGGCGCACGTTGGAGCCGGGGCCGGGTGCTGCTCGCCAGCGACGCCGCGGTGTTCCTCCGCCAGTCCCTGTCCACGCCCTGCCTTGTGCTGGGGGTCGGCTCGCGGGCCTCATGACCCGTCGGGATCGGCCGGCCGCAACCGGATCGCCTGGAGGAATTTCAGCCCGAAGTCAGCCCTGCTGCGGCTCCTCGGCGGGTCTCGCGGCCGCGTGGAACTCCGGCCATTCCCGGGCGACGACCGGCCCTGTTGCGGCCAGGGCGTGACAGGTGTCGATCACCGCCGGCCGGGCGCCCGGGCGCGCCGCCGTCTGCCGCCGCGAGCGCGCCGGCCCCACCGTCTGCACCACCGTCTGCGTCAGCGGCCCGATCAGGAGGTCGGTGAGATGGGTGCAGCCATGGACGCCGGCCATCCGGGCCAGAACCGCCTTGCGCCAGCCGGGGCCGATGCGCAGCCCGACGAGACCGGCGAACGCCGGGGCGATGTCGCCACAGAGCGAGAACGGCGCAGCCTCGGTCCACGCCTCCGCCGCTTGAACCACCAGGGCATCGTCGACCGTGAGGCGGAGGTGCATCCGGTGGATCGGCTCGCCGCTGACGATGCCGCCGCGGTCGTGGTTGGCGAAGGAATAGGTCTTGGTGTCCTCGAGCACGCCCTCGATGTCCCACAGCCCGTCGGCGCGGCGGTAGCCGCGGCAGCGGATCTCGCGGCTGTGGATGTGCTCGCGCGGCGCTGGCCGGCTCAGCGGCATGGCGACCCTGCTCCTCTGCTGGCGACGGCTGCGCCGCTCAAGCCGAAACCGCCACCGGCTCCGCCCCGGGCGGGGTGATGCGGATGGTGGCGATCTGCTGGCGGTGCCGCCGCAGGATCTCGAAGCGGAAGCCGTGGAACATGAAGGCCTGGCCCACCTCCGGGATCCGTTTCGCCTCGTGCAGCACCAGTCCGGCGATGGTCGCGGCGGCCTCGTCGGGAAGGCCCCACTCGAACTCGCGGTTCAGGTCGCGGATGGTCACCGTGCCCTGGACGATGAAGCTGCCGTCTGCCTGGCGGACGACGCCTGGAACGGCGACGTCGTGCTCGTCGGTGATCTCGCCCACGATCTCCTCGAGGATGTCCTCGAGCGTGACCACGCCCATGAGCGTGCCGTACTCGTCGACGACGATGGCGAAGTGCTCGCGGCGGCGGCGAAACGCCTGCAGCTGGTCGAGCAGCGTCGTCGAGTCGGGGACGAACCATGGCGTCGCCGCCATGGCAACGACGTCCAGGCCTTCCGTCTGCCCCTGCCCTTCGCGAACCGCCCGCAACAGCGCCTTGGCGTGGATCACGCCGACGATGTTGTCGGTGCTCTCGCGCCACAGCGGGATGCGCGTGTAGGGGCTGGCGAGGACCTGGCTCACCAGCTCGTCGATGGGCAGGTCGGCGTCGATCATGGCGATGTTCTTCCGGTGGATCATGATCTCGCCCACCTGCACCTCGGCCAGGTCGAGGATGCTGCGCAGCATCGCCCGCTCGTGACGGATCTCCGGCTCGTCGGCGGTGTGCAGGTCGATGGCGCCGCGGAGCTCGTCCATGCTGGGGCCGATCCCCCGCCGCTCGCCGGCGCCCATCAGCCACAAGGTGAACCGGACGACCATCTCGATGGCGTGGGTGACCGGCGAGAGCACGCTGACCAGGAACGAAATGGGCCGCGCGACCAGCAGCGCCGCCCCATTCGCGTTCCGGAAGGCGTAGGTCTTGGGCAGGATCTCCGAGAAGATCAGGATCAGGAGCGTCATCAGGATGGTCGCGTAGGCCACGCCGGTCTCGCCGAACATCGTGATCAGCACGCTGGTGGCGAGCGCCGAGGCCAGGATGTTGACCAGGTTGTTGCCGAGCAGGATGGTCCCGATCAGCCGGTCGGTCTTGCTGCGGAGGCGGTTGACCAGCGCCGCCCGCCTGTCCCCGTTTTGCTCGAGCTGGTGCATCATCGGCCGCGAGGCGGCGGTCAACGCCGTCTCCGAGCCGGAGAAGAATGCGGACATCGTCAGCAGCAAAACAATGATGGCCAGGGTCACGTACATGGTTTCGATTTCGCGTTTCTAAGTTTTTGCTTGGTTGGATCGACGCGTCAGGCCGCGCCGAACTCGTGGAGGACGGCCAGGACGTCGGCGCTTTCAACCGTGTCGCTAACGAAGGCGGCGCCGATGCCGCGCGCAAGGATGAAGCGCAGTTTGCCGTCCTGGACCTTCTTGTCATAGCGCATGTGCGCAAGCAGCGCGGCGGCGGCCCAGGCCGGCGGCGGCGAGAGGTCGTCCAGGGAGGTCGGCAGCCCCACCCAGCGGAGGTGAGCGCGCACCCGCTCCGCGGTCTGCGCGGCGCAAAGGCCGAGGCGGGCCGACAGCGCGAACGCCATCGCCATGCCGATTGCGACCGCCTCGCCGTGCAGCAGCGCCTCGCCGTAGCCGGCCTCGGCCTCCAGCGCATGGCCGAAGGTGTGACCGAGGTTGAGCAGGGCGCGGCGGCCGGTCTCGCGCTCGTCCTCGGCGACGATCGTGGCCTTGGCGGCGCAACTGGTCTTGACCGCGCGGGCGCAGGCCTCCGGCTCGCCGTCGCAGACGGCGCGGCCTTGGCGCTCGAGCCAGGCGAAGAAGATCGGATCGCCGATCAGGCCGTACTTCACCACCTCCGCGTAGCCGGCGCGGCGCTGGCGCGGGTCGAGGGTGCCCAAGGTGTCGATGTCGGCCAGCACCAGCCGCGGCTGGTGGAACAGCCCCACCAGGTTCTTGCCCCGGGCGGTGTTGATCCCGGTCTTGCCGCCGACGGCGCTGTCCACCTGCGCCAGCAGCGTCGTCGGGATCTGGACGAAGTCGAGGCCGCGCAGCAGGATGCCGGCGGCAAAGCCGGTGATGTCGCCGATGACGCCGCCGCCGAGCGCGATCAGCGTGGTGCTCCGCTCGGCGCCGGCGTCGAGCAGCCGGTCGCAGAGCAACTGCAGGTGGGCGAAGTCCTTGGTCGCTTCCCCCGCCGGCAGGACGACCCTGCCGGCGGCGATACCGGCGGCCGCCAGGGCTTCGAGCACCGGCTCCAGGTAGAGCGCAGCCACGGTCTCGTCGCTGACCACGATCGCCGAGGGCCGCGGCAGCACGGGGCCGATCAGCGCGCCGGCGCCGCCGATGAGGCCGCTGCCGATGATGATGGGATAGGACCGCCCGCCGAGTTCGACGCGCAGGCGATCCGCGGCGGCGGGTGTTTCGGCGAGCCCGTTCACAGGACGAGGCCGCCTTCGGCGGCGGCAGCCAAAGCCCCGAGCACCCGGTCGGCGACCGCGTCCTTGGCGTCGTTGGTCGTCTCGACGACGACGTCGGCCTCGGCGTAGGTGGGATAGCGCTCCGCCATCAGCGCTGCCAGCACCGCCTTCGGATCGCGCCCCTCCAGCAGCGGCCGGCCGGGGCGGCCAACCGTGCGCGCGACCAGGATGTCGAGGCCGGCCTTGAGCCAGACGGAGGTGGCCCGCTCGCGGATCACCCTCCGGGTTTCCGGATCCATGAAGGCGCCGCCGCCGCTTGCCAGCACCATCGGTTCGCCGCCAAGCAGCCGGCGCATCACCTTGCGCTCGCCGTCGCGGAAGGCGGCTTCGCCGTAGACCCTGAAGATGTCGGCGACCGAGCAGGCGCAAGCCGCCGCCACCTCCTCGTCGGAGTCGACGAAGCCGAGGCCCAGCTTCCGCGCCAGCAGGCGGCCGACGCAGGTCTTGCCGGCGCCCATGAGCCCGACGAGAACGATGGGCCGCGTCACCCGCAGCAGGTCCGGGGCCTCGGCGCGCGCCGCCGCCTGGGGCGAGGCGCTGCTCACGGCCCGGTCATTGAACGGCGCGCGTCCGGTCCGTAGGATGGGGTGGGGATCGCCATGTCCTTCTGCCAAGATCTGTCCTCGCGGGACCGCCACTGCGGGCACGCCCGCCTTCGCGGGCGGCCGACGCTCACCCTCGCAGCCATAGTATCAGGAACAGGCCGTTCTGAATGAAGACCCTTTTGCGGATCGCCGCCGCCCTTCTGCTGCTCGCGATCGTTGGCGGCGGCGCCTACCTCGCGTTCTCGGATCTTCCTGCGCCCACCGGTCATGTCGAGAAGGTCATTCCGGATGAGCGCTTCCGCAACTAGCAACGACGCCGGGCGCGGCCCGGCCCGCTGCTGCCGCCGCCGACGGAAGCCCCCGCGGCGGTGAGCCGGGCCCGGACTGCGGCGCCCGAAGCCGCGCCGCTTTCGCGCCACATCGAGGCCTTCCTCGAGATGATGGCGGCGGAACGCGGCGCCTCGGCCAATACGCTGGAGTCCTACGGCCGCGACCTTCGCGACTTCGCGGCCTACGCCCGCCGCTGCGGCCTCACCCCGGAAACGGCCGACGCCGCCGCGGTCCGCGGCTACCTTGCCGGACTTGCCGCCGCCGGCCTGTCGCCCCGGACCTCCGCCAGGCGCACCTCCAGCCTGAGCCAGTTCTTCCGCTTCCTGCTCGCCGAGGGCATCCGCAGCGACGACCCCATGGCCCTGATCGACCGGCCGCGGGCGGGGCTGCGCCTGCCCAAGTACCTCAGCGAGGACGAGGTCGACCGGCTGCTGATCGCCGCCCACGGCATGCCCGAGCCCGGCGGCCTGCGGCTCGCGGCGCTGATGGAGGTGCTCTATGCGACCGGCTTGCGGGTGTCCGAGCTCGTCGGCCTGCCGCTGTCGGCGCTCTCGCGCGACGGCCGCGTGCTGATCGTCCGCGGCAAGGGCGGGCGCGAGCGGACCGTGCCGCTGACCGACCCGGCCACCGAATGCCTCGGCCGCTACCGCCGCTGGCTCAGGCAGCAGGAGGACGAGAGGAGCGGCTCTCCCTGGCTGTTTCCGTCGCGCTCGCAAAGCGGCCACCTGACCCGCGCGCGCTTCGCCCAGCTGCTGAAGGAGCTGGCGGCCGCGGCCGACCTCGACCCGGCGAGGGTTTCGCCGCACGTCATCCGTCACGCCTTCGCCAGCCATCTGCTCGCCCATGGCGCCGACCTGCGCAGCCTGCAACAGATGCTGGGCCACGCCGACATCAGCACCACCCAGATCTACACCCACGTCCAGGCCGAGCGGCTGCAGAGCCTGGTGCAGCGGTCGCATCCGCTTGCCCGCCGCAAGCCGGGCTGAGCATGCCCTGAGCATGCCGTCGCCGCTGGAGCGCCGGCCTGGAGGGCGCCTATACTTGGCCCGCTTGTACACCCGGCCCGCCCATCGTCTCGGGAGGACGCCCCCTTGAGCTTCACCGTCGTCACCCCGCACCGGATCCGGCCCAACCGCTCGCAGCTTTCGGTGCCCGCGTCCAACCCCAGGTTTCTCGAGAAGTCGACGGCGACGGGCGCCGACATCGTCATGTTCGACCTGGAGGACTCGGTCCCGGTCGCCGACAAGGCGCGGGCGCGGGCCTCCCTGATCGAGGCGCTGCACAGCCTGGACTGGGGGACGCGGACGCTGTCGGTGCGCATCAACGGCCTGGACACGCCGTTCATGTACCGCGACGTGGTCGACGTGATCGAGCAGGCCGGAGACAGGCTCGACCTGGTGATGGTGCCGAAGGTCGGCACCGCCGCCGACGTCTATGCCGTCGACGTGCTGCTCACCCAGATCGAGGCGGCCAAGGGCCGCGAGAAACGCCTCGGCATCGAGGCGCTGATCGAGACCGCGCTCGGCATGCAGAACATCGACGCCATCGCCGGCGCCAGCGACCGGCTGGAGTCGCTGCACTTCGGCCCCGGCGACTTCGCCGCCTCCACCGGCGCGCGGACCATGACCATCGGCGGACCGCACCCGGGGTACACGGTGCTCACCGACGCCGACGCCCAGGGGCGCCGGAGCGAGCACTGGAACGACATGTGGCACTACGCCCTGGCCCGGCTCGCCGTCGCCGCCCGGGCGCACGGGCTCAGGCCGATCGACGGCCCGTATGCGGACTTCCGCGACGAGGCCGGCTGCCGCGCCGCGGCGATGCGCTCGGCCGTTCTCGGCTTCGAGGGCAAGTGGGTGATCCACCCGAGCCAGATCGAGATCGTTAACGACGTCTTCAGCCCGAGCGCCGACGAACTCGACAAGGCCCGCCGGATCATGGCGGCCATGGCCGAGGCGGAGGCGCAAGGCCAGGGCGCCGTCACCCTCGACGGGCGGATGATCGACATCGCCTCGATCCGCCAGGCGGAGGCCTTGGTGCGCAAGTGCGAGGCCATTGCCGCCCGCGGCGAAGCCCCGGGGGGCTAGGCAGCGGCGGCTCCCGCCAGCGCATCCTTTGCGGTCGCGCCGGCTCCGGCGCTGTGGTACGAACCCCGGCCATGCGGACCTTTCTCGACTTCGAAAAGCCGATCGCGGAGCTGGAAGGAAAGCTCGCCGAGTTGCGCCACCTGAGCAGCACCGGCGAAATCAACATCGCGGAAGAAGTCTCCCGCCTGCAAGTCAAGCTCGACGCCTCGCTGAAGCAGGTCTACGGCCGGCTCAGCGCCTGGCAGAAGGTGCAGGTCGCCCGTCACGTCGATCGCCCGCACAGCCGCGACTATATCGCCGGCCTCATCGAGGACTTCACCGCGGTCGCTGGCGACAAGCTCTTCGCCGAGGACGCGGCGATGATTGGCGGCATCGGCCGGTTCCGCGGCTCGAGCGTCGTCGTCGTCGGCCAGGAGAAGGGCGCCGACACCGAGGGCCGGCTGCGCCACAATTTCGGCATGGCCAGGCCCGAGGGCTACCGCAAGGCCCAGCGGCTGATGCGGCTGGCCGACCGTTTCGGCCTGCCGGTCGTGACCTTCGTCGACACCCCGGGCGCCTATCCGGGCGTCGACGCCGAGGCCCGCGGCCAGGCCGAGGCCATCGCCCGGTCCATCGACACCTGCCTCGAGCTCGGCGTGCCGCTGGTCAGCGTCGTCATCGGCGAGGGCGGGTCCGGCGGCGCCATCGCCCTGGCCACCGCCGATAAGGTGCTGATGCTGGAGCACGCGGTCTATTCGGTCATTTCGCCCGAGGGCTGCGCCTCGATCCTGTGGCGCGACAGCGACCAGGCCAAGGCCGCGGCCCAGGCGCTGCGGATGACCGCCGAGGACCTGAAGGAGCTGGGCGTCATCGACGCGATCATCGCCGAGCCCCTGGGCGGCGCCCATCGCTCGCCGCCAGACGCGGTCGCTGCGGTCGGCGAGGCCATCGCCGGCGCCTTGGGCGAGCTTGCGCGGATGGATGGCGACGGGCTGCGCCGGGCGCGGCGGGAGAAGTTCCTGCGCATGGGCGCGCAAGTCACGAGCTGAGCTTTGCCGAGCGCCCGGCCGGCACGGCCGGCGGGGCGCGCCGAAACTGGGGGAAAGGGTGCTGTATGCAAGACGATCGTCCGTTCGTCCTGGTCACCGGCGGAGCCGGCTACATCGGCAGCCACGTGGTTCACGCGCTCAGGGATGCCGGCTGGCCGGTGGTGGTCGTCGATGATCTGTCCACCGGCCGGCGTGCGGCGGTGCCCGAGGCGGTGCCGCTGATCGAGGGCGACATCGGCGACCGGGCGCTGATGGACGCGGCGCTGGCGAGGCACACGCCGATTGCGGTGATGCACTTCGCCGGCTCGATCGTCGTCCCGGAGTCGGTCACCGATCCCTTGCGCTACTACTCGAACAACACGGCGGCCAGCCTGACGCTGATCTCGGCGTGCGTCGCCGCCGGCGTCGACAACTTCATCTTCTCCTCGACCGCGGCGGTTTACGGCGAGCCCGCGCGCTCGCCGGTGGCCGAGGACGACCCGACCGCGCCGATCAACCCCTACGGCTCGTCCAAGCTCTGCACCGAGTGGATCCTCCGCGACACCAGCCATGCCACGCCGCTGCGCTACGTGGCGCTTCGTTATTTCAACGTCGCCGGCGCCGACCCGGACGGGCGGACCGGGCAGTCGACGGAGAAGGCCACGCACCTGATCAAGGTCGCCTGCCAGGCGGCGCTGGGCCTCCGCCCCGACATGCAGGTCTTCGGCGACGACTACCCGACGGCGGACGGCACCTGCGTGCGCGACTACATCCACGTCAGCGACTTGGCCCACGCCCACGTCAAGGCGCTGGAGTATCTGGTCGCGGGCGGCGACAGCACCGTGCTCAACTGCGGCTATGGCCACGGCTTTTCCGTCCGCCAGGTGCTGGAGACGGTGCGTGACGCCGCCGGTGGCGAGCTGAGCTGGCGGATCGCGCCGCGCCGGGCCGGCGACCCGCCGGAGCTGGTGTCGGCAAGCGGGCGCATCCGCGAGGTCCTCGGCTGGGAGCCGCGCTACGACGACCTCGGCTTCATCGTGGAGACGGCGATGGACTGGGAGCGCCGGCTGCGCGACGAAGATTAGGCCTCGGGGTCTGGCGGGAGAGCAGGCGATGGCAGAGGCGGCCACGATCCTCATCGGCAAGGCCCAGGACAGCCCCGGCGACGGACCCGGCGACGGACCCGGGGACGGCCCGGTCGGCTTCGACCTGCGCTTCGCCAACCGTCACGGCCTGGTCGCCGGGGCCACCGGGACCGGCAAGTCGGTGACCCTGCAGGTGCTGGCGGAAAGCTTTTCGCGCAGCGGCGTCCCGGTGTTCCTGGCCGACGTCAAGGGCGACCTCTCCGGTCTCGCCGCCCCCGCCTCGCCGTCCGCTAAGCTTCAGGAGCGCGCAAGGCTCGCTGGCCTCGATGCGATCGAAGGCGAGGCGGCGCCCGTGGTGTTCTGGGACGTCTTTGGCAAACAGGGCCACCCGGTCCGCGCCACCGTGTCCGAGATGGGGCCGCTGCTGCTGTCGCGCCTGCTCGGGCTGAACGACACCCAGGAAGGCGTGCTGCAGGTGGTGTTCGCCGTCGCCGACGACCAGGGCCTGCTGCTCCTCGACCTCAAGGACCTGCGGGCGATGCTGACCTTCGTCAGCGACAACGCCAAGGAGCTGCGCGCCCGCTACGGCAACGTCGGCGCGGCCAGCGTCGGCGCCATCCAGCGCCAGCTCCTGGGCCTGGAGCGCCAGGGCGCCGAGGCCTTTTTCGGCGAGCCGGCCATCGCGATCTCCGATCTGATGCAGTGTGACGCGCACGGCCGCGGCCACGTCCATATCCTCGCCGCGGCGGAACTGGTGCAGCGCCCGGCGCTCTACTCCACCTTCCTGCTCTGGCTGCTCTCCGAGTTGTTCGAGGAGTTGCCGGAGGTGGGCGACTTGGCCAAGCCCAGGCTGGTCTTCTTCTTCGACGAGGCGCACCTGCTGTTCGACGACGCGCCGAAGATCCTGCTCGACAAGATCGAGCAGCTGGTCCGGCTGATCCGCTCCAAGGGGGTCGGCGTCTACTTCGTCACCCAGAGCCCCACCGACCTTACCGACGCGGTCTTGGGCCAGCTCGGCAACCGGATCCAGCACGCGCTCCGGGCGTTTACCGCCAGCGACCAGAAGGCGGTGCGCGCCGCCGCCTCGACCTTCCGCGCCAACCCGGCGTTCAAGACCGAAGACGCGATCACCGCGCTGGGCGTCGGCGAAGCGCTGGTCTCGACGCTGGAGGGCAAGGGCACGCCGACGGTGGTGCGCCAAGTGGTGATCCGCCCGCCGGCCTCGCAGATCGGCCCGGTGGACGAGCAGACGCGCGCCGCGCTCATCGCCGCCGGCCCCTTCGCCGGCCGCTACGACCTCGCCATCGACCGGCAGTCCGCCTACGAGGTGCTCGCCACTCGCACCGAGGCGGCGGCGCGGGAGGAACAGGCGCTGGCGGCGGAGAAGGCAGGGGCGAAGGCAGAGGCGAAGGCAGAGGCTCAGGCGCGCCCGTCTGCCCGGACGACGCGGACGGCCCGCAGCCGCCGCGAGCCCGACGGCTTCGCCGAGGCCTTCGCCAAGTCCGCCATGCGCTCGGCCAGCCGCCAGCTCGGCACCGCCCTGGCCCGCGGCCTGCTCGGCTCGCTGTTCAAGGGCCGGTAGCCGGAGCCGAAGACCCCCTCACCCCGACCCTCTCCCGCGCGGCCCGCGGGAGAGGGAGCCGCTCACCGCATGCGCCGCCAGCCTCCCTCGCCCGCGGCGAAGCCGAGCACGAGCTGTGCTCCGCGAAGCGGCGCCTCCCGCCCAGCCCGTGGTGAGCAGCCTGTCCTCCCGGCTGGGCGCTGCCGGTGGCCGGCGTGATAGGCCCCGGCGAGACCTTATACCAAACTTCACTAGGCCTGACCGATGGTAGCCCAGGATCTGGTTGCGATGGACTGGATGCGGCCGGTTTCGGCGGTGAGCTTTCGCCAGACGTCGCAGCAGGTGTCGCGGATGCCCTCGTAGCTGTCGAACACCCGGTTG